>JAGNBF010000023.1:45668-77685 GCA_018004935.1 Chloroflexota bacterium | reverse complement strand
GATCGTGGAAGCGGAGATAAAAGTGGAAGATAAAGTGGCGGCCTGGGCCAGACAGACGGGGTTCTTTGGCAACTTACAAACCCTGCGCCCGGCGCGAGTGCCAAAGGCGTTGCGGGAACAGTGGCAGTCTATAACCCAATCATAAGCAGGTGTTGTATGTCTCGCCATCAACAGATATGGCTCCTTCTCCTCTTTATTCTCTCAATATTCGTCGTTAGTTGCCGCAATGATAGCGGCTTACCGCCCTTGCCTGATCAGATTCCATTCGCCACACCAGAATTTGCGGCCTTACCGACTCTCCAACCTCGTCCAGATTTCGTGCTAGATGTAACACCATTGGAATCGCAGCAACTTTCTTTAGCCCTGTTTGAGGCCGACAGGACAGAAGAGTTTTTAGCGGCGACTGGCATTTACGTTGATTCAACAGGTGATCCTGATTTAGGCTACATGTCTCAAGTTTGTCTGACAGCCGATTTAATTTTCCTTGCACAAACAGGGGATGATTTCAGCGATGATCAAAATGCCATCAAACGGGCCACATTTCAAGTTGATAATTTGATATTGCCTGAAGTTACAGGAGGCCATACAAATTTGACAGCCATTTCTGCCCTGGATGAGAATGGGCAGGTATCAATCCGAGGATTGGGGGACATGATTTTCTGCAGCAAGGTCGGTCTTGATGTCGGAATACATACCGTCTTGTTTCAATTCAGGCAGACATCGGGCGAAACGAAAGAGTACACCTGGCAGTTTCTGCTTAACGATGAATAGGGCGGGATGTCGCGGCCGCGTTCCCACCATTACACCTCCCCTCAACCCATCACCGCCAACGGAATCGAAGCCACCCGCTTCTGTCGGTCGGCCACCTTCGTCACCGGGGGGCACTCCCACGCCTCTGGCTCCGTTTCCCGGCGGGTGGCGGTAAACTTGGGCAAAATGCCACAGGCAAAACATTGGTGACGGCAATCCACCCGCGTCTCCTGTTTCTGGCTCATCAAATAATCCTGCGTCAGGAACTTCTTCGTCACTGCCACATCAATATGCTCCCAGGGAAACACCTCATCAATGCGCCGTTTGCGGTGGGTGTAAAAAGCCGGGTCTAACCCTTCCTCGGCAAATGCTTCCAGCCATTGATTCTCATGAAAATGTTCCATCCAGGCATCGAATTTGGCCCCTTTGCGCCAGGCTCGTTCCACCACCTCGGCCACCCGCCGGTCGCCTCGCGCCAGGAACCCCTCATACAACGACTCTTTGGGATCATTCCAGCGCAAGAGTAACCCCTGCCCGCGCAACTCCCGCTTGAGCACATCCAGCTTGGCGTAAACCTTTTCTACGGCGTCCATCGGCTCCCATTGGAATGGGGTGTGCGGTTTGGGAATGAAGGTGCTGACGCCCACATTGACGCTGGCCTTTTTGCCATGAAACTTGCGCCCCTCGGCCAATACTTGTTTGGACAGGTCAATGATGGCTTCCACATCTTCCATCTCTTCCATGGGGTGGCCGATCATGAAGTAGAGCTTAATGGTGCGCCAGTTGCGCCGGAAAATCTCCCGCGCCGTGTCCAGCAATTCTTCGTGGGTCACAAATTTATTGATAATGTTTCGCATCTTCTCCGTGGCCGCTTCCGGGGCCAGGGTGAACCCACTCCGTTTGCTGTCGCCCAGGTTATCCATCAGTTGCGTAGAGACGGATTCGATGCGGAGCGAGGGCAGAGAAATGTTCAGCCCCAGCGGGCCAAACCGCTGACCGATCTTTTCTGTCAGTTCTAGCACGTGGGTGTAATCGCTGGATGACAGGGAGAGCAGGGCGATTTCCTCGTAACCCGTCTCTTCCAGAATTTGATCCATCGCCTCTAGTACCTCATCCACCGGACGCTCGCGCACCGGGCGGGTGATCATCCCGGCATGGCAGAAGCGGCATCCCCGGGTACAGCCACGCATGATTTCGATGGGGGCACGGTTATGCACCGTTTCGATGAAGGGAATGATGAATTTGGTCACGGGCGGTGGCATGACGGGAACGATGGTTTTCAGCACTTTGGCCGGGGCTTCCGGTACGGTGGGGAAAATACGCCGAACCGCGCCATCGTCGTGATATTCGACTTCATAGAAGCGGGGGACATAACAGCCCTCGATTTGGGCGATGTGGCGCAGTTGTTCCTCGCGGCTCAGGTGACGGATCATCTGCACGGTTCCGGCGAGGCGTAAAATCGCCTCTTCCCCTTCGCCGATGACGAACACATCAATGAATGGGGCCATCGGTTCGGGGTTGGTGACGGCATGACCGCCAGCAATGACCAGCGGGTAACTTTCATCACGTTCCAGGGAGCGGATAGGCATCCCGGCCAGGTCCATCAGGTTGAGGGCGTTGGTGAACAGTTGTTCGTAGGGCAGGGTGAAAGCCAGGATATCGAAATCGCGGATGGCGTGTTTGGTTTCCAGGGAGAACAGAGGGATGTTTTTCTCGCGCAGGATAGTTTCCATGTCCTGCCAGGGGGTGTAGACCCGTTCGGCCAGGAGTTTACGGTGGCTGTTGATGATGTCGTAGAGGATCATCAGTCCCAGGTTGGACATGCCCAGGTCGTAGATGTCGGGGAAGGCCAGGGCGATTTTACAGTTGATGTCGTCCCAGTTTTTCACAACCTGGTTGTATTCGCCACCGGTGTAGCGGCCCGGTTTGGTCACACGGGGCAAAATACGTTCCAGGGCCAGTTCGATTTGTGTTGGTGTCATAAGATTTTGTCCGCCGATTAACGCTGATAGGCGCAGATTAGATAAGAAATATGGTACAGGTTACGTTAGGGATTATTCCCGTTTCAGGTTACGGGCAGAGTAGCAAGAGGCTTTCGCGGAAACGGTCAAGCCATTTTCTTGATCGCGTCTACGGGGTCAGAGACGGGGTGGCTTTCACGGTAAAGTGTGTTGGGGCCAAGACCTTGCTTCTTGGATTATGACGCAATTATAGCATGAATGACAAGGGGAAAGGGACGCGGGGGTATGCTTATAAATCGTGGGACGCTGACTGGCGGGTTTAGGAAGCCTGTCAGGTGTCCTCAAAGCGTGAAGGTACCGCGGCCGCAAATTATCCCAATAACGCACCGTGTCAAAACCTCTTCCATCCCTGACAAAATCAAGTTATAATGTCACCTACATATTTACCCAACCCCGTTCAGGAAGAGGTTTGACCCCCAGCAGAAATCTCTAAGAAATCAGCTCTCAATCCTCGCTCCACAGCACTTTTTCCACAGGAGGCTCACCATGCGTTTTGGTAAGGACATTATCGGCAAACCGGTTATCAGCATTAACGAAGGGCGTCATATTGGCGAAGTAAAAGATTTATACCTCAATAAAGAACTTTCCCAGGTGATGGGATTACACCTGGGGCGTGAAGGTTTATTGAAACGCAAAGATCTCATTATCCCCTTACCGAACGTCAAAGTAATGGGCATAGATGCCATTCTGGTAAACCGTTCCGATGTCGTCACCGATAGCAACGAATATAGTGATGCCGAAAGCTGGATTAAAGTAGGCGACCTGAAAGGACGTCAAGTAGATACCCCCGGCGGTACACGTGTCGCTCTGGTAGGAGATGTGCTCGTAGGTGATAGTGCTGAGGTAGAAGGATTTGCCTTTTCACGCGTATACGTGGAAGGGCCAATTGCCGAAAAGCGGCTGATTATGCGCTCGGCCGTACTGGATACCGGCAATGAAGATGGGGCGATGACCATTGACATTTCTAAGGCCGAACAAGGGCCAGTCATGTAATTTATACCCATCACGGTCACATATTGGTGGCTCAGTCAGGAGATCGCCACAGCATAAAAAGCGCCGTAACTGACCGCAAACAGTATATAGTTTCCAGTAGAGGAGATAATGATGAATCACACACAGGGACTGTCGGTTCATTTTGAACTGACCGATGAACAAAAAGAGATTCAACAATTAGCCCGCCGTTTTGCCCGCGAGAAGATTGCCCCCAACGCCGAACAGTATGACCATTCCCACGAATACCCCTGGCCCCTCATCCGTGAAGCCCAGGAGATGGGGCTGACCACAATGAACGTAGCCGAAGAACATGGTGGCCTGGGCCTAAGCCTATTCGAGGAAGTGGTTGTGACGGAGGAGTTAGCCTGGGGTTGTACGGGCGTCAGTACCGCAATCGGCGTGAATGCGTTGGCCTATCTACCCATTCGGATTGCCGGTACAGAAGGCCAAAAGAAGGAATATGGCGGCCGCCTGGCCAATGGCCAAATGGCGGCCTATTGCCTCACCGAACCAGAAGCTGGCTCTGATGTAGCCAGTATTCGCACAACCGCCCGCCATGAGGGAGACAAATATATCCTCAATGGCAATAAAACCTTCATCACCGGAGCAACCGTTGCTAATTTCTTCACGGTATTTGCTTACACCAACCCAGAACAGCGGTACAACGGCATGAGTTGTTTTATTGTGGAGCGCGATTGGCCGGGGGTTAGTGTAGGTAAACCATTCAACAAAATGGGCCAGCACGCCTCTGATACAGCCGAAGTGGTTTTTGACAATGTAGAAGTTCCAGCCAGTCATCGTCTGGGCAACGAAGGCACGGGTTTTATTACCGCCATGAAGGTGTTTGATCGTAGCCGTCCGGGTACAGCCGCCGGAGCAGTGGGGCTGGCGCAACGGGCACTGGATGAGGCGATCAAATATGCGAAAGGGCGCTCGGCAATGGGCAAACCTATCTGGCAACATCAGGCAATTGGACACATGATTGCCGATATGGCCATGGAAGTGGAAGCGGCCCGTTTGCTGGTGTGGAAATCAGCCTGGGCGATAGATAAAGGGATTAAAAACACCACAATTTCTGCGATTGGCAAAGCCTATGCCGCTGATAAGGCAATGAAGATTGCGACAGATGCGGTGCAGGTTTTTGGTGGTTATGGTTATATGGCTGAGTACCCGGTAGAAAAATTGATGCGGGATGCCAAGATTTACCAGATATATGAAGGTACAAGCCAAATTCAACGCAATATTATTGTCCGGGAGTTATTCCGTAGCCAGGGATAGGACCATTTCGGTTGTAACACAGCAATTCTCAATTGGGCCGGGCGGCCGCTAAAAATGTAGAGGTCGCCCGGCGGGTTGACCATCGAGCGGATTAACGAAACGTCTACCGTTGGATTCTAGGCGCACGCTCGAAAAATTACCCAAACCGTAGAACAGCCTTTCAGGCGGTTCGCCCTATCGTGAAAACAAACTGTTTAGAAAGCGCACAGCCTGGAAAGGCTGTGCTACCCAGTTAACCGCCGGGCGGATTACGGAACGTTTATCGGTCAAAATGAGAATTGCTATAGCTTTTAAGAAAAAGATTTTGACTGTACGGGCAACCCTTGTGGTTGCTCCAGTGCAGGGCAGGCACAAGGCCAGCCTCTACTCAAAATCATTATCTTAAGGTCTATAGTTGGAACAGACAAGGCTTGACTCCATAGGGAGAAACCTTTTGCGGCGCGGCCTTTGAGGGATATTCATCACCCAAGGGCCGCGCCGCTTGGCCATTTTCAGGGTAGAATCCCGGCTATGAACGCATCACTGGAATTAATCCAACAAGCTCTCAACCTGACCGATTTTGATCCGGTCACGCATCAACGCCAGATGGCTCCAGTACCTCGCCCTATTCGGCGGCCAGAAAATTTGAGCGGGCGGCCGCGGATTGGGGCGGTTTTGCTTCTGTTGTACCCCAAACAAGACCAATTACACCTGGTTCTCACACGACGCCGTGATGATCTGAATTCTCATGCCGGGCAAATCTCTTTCCCTGGTGGGCGGCAAGATGAGGGGGAATCTCTGACTCAGACAGCCTTGCGGGAAGCGCATGAAGAAGTAGGTGTAGATGCGGCACAAATCCATGTTTTAGGGGAACTAACCCCTATTTATATTCCCCCGTCTGATTTTGAGGTACACCCCTTTGTGGGCTGGCTCGCGGCCGCGCCCACTTTCTACCCCGCTGAATGGGAAGTCGCGGAAATCGTCGAAGTACCTCTTAGCCACTTGCTAAACCCCACCACAAAACGCCAGGAGCCGCGTGATTTCAACGGTCTGACGTTACAAATCCCTTATTACGCAGTGGGTGAGCATAAGGTGTGGGGAGCAACGGCGATTATGTTAAGTGAATTTATGGGAAGGATGGAAGAAGTCGGCTACCCCCGAAGCTGTTAATCGCGGCGCGACGCCCCAGAAAGACGTAGAATCCAATAGAGCAACTGGCCCACGGCCGCAATCGCGGCCGCAACATAAGTCAACGCGGCCGCGTCCAGCACCTTATTCACCCCTTCCACCTCTTGCGCCGAAAGCACCCCTTCACTCACCAGGAGTTGCTTGGCTCGCCGACTGGCATCAAATTCCACCGGTAGTGTAACCAACGAAAAGAACACGGCCCCCGCAAACAGAATGACCCCCACCCAGGCCAGCGATGTCCACTGTAGGAGCATCCCCACGATGATAATCCAGGGGGCCAGATTACTGCTAAACTGAACTGCCGGGACCAGGGCACTACGCAATTGCAGGGGGGCATAACCATGGGCATGTTGCAAAGCGTGGCCCATTTCGTGAGCGGCAATGCCCGCGGCCGCGACGCTAGGCGAACGGTACACATCTGGGCTAAGGCGCAACGTCTTACTCCGAGGATCATAATGATCACTCAAGAATCCTTGCGACTCCTCAACCTGCACTTCATACAAACCTTGTGTATTGAGCAAAGATCGGGCCACCTCAGCCCCGGTCAAGCCACGCCATGTGCGCACCTGGGAATATTTACTGAAATTGTTTCGCACCCGTGCCTGGGCATACATCCCCAGCAACAACGCCGGTAACGCCAGAATCAGATACAGCGGATCAAAAAACATTGTCACATCTCCTTAGAACCTGTCTGAAAGGCTAAATATAATTGGTTCTTTGGGAATTCGTGGGGTGGGGCTGGCCTTGTGCCTTCCCTGTCGAGGGCAACCACAAGGATTGCCCAGATGGTATCACCCCCCTGAAATCCCGAAGACCCTTATTTAGTTCTCATTCCCAAGTATCACCCCTGAGTCCCTAAAGAGCCACAGTGATGATAATCCTTATTCACAACTATTCATCCTCATCCCTGCCTTCTGGTTTCCTGGTTCCAGTGGAGAGAGAGAATTAACTGCCCTCTCCCGCTTGGGGAAAGGGGCCAGGGGTGAGGATCCCAGAGAGAATTGCCACGCCGGGCGTGAAAATACTTTGGGACACCTGAATAGTTACCCTTTATTTTAAATTCACACTGTTGTTATTTTATTAGAAACAATCTCCCCTAACCTGGACAAGAAATTAGCTCTTAGTAACCGTCTAAGAATAACTTCCCTTTTTGCTGTGGCAGGTCTCCTGACCGCGCCACCCAGCTTATTTTTAGACGTTTACTTAGTCCAGCAATTCTCAATTTGGCCTGAACGTCTAAAAATGGTGAGGCCGCCCGGCCGTCAACTGGGGTAGCACAGCCTTTCCAGGCTGTGCGCTCTCTATACAGTGTGTTTTCACGAGAGGGCGAACAGCCTGAAAGGCTGTTCTACGGTTTGGGCCATTTTTCGAGCGTGCGCCTGAAGTTCAACGGGTTTAACCGTTGGCTAAATTGAGAATTGTTGAGGTTGCTTTCGTCCACGGGCAAGGCATAATCACCATGATAAAATCAAAGCGTTGGGAAAATTCACCGGGTCAACACCTACGGTTAGAGGCGGATCCCCGTACCCGATCTACTAACAAACGCCCAAACGCCACCTTTACAAATAAAATCTGGCTCTTTGGGAATTCAGGGGGTTGGCACCAAATGTAGGGGCTGGCCTTGTGCCTGCCCAGTGTGGGGCAACCACAAGGGTTGCTCGTACCCCGCGAAATCCCAAAGACCCTAAAATCTGTAACTATACACACCAGAAACCCGGTTTTTCTCTTGTAGAGCCTGAGTTGGCCTATGCAAAAACCCGGTTTCTCCCGCACGGCTGTAAAGTTACTAAAATCTTAATCATCGTTCGTTTTTGGTGGAATAATTTCCGAGGAGTCGTCATGTCCACTGTCCCCAAACGCCAAGAAGTCCCTATCCCCTACACCTGGAACGCCGCTACCGTTTTCCCAACCGATGAGGCCTGGGAAGCGGCTATAGCCACTCTGGAAAGTCAGTTACAGACCGCGGCCGCATACAAGAACCATCTCCATGAAAATGCCGCTACTCTGGCCGACGCCCTGGAAGCGGTCGAACAAGCCACCCGCAACGTCCACAAAATCCTCATCTATGCCATGATGTTTCAGGCTGTAGACACCGGGGATCAGGTCGCGGCCGCGAAATATGATCGTGCCCGTACCCTCGCGGGCAAAACCCAGGCCCTCACCGCCTTCGTTCGCCCCGAACTAATAGCCATCGGCTTCACCACCTTGCACCAATGGCGCACCGCCGAACCCCGCCTGGCACACCTGGAGCATTATTTTGCCCAACTAGAAAAACAACAAATGCACGTCCGCTCCGCCGAAGTCGAACAGGTATTAGGCTTATCACAGGATATGATCGGCACCGCTACCTCAGTTGGGGGTATCTTACTCAATGCTGACCTGAAATTTGCCCCGGCCACGGCCAGCGATGGAACCACTCACGAACTCACCCAGGGAACCATAGACGCCCTCATTACCCATGCAGACCGGGAAGTACGCCGCACGGCCTTTGAGAATTATGCCGACGCCCATCTGACCTACAAAAATACCCTATCCACCAGTCTGGCGGGGGCCATCAAACGGGATGTTTTTATGGCGCGAGTACGCGGCTACCAATCCTCATTGGATGCGGCTCTTACCAGCAACTTCATCCCCGCCGAGGTATTTCACAACCTCATCAACACCTACAAAGCCAATTTACCCACCTGGCATCGTTATTGGCGGCTCCGTAAACAGGCTCTTGGTTATGAACAGTTTCATGCCTATGATGTCAAAGCCCCCCTTACCCCCCTGGAACACCACCTGCCCTATGAACAGGCGGTTGCCTGGATTGCCGCAGGAATGCGGCCGCTAGGCGATGACTACGTTCAGGTATTACAGCGTGGTTGTTTAGAAGAGCGCTGGGTAGACGTTTACCCCAATCAGGGCAAACGAATGGGCGCTTTCTCCAGCGGCTCCTTCGACACCCCCCCTTTCATTCTAATGAGTTATCACAACGACCTGTTCAGCCTCAGCACCCTGGCCCATGAACTCGGTCACTCCCTGCACTCCTACTACAGCCGCCAGACACAACCCTACGTTTACGCCAATTATGGTCTTTTCGTCGCCGAAGTGGCTTCTAACTTCAACCAGGCTCTGGTTCGTGCCCACTTGCTCCACACCAACCCGGACCCTCACCTGCAAATCGCCCTCATCGAAGAAGCGATGTCTAACTTCCACCGTTACTTTTTTATTATGCCTAACCTGGCTCGTTTTGAGTTAGAAATGCACGAACGGGCGGAAAAGGGGCAGGCCCTCACTGCTGACAGCATGATCGGTCTGGCGGCAGATCTGTTTAGCGAAGGGTTTGGTCCCGATGTAACGGTTGATCGGGAGCGCGTGGGTATTACCTGGGCACAGTTTCAACATCTGTATGCTAACTTCTATGTTTACCAATACGCCACTGGCATTTCTGGTGCTCATGCCCTGGCCGAAGGTATTCTGGCCGGTAAGCCAGGTGCGGTAGACAATTACCGGCAATTCTTACGCACCGGTAGCTCTCTCTACCCTCTGGACGCTCTGAAATTGGCTGGGGTTGATCTCACTACTCCAGAAGCCGTTGAAACGACGTTTGCGGTTTTAGCCAGCTATGTGGATCGTCTGGAACAACTTTTGGCCCCGGTTTAGGGAGACGGCCTTGGCGTCAACATGAACCCCTTCCCTAAACCCTGTTTGGGAAGAGGGAACCCGCTCTATAGATCATGAATGTCACAAATAGTTTTGGGGGGAGAGGCGATTTTTAGGGGAAGGATAGTGGCTTGTGCCTGCCCCGTAACAATTCTCGGCATGGTTCAGGTTTGCTTTATAAATTTGTAGGACGATTTGGCAACTCATCCAGTGAGCGATTTACCAAAGGGTGTGTTTCAAATGAGTTGAATAATTAATTATTGAACTGTTGAACTGTTCATGAAGCGGTAGACGCTCCAGCAATTCTCAATTTGGCCTGAACGTCTAAAAATGGTGAGGCCGCCCGGCCGTCAACTGGGCGTAGCACAGCCTTTCCAGACTGTGCGCTCTCTATACAGGCGGAGCCGGACTTCGGCAAAGCTCAGCCCTCGAGGCTATGCAGGGCGAACAGCCTGAAAGGCTGTTCTACAGCTTGGGCCATTTTTCGAGCGTACTGTTGCCTACGTGGAGTTCCCCCACCCCCAACCCCCAGGGGCGGGGAGTTTTTTTAAGACGGGCAAAATCGGGGGTGAAACTCCCGATTTTGCCCGCCGAGTGGGTTCTCCTGGTTAATCATTCAACAATTCACGAATTTACCGATTCATTATTTTCTTCCTCTCCACTGAAATGAAACAGATCTTTTACCAAATCGCCCTACGTATTGTTAAGCACCGTATGCCGACGACTTTTGAACCATGGCCAATTCTCCATTGGCACTCAGGCGCGGCCGCACTTTTGGTTCGGTTTTCATCTGTCTGCCCACCCCACCGCATAACAACCCGGCTCCGGCAATAACACCCGCTGTTCATACTCTTCACCTACCGCCAACAGGCGTAAGAGATCATCTTCGGCCAGGACCAACCAGCGACCATCCTCAGTCCAATCATAACGCCGTTCCCAGGCTACGGTATTAGCAATCGAGGCCGTCCATTGTTGCTCATTGCCTGTGTACAAATCATGCACTGTCAGTATCCAATAAAGGGATTCATAGGCTAACCGCGTTACATACCGGCCATCGGAGCTAAAGCTGATCGGTTCGCCTAAACGTTTGTCTCGAGCTAAAAGGATCAGGTGGCCGTCATTCACATCCAGAGTGAAGAGATAACTCATGTCTACCGTGCCATGGGTGATCGTACGGGCCAGGATGAGCAAGGTAGCTGGTTCAGTCGGACTCTGGATTGCCTGATAAATAAACATGGGGCTACGCTCACCGAAGAAGGGCGCGGCCGCGGCCAGATCCTCTCCCGTTATGACTACTGTCTGGTGCAACCGAATGGCCTGCTCATCTAAACGATTAACCACAACCACCTCCGTGGCTTCCCCTTCTTTGTCATCCAGATAACGAACATAGCCAAACGTATCTTCATCCAGCCAGAAGGGCGAGTGCCCCTGCCCTAGATAGACACGGTAGGTACCAGCCGCGTCAGTGTGGGCCAGCCCCCTATTTTCACCTTCCAAAAGAGCAAAGTTTAGCCCTGGGGACCAGACCGGTCGCTCGTAAAAGGGTGCACCCAGCGGATCGGCACCATTCCAGGTCAGGCGGCGATAGGCGAAAAGAGAGTCACCCATAGGCTCTACCAGGGGCAGATAGCGATTATCCGGATCGGGATGGGGGAGCATTTTGCGCCATTGTTGGGCGGTAAAGGCAGGTTGAGTGTGCCCCAGGAGAACCCCCGTTTGCCCATCCCAATGCCAATATTGGGACTGATTTTGCCCGTTAACCTCCGCTTCAAACCAAAAAAGCAGACTGGCATCGTCGGGTAGGGGGAGGAATTGTGCCCGTTGGCTGGAGAGAGAGCGCCGTGACCAAAGTCTGTTGGCGGGGTCAAGGGACCATGTCGCGGCCGCGACCTGATACCGGTAGAGGTGAAGGGCATCCGTTTCACACAAAACCAAAACATCCTGGGCGGGACCATCTGCGAGAGAAAGGGTTACATCCTGATAGGGCCGATACCCTACCGGGTAGGGTACATGCAACCCTTGCCCCACCAAATACGCTTCTAACTCTACCGGCAACCAATCTTGCCACTCCGTAGCCATACGGGTGGCAATCCAGTTGCCATATCCATAAAGCAAAGCTTGATAACCCGCCTCTTCTAAAGGTATCCCAACCAGTGTTGGGGTGGGGAGCCACATTTGGTAGAGGGTTGTCAGGTTAATGATCTGGCGCAAAGAGTTTTGCGGCCGCTCCTGGAGTCGCCACAAAGCATCACGATCCCGGGTGAATCGGAGTTCCAGTTGGAAATCAGAAGGACAGGTGAGCGTTTGGCAAAGGTGATCAATTTGGTGGCTCAGATCATCGGCCAGCCGTTGGCTCAGATGAGCATCACGGGCGGGGTAGGTCAGGCGCAGGAAGGGGCGGCTGATAACCTGCCATTCTCCCCAAAAGGCAAAATCATCGGGTAAGGGGGTCATTAGCCAGTAACCGTCTTGTTTTTCATAGCGGGTGAGTTGTTGCAAGGTGATGGGCTGGGTACTGCCGGGAGCAATTTCAGCGGTGTAGGGGAGCGCGGCCGCGACTAACGCTGTCTGCAAATCAGGTGAAAGGGTAACAGTGATGGGGGCAGACTCACTTAGAGGAGCCGCCCAGAGTCCCAATGGGGCACGGTCCAGAAAAAGTTGCCGTTGTACCAACCGTTGTTGATTTTCGATCCAGGCTCCATCCTGGCGCAGAATCAGACTGTGAAAGAGGTCATCGTCTTGGGTAAAAGCCGATTGGTGGATAAGTTGAGCGACAGCACGCACGGCGGCAACAGTTTCATCGTTGACGGTGTTGACCCGATGAGCGAGTTGCCACAGACCCCCAGCGGTCAGGCTGAAAAGTAGGAAGAGGAAAAGGAGTAGCAGGCGAGGAACGCGGCCGCGAGACTTCTGACTTGATTCCAAGAGCGTCTCAGGCCCATCCCAATCATTATCCCCATCCGTTTGCCAATCAAAGTGCAGTTTACTCATAAAAAAGGTCTACGAACCAACACACCAATGTCCCAAACATTTTACAACAAAAACAGGCGAGCTAACGCTCGCCTGTAATGAACAATAAATGGCAACTACTAAGCCTGTTGCCTGAGCTTGTCGAAGGCAAATTGGCTTCGACAAGCTCAGCCCTCGAGAGGGTTAATAGTTACAAAAAATGAGGATCTTACGTCGTTTCAGACATCCAAATGGGCAACGGCTTCTTCTAAATCATCTACCGTCTCCAAATCAAATAACTGATCCGACAAAGCCAGTAATTGCTCCGAGAGTAGCCGTCGAATACGTTCCGTTAATTCAGCCGGTAGTGGTCCCAATTCATGGGTCAACAGGCGCAACAGTAATTTAAGTTGGCCTTGCTCCTCGCCTTGTTCCAGCCCCTGTTCCAGCCCTTGCTCCAGCCCTTGCTCCAGCCCTTGTTGTACCCCTTTTTGGATACCTTCTTGCAAGATTTCTTGATACCAGGGTGATTCTCTTAAAACCAACATATCCCACCTCAATATACGTTGCACTACCTCTGATTCTAAAACAAAGCTAGCAAAAAACGCAAGTAGCGATTCAAACTCAACCATTGTTTTGTCGGCACGAAGCTGGATCACGGCTTGCTTCAAGCGTGATTCGCTCTGCCCCCCTTTCAAAATAGGCACAAAAGGAAGCAAGGGGGTCAAGTTTTCGCGGAAAACCTGGTCAACGTCTTCTTCCCACAAGTTTATGACATGAAAATCCTGGTGCGCCATGATGCCCCGAAACTCTGAGTGGAAGCTGGTATCAATCTGGGTGGCGGGTGCAGGGGGCAAAATATTGACGACGACCGGGTAAACCGGCAATTCGTATTTCTCTTCGGCCAGGGCGACATAAGCCCGCTGACGACGCGGCATCCGTTTGTCAGGGCGGAATTGGATTTCGTTGGCTAACAAATGTGTGCCGTGGGTCGCGGATTGGACTTTGATGAGGGCGTCATTGCTTCGACTGAGCCATTGAAATTCGCCAGAGAGAATGTCAAGCACTTCAAGCGTTGGATCACCTGTCAGCCAGCGAGTCCAGGCTACCGGGGAGAGGCTGATGAGCCGTTTGGTACCGATGTCGGTGGTTTTGGCCATGATGAGTGGAGGGCAAGGGAGGGGGAAATGGTCAATGGTCAATAGCCAATTGTCAAAGACAAATAGGTCTTCAGGATTTCGTGGGGTACGGGCTGGCCTTGTGGTTGCCCCACACGGGGCAGGCACAAGGCCAGCCCGTACATCGGATGTCAACCTCCTGGATTCCCAAAGAGCCGACAAATGAGCTATTGACCATTGATTACAGGTTACTCTCTTAACTTCGCGCCGAGGTTGCGCTCCAACTGGGCGATGATGCGTTGGCGGACTTTGCGGGCGTCTTTGTCGGTAAGGGTTTTGTCGCTGGCCTGGTAGGTGAGGTGATAGGCCAGACTGCGATGCCCCGCCGGTAGGGAGCCGCCGCTGAATACGTCGAACAGTTCCACCTGACTGAGCAAATAACCACCCGCTTTGCGAATCTCCTGCGTCACTGCATCCGAGGAGACTGTCTGGGGGGCGACGATGGCCAAATCTTCATGGATGGCCGGGTAGGCGGAGAGTGGCGTGTAGGGCCGGATGGGGGGAACCCGGTGGTAGATGGCTTCCAGATCAATATCGGCGGCCAAAACGGGCTGGTTTTTCTCCAGGCGCATGTCCAGATTTTCGACAGCCAGGGGGTGGAGTTCGCCCATGAGGCCGATCTGGGTTTCACCGAGGAGCAGGCGGGCCGTGCGGCCGCGACGGAAACTCGGATGGGTCGCCGCTTCATATGACACGTCCAGTCCCAACGTCCCGAACAACCCTTCCAAAACCCCCTTCAAATCGAAGAAAGTGATCGGTTCCGGTTCTTGATTGTGCCAGGAGAGTTCTTGTTGTTGGCCGGTCATCACTAAAGCCAGCCGGGCCAGTTCGGTGGGCAACACGGCATCCTCATCCGCCAGGTAGACGGGGCCAATTTCAAAGAGGGCGACACGGGATTGATAACGGGTGTTCGCGGCCGCGACTTCCAGCACCGAGGCCAGCAAACTATGGCGCATCACCGACCGCTCCGGGGAGATGGGGTTGGTCAACGTGACATAGGGCCGATCATCGGGCGGTGTGCCGGGGAGCAGTTTGGCCTCATGCGTGGGCGAACTGAGCCGGTAGGTGATGACCTCTTGTAGCCCCATCTGCACCAGGGCATCCTTGATCCGCTCCTCCAACTCCAATTTCAGATTGCCTCGTTGCGGCGGCAGAGTGTCGGCCAAAACGGTCAGGGGGATGCGTTCATACCGGTAGAGGCGGCAGATTTCTTCGACCAGATCATGACCACCTTCAATGTCCATGCGGTAATCAGGCACAACAACATGGAGATGATCGGCGTGTAAGTCGGCTTTGAACTCTAATCGTTGTAAAAGATCGGCCATTTCGCGGCCGGTCAGGTCCAGGCCGCTGAGACGGCGGGCGTAATCCAGGTCGAGTTTGACCTTGATGCTGGTGGGTGGTTTGGGGTAGTAATCCACGATGCCGGGCACAACGCGGCCGCCAGCTAATTTCCGTAACAGCTCCGCCCCCCGTTTGGCCCCGAGAAGGGCCTGACTGGGGTGGACGCCCCGGCTGAAGCGAAAGCTGGCCTCGGTATGCAAGAGGAGCCGGGTGCTACTTTTGCGAATGTTGATGAAATTCCACGCGGCCGCTTCCAACAACACATTCTTCGTCTCCGGCTTAATCTCACTGTTCTCCCCCCCCATAATGCCACCGATGCTCAAATTACCCGTTGGATCGGTGACAAGAATGGTGAACGGCTGGAGTTGGTGGGTCGCCCCATCCAACGTGGTGACAGTTTCCCCGGCCTGGGGCAGACGGGTGTGAATGTGGATGGGGCCATCCGGGGCGTACTCATTGGCCCGCTGGCGCATCATATCATAGTCAAAGGTGTGATTAGGTTGGCCCATCTCCAGCATAACGTAATTGCTGATGTCCACAACGACGTTGATGGGGCGTTGTCCGGCCAGACGCAAACGATGTTGCATCCAGTGGGGGCTGGGTTTTTGCTCTACCCCTTCGATCACCAGCGCCACGAAGCGAGGGTTCAGTTCCGGGTCGGCGGTGGTGATGTTGACCATTTGGGTAGCATCACCAGCCCCTTCCATGAGCACATCATAAGAGGGGTAACGCATGGGTTGATGGGTCAGGGCGGCGTATTCTCGCGCCACACCCACCATCGAGGCACAGCGAGCGATGTTGGGAATGATGTCTATTTCCAACACGGCGTCGCCTAACACATCCTGTATCGGGGTTCCGGGCTGATAGTCAGGCGAATGGTCATCCTTGACCATGAGAATGATGCCATCATGTTCGTCGCTAATGCCTAACTCTTTTTCGGAGCAGAGCATACAGCGGTTGAAGATGCCACGCAGGGCCTTGCCCTTGAGCACGGCTTTCTTGCGCCCTTCTTTGTGGCCGTCGTACAGGGTGGCCCCTTCGAGAGCCAGGGGGGAGTAGAGGTTGCGGCCGCGGACATCCCCTTCCGCCAAATATTGGAACAGGTTAGGCGCACCAGTCACAACGACTTCCGGCTGTGCCCCGCCGTACTCCACCGTCGCCAAAACCAGTTTGTCGGCGTCCGGGTGTTGCTCTACCTTGAGAATGTGCCCCAGAACCACCTTATCCCGTTCCCAGACCAAATCGGCGCCAGGGATACCGGTATATTCGATATGTTTTACTTCCAGTCCGGCATTGGTCAAAAGTTCAGCGACCTCCGCGACAGACTGATCAAGGGTGACGTAATCTTTAAGCCATGAAAGTGGGACGAGCATGGTAAACCTCGTGAAGTTTGCGAGTTGGCGAGTGGCGAGTTGGCGGGTCTGCGTGTTTTAATTACTCGCTACTCGCAGACTCGCTCACTCGCCTACTCTCTAGAACTGTTGTAAGAACCGTAAATCGTTGCCCCAGAATTGCCGGATGTCGTTGATGCCGTATTTGAGCATAGCGATCCGTTCTGGCCCCATACCGAAGGCGAAACCGGTGTACTGGTCTGGGTCGTAGCCACCATTACGGAGCACAACGGGGTGAACCATGCCACAGCCCAGAATTTCCAGCCAGCCAGTGTATTTACACACCTGACATCCTTTGGCGTTGCAGAGAAAACAACTGACATCCATCTCCGCGCTGGGTTCGGTGAAGGGGAAGTAGCTGGCGCGGAAGCGGGTCTGGCGGTCGGCCCCGAACAGCCGTTTGGCGAACTCGGTGAGTGTGCCTTTCAGGTCGGCGAAGGTGATGTTAGTGCCTACGGCTAACCCTTCTACCTGGTTGAACTGGATTTCACTGCGGGCGGTGATTTGCTCGTTGCGAAAGCACATGCCCGGCAAAATGACCCGGATCGGTTCGGGGTGATATTCACGCATGGCCCGAATCTGGCCCGCGCTGGTGTGGGTACGCAGGATCACATCTGGGGTGGTGGTGTAGAAGCTGTCTTGCATCTCTCGCGCCGGATGGTGGGGCGGGAAGTTGAGTAGCTCGAAGTTGTAGGCGTCCGTTTCCACATCGGGGGAGCGGTACACCTGGAACCCCATGTCGCCGAAGATGCGGTAAATCTGGCGCAGGGTTTGGGTGGTGATGTGTAAGCGGCCGCGAACCGGCATTTTTCCTGGTAGCGTCACATCCAGGGTGTCGGCGGCGATACTGGCTTCCAGTTCGGCCAGTTTTAGCTCCGCTTCACGGCTTTCGTAGGCGGTTTGCAGGCTCTTTTTGATACTGTTGATACGCTGACCAAACACGGGTCGCTCCTCGGCGGAGAGTTGACCCACCTGCCGGGTCATCAGGGTGATGTGCCCTTTGTTTCCCAGGTAATCGCGGAACCAGATAGAAAGTGCGTCGGTGGTCGCGGCCGCGTTTAATCCAGCTTGTGCCTCGGTGTGTAATTTTTCTAGTTCATCTAACATAGAACAACCTCGTTTTAGTTTGCGAGTGGCGAGTTTGCGAATAGGCGAGTGATTGATGCCCGCACACTCGCAAACTCGCACACTCGTATTCTCTTTTTGGCGGCGGAAAGCATACCATACCCCTGGAGAGACAACAAAAAAGACGCGGCGTTGCGGCCGCGTCTTGGCAAAATCCTGGTTCTTTCTGTTCTGTTTCTTCGTCAGCTAGAAAGAGCCGATTCCGCAGTGGCGGCCCGGTTGTTGTGGCTAAAGAAGAAAAAGAAACGGTGACTTAACATGATGGAGTTACTATATCCAGGCGGGATAGGTGTGTCAAGTAAATCGGCTATTCTGGAGTATACCCATAAATCGTGGGGCACAGACCTGACAGGTTTTAAAAACTGCCAGGTCTCCCACAAAACGTGGGTATACTCGCTATTCTGGGTGCACATCACTTTTATAGATACAAAGTGGCACGGGCAGGAAACCAGCCACAGCGATTCTCTGGTCAGCCACAGATTTGACGTACACCCGCAGAGTTGTAAAGAAATCTCTATCCCCTCTACTCCTCATCCCTTCTTGCTTCCTGCTGTTCTCGCTTTTTGGCTAACAGGCGTGAGGCCAGGGCGGTGCTGTCACGGGGCGTGGCGGGGGTGCGAGGGGGCGCAGGGGTAGGCGTGGATGGTGTAACAGGCATTTCTGGTTTCGTCGTAGGTGATTCCCCCCGCTCAATGGGCCGTATAAACGACGACTCCTCTTCACTCTGACCTCTGCCCTCTGCCCTCTCCCCTTTCTTCGCCCGCGCTTTCGCCTCAAACAGACTGCTCATCTGCTCCGCCCGCTCCGGGTCTACGATGGGTGATGGGAACAGACGGTGCAGAACGCGGCCGCCGGTGGCCGCCCAGGCCCGTTGCATATCGGTGCGGGTGACAACGAGCCGCCGCAAAGCGATGTCCATGGGAAGCAGAATGACGGCCAGCAGGGTGAGCCAGTGCCAGATGGGGCGGGTGGTGGCTTCGCTGGGCAGGTTGTGCTCAAACGCGGCGAGGGGATTGTCGGTCAGGTCGCGGCCGCGGGTCAATTCCGCCACACTCGCCAACAATTGCGGGTCCCCGCCAAACTGCTGGTACTCCGGCGAATACCCCAACACCCAGCCACTCGTCTGCCCGACGGCCGCGTCTTCCCCTGCCTGGCTTCCGGCCACCCGGATAAAATACGCTCCCGCCGTCTCCGGGTTAAAATCGGCCTCATAACGGCCCGGAGCCACCTGTTGCAAGGTCACATTGGTCGTTTCCCCGGCGGGCGAGACGACATTGGCTTCCATCGTCAGATTGTTTAGGAACACGCCGTTACTGTCTCGTGCATCCACCGTCAGCACGGCATTCTCATCCTGGTAGGAAATCACTGTTTCCACGTTGGTATCCCGGCTTTGGGAAATCGTCCAGCGCACCGCTTGCCCCCAAAACTGGGCAAACCCGGCCCACGACACCCAATCCGTAGCCCAACGCCCCGTCGCATCGGATGTCCAGGCGACCGAACGACCCAGGCCATATTGCCAGGCCACCAACAGCGGATCCCCCTGATGGGTTTCCAAAATGACCTGGGCGGCGTCTTTCGGAGCTGTGCCGACATAGCCAAACAGGGGTGGCACAGCTTCGATTCCGGCCAAAATGGGGCTACGGCTGATCAGGCTGGGGAAAAATCGCTCTTCGATGAGATAGGTGCGCTGGATAGCTGTCGTTTCCTGGGTGAAGATTTGCGGCAAGTTAGCGGCCCGGTCGGTGAAGTGGAAACGGCCACCACCCCGCTCGGCCATCTCCTGGAGCCAGGGCACATCCGGCCCATTGCCGATGCTGACGAAGGAGATGGTCACACCCTGCGCCACCAGCGAATCGAGCAGTTCGGGCACACCCTCTTTCTCCTCAGAGTCGGCCCCATCGGCCAGAATGATGATGTGTTGGACTTCGTTGGGCGATTCGGCCAGGGCGTCCGCGGCCGCTTGCAACCCCGTGCGTACATAAATCCCCCCACCCCCGGAGCTAATCTGCCGGATCAGGCTGATAGCTTGTTCTCTTTCCGCCACAGAGATGGGTCCAATGGGATCACTAGGGGCCGTGTCTACCGGAATGACGGTGATCACATCGAAATCATTGAGCAGTTCGACTACGCGCACCGCCCCTTCCGCCGCCAACTGGATTTTCTGCACCCCGCCTTCGTTGACGGACATACTGCCGGAGCGGTCAATGACGATGACGATGCTGACCGCCGGGAACCGTTCCTGATCTTTGATCTGCATATCCACGGGGAGCGTGGCTTCCAATGGGGTTTGGAAGTAGCCACCCATGCCATAACTTTGCGGCCCGCCGATGGCGACCAACCCACCGCCCAGGTCACGGACGTAGGTTTGCAGGAGTTCCATTTTGCGCGGGGAGAGGTTTTTGGCGTTGACGTTGACCAGGACAATGGAGCCGTAGTTGCTCAGTTCGGCCAGACTGGCGGGCAGGCTACCGGGGGTGGTCACATCCACTTCCAGCCCTACAGCTTGCAAGGCCAGAATCAGGGCGGGGGCTTCGTCGGGGTAGGGTTCGCCGTTGTCGTCCAATGTGCCATCGTTGGCCACGACGAGGACGCGGGGGGGGCCGGTGATTTCGGTGAAGGCGGCCAATTCGTTGTTTTGGAAGTAGGTGTCTTGGGCGGGCACGAGTTCTACCCGGTAACGGGCAAATTCTTGTTCGGCGGCGAGCAGGCGAATGGCAAAGTTGTTGCTTCCGGCGTTAAGTTGCACCGCTTCGCTGGAGACGACCTGGCTTCCGGCGAGGACGCGCAGGGTGGCGGGCATGTTGGCCGTGCTTTCGGCGGTGATGTTGAGGGTGAACGCTTCCCCTTGGGTGACGCGGCTAGGGGCGGTGACGCTGGCGATGAAGGCTTCGGTCGCGGCCGCATCCCTGGCAATGGGCACAACATCAATTTGCACCCCGGACGCGGCCGCGAGCCGGGCCGCCTCGGTGGTATCCCCCAATGTGGCCGCGCCATCACTCAAAATAACCATGCGTCGGGCACTGCCCGCCGGGAAAATCGCCAACCCCAGCCGGATCGCCTCGGCCAGGTCGGTGTGTAGGGTTTGGGGTACGGAGGTGACGGGGGCCAGTTCGGCCAGACGGCTCATGGGGCGGTCTACCAGGGCGTTGGCCCCAAAGGCGATGACGGCGGCCTGATCGGTGGCTTCCATCTCCTCAATGGCGGTGCGGACAAACGCCTCGGCCTGGGCTACCTGCTCTGGCCCCATCGAGTCGGACACATCTATGAGGAAAACGACGGCTAACTCATCGGCGGCGCGGACGGTTTGGGTTCCGGCGAGGGAGAAGGTGAGGAGCAGGATGATGAGGACGCGTAACCCCAGGCTGGCCCAGTCACGCCAGCGGGGGCGGATGTAGGTGATGCGTTGCGGCCGCGCCAGCCAGTAAAAGTAGGGCAGAGTCAGCAGAAGCAACAGGGCCAGAGGGGTGGTGAAGTTCATGGGGGAGTAAACAGTGAGCAGTAAACAGTCAACAGTTGTGAGGATATGTTACTTGTGGCTTGAAGGAAGAGCAAGAGGGAAAGGAATAATTAATTGTTGAATTGTTGAACGGTTAAGGGTTAATGAACAAGGTCATACGCCTCATTAACAATTCAACAATTCACCTGTTCAACAATTAATTATTCTCCCCCTACCCAGTCATCTGGTTCGGTGGGGGTGGGGTCTTCGGGGAAGGAGCCGGAAAGGTTGAGCCAGGCGAGTTCGAGGATTTGGGCGCGAAAGGTGGGGTCTTGCAGGTGGGTTTGCCAGGTTTGTTTCTCGGCAGAGTAGGGATCGGCGGGCGAAGTGCGGCCGCGGACCGCATCTACCCAACTATCACCAATCACATTCCCCCCGGCTACGTCATCCAATGCGTCGCCCAACCGCTCCCATAGTTGCCGTTTGGCTTCCGCTTTCCCCTTTTCCGGCAACGTTTTGCCCACATTCAGGATGGATTTCCAGGGAAATCCTTTGATTTTTTTCTCCCGTTCGGCTGTTTTGAGCCGTTGCCGGGCTTCTTCGCCACTGACCCAGGTGTCATAATCTTCGCCATCGGTGTGGCGATAACGCACCTGTATCTGGTCGCCGAAGTCGTGGCGCATTTTAGCGGTCTCGATGAAGCGTTTCAGGATAACCATAAGATCTATGTTTTAACCAAGGATCAAGGAGTAAGCGTTCAGTCTTGAGTCTACTGCAAAAAGCCCGGTTTCTGACTAATGTAACCGCCGCTTCCAGAGAAAAAGAAACCGGGCTTTTAACTGTTTTGACCTTTTTTCAGTGGACTCAGTCATATAAATTCATCCACCAGACCCGCCTGGCCGTAATTGTTGTTTAAAAAATAGTCAGGTAATAGGGTTTCCCCCACCCCTAACCCTGCCCCCAGGGGCGGGGAACTTTCTCCTGTGCCGGTTATCGAGCGCGGCCGCGCTCGATAACAGCACGCCTGGTGTTTCCCTCTTCCCACCGGAAATCGCAGGGGGGGTGGGCGAATCAACTCATTACCCGATTAATTTTTTAAACGACAAAAACCCCCGGGCGGGATAACTGAACGCTTACTAAACAACCTATAGAACTGTGACGACAGGCTCGTACAGCTTTACCTAAGCCTGTCGTAAATTGAGTCGGAAGACCTATCCCCTAACGATTCCCGGGGGAAAGGGGGAACCCCGGTGGCGCGGTTTTCGGGGACAAACCAAGGGTGAAACTGGTCATAAAAACGTCAGTCTAATTGGGGGCGACAATCTCCACATCCAGACCAAATTCACTAAATTGGAGAACCCAATCGGTGTTTTCACCAGAAGCAAGGGGGGTAGTGAAGGCCAATTGGGTGATGTAAAGGGTAGCCGGATCCATAAAAATATCCAGGGTGACATCTTGGGGGGGGACAAGGTTGCTGGTGATCGCGGCCGCACGTTCCCCAGCAATCGTCGCCCGGTAATGATTACGGGTCACATCCCCAAAGGTAGTCGTCTCGACCAGTTGAATATTGGTGGCATCACTGGTTAACAAAGGTCGCCAGCCTTCCGTTTCATCAAAAAGCAGGGCCAGGTCCAACTGAATATTGTCCGGCAATCGCTCCCAGGCTTGCGTCGCCGGATTTGTCAGCCATTTGTCTTCGCCAATGGCAATAAATCCCATCTCCAGGGCGGTGTTGCTGGTGAGGGCTTTAACGCGTGCCTGTACCTTATCTGGAGCGTCATAGACGACGGTTGCGGAGCTAAATATCAATAAACCATCTTCATCTAGATAGACGTTTCCCCCGGTACGGCTAAACTCAATTTGTACCCCTTCCAGGGCTAACATGACTGCGGCGGCCTGGGCCAGGGTTTCTGCCGGGGTGAAGGTGGCAGTGGGAGGTATAGCAGGATCGGGTGTGAGGGTTGCCGCTTCGTCGTTGCCCCCACAGGCAACCAGAAAAAGGAGAAAAAGGATGAGGGCAAAGCTGAGACGGGAAACTGGAGCGGCTTTACCCCTGCGGGGTGGGATATGAGAGAAGGTATCATTCACAGGAAGAACTCCTTGAGTGCGGCCGCGACATCCGCTACCAAATTATGCCATTCCGTTTCCGGGTCGCGCCGAATAACGATGTCTCCCTGTTCCAGGGTGCAGGATACAATGCCAGCAATACCCGAAAGTAACTGGGCTACGGGTGAACCTTCTTCCATCGCTTCAATTGAGTGGTACTGTTCCTGGCCTTCAGCGGTGAGGGGCAGGTTGGTGTGGAAGCGAATGGTATGGGGTGTATCTAAAATTTCGGTTTGGATTTCGATGTATTCAGACATGATGAGCCGAGATTATAACACATGCGGCCGCGGGCTAAGGGCACGTCTAAAATATGCCTACAGCTAAGAATGCGGGGGCCAAATGGGAGCAATTGTTGATTAAATGTAACGGCTAAGCCGTTGCCTGAGTTTGTCGAAGGCAACAAGAGGCTTCGACAAGCTCAGCCCTCGAGAGCCTTAGTCGTTACGATTAAATTTTGAATTGGGCAATGATGGTTAGGGGGATGGGTTTATTCTGGGGAGCAGGTAATCGCCCTAAACGTCGCCCGGTGCCATTGCACCAACCTTACCCGGCAATGGTATAATGACTTTAATATTTCACCTGTGGGAGATGTAACATGATGAATAAATTCTTTAGTTTTGTAGCAGGGGCCATGTGTGGGGCCGTTGTGGGCAGTGTCGCGGCTTTGTTGTTAACACCAGCGTCGGGGAATGAATTGCGTGCAGAGGCGACAGCCCGATGGGAAGATGCTTTGCGCGAAGCCCGGCAAGCCATGGAAGAGAAACGGCACGAGTTAGAAGCGCAGTATGAACAGATGAAACAGGGGGGTTGATAAAACGGAAGACCCATCCCCCTGGCCCCCTTCCCGAGGGGAAGGGGGAACCCTGGCGGCGCGGTTTTTCGGGGCCTTCGCCCCGAAAAACCGCGCCGGGGAAAGTTCCTTACCCCTGGGGTGGGGTTAGGGGTGGGGGTTTCTGGCGACAAACCGAGGGTGTGGCCTGTCATAAGGTGACATTTTGTTTGCGGCAACAGTTTGAGTCGGTTTAGGCGGAAGACCCATCCCCCGGCGATCCCAGAGGGAAGGGAAGAAACCCACCGGCACAGTTTGGGGGCGTCTGCCCCCAAACCGTGCCGAGAAAAATTCCCCGCCCTGGGGGCGGGGTTAGGGGTGGGGGTTTCTGGCGACAAACCGAGGGTGTGGCCTGTCATAAAGTGACATTTTGTTTGCGGCAACAGTTTGAGTCGGTTTAGGCGGAAGACCCATCCCCCGGCGATCCCAGAGGGAAGGGAAGAAACCCACCGGCACGGTTTGGGGGCAGATGCCCCCAAACCGTGCCGAGAAAAATTCCCCGCCCCTGGGGGCGGGGTTAGGGGTGGGGGTAGCCACGGCAATAAAGCGGCAGGGCGAAAAAACCTCAGATTATGCCTGTTGCCACTATCCTATCTCTACTCAACGGCTAACCAATAATTGGCCGGTTCATAGATAAACGGCGTCAGGGGCATCACCACCAAAACAGAATCATTTTCTACCTGAAGCGACCATTCTCCCTGATTATAGATGTCTAACGGCAATGGGGTGATTTGGGGTGTTTGGCCTTCTTGAATCCAGAGGAAGGCCCATTGTTGGGGAATTTGCCAGCCTGTCCAGACAAAACCATCTCCATCCCAGGTGGTTTCCGCCGTTTCAAAGTCTGTACTATAAGAAATGCCGGGGCCAGTAATGGCCAGATCGTCTATCGCGAATCCTCGACCCGTGACCGAGCCATCGGTTAGCACTTCAAAACGCAACAGGATGGGTTGACCGACGTAACGATTGAGGCTAATAGCCTCATGAACCCATTGATTGGTCGCGTCGTTTTCATCACCACTAAACCCATTAAACGCAGGTCCATATTCGCCACTGGA
Source organism: Chloroflexota bacterium (assembly GCA_018004935.1). Lineage (GTDB taxonomy): Bacteria > Chloroflexota > Anaerolineae > Promineifilales > Promineifilaceae > Trichofilum. The sequence goes on along the minus strand of JAGNBF010000023.1, from coordinate 52,418 downwards.
AGAATGGTTGGGCAGAAGGAGATCCCAGGTTTGCCCGTTGTCTGTGGAAATGGTGATATAGGCGAAGTCGTACTCTTCTTCCAGTTCATACCAGGCCCAAAAGGTTAATTCGGCTGTACTGACACCCGTGAGATCAAAGGTAGTGGTGAGTTGGGCGTTCATATCATCAAGGGCAGGGGAAAACCACATTTTTTCCCCACTGGGTGGGGGTACAGTGATAAGTTCGGCGGTACTATCGCCAGCGAAACGGATAGTGTAAGAGCCGCTCTGGTTGAGGGACAGGTAGTTGATGCCGTATTGATCTACCGTGTTGGTGAATTCGACGGGGGTGTTACTGATACGCTCGGCTGAGTCTGGTTGGCTGAGGTTTTGGTGTTGGAAATGGTAGGCGGAGCCAGCCGTTGGGTTATCAAGCCAGACCGCGGCCGCGAAGTTGGCCATCAGTTGCTCCAGGGTTAAATCAGGGCGATAACCTTGCAAAACCGAACGCACCGCCGCCAGGCCCTCCGCAGGATGACGTGCTAACTCCTGAATAGCCGCATCTCCCAGTTGCTCCCATAAATAAAGGCAAAAGAGATAGCTGGCGGCGTAATGGGCATAAACCGCATCTTCTTCATCCTCTTCATACGCCCAGTCATTCAATTGCGTTTCCGGGGCAGTCAGATAATCCCGAAATTCCACCGTATCTAACCCAACATAGGTTTCTGCCAGTTGGGAGAGGCCTTCGTTCATCCAACCGGTCTCGTTGGGATCGAGCCACCATTGGATGAGGTGCTGGTATTCATGCACCATGGTGCCAAAGTATAAATCTTCGCTCAAGTCCAGGGAACCCATGTTCAGGTAGAAAATTTCCTGCTGGTTTGAGGCGTCGCTAATAGTTTGGGGATATTGATCCGCGCTATCGAAGTAACCTAATTCATCTCCGCCGGTGTCTTGCAAGTGAAGAATGCTGAAATGGGGGTCATTGTCCATCCCAGGGCGCCATTCCTGGCCAAAGAGAGCGGTGATGCGGGCGTAATATTCCGATTCAAACCGTTGCGCGGCCGCGGTCACTTCCGTCGGATCTAAATCTAGCCCGACTTGCACCCAAAAATAAACATGTTCGGTGGCGGCCACCAAAACCGCTTCAATATCTTCACCATCCACATGAAAAGTTTGGCGCTGGCCCAGGTTATATGGGGGAGCCGTAATGGTACGATCTCCCAGGCGGAGATTGGCCAGACGAACAGTGGCTTCGTAATAATCACGATGGGGGTAAGTAGTACGCCATAACCGTTCCAGGGCTTCCCATTGAGCCTGGTTGGCAGGTTCAGAGCGGATATCAGTGATGGTGAAACGGGGGGCAATGGGGGTAAGCGTCGCGGCCGCGGTGCTGGTTGGTTGTTGTTCAATCGGGGCCTGCGTAGGCATAGGTGTAGGGGAAACAGCCACCGACTGTGTAGGAACCAATGTCGGCGTATTCGTCGGCACAAAAACCAGAGGTGGGTAAGGGGTAGACGTAGGCAAGTTAGCAATTACCTCACCAATGACAATTAGCCCCCCCGAAACCGCCAACACTCCTAAACAAGCAATACAAAAAAAGGCCCCCAACAGCGCCGTTAAAGCAAATAAACAGTTGCGATACGATTGATCAGACATTTCGTTCTCTGGTGTTTCCTACCGGTTCCGCCCATATTGTTCATGGCTAGAAACCCAATCCGACGAGGAAATTGCCGAAGCCAGCGAAATTTCTCCGGCCAATACGGCACCGGCCACAATTTCTGCAAACCGATTCACCTTCCCACGTCCTACACACCCCAGCAGTTCTAAACATTCTCGCTGTGTCGCCAGCCCCGTACCACCACCATACGTAGCCACTATCAATGAAGGAATAGTGATAGAAAGATACATATCCCCTTCACGAGTAAGTTCCGTGTACACCACCCCGGCCGAAGATTCGGCCACGTTGGCGACATCCTGCCCGGTAGCAATAAAAATGGCCGTAATCGCATTGGCTGAGTGTAAACCATTGTTGTTTGCCCCAGAAAGAATCGAGCCGACATTAGCCACCCCGGCGTGATACACCAGGTTTTCTGGCTCCACACGCATCGTTTCGATAAGAACATTGCGTTTGACTACAGCTTCAGCCGTGACCCGTTTACCCCGGGTACGCATCAGGTTCACCTGGGAGGCTTTTTTATCGGTGGCAAAGTTCGACTCCAGATAAAAATGGCGGATATGATCCTTGTGCTCATAATGATCTAATACCCAGCTACAGGCGGCGAAGGTGGCTCGCCCTACCATATTTTGCCCGGCGGCATCCCCTGTGGTGTAGTTGAAACGCAAATAAGCAAACTTACTGGCCAGAAAATAATCAATATATTGCAACCGGGCCACACTGGACGTTGCTTCGGCTTCTTCACGAATTTTATCCAAATGATCCTGCACCCATTTAACAAAATCGCGTGCCTGACGGGCATCATCGAACACAAAGACGGGCGCACGTTGCATGGCGTCTCCCACCACACTGCATTTCACCCCACCCGAGAGGTTAAGGACCTTGATGCCCCGATTGTACGAAGCCACCAATGTCCCTTCTGTGGTAGCCATGGGAATGAGAAATTCACCCTGGGCATGTTCTCCATTAATGGTGATGGGGCCAGCAAAACCCAGCGGCACTTGAGCCACGCCAGTAAAATGTTCAATATTACCTTTGAGGATGTGTGGATCGAAGGAGTAATGGGTGACGTGATCTAACTGTTTGCCGCTAAACTCAGACACAAATTTCTGGCGTGTTTTGATGATCTCCTCATTATAATCATCTTTGGGATCACGCGGGATGCGCACGATACCATCGGCAGAGGAAATGGCGTCGTCTACATCCAATTTGAGCACCCCAAAAGGCTCTGTGGTGACTCTGATTTCCAGACTGTGTTTGCCCAGGCTTAAAGGAGCCGAGGTGGCTCGCACAGTCAGGATTTTACGCAGAGGAAAATCAATGGGGGTTTCTGGGGTGATCTGTTCAGGGGTGAGGAATTGGTCATTGCCCAGGTCAAAGGTGATATGGTTTAGAGGCATATCTTGTCCGTCAATTTTGATGCTTTGAACACTGGTGACTTTGGCATCGCTAAGGCGGTTTTTTAAGGAGAAAACGATGCCGTTGCCAATATTCTTTAAGCTGTTAAAGGTGTATAACTGTTTGAGGAGTAAACTGGGAATTGGGGACATAGGAACCTCCAAAAAATATGATGGTTTGACCTTGCACGGGATAACTTGAGTATAAATGATGGGGTAGGGAATACAAAATGACAGCAATTCTCAATTTGGCTTGAATATCTAAAAATGGTGAGGCCGCCCGGCCATAAAACGGGTTGGGCTATGGTTACGAAGGCTGTTGGCCTGCTCTCTTAGCCCGTAGGGCCTGGTATTGATAACCCGGCGGTTTGACCGCCGGGCGGATTACTTTAAAAATGCGCCAGTGTGAAATGCAGGGGCAATCACTCTGGTATGAAATGAGGAGTGAATGATGGAACGAAAAAGGGCACATGTAGCCTGGGAAGGGCGAAATTGGCGGTTTTGGGCTGAGGAGTGGGGGATGGATGATGGATCGGTGGTGGCTCGCGGCCGCATCCAACATCCCGGTGCCGTTGTGATTATCCCCCTACAGGGCCAGCAAATTCTCATGCTCAATCAATATCGGTTTACCCTCGAAAAAACAATTTTGGAATGTCCGGCAGGAACCCGTGAATGGAATGAAGAGTGGTTGGCCTGCGCCCAGCGAGAATTACGTGAAGAGACGGGCTATCGGGCGGGTCGGTTAGAGCCATTGGGGCAGGCGTGGCCCGCTCCTGGCGTTACCGATGAGTTAATGGCCTTTTATCTGGCCTATGACCTCACCTATGACCCCCTCCCAGCAGATGTGGACGAACAGATTGAAGTGCAAGCGTACCCCCTGGCTGAGTTGGTGCAAATGGCGCTGGATGGCCGGTTGATAGATGGCAAGAGTGTGATTGGCGTTTTGCGTGCGGCCGCGGTTTTGGGTCAACTACAAACGACAAATCACAAAATTGGCTCCTAATTTTCTCCCTGTCACACCAACTGATAGAGCCAATTGCCTTGTCCCACCCTTAATATCCCATTACAATCGGAAGAAATTGAACTTTTGGCCCTACGGAACGACACATTACCAGAGAAAAGTTCAACTTTTTGACTAAATGGTTACCAAAACAGGATAAGAAATTATGCCTCATCGGGTAACTACTAAACAAATATGAAACGATTGGAGGTTTATCATGGATAACGGACACAAGAACGGAAAAGGTGAGGTTGCCAGCTTTAAAGTAAAAGCGGGTCTGGCTCAAATGCTCAAAGGGGGTGTCATCATGGACGTGGTGACAGCCGAACACGCTCGCATTGCCGAAGAGGCTGGGGCAGTAGCCGTCATGGCGCTGGAGCGCGTTCCCGCAGATATCCGCGTAAATGGCGGCGTGGCCCGCATGTCTGATCCGGGGCTGATCCGGGAAATCATGGCCGCGGTGACAATTCCAGTCATGGCCAAATGTCGTATTGGCCATTTTGTCGAGGCGCAAATTTTGGAAGCCATTGGGGTGGATTACATTGACGAAAGCGAAGTGCTGACCCCCGCCGATGAGGAATATCACGTCAACAAACACCCCTTCAAAGTGCCTTTTGTTTGTGGTTGCCGTAACTTGGGCGAAGCCCTCCGCCGTGTGGGGGAAGGGGCCTCTATGATCCGCACCAAAGGGGAAGCGGGAACCGGTGATGTCGTGGAAGCCGTGCGCCATGCCCGGGCTGTTTTAGGCGACATTCGCCGCCTGCAATTGATGCCCGACGAAGAGATCATGGCCTATGCCAAAAATATCGGCGCTCCTTATGAATTGCTCAAACAGACCAAAGAATTAGGTCGGTTACCGGTAGTAAATTTTGCCGCTGGGGGCATTGCCACCCCCGCCGATGCCGCTCTCCTGATGCAAATTGGTGTGGATGGAGTTTTTGTTGGCTCCGGCATCTTTAAGAGTAGTGATCCGGCACGCCGGGCTAAAGCGATTGTTCAGGCAACGACCCATTTTAATAACGCCGACATTTTGGCGGAAGTCAGTGAAGGCTTGGGTGCACCCATGACGGGTATTAATGTGGATAGCTTGATTCCGGCAGAGCGGCTGGCCGCACGTGGTTGGTAAAAATAGAGGGTGGGAGCAAAGCAAGTTTTGTCCTAAAAACGCAAGTCCTATTTTCGGGATGATGTACGATTGATTGGAGAGGGGAAAAGTGTTATGAAGGTTGGCGTTTTGGCCTTACAAGGGGCATTTATCGAACATATCCAGATGTTGCGCCGGTTGGGGGTAGAAGGTGTAGAAGTACGACTCCCGGCCGAGTTGGATGGGTTAGATGGGTTGATCATTCCCGGTGGGGAAAGCACGACGATTGGTAAACTGGCGGTGATGTATGGGTTGATGGAGCCGTTGCGAGAGTTCGCGGCCGCGCACCCGGTTTGGGGCACTTGCGCAGGCATGATTTTCATGGCCAAAAAAATCGGACAAGATCAACCTCTTCTCGGATTGATGGATATTGAAGTTGAACGGAACGCCTTTGGCCGCCAGGTAGATAGCTTTGAAACCAATGTGCCGATAGTCGGGTTAGATCAACCTTTCCCGGCGGTGTTTATCCGGGCACCCCGGCTGGTGAAAACCCATAACGGGGCACAGGTGATCGCCCGTCTGGCTGATGGTACGGCGGTAGCGGCGCAGGAGGGTCAATGGCTTGTCACTTCCTTTCACCCAGAATTAACTGATGATCCCCGCTTGCATCAATATTTTCTTAGCTTAATTTAGGGCTTTTGCGGCTCGTGTTAAGGGGGTGCGGTGTTGTCTTCGGCAAGCTCAGGCTACACCACATGCCCTCGGGGGCTGAGCTTGTCGAAGCCCGGTGTTGCCTTCGACAAGCTCAGGCTACGGCTTAGGAATCGTTCGCAATTAATTTAGCGATTTGCTATGGCCGGTCTCCTGACCGCACTACCAAGGTTATTTTTGCACGATTACCTGGTAGTTAGAAAAGCCACCTTTTTCTTAACGACTCACACGTGTCTCTCGCGTTCATCTCCAGAAGTGAAATATGTGGTCATTTTTTATTCGTGGCCTCGCGGCCGCATTTCCGGCTGTCAGTACCCCTGGCCCACTTCAGGCCTTTTATCTGGCCCAGGCATTAGCGTTGGGCTGGCGGCGTACCGTTATTGCCGCTATTGCGCCTCTACTGAGTGATGCCCCCATCATTCTCCTGGTTTTATTGGTTTTGACACAACTTCCCGCCTGGGGTCTCAGCCTGATCCAAATAGGGGGTGGCTTGTTTGTGTTATACCTGGGCGTGAGCGCGGGCCGGGCCTTTTGGCAACAGGAGCAAGTAGGAGGGAAAAACGCGGCCGCGGATGATCTTGTTGTCATGACCTCCTGGCAACTTCTGGGCAAAGCCGTTGTGCTCAACCTCCTGAACCCCTCTCCCTTCATTTTTTGGAGTACCCTACTTGGCCCCATCTTGATTGAGGCCTGGCGTATTTCTCCCCTGCATGGCCTCGCCTTCCTTCTTGGTTTCTATGGCATGTTTATCCTCGGTCTGGCGCTGATCATTATCCTCTTTGGCAAAACCGGTCAGATCAGCCCCAGAGTGAATTGGGGATTGCGTGGCCTCTCCGTCCTGGCTTTGCTGGGGTTTGGGGGGTACCAATTGGGTTTAGGTGTTTATAGACTCCTGGAGTTT
>JAGNBF010000023.1:19215-45568 GCA_018004935.1 Chloroflexota bacterium | reverse complement strand
GGAACTTTTCTCGGCGCGGTTTGGGGGCGTCTGCCCCCAAACCGCGCCGTAGGTTTCTCCCCTTCCCTCTGGGAAGGGGATGGGGGATGGGTCTTCAGCCCAAACCTACCCAAGCTGTTACCACAAACAATACGAACCATGTGTGGCGGCATCGTGGCGGATCGGCTCGCTCCCCAAACGGTCATTCCCCTTTCCGGCATCCTGACTATTTTCTTGGCATTCCTGGCTTGGTTCTAGCTAAAATGGCAGAACGCAATTTGTAGGGCGATTTGGTAAAGGGTGTGTTTCATTTCGGTTGAGAGGAAGAAAATAATTAATCGGTGAATTTGTGAATTGTTGAATGATTAACGAGGGGAACGTTTACCGCTTCATTAACAGTTCAACAATTCAACAGTTCAACAATTAATTATTCAACTCATTTGAAGCACACCCTTTGGTAAATCATCCTACAAAATGTTAAGCATGGTTTGCCGACTTTTGAACCACGCCTAAAATTCCTATCTATCCGCGTTCGTCAAGGCAATAACATGTCCCTACAAATGATCCACCATGTGCAGATAACCTTCCCCGCCACGGCTGAAGCCGAAGCACGGGCATTTTATTGTGATTTCCTGGGTTTACCGGAGATAGAAAAACCAGATTCCCTCAAAACACGGGGTGGCTTCTGGGTACGATTAGGCGCACAGGAAATCCATCTCAGCCGGGAAGACGGAGTGAACCGGCAGGCCACCAAAGCCCACATCGCTTATGCGGTGCAAGATGTGTGGGCCTGGCAAGAAAAAATTATTGCCTATGGGCTGAAAGTTGCTGACTCCGTACCCATTCCCGGTTACAACCGCTTTGAATTCCGTGACCCATTTGGCAACCGCGTAGAGTTCATTGAACGTATCACAACACAGGAACAATAAACATGGCTCTTGATACTCCTTTCTCCACTCGCAATCTGGTCATTTATGAAATTTACGTCCGCAACCATACCCGCAATGGTACTCTGGCCGAGGTAATCGCCGATCTCCCCCGGATACGGGAAATGGGAGTAGACGTGGTCTGGTTCATGCCCATTCATCCCATTGGTGAACTGAAGCGCAAAGGCACTTGGGGCAGTCCTTACGCCATTCAAGATTATCGGGCCGTAAATCCCGAATATGGCACCCAAGATGGCTTCAAAATGTTGTGTGAATACGCCCATGCTCTGGGACTGAAGGTAATGATTGATGTGGTATACAACCACACATCACCAGATTCTCTCCTGGTAGCAAATCATCCAGAATGGTATCACCAGGATGCCGCAGGTCAGCCCATGACAACCGTACCCGATTGGAGTGATGTGATTGACCTGAATTATACGGACCCGGCCCTGGAAGATTATCTGGTAGAAACCCTAAAACATTGGGTTGCTCTGGGGGTAGATGGATTCCGTTGTGATGTGGCTTCTGTTGTACCTTTACGTTTTTGGCAACGAGCACGAGCGGAGATCGCCCAGATAAAGCCAGGGGTGTTATGGCTGTCAGAATCGGTACATACTAGTTTTATCATTCACCGCCGCCGACATGGCCTGAGCGGCTGGTCTGATGGCGAAATTCATACCGCCTTTGACCTTTCTTATGATTATGATCTGTGGCCATTATATGAAAAAGCAATGGCTGACCCGACCTTTGTGCCCTGGTATATCGCCGCCTTATGGTTCCAAAAAGGGATCTATCCTGCCCACACGGTTAAGATGCGCTGTGTAGAAAATCACGATCAGCTACGTATTATGAAACGTGCTCCTAGTCGGGATCAGGCGTTGGCCTGGACGGCCTTTCAGGCGTTTAATGAAGGGGCCTTCCTCATTTATGCGGGTCAGGAGTCAGAAAATAGCCATACACCCAGTTTATTTGAACTAGATAAGGTGGTGTGGGGTGATTATTCTTTGCAAGCCTTCTTAACCCGGTTATGTCAACTAAAAAAGGATCCGATTCAGGTGGAGGGACAATTCACCCTGCTCCGGGCGGAGCCAGCAATTACGGCTCTGTGGCAAGGGAAAGAAAACGGGCTGTTTGGGGTATTTAATGTGGGGGGGGTGGTGGATGTCGCGGCCGCGCCCCTGCCCGATGGTGTTTACCCGGATGAACTGACAGGCCAGTGGGTGACAGTACGTGATGGCGCAGTAGCAATACCCGACGCGGCCGCGATCCTACGTTACACCGGAACCCTTAACCCAGAACCACACATCCAGCCCTTCCCGTTTCTTTAAAAAACAACACAAACTATTAAGCAATCGTCCGTATTTAACTTAGCGATTTGTTGGGGCCAGTCTCCTGACCGTGCCCCTTTGAGTGAGCAGGTTATTTAATTCCCCTTCCTTATCGGTTTATCCAGAACCACCCCGCCCTTACCCCAGGGGGGGGAACTTTTCTCGGTGCGGTTTGGGGGCGTCTGCCCCCAAAACCGCGCCGTTGGGCTTCCCTCCCCACTAGAAATCGTAGGAATAAGTACAATTCGTGGCAAAAACCCTGTGGTTTTGACTTATTGAGAATACTCTCAAACTGTTACCTACTTGACAGTTTCCCGCAAATTGTTGTATAGTATCCCCGTATTGGAACCGATTCCAATACAACAAACCACCAAAATCGTTGTGCTCGAAAAATCTTAAACCTCTTAACCTGGACGAGTCAGAATCAAAGAATTTTTTGCCACGTACCGTAACGACTAAGCCGTTGCCTGAGTTTATCGAAGGCAACACAAGGCTTCGACAAGTTCAACCTTCGAGAGCCTTAATAGTTACCACGTACCCAATAAATTAGCATGAATGAACAAAAAGAATTCGTGTCAATACGTGAAATTCGTGACTGATCTTCTGGATTTCCATACAAGAAATTGACTCGTCAGATACGAAAAGAAACCAATGAGTACGGCAACTATCCGCGATGTGGCAAAACATGCTGGTGTAGGGGTAGGCACAGTCTCCCGGGTGCTCAATGAAAACCCCGATGTGAGTGATGCTACGCGCCAAAAAGTTTTGGCGGCTATTGCCGAACTCAATTTTTCGCCCAGTCTGGTCGCCAGACGCCTTTCCTTACGCAAAACATCAACCATCGGCATCATTGCCCCCTTCTTCACACGGCCAGCCTTTGTCGAACGCTTGCGGGGCGTAGAAAAAGTGATCGCCCAAAGCAACTATGATCTGGTGCTATTTAATGTTGAAACCCCGGAGCGACGCGATACACTCTTCCGTGATGTACCACGACCAGACCGGGTAGATGGGTTGCTGATAATCTCATTATCACCAGACGATGCGGCCGCGGAACGTTTCCGCAACGCCAAAGTCCCCACCATTCTCATAGACGCCTACCATCCCGACCTCAACTGCGTCATCATTGACAACATTGCCGGGGGACAAAAAGCCGTCGAGCACCTCATCAGCCTGGGCCATCAACGCATTGCCTTCATCAGTGATGCCATGGACAATCCCTACAACCCCTTCCGTTTCTCTCATATTCATGATCGCTACCAGGGTTATCGTCAGGCCCTCACCCAGGCAAACATACCCTTCCGTCCCCAATATCACAAACAAGGCGTACATAGTCGGCGCACCGCCCGCCAACTCGCTTACGAACTACTAACCCAGCCAGATCCACCAACCGCCATCTTCGCCTACAGCGACACCCAGGCGTTTGGTAGTCTGGAAGCCGCCCAAGACCTGGGCCTCAGCATTCCTCGAGACCTCTCCATTATTGGCTTCGATGATATTGAATTGGCTGAATATCTAAACCTCACCACCATTCGACAAAATCTGGTCGCCTCTGGCGAAATTGGGGCAAATCAACTTCTGCAAATACTCACTGATACCAGCCCTACCCTGACGCAAAAAATCACCCTTCCCATAGAACTCATCCTGCGCCAGACAACCGCCCCACCCCTTAACGCTCCACCGGCCTGATTGGCCGTTCATGCCTTCCAGAGCGAACTCTCCATCCTGAATTAAAGGAGGTGATTCTCAGTAATAGACAACCAAAACAAACCTAAACCAAGCTGTTGTATTTGATTCAAACCCATATTCGGAGGAGTAAAATTACTATGTTTACCAAGAAACGTTTTAGCCTGATCAGCCTGTTGCTCGTCCTGGCCCTCATTCTCGTGGCCTGCGGCGGCAACAGCGGCAACACTACCAATAACGGTGGCGAAGAAGTCACCAACAATGGTGGCGAAGAAACCACCAACAACGGTGGCGAAGAAGCCGCAGAACCCACCGAAGAAATGGTCGAACCCACCGAAGAACCGGCTGAAATGCCCGCCGTAGACTTCGCGGTTATGCCTGGTGGTGCGCTAGAAGAAGCCCTGAAAGGGACGTATACCGGCACAACCGTCACCGTAGACGGTGCTTTTGAAGGCAACGACCCCGACGGTGTAAAGTTTGACCGCTCGATGGAAGCTTTTGAAGCCGCCACCGGCATTACCGTCAACTACATCGGCAACAAAGAATTCGAAGGTTCCATCTCCATTCGTGTTGACGCTGGCGACGCCCCCGACATCGTGGACTTCCCCCAACCCGGCCTCTTCGCCCGGTTCGTCCGCTCTGGCGACGTTGTCCCGGTATCCGAATACCTGTCAGACGAATGGTTGGCCCAACAATACCTGCCCGGCTGGCGTGAATTCAACACCGTTGACGGCGTAGAAGCGGGTGTTATGCACCGTTTCTCTGGCAAAAGCCTGGTCTGGTACCCCAAAGACGACTTTGAAGCCGCTGGTTATACCATTCCCACCACCTGGGAAGAAATGTTAGCCCTCACCCAACAAATCGCCGATGATGGTGACACCCCCTGGTGTATCGGCATTGAATCCGGTGCCGCCACCGGTTGGGTTGCCACTGACTGGACCGAGGAAATGATGCTCCGCACCACTTCCCTGGAAAACTACGACGCCTGGGTTGCTGGCGAACTGCCCTTCAACTCACCCGAAGTCCAACACGCTATCGAAACCTGGAGTGACCTCTGGTTCAACGATGCCTTCGTCCTCGGCGGCCGCGCTTCCATCGTCTCCACCTTCTTCGGTGATGCCCCCGGCCCCATGTTCGAAAACCCGCCCCAATGCTGGTTACACAAACAAGCCAACTTCATCACCAGCTTCTTCCCCGAAGGCACCCAATACGGCGTGGATTACGACTTCTTCTATCTGCCTCCCGTGGACGATGCCTACGGCAAACCGTTCCTGGTAGCCGGTGACCTGGTCGCCATGTTCAATGACCGTCCCGAAGTTCGCGCCCTCATGGAATACTTCACCACCCCACAATCCGCTCGCGGTTGGTTGGAAGGTGGTGGCGCTATTGCCGCTCACCAAACTGCAACCCGTGACCTGTACGGCTCTGACCTGGACTGGGGCGTTTCCGAATTGGTCGCCCAGGCCACCAGTTTCCGCTTTGACGGTTCTGACCTCATGCCCGGCGAAGTGGGTGCTGGCTCCTTCTGGGAACAAATTTCTAGCTATGTAGCTGGTTCCATTGATCTAGATACGGCTACCCAAGAAATTGACGCCACCTGGCCTGAATAACGTTTAGTGAACCGTTTAGCTATAGAGAGGCATCAACAGTACCGTTGATGCCTCTCTCACCTCTGGGGGGGTAGGCCATCATGGCACAGCGAACAGGGCACTATCTTAGGCTTTATGTGTTTACCTGAAGGGATCGGCTGATGGGGATCCAGCTGAGACTCGGCAAAACTTCGTATCTGTTTCCCGTTATAGCTATCCAGAAAAGTCGTTTCCTACGGTTGTAGGGCAATTTTTTAAATTGCTCAGAGAACGATTTTCCAAATCGTTCTACAAATTACGCGAAGATTTCTCTGGACACCTATATGCAGGTAACGTGTCGTGCCTAATGTATGCAAGGAGTAGGTTCATGGGGTTCCTTCATGGGGCAGGAGAAAAGGATCAGACACCGGGAGTAAAAGTTTTGGCGCTTATCGCCCAGGTGTTATTAGCGATTGCTATTCCGGCAATCGCTTTCTATGTTCTCTATTTGGGGTTTATCTTTCTCCGCGACAGTGATGCGTCACGGGGAATCATTGCTCTGGTAGCGATTGTTTGGGGTGTTGGTGGCGTTGCCATCTTGTATTGGATATTTAATAACCTGGTTGAACAGTTACCAGATGCCTGGACAGCCCGACTTCAGCCATTTGTTTTTGTGGGACCAGCCATGGCAATTTTAGCCTGGTATCTGGCCATTCCTACCTTACGCACCTTTTGGATAAGCCTGTTTGATCGCAATGGGCCACCAGATGATTTATCTATCATCGGACAACTCACCAGTGATGCGTTTGTTGGCCTGAGCAATTATGTGGCTGTTTTTACGGAACGATTGATGCTAGAGGCGTTCCGTAACAATCTAATGTGGATCATCTTTGGCAGTACATTCTCAGTCGTTTCTGGTCTGCTGATTGCTGTGTTAGCCGACCGCAGTCGTTTTGAGAAATTAGCCAAATCTTTGATCTTTCTCCCCATGGCCATTTCCTTTGTGGGAGCCAGTATTATCTGGAACTTTATTTACGAATTCCGCCCCGTTGATCAACCACAAATTGGTTTACTGAATTCGATTTTGGTTAGCCTGGGTGGTATTCCTCGCTCCTGGCCGCAATGGGTAGATATCAGCCCCTTCAATAACCTGTTCCTCATCGTGATTGTCATCTGGCTCCAGGCAGGTTATGCCATGGTGCTGTTTTCGGCGGCGCTGAAAGGCATTCCTGAAGATTTGATGGAAGCCAGTCGGGTTGATGGGGCCAATGAATTCCAAATATTCTTCAAGATTATGATTCCGTATATTCGCGGAACCATTATTACGGTCTGGACGACGGTTGTCATCTTTACCTTGAAGATATTTGATGTGGTTTGGGTCATGACGGGGGGACAATTTGGCACCCATGTGATTTCGACGCAGTTTTATCGGCAATCATTTACTAACAGCAATTCTGGTTTTGGTTCGGCGATTGCCATTGTACTTTTAATCGCCGTCATTCCCGTGATGATCTACAACCTGAGACAATTCAGGGAACAGGAGGCCTTCTAACATGGGCAGAAACCAAAAACTCACTAGCCTCTATATCAACCTGACGCTCTTTGTGGTTGTTTTGATCTGGACCATTCCCACGCTGGGTATTTTTGTTTCCTCTTTTAGGGCACGGGATGATATTGCGACCTCTGGTTGGTGGAATATTTTACCCCATCGGGAATGGCAACCGGTTGAGGTCCTTAATCCCAGAGATTTGGGTGTAAATCCTGATGAGGTGATGGAAATTGAGGGAGCAACAGGTACGTTTGAGGAGTTTCGGGCTGGTATTAGCACACCGGATGGCAAACGTGTTACCTGGATAGGCAACAAACGTATTGGCACGGTGGAGATTCAAGAGCGCGTGTGGACTGTTAGTTGGGATTTCTCTTTAGATAACTACCGACAGGTTTTAGGGGGGCAGGATTTTGAGTTCACCAGGCCAGACGGAACGGTTGAAGTTGTTCCTGGCGATAATATGGTGAGTGCTTTTTTGAATAGCCTGGCGGTGGCGATCCCTTCGACGGTAATTCCTATTTTAATTGCCGCTTTTGCGGCTTATGCTTTTGCCTGGATGAATTTCCCAGGGCGTCGTTGGATGTTCATTCTCATTGTCGCTTTACTCGTTGTGCCACTACAGATTGCCCTGGTGCCTATTTTACGCGACTATAAGAAGTTGGAACTGAATGGAACCTTTCTGGCTATCTGGCTGGCCCACACTGGTTTTGGTTTGGCTCTGGCAACTTATTTGCTCTACAACTACATCAGTACGTTACCTCGGGAGACACTGGAGTCAGCGTTTATTGATGGGGCGTCCCATTTTACTGTGTTTACCCGATTGGTATTGCCGTTATCTGTACCAGCGTTGGCTTCCTTTGCCATTTTCCAGTTCCTTTGGGTATGGAATGATTATCTGGTAGCGCTGATTTTCCTGGGAGGCAACCCGGAATTTGAGTTAGTAACTCAACGCATGGCCGCCATTGTGGGATCGCGTGGGAGTGAGTGGCATTTACTCACGGCGGGGGCTTTTGTGTCTATGGTTTTACCGTTGGTGGTGTTCTTCTCGTTGCAACGGTATTTTGTGCGTGGGTTGATGGCGGGTTCGGTTAAAGGATAAGTTTGCCTGACTCAAGCCATTATTTGAAGTAGTAATGTCACTACTAAGGGTTCGTAAAAATATAACTTCCCGGTTTAGACCTGACAGGTTTCTGAAAACCTGTCAGGTCTTGACGGAACTTAATCTTTTACAGGCCCTAAGGCTCTCGAGGGCGGAGCTTGTCGAAGCCTCGTGTTGCCTTCGACAAGCTCAGGCAACGGCTTAGGGTTCGCTCAAAATTAAGTTGGGTGGCTCGGTCAGGAGACCGGCCACAGTAAAACTCAAAAGTTATTTGCGAGCGATCCCTTAGTAGTAACTCAGAAGTCCGACTTTTTCTGTTCTGATAACGCATCAGGCAATAAAGAGTCGGACTTTTGTGGGTAAGATGGTAAGTGCGGGTCCAAAAATAAGTTGGGGATCTTGGGGAATTCAGGGGGTTGACACCAGATGTACGGGCTGGCCTTGTGCCTGCCCCGTGTGGGGCAACCACAAGGGTTGCCCGTACCCCACGAAATCCCGAAGACCCTAAGTTAGGTGGCGCGGTCAGGAGACCGCGCCACAGCAAACTCCAAAGTTATTTGCGAGCGATCCCTAAGTATAGTTACAGGGTTTTGATGAGTAGAGGTGTTTATGAAGAAGTGGTGGCAAAAAGGCATTGTTTATCAGATTTATCCACGCAGTTTCCAGGATAGTAATGGGGATGGTGTTGGTGACTTACCGGGCATTACGCAACGGCTGGATTATCTGCGGTGGTTAGGGGTAACGGCTATCTGGATTTCCCCTATTTACCCTTCACCGATGGCTGATTTTGGGTATGATGTCAGTGATTATACGGATATTCATCCCTTGTTTGGTACGTTGGCGGATATGGATGTTTTGCTTAAAGAGGCCCATGCACGGGATATTAAGGTGATGTTGGATTATGTGCCTAATCATTCTTCAGACCAGCATCCCTGGTTTTTGGAGTCCCGCTCATCGCGGGATAGCTCGAAACGGCACTGGTATTACTGGCGGGACGCGGCCGCGGACGGTGGCCCGCCCAATAACTGGTTAGGTCATTTTGGGGGAGAATCTGCCTGGCAGTGGGATGAGCAGACACAGCAATATTACCTACACCTCTTCCTGGCCGAACAACCTGACTTAAATTGGCGTAATCCCGAAGTAAAAGAAGAAATGCTCAAGGCATTGCGTTTCTGGTTAGACCGGGGGGTTGACGGTTTCCGCGTTGATGTCTCCTATAAGGTGATGAAGGACACGGAGTACCGGAATAATCCACCGAACCCGGAGTGGAAGCCGGGTATGAACCCGTTTGATCGGCTGTTGCAGACTTATTCGGAAGATATGCCGGATAATCATGAATTTAACCGGTGGTTGCGTGGTGTAGCCGATGAGTATCATGACCGGGTGTTGGTGGGAGAGATTTATCTGTCTATTCCCCAATTGGTGACACATTATGGTAATAACGATGAATTTCATCTGCCGTTTAATTTTCACCTGATTTTGGCGCAGTGGAACCCGTTAATCATTCGATCCCTCATCGAAGCGTATGAACGGGCGTTGCCTGAAGGGGCATGGCCGAACTGGGTGCTGGGCAACCATGATCAGCACCGGTTTGCCAGTCGCGCCGGTGTGGCTCAGGCGCGAATTGGCATGATGCTCTTACTGACATTGCGGGGTACACCAACCATCTACCATGGGGATGAGATAGGCATGGTAGATGGTGAGATTCCGCCCGATAAAATTCAAGACCCGGCGGAGATCAATGCCCCCGGTTTAGGTTTGGGGCGCGACCCAGAGCGGACGCCGATTCAGTGGGATGATAGCCCCAATGCCGGTTTCTGCCCTCCAAATGTGGAGCCATGGCTACCGGTGGCGGCTAACTATACGACAATAAATGTGTCCCGGCAGAAGGAACAACCTGACTCAATGCTTACTTTTACGCGCCGACTCATTGCCTTGCGCCAGGAAACAGCGGCCTTGCACGCCGGGGATTACCGGACACTGGAGGCAGATGAAACGTTGCTGGCTTATGTGCGGGAGACGGAGACGGAACGTTATGTGGTCGTGTTAAATTTTGGGCCGGAAGCACGCACCTGGACGCTCCCAAAAGAGTGTCTCTTGAGTGAAATCGTACTCTCGACATTGATGGATGGGGGGATGACGGTAACGGCGGGGCAGGTAGTGCTCCGCGGCCGCGAAGGAATCATTTTGCGCTAAGCCCACCCGGCCGTAAAACGACCCGGCTATCGTTACAAAGACCGTTGGCCGGGCGTTTTAGCCCGCAGGGCTTCGTCCTTTTAGTCCGGCGGTTTGACCGCCGGGCGGGGTAACTGAACGCTTACCTATCGCACTATCTTTTGAGGGAATGGAGTAATGGCCGAAGTAACTACTTTAGAAAAACATGACTTATTAACGTTATTAAACGAGTTATTGGCAGGGCCATTAGTAGAGATGGAGCCGTTGGCGCAAAAGATTTTTGCTCTACGCTTTGAGCAAATGATGCCCGATATATTACGGCCGCTAACCCAGCTATACGGCCATTTGCCCCATTTCCCGGCCATCCTGCACCGACTTTTGACTCAGGTCGCTGAAGGTTATGCCCAACGCTCAGAGCCATTGCGCCTGTTAGATATTCGTCGTACCCAAGAGCCAGATTGGTTCCAGCAGACGCAGATGATCGGTTATGTCTGCTATACCGACCGGTTTGCCGGGACACTGCCAGGGGTAGCGGAGAAAATCTCCTACCTGAAAGAGTTAGGCGTTACCTATTTACACCTCATGCCCTTATTGCGGCCGCGCTCCGGTCAAAATGATGGCGGTTATGCCGTACAAGATTACCGCGCCGTAGACGAACGATTGGGAACCATGGCCGACCTGGCCTGGCTATCGGGTGAACTGCGCCAGCAAGGAATCAGTCTCTGTATTGATCTGGTGTGCAATCACACCGCCAAAGAGCATGAGTGGGCCAAAAAAGCCCGCGCCGGGGATCCCCTCTATCAAGACTATTACCTGATGTTCCCGGATCGCACCCTGCCCGATGAATATGAAAAAACCACCCCCGAAGTGTTCCCAGACTTTGCTCCCGGCAATTTCACCTATTACCCGGAAATTGAACGCTGGGTCTGGACAACCTTTAACGAATACCAATGGGATTTGAATTACACCAATCCCATCGTCTTGGGCGAGATGTTAGACATTATTTTGTTCCTGGCGAATCAGGGAATCGAGATTTTGCGCCTGGACGCCGTTGCCTTCATGTGGAAACGGCTAGGAACCGATAGTCAGAATCAGCCAGAAGCTCACGCCATTTTGCAACTATTCCGCGCCCTGACACGCCTGGCGGCCCCTGGCCTGCTCCTACTGGCCGAAGCCATTGTCGCCCCGGAAAAACTACTCCCCTATCTGGGGCAAGGCGCGGCCGCAAACAAGGAGTGCGAGTTAGCTTATCACAACGTGCTCATGGTCCTGCTCTGGAGCGCCCTGGCCGAGCGCAAGGTAGGATTACTCACCCACACCCTACAACAGATGCCGATTATCCCCACACAAACCACCTGGCTGACCTATGCCCGTTGCCATGATGATATAGGGTGGGCGGTGACAGATGAGAACGCGGCCGCGGTTGGACTCAACGGTTTTGCCCATCGTGCTTTTCTAAGCCAATTTTACAGTGACCACTTCACCGGCTCCTTCGCCCGTGGGGCGACCTTCCAATACAATCCAAAAACTCAAGACCGTCGCATTAGCGGCTCGCTGGCCTCTCTAGCCGGGTTAGAAAAGGGGCTAGAAATGGACAATCCACGCGAGTGTGAATTAGCCATCCGTCGTATTTTGCTCCTGCACAACCTGATTCTGGCCTATGGCGGCATCCCCCTCCTCTATATGGGGGACGAAATCGGTCTGCTCAATGATGCCACTTACCTGGATGATCCCCACCTGGCTCCCGACAACCGCTGGATGCACCGGCCACCAATGGATTGGGCCAAAGCGGCTACCCGACACGACCCAACGACGCTGACAGGGCAGATTTTCCAGGGCATCCAACAGTTTATCCATATCCGCAAACGTGTAGCCGGTCTCCATGCCCAGGCATTGACCATTCCGGTGTGGACCCACAACGAACAAATTTTTGGGCTGATACGAGATAGTCCCCGCGGCCGCGTCCTCATCTTAGCCAATTTCAGCGAACACCCCCAATTTGTCAGCCGTAACCACATCACCGGAATGGGGCTAAAAGGACAACTGCTAGATCACCTCACCGGTCACATCATCATGGATGCACCACTCATACACCTGGGACCCTATGAAGTGATGTGGCTAGTACATCTGGGCGGAAGTCTCTAGCAGGTTTAGAAACCAGGTTTTTCTCCTGTAAATCGCTTCCGAACTTGATATAAAAACCTGGTTTCTCCTTACGCCGTACTGTACTATAAACCTTAAGATAATGATTTTGAATAGGGGCTGGCCTTGTGCCTGCCCTGCACTGGGGCAACCACAAGGGTTGCCCGTACAGTCAAAATCTTTTTCTTAAAAGCTATCGTACAAGTTCCCGGAAGTTCGTGGCATGTTTTGGGTTCGTAGTAACTGCTTTAGCAGTCCAACGTGGGAGACTAAAGTCGTTACGACAAACCTAAGTGAACATCTAAAAATAACTTCCCGGTTTAGACCTGACAGGTTTTCGGAAACCTGTCAGGTCTGCGCGGAACTTATTCTTGGACGATTACTAAGTTAAAGAGTGCCGGGAAGGGGTAAAACCCACCCTGGCACACCTGTTTCATTGCAGTTACATACAATTACCCCACTCTGCCATCCTCTCAGCCTATTCTAACCAAATCCAAATAGTACCAGAGATTAAAAAGGTTATAATACAGGCAAATTGTAGGCATCCAATCCGATTGTTCTCTCAATTTCTAATCTACAACTTCTAAAACAACGCAACATATACGGTTAATCAAACTTGTCCCGGGGTAAAGGTCACGTTTGTTCATCAGCCAAAACCGTTATTTAGCTCCATATTGATGACTCAAGGAGGAACCTATGAAGTCGAGTACTATTCGTACCCTTTTGGGGGCTAGTTTATTGCTGTTCAGCTTATGGCTGACCCAAAGCGCGGCCGCATCATCCACACCCTTGCCCGAAAAAACACCCATCCTCCTCCCCTCCACATTTCCCCAAAACCGCTCCCTAAAAGCAGAAAATGACCTTTCGTTCCTTACCGGCCCCAACAGCGGGGACCCATTAACCATCGCCCTGGACTTCTTCCGTGCCCATAAAACCGAGTTAGGGTTGACGGCCAGTGATACGATAGAACTGCTTGTAACCGACCAATACACCAGTGAACATACCGGCACAACCCATATATACCTGCGCCAACAGTGGCAAGGGTTACCCGTAGCCGATACCTTAACCAGCATCAACATCGCCGCCGATGGCCAGGTGGTAAATCTGTATACCAATTTTGTGGCAAATCTGGAGGCTCGTATTGTGAGCCAGACCCCACAACTGACGGCAGGGCAAGCGGTACACGCGGCCGCAACCGCTCTCGGCCTCGTCATCACTGACCCCCTGGTCATCCAAGACAATATTGGCGGCCTGGCCCAAGCCGTCGTTTTCAGCCATGGGGGCATCTCCTTACAACCCATTCCCGTGCGGCAAGTCTACCAACCCGTGGCCGGGGGTTCCGTTCATCTGGCCTGGGCCGTGGAGATTTACGAACTCAGTAGCCAGCATTGGTGGAATATCCGGGTAGATGCGGCAACGGGAGAAGCTCTGGCGCAGAATGATTATGTAGTGAATGAAAACGGGGGCGAAAGTGACCACGCGGCCGCGTTCCCACCCGCCGCGTTCCAACCCGCCGCCCCCACAACCACCAATCAGACCGCGACCCAATCCCCCCTCGCCCCCGATAGCTATCGCGTCTACCCCATGCCCATCGTTAGTCCCATCTACACCACCCCCGCCCCCCCCGCTGATGCCCGCGTACTGGTCAACAACCCCGCCAATGCCCTGGCTTCCCCCTACGGTTGGCACGACACCAACGGCGCGGCCGGGGCTGAATTCACCATCACCCAGGGCAACAACGTCTACGCCTACGTAGATGCCGCCTTACCCGCCGATTCCCCCGATCCCGGTTCCGCCCCCGATGGTGGTGCCGGGTTGGTTTTTGATTTCCCCCTGGATTTAACCCTGGCTCCCATTAACTACCGCCCAGCGGCCGTGACCAACCTCTTCTACTGGAACAACATCATCCACGACGTTTATTACCAATACGGCTTCACCGAAGCGGCCGGGAATTTCCAACAAAACAATTATGGCCGGGGTGGTACAGGGGCTGATTATGTTTTTGCTGAGGCCCAAGACCTGAGTGGCACCAATAACGCCAACTTCGCTACCCCAGCCGATGGAAGTAATCCCCGGATGCAAATGTTTATTGGCACAAACCCCAACCCCGACGTAGACGGCGACCTGGATAACCACGTCATTGTCCATGAATATGGGCATGGTATCTCTAACCGCCTGACCGGTGGCCCAGGTAATGTCACCTGCCTGCAAAATAGTGAACAAATGGGTGAAGGCTGGAGCGATTGGTTAGGGTTGGTTATTACTACCAACGCCAGTGAAACATCTACCACCAACCGCCCCGTGGGCAACTACCTGTTTGGCATGACCCCCACCGCTGTAGGCATCCGTCCGGCTCCCTATACCACCGATATGGCCGTGAATAATTACACCTATAGCAACCTACCGGCAATGATTGCCCCTCATGGTGTTGGGTTTGTCTGGGCCACAATGTTATGGGATATGTATTGGAACCTGGTGAACCAATATGGGTTTAACAGTGATTTTTACGGTGACTGGAATACGGGGGGCAACAATCTAGCCATCCAATTGGTGATGGATGGCATGAAATTACAACCCTGTAGTCCCGGCTTTGTGGATGGGCGTAACGCCATTTTGCAGGCCGACACCCTTCTGACCGGCGGCCGCAACCAGTGCCACATTTGGGCCGCTTTTGCCCGTCGCGGGTTAGGGTTCTCCGCCAGTCAGGGTAATTCATCTAGTTCCACCGATGGCACCGCCGCCTTTGATATGCCGGTCGCCTGCCAGTTGCTCAACGCCCCCACCTTTCCCGCCAGCCAATCTATCTGCGTCACCAGTACCAATTCCGTCACTTATGATGTGCTGGTAGGGAGTAGCTTCACCACCCCGGTAACATTAAATGCCAGCGGCAACCCTGCCGGTAGTACCACTAGTTTTGCTCCCAACCCGGTGACAGCAGTTCCTCGTTACAGTACCCTGACGGTAGACAATCTTTTGGGGACAGCCACAGGAGATTACACCATTACCATTAACGGCACAGGGGTAGCCACAGATAACACAACGGTGGGGCTTAATGTGGTAAACGCCATCCCGACAATCACCACACTGGCAACCCCGGCAAATAGTAGTACTTCTGTGCCGTTATTCCCGACCTTGACCTGGAACGCGGCCGCGAACGCCTCCAGTTACGTGCTAGAAGTGGATGACGACCCCACATTTAGCACCATCAACCACACAGCCACTATCGCCGGAACCAGTCACACCCTGACCACAGCCTTGTCCCCAACCACCCTCTATTATTGGCGTGTGCGAGCCACAAATGGCTGTGGGATCAGTGCCAACAGCACCGTGTTTACTTTTATCACTCAGAGCATAAGTTGTACCACCTATGCCAGCACCGACGTCCCCAAACGAATCCCGGCCACGGGCACATCGGGTACAGCTACCTCCACCCTGGTCATTGCGGGCAGTAGCTCAATTATAGATCTGAATGTGCGCAACCTGAGCGGAACCCACACCTGGATCAATGATCTGAGTGTCCAATTAACAAGTCCGACAGCCACCATTGTCCAAATCATGAATCAATCATGTGCCAATCAGGACAATTTTAATTTAAACCTGGATGACGAAGCGACTCCTGGAGCCTGGCCCTGCCCGCCCACCACCGGTGGCACATATCAACCCAGCAATCCCTTATCCAGCTTTGACGGGCAAAATGCCAATGGCACCTGGACACTACAAATAACCGATAATGCCAGTAGCGATAGTGGGCAGTTGAATAGCTGGGGGTTAGAAATCTGCACCTCTGCATCATTCAATGCTGATTACAGTGATTTACCGATTGGTTATGGGGTAGCCTGGCACACAGGCACAGGCACACTCCGCCTGGGTACAAACTGGACGGCTGATACCACCTTCCTGATGGCCAACGATGACGGCAGTGACGATGGCATCACCCGTGTAAACCCCTGGGAAGCTGATAAACCGGCAACACTGGCTGTCAACGTCACTGGTACCGGAGCCTCGCCCTGGTTGGCCGGTTGGATAGATTGGAATGAAAATGGCGTGTTTGAAACACCATCTGAGCGGATGGTGGATCAAGCCGTAACGATAGGGCCGAATTCGGTCGTTTTCACCGTTGACGGAAGTTATGTAGCGGGGACAACGGTTCAGGCCCGCTTCCGCCTCTTTGATAGCCAACCCCTGGCCCCACTGAGTAACGCCTCGGCGATGGGCGCGGCCGCAAACGGAGAAGTAGAAGATTACACCTTTGCCTTTGGCCCCACGGCTATTACTCTGCGGCATATACAAATTGGTTCCATTGGTGCCATTTTGCCGGGGGTAGTTGCACTGGGCGCGGCCGCAAGTCTGTTCTGGTTACGGCGACGCCACATCCATCGCCTATCCAACCGCTAACCTAAGAACTACACATATAGCCTCTATCCCCTTGACATTGGTGCGGTGGCCTGTGCCTCCACCGCACCAATGCCTTGTCACCATCCAAGTTTCACTATCCACACATCCATGCGCCCAGTTCTCTTCCAAATCGGCTCCCTTCCTATCTTTGCCTACGGCGTATTTGTCTTACTCGGTTCCGTCCTCTTGTTCATTGTGGCTTTGGGACTGGCCCGGCGTGCCGGGTATTCCTGGGAACAGCTTATTCCTGTGGCGCTGGGAGTAATGGTAGGCAGTGTGTTTGGGGCACGGCTATCCCATCTCCTGGTCGAACCAGGCCGACTCAGCGAACTGTTAGACTTCTATAGTTTGTTCCGTCCTGGTACACCAGGCAACATTTTGGGACTGATCGTGGGTGGTTTTTTGGGAGGAATGGTTCTACGTTACCGTTTTGACCTACCCTCACAAGGGAATTTTTATGCCCCGGCTATCGCGGCCGCGAGTGTCGTCTGGCGTATTGGTTGTACCCTGGCGGGTTGTTGCCACGGCACAGCCACATCCCTGCCCTGGGCCATCCACCTGCATGGCGAAACTGTTCACCCCACCATGATTTATGAAGGTCTTCTTAATCTCGGTTTATTGATCATTCTTTGGCGGGTGAAAGATCGATCCTGGCCCGACAATGCCCTTATGTATTTCTATCTGGCAGTCTATTGCCTGTTCCGCTTCTGGCTGGAATTCATTCGCCTTTATCCGCCTGTACTGTGGGGCCTGACAGGCATCCAATGGCTTTGTCTGGCAATTCTAAGTTGGACTGGCCTGTGGTCGTTATCCCAGCACCGTATATATTCACCACAGGCATAAAATGACATTTTGTTGGCGGCCACAACCTGCAACAATCTCAGACTGTTGATTTCGACAGGCTCAACCAACGTCATCGCACCTTATCAGTAATTCTCAATTTAACCGTAACCGTTCAGCCTTCCAAAGGTTTGTACCACTGGCAAATACCTTTACGGAAACCGTAACCGTTCAGTTGAATGAATTCATCTGCCAGGCCCGCCCGGTCGTTTTACGACCAGGCTATTTTTACAAAGGCCGCTGGCCTGGGTGTTTAGCCCCCAGGGCTTCATATGTTTAGCCCGGCGGTTTGACCGCCGGGCGGGATAACTGAACGCTTACATTTAACCAACGATTAAAACCATTAGACGCTATAGCCCGCTCAAAAAATGGCCCAAGCCGTAGAACAGCCTTTCAGGCTGTTCACCCTCTCGTAGAAACAAAAACCGGTAAACGCCAAGAGCAAACCAAGTAGAACAGCCTTTCAGGCTGTTCACCCTCTCGTAGAAACAAAAACCGGTAAACGCCAAGAGCAAACCAAATTAAGAATTGCCGTCACCCTATCGAGAAGATACCTTTGTAGATATAAACCAGATTGCCTATGCCTGAAACACATCACCCTCCCGCACGACGCTGGCATATTCATGCCCTGGAAATATTTCTAGGCTTCATTGCCTGCCCTCTTGTGAATGTTCCCCTGTTACTCCTCATCTCCTGGTTAGACAACATCGTACCCCAAAATCTAGTTCTGCTTCTCCCCTGGGTGGTCAACGGCGGCATTCTTTTGTTGGCCCTTTTCTTCCGCCCCTATGCTATTTTGGGGTATCTCAGCTTCTTCGTGGCTCTATTCGCATTGATACTCATCGCGGGGGTTCTTTTTGTCGGCGGCTGTTTTCTTCTCATTATTTTGATGGGCGGCGCTTCAACCCCAGGGAGTAGCCCTATTCCCATAAGTACAGAGTGGTTTCCCCTCGCGGCCGCGTTCGTCTGCCTTTGTGGAATTCCCCTCATTCTTTTTGCCGGTACAGCCATTCTCTGGCCCCTCATCCGCGCCTCCCAAACCAAAATTTAAGGCCCCACCCCCCACCGCAGGCCGAGCCTGCCGAAGCCCCCCGTTGCCTTCGACAAACTCAGCCCTCCATAGCCTTAGTAATCGTTCGGAAATAAGATGGGTGGCGCGGTCAGAAGACCGGCCACCGCAAACCGCTAAATTAAATACGAACGATTACTTATTACGCCCTTTCTCCCAATTCCTATGCATTCCCCTGAGTTCCCCCACCTGACCGAATTCGCGGCCGCACTTCGCCCCCATCTCGCTGGTGAATTGCGCCTGGACGAAGTAAGCCGCATACTCTACAGCACCGACGCCAGCCTATATCAGGTCATGCCCCTGGGTGTACTTATTCCCCAAACAGTAGACGATGTAATCGCGGCCGCGACCCTGGCCCACCAATTCCAATTACCCCTCCTCCCCCGCACCGCCGGGAGTAGTCTGGCCGGACAGGCTGTCAACGAGGCCCTGGTAATTGATTTCAGCCGCCACCTGGACGGCATTCTAGCGTTCAACGCTGAGGAACAATGGGTGCGGGTCCAGCCAGGGGTAGTACTGGATAAGTTAAATAGCTGGTTGCGGCCGCATCATCTCCAATTTGGTCCCGATCCAGCCAGCAGTAACCGGGCCGGTCTGGGGGGTATCGTAGCCAGCAACGCCACCGGTAGCCATTCCATCCGCTATGGCATGACCGCCGACCATGTCCGCCAGATGAACGTCGTGCTGAACGATGGTTCGGCGGTTGGTTTGGCCCCCCTCACAGCCGAACAACTACGGCAAAAGTTGGCAGGCCGCGGCCGCGAAGCCCTCCTCTACCACCAAATAACCGCCCTGGTAAATCACCCCACCCGGCAACAGATTATCCGCGAGGGCACACCGCGCCACTGGCGACGCTGTGGCGGTTACAACCTGGATCGGTTCCTCACTGAAGGTATCACCTTTCACCATCCACCCGATTCTCGCTTCAATCTGGCGAACCTCATCTGCGGCTCCGAAGGCACACTGGCTCTCATGACCGACATCACCCTGGGCCTGGTTCCCCTACCCCCCTGCACCGCTCTGGCCGTCATTCACTTTGCCGACCTGCCTGCCGCTCTAGACGCCGTGCCCGCCATTTTAGCCACCAATCCCTCAGCCATTGAGCTGATGGACAACCTGAGCCTCACCCTATGCCGTGACGTACCCGAATACGCCCGCCTCTTGCCCCTGTTCACTGAGGGGCATCCCCATTGCCTGCTGGTAACAGAATACCAGGGAGAAACCCAGGCCGAAGTACAAAACCAGATCCGTTCGCTCCAACAACAGAAATTGGGTGCCACCACAATTCTGCCCCTGCTCGACCCGGCGCGACAAAAGGCCGTTTGGCAAGTGCGAAAGGTCAGCCTGGGGCTATTAATGTCGCTCAAAGGGGGATATAAGCCCATTCCGTTTATTGAGGATGCGGCTGTGCCAGTACCCCATCTGGCCGCTTATGTGCAGGGCATTGAGGCGTTTTGTCAGGAATTGGGAACACCCGTCACTTATTACGCCCATGCCAGTGCAGGCTGTCTCCACTTCCGCCCCCTGATTGATGTGCGCCAGGCCCGCGAAATTGCCAAAATGCCAGAGATTGCCCGGCACGCGGCCGCGCTCGTTAAAACCTACGGCGGTGCTCTTTCCAGCGAACATGGTGATGGTCGCACCCGCAGTTGGCTCAATCCCACCTTCTTCGGCCCCGACCTCTACAGCCTCTACCAACAAGTCAAAACCATCTTCGATCCCGATAACCGCCTCAATCCCGGCAATGTCGTATCTATCTCTAGATTGACGCCAGTTGATACAGGCGAAAACACGTCCCCCTCACCCCTCACAGCCTTTCTCCGCATCACCCCATCACCCCATCACCCTTCCCCTCTCGCCTCCATCGCCGTGGAGTGCAATGGGGCCGGGGTTTGCCGCAAACATACCGGGGGCACCATGTGTCCCAGTTTTATGGTCACACGGGAAGAAGAGCACAGCACCCGCGGCCGCGCCAACCTGTTACGAGCATTATTAGTAAACAGTGAACCATTAACCGTAACCAGCCTACACCCCACACCCCACACCTCACCCATCACCCCTCAGCACGTCCACCAGGCACTCGATCTTTGTCTATCCTGCAAGGCCTGCAAAGCCGAATGCCCCTCCGCCGTAGACATGGCGTGGGCCAAAACAGAATTTCTTGACCAGTATCACCGGGAACATGGCCTGCCCTGGCGCGATTGGCTCTTCGGGCACATTGCTACCTTCAGCCGCCTGACCCCTGCCCCTCTGGTTCCATTCGCCAATACAGTTTTGGCCCATCCCCTTACCCGCCGTCTACTCCAAAAAACCCTCGGCCTCACCGCCCAACGCCCCTTACCGAAATTCGCCCCTGAGTCATACCTGGCCTGGCACAAAAGGACACGGCCCCCCCAGAAAAAAGAGATATGGCCCCCCCATGCCCCCTCGCCTACTCGCCTACTTGCCCTCTTCAACGATACCTTCACCACCTTTAATGAGCCTCAGGTGGCGATTGCGGCCACAGAATTATTAGAAGCGGCCGGGTTCACCGTCATCCCCACCGGACATCTGGATGAGGGGCGGCCCTTCTTCTCCAAAGGTATGCTGAAAGAGGCACGTGCGGCCGCGCACCACACCCTCTCCCACCTTGTCCCCTTCGCCGCACGGGGCATCCCCATCATCGGCCTGGAGCCAAGTAGCATCCTCACCCTCCGCGACGAATATCTCCACCTGTTTCCCGGCGATGACCGACCCGCCTTTGTCGCCTCTTATGTGTTCACCTTTGAGGAATTCCTTGCCCGGTGCGCTGATGAGGAACAACTTCCCCTCACCTTTACTCAGACCCCCCACCGCATTCTGCTACACGGCCATTGCCACCAGAAAGCCCTGATTGGCACAAACCCCACTCTGCGCGTATTAAACCTGCTTCCCCAGGCCACCATCAACGAAATAGATTCCGGCTGTTGTGGGATGGCCGGTTCCTTTGGATATGAGGCCGAACACCTGACTCTTTCCCTACAAATGGGGGAAAGGCGGCTCTTTCCGGCCGTGCGGGCGGAGGGGGATGAGGGCTGGATCGCGGCCGCGGGCATCAGTTGCCGCCAACAAATTGCCTATGGCACAGGGCGGCGGGCCTACCATCCCGCCGAGATTTTGCACCAGGCATGGGCTAAGGCATAATGACAGCCAATGTCATCTAAAACTGAAACTATTTTATTGCTCCTTATTTTGCTTCTGGCCGCCGGTTTGCGTCTGGGCTGGCCCGGTCTCACCGAGTTCAAAGGGGATGAAGCCCGTCTGACCTTATTAGCCCTGGAAATGGCCCAGGGTGAACAGTTCCCCGTGCGGGGCATCGGCAGTTCCGTCGGTCTGCCCAACACCCCCATGAGCGTCTGGCTCTATGCGCTCCCCTTGCTCTTTTCTCACCACATTTACGCCGCCACCCTATTTACCGGCCTGCTCAACACCCTGGCGGTTCTGGGCTGTTGGTGGTTAGTGCGCCGCTACTGGGGAGCAGAGACGGCTCTCGCGGCCGCGCTCCTCTTCGCCGTCTCCCCCTGGGCCATCTTTCATTCCCGCAAAATATGGGCCCAAAACCTGTTACCGTTCTTCACCCTGGGGTGGGGCATCTCCGGGTTACTCACCTTTGTCGAGCGCAAACCCCGCTGGATCGTGGCCCATCTGCTCTGTTTGGGCATTGCCGCCCAGGTCCATTTCGCCGGGCTGGCCCTTGTTCCAGCCACCGGTTTGTTCCTGGTAGTTTTTCGCGGCCGCATCCAGTGGCGCTGGTTACACCTGGGCATCCTGCTCACCAGCCTCACCGCCCTGCCCTTCCTCATCTATCTGGCACAACAAAACATCAGCCCGGCCCAATTTCTGCACCCTACCCCCACCGCACCCCAACCAGATAACCTTTCTGTGTGGCAATATGCCTGGTGGCTCATCACCGGACTAGACATGTACACCCTGGCCGGAGCCACCGCTCTACCCAGCTTTCGTGCCCTCGTGCCCGATATGACCCCCATCGCCGGATTAATCGCCCTCCTTTTGACCGGGGGGTTAAGCCTCTGGCTCTGGCAATGGCGACAAAACCGGCTCCCCATTCCCTCCCCACCCGCCAGAGACACCCTCTTCTTTTTCTTTGCGTGGCTGATAACCCCGCTCCTGATTTTTGCCCTGCCATTCCTGCCCGTCTATCACCATTACCTGCTAACCCTTTATCCCCTCCCCTTTGTCGCCGTGGCCGGGGCACTGGCGGCCCTGGCCCGGCCAACACGGGGTCTGGCCTGGGGTTTATTACCGGTACTGGTGATAAGCGCCTTGTGGACATGGGGTGGAGTTTTACAGGTGATGGCAACTGAAGCTACCCCGGGTGGCCTGGGCACACCAGTCCGTTATTATCTGGCCGCGGCCGCGCCCGCCCGCACCTGGTGGCACAACAACCCCACCGCCGAAATCCTCATTGGTGGTACAGGTGAAAGCACCGAAAGTGATGAATTTGCCGCTATTTTGGCCGCATTACTGCCCGATGTGCCCTATCGTTTTGTCAACACCCAGGCCCACGCCCTCTTCCCCGCCCAGCCTAGCCTCACCATTCTAGCCCCCAGCACGGCCCCGGCCGTGCGTCAGGTGTACCAGCAAATGGCTCACCAGGAAACCAGCCTGCCCTTACGCCCCGGCGAAGGGGAGATAACCTTACTCTGGCTAGAAGGGTCGCCCGCGGCCGCGGTTCCCCTTGATCCCCAGCCCCTCTTTGCCAATTGGGTCCAACTCCTGGGATACACCCCCCTGGCAACCAACAGCAATACCACAGCCACCTGGCAGTTATACTGGCGAACCGGGGCTAATCCAGATCCGACCGATTACCATTTCTTCAACCACTTATTAGCCAAAGATGGCGTTCGGCTGGCCCAACAAGATGGCCCCCTCTTCGCCCCCCACCAATGGCGCGAAGGCGATCAAGTCGTCTCCGTGTTCACCTTCCCCTGGTCAGACGGCTGGGTTCCCCCCCTGACCATGCGTATCGGCATCTATACCTACCCTGACATCAACGACATACCCTTACTAGATGTCGCCGGTAACCCCTACACCACCAGTCTCGAACTCCCCGCCCAACCCGTCACCCCCTAACAATCATCCCCCCGGGAATCGCCAGGGAGATGGGTCTTCCGATTCAATCTACACCGGGCATAGGTAAAGCTGTACGACGCTATCGTCTTAGTGAGTATCTAAAAATTCCGAACAATTACTACGGAATAGGCCTTTGGAAAAGCCTATATTCACCCCGCTCAATCCGCCCATTCAAGCATCATCTGGTATACTGGATAAGACAATTTTTAACGAGGTTCTTTCATGTCTGCCAAACTCCCCAACCCCGCCTACGGGGCACATTTGCAACCCTTCGCCGGTATCCCTACATTCATGCGCCAACGAGCTACCCGTGATCTCACCCACGTAGACGTGGCGGTCATGGGCATCCCCTTTGATGGTGGCACCAGCTACCGAAGCGGAACCCGCATGGGACCCCGCAAAATCCGCGAGGCTTCCCTCATGTTGTGGGGTTACAACAATGTTTTACAAACTTCTCCTCTGGAACACCTGGATGTCGTAGATTATGGTGATGTTAATGTTGTCCCGGTCAGCATTGAGGCCACAATGGCGGCCATCACCGCCGAGGCACAGGCGGTTTTAGCCAGCCACACAACCCTCATCTCCCTGGGTGGCGACCATTCCATTACCCTACCCTTGCTTCGTGCCCACGCCGAAGCCTTTGGCCCCCTGGCCGTCGTCCATTTTGACTCCCACCCCGATACCTGGGAATCAGAATTTGGGGGACAACTGTGCAGTCATGGCACACCCTTCCGCCGAGCCATTGAAGAAGGATTGATTGACACCACCGCTTATATCCAGGTAGGCATTCGTGGGTCAACCAGCACCCCCGATGACCTGCTAGAGGCGCAACAGTTAGGCGCACGCGTGATGCCCATCGAAGAGGTGTTTGATCTGGGTATTCCCGTTGTCATTCAGATGATCCGGGGGATGATGGGCAATCGGCGCGTCTATGTTTCTCTAGATATTGACGCGGTGGATCCGGCTTTTGCCCCCGGCACAGGCACACCAGAAGTCGGTGGCCTCACCAGTTACCAAATGCTCCAATTGGTACGTGGGTTGCGTGGTTTAAATATTATTGGATTTGACCTGGTTGAGGTAAATCCCGCATATGATCATAGCGACATTACATCCATTCTGGCGGCCAACCTGACCTTTGAATTTCTTTCTCTGCTGGCGTTACAAAAACAAAAGCAAGCGGTACAACAGGTAATAAAATGAGTCCTTCACGAACAATACCCGGTTTTCGGGAGGTGCCCCGAACGGGTGTTATTTATGTGATGCACAGGGCCACGCAATGCGGCTTTACCTATGAACACCCCGAATGGGCTAATTTGGGTCAGGGTGCGCCGGAAACGGGTTCCCTGCCGGATGCACCCCCGCGTATTGAGCAGTTGACGATTAACCCCAATCATCAAGAGTATGGCCCGGTAGTGGGTCAGGTAGCCCTGCGGCAAAAGGTGGCGGATCTATATAATTTTTTATACCGACAGGGGAAACGGAGCCAGTACACATATGAAAATGTGAGTATTTCTGGTGGGGGACGGGTGGCGTTAACCCGCCTCGCGGCCGCGCTCGGCAATATCAACATGGGCCACTGCCTCCCCGATTACACAGCCTATGAGGAACTACTGAGCGTCTTCAAAGCCTTTATCCCCATCCCCATCATGCTTGACCCCGATCTGGGGTATCGCATCCCTCTCGATCTCATCAAAAAAGAAATTCAGGGACGGGGTTTGCAGGCGATTTTGCTCAGCAACCCCTGTAACCCCACCGGCCAGCTCATTGAAGGTGAGGAGTTGCGCCGTTGGGTACAGTTGGCCCGCAATTATCGTTGTACCCTCATTTTGGACGAGTTTTACTCGCACTACATTTATACAGGCAATACCGAGGGAATGCCGAAGATGGTCTCCGCGGCCGCACACGTCGAAGACATCGAAACGGATCCAGTCATCATTGTAGATGGCCTGACCAAAAACTGGCGCTACCCTGGCTGGCGCATCAGTTGGACCCTTGCCCCCAAAGAAGTCATCAACGCCATCGCCAGCGCCGGGTCATTTCTGGACGGAGGGGCCAATAATCCTCTACAAAAAGAGGCTATAGCTTTACTGGATCCTATCCATACCTTGCAGGAAACTATCGCTACCCAAAAACGGTTCCGCGAAAAACGGGATTACACCCTGGAACGAGTGCGTCAAATGGGGATTCGGGTCGAAACCGAACCTCAAGGCACTTTCTACGTCTGGGCTAATCTAACTGATCTACCGGCTCCCCTAAACGACGGTCTGAGCTTTTTTGAAGCGGGTTTGGCGGAAAAAGTGATCACCGTTCCTGGTGTTTTCTTTGACGTGAACCCAGACAAACGGCGCACTTATGCCCGTTACCGCAACTATTGTCGCATTAGTTTCGGCCCGGAAATGGAAAAGTTAGTACTGGGGTTGGATGCCCTGGAAAGAGTGATTAACCAGGCCAGGGTTGTGGCCAATACCGGAAAATAGACCCAGCC
>JAGNBF010000023.1:0-19115 GCA_018004935.1 Chloroflexota bacterium | reverse complement strand
GTTACCGCAACTATTGTCGCATTAGTTTCGGCCCGGAAATGGAAAAGTTAGTACTGGGGTTGGATGCCCTGGAAAGAGTGATTAACCAGGCCAGGGTTGTGGCCAATACCGGAAAATAGACCCAGCCCCCCACCCTGGCTGGCGTTCTTCGTTCGTTTTCATCATCCGTAGAACAGCCTTTTAGGCTGTTCTACCCCCGGTCGCGAACCTTCAATTCGCCCCAGGGGTGCGGGGCAACAGCCAGGCTGTTCTACCCCTATGTCGCGAACCTTCAATTCGCCCCAGGGATGCGGGGCAACAGCCTGAAAGGCTGTTCTACCCCTATGTCGCGAACCTTCAATTCGCCCCAGGGGTGCGGGGCAACAGCCTGAAAGGCTGTTCTACCCCTATGTCGCGAACCTTCAATTCGCCCCAGGGATGCGGGGCAACAGCCTGAAAGGCTGTTCTACCCCCGGTCGCGAACCTTCAATTCGCCCCAGGGGTGCGGGGCAACAGCCTGAAAGGCTGTTCTACCCCTTGTGTCGTTTTTCGCGGGCGAACGCCCGCGAAAAACGACACAGCAAAAAACTCCCCGCCCCTGGGGGCGGGGTCGGGGGTGGGGGAAAAACCCAACTCTCGCATCATCCAGCCATGCCCGTATGCTTGTCAATTAGCTAATTGTCTAATACACTCATAGAACTGCCAGGCAAAAGGAAACGCCTTGATGGAAACACGCCGTCGGACCTATATACTCCTCATTGGCATTATTTTACTGACATTACCGTGCTACTGTGCGGGTCTGGCCGCCTACTCCATGGCCCCGGAACCCGGTGAAGGTGCAGTAACATCCGCGGCCGCAACCCTGACCGCCACCGCCACCCTCTTTCTTACACAAACACCCGGCGCGGCTCCCGCCTCACCCACCAGCCTCGCCTCCATCACCCCTTTACCTACCTGGACAATTGGCCCGGCAACCGCCACCCTATTCCCAACGCCACCCCAATATGTGACCCCCACCGGCTTACCAACCCTGACACCGACCCTTTCGCCAACGCCTTCACCATCTCCCTTCCCAACGGCAACCACCACCGAAACACCAACCGTGACCCCTACCGGCACCAACACCAACACGCCCCAGCCTTCATCTACAGTAACCATTGTGGCCAGTGAAACCGCAACGCTCGCGGCCGCGACCGCCACCCCATCATTTACACCTACTTTTACGCCTGAAGCATCGGCTACAGCAACACCCTTCCCCACAGATACAGCCACACCAGATCCTGGACCAACAAGCACCAATACACCAGAAATACCCATAGATACACCAACAGCCACACTCGTGGCTCCCTGATAATTTGGATTAAACCCCACAGGGGACAAGCGGAAAGGATTGCGCCTAAAGAATAAATGGAGCGGGAACTCCGAGGAACATCATCCCTAAAACCTCGGTCCTCGGCCCTATTTTTAGAGGAAATAATGTTATGGATGTTAAGAAATTGCTTAAATCATTGACCGAAGCACCAGGCCCATCCGGCTATGAGTCGTCCATTGCCCAAACCATTCGTACCACCTGGGAACCTTATGTGGATACTCTGACCACAGATGCTCTGGACAACCTGATCGCCCTGAAGAAAGGACAAGGGGAGGGCACGCGGCCGCGCGTTCTACTGGCCGCACATATGGACGAAATCGCTCTCATCGTTACCCATGTGGCAAGCTACCCTGACGAAAATGGTTATGGCTTCCTTAAAGTAACCAAGATTGGCGGCGTAGATACCCGGCAAACCCATGCTCAGCAAGTCATTGTGCATGGAACCCAGGACATTCCTGGCGTCATTGGTTGTTTGCCTGCCCACCTGTTGCCCGAAAATCGGCGCGAAAAACCATTCGATTTCGAAGATATGATCATAGACGTAGGTTTACCCTACACCCAGGTCAAGGAGCAGGTGGCGGTGGGCGATTTTGTCTCCTTCCGTCAAACCTTACGAGATCTGGGCAATGGCCGGGTGGCTGGCAAATCCCTGGATAATCGGGCTTCAGTAGCGGCTGTAACCGTATGTCTGGAGCTTCTACGCGGCCGCACTCACACCTGGGACATTCTGGCCGTTGCTACCACCCAGGAAGAAATCGGGCTACGCGGAGCCAGCGCCGTGGCCGGGGGCCAACAGCCAGACATCGCCATTGCCCTGGATGTGACCTGGGGTAAAGGGCCACTAGCCAAAGATGGGGGCATGACCTTTGAACTGGGAGATGGCCCCATCTTAGGGTATGGACCCAATATTCACCCGGGCATTTTTAAGGCGCTACAGAACGCGGCCGCGGCCATTGAACTCAAAGTTACCCCCGAAGGCCACGCCAGTCAGAGTGGCACCGATACCGCCGCCCTACAAACTGCCCTCGCTGGCATCCCCACCGGGCTAATTTCCATGCCCCAACGCTACATGCACACCATGGTTGAATCTATGGATGTGGCCGATATCGAACGCGCTGGTCGCTTACTGGCCGAATTTATCACCCGCCTGGATGATGATTTCTTGCCTAAGCTCAGCCAAAGTTTGTTAGACGATTAAACGCCTGAGAGAAAACGCATGAACGAACTACTCCAAAAACTCACCGAAGCAGTAGGTGTATCCGGCGAAGAAAAAGAAATCCGTCGGCTAATCCGTGATCTCATCGCCGACCACGTAGATGAGTGGCACGCCGATGCTCTAGGCAATCTCATCGCCGTGAAAAAAGGGACAGGGGCAGATCCCCTCCGTGTCATGGTAGATGCCCATATGGACGAAGTGGGGCTGATGATCATTGACATCGAGAGTGATGGCACCCTGCGTTTTGAAAAAGTGGGGGGTATTGATGACCGCACCCTGTTGGGCAAAGTCGTCCAGGTTGGCCCCAAGAAAATCACCGGGGTCATTGGGGGCCGCCCCATCCATCTCTCCAGCCCGGCCGAACGCACAACCGTAGTCAGACACAAAGATATGCGGATAGACATTGGTGCCAAGAAAAAAGAAGATGCAACCGCCAAGGTTAGCATTGGTGATCGGGCCGCTTTTGCTACCCGGTACGAGGAATTGGGGCCAACGGCTATCGGTAAAGCATTTGACAACCGGGCCGCCTGTGCCGCTCTCATCGAACTTTTACGGGGTGAACGTTATCCTTTTGATCTGATAGCGGTATTCACGGTGCAGGAAGAAGTGGGTTTACGTGGAGCCAGAGTCGCCAGCCATGCCGTAAAGCCCGATATGGCCCTCGTGCTGGAATGTACACCCGCTTATGATTTACCCAAGAAAGCGGACATCAGCTCGAATGTGATGTTAGGTAAAGGCCCCTCTATTTATGTGATGGACGCCCAAACGATCCAACATCCAAAATTCGTGGCTCATATTATGCAGATCGCGGCCGCGAACAATCTCCCTTATCAGATTCGCCAGCCTGGCGGGGGGGGAACCAACTCCGGGGCCATTCAACCGGTGCATGGCGGTATTCCCGTGGCTACCATTGCGGTGCCGGGGCGTTACGCCCACACCCCCAACATGATGATCAACCTTGACGACTATGCCAACGTTGTCAAACTAGCCGATGCTACCTTACGCAGTCTAAAATCTGGCCTGTTCAGCCAATAATATTGAGGCAACAATGAACGATCTAATCAAAAAACTTGTGGAAGCCTTTGGCCCTTCGGGGTTTGAAGATCAGGTACGGGAACTGATTCATGCCGAGATCGCCCCCTATGCCGATGAAATACGAGTGGATGCCCTGGGCAACCTCATTGCCTTGAAAAAGGGCAATGGCGAGGGTAAAAAGGTTCTCATTTCCGCCCATACGGATGAAATCGGTGTGATGGTGACACACATCACCAAAGAGGGCTTTTTACGTTTTACCAACATTGGGGGCGTGTTCCCAGTTAATCTGATGGGCGGCCGCGTGCAGTTTGCCAACGGCCTACAAGGGGTCATCTCAGCGGATCGGAGTGAAGATCGTACCAAACTCCATCCTCTCAATAAATATTATATTGATGTAGGAGCCACCAGCCGGGAGGATTGCCCGGTGCAGGTAGGAGATGCGGCAGGCTTTTATCGGCCCTTGTTAGTGCTGGGGAAACGGTTGGTGGCTAAAAGCATGGATGATCGCATTGGCTGTGTGGTTGGTATCGAAGCCCTGAAACGGCTACAAAATTCGCCCCATGATCTCTATTTTGTGTTCAGCACTCAGGAAGAGGTGGGATTACGCGGCGCGGCCGCGGCCGCGAACGGTCTCCACCCCGATGTCAGCATCGCTCTGGACGTTACCGGTACCGGTGACACCCCCGAATGTTATCCCATGTCAGTTAGCCTGGGACAGGGTGCGGCCATCAAAGTGCGCGATGGCGGTATGATCGCCCACGCCGGGCTAGTACGCCTCATGCGTCAGCGGGCCAACGATGCGGGCATTCCTTATCAGATGGAAGTGTTGGAAGGGGGCACAACCGATGCATATGCGATGCAAATCGCCGGGCCTGGCTCCATCTCCGGCTGTATCTCCATCCCCAGTCGTTACATTCACTCTCCCAGCGAAATGGTAGATGCCGATGATGTAGAAAGTTGTATTCGGCTCTTACTAGAAATCCTCACCCACCCCATTCAGTTGTAAATATACTTAGTAATCGTTCGCAATTAACTTAGTGATATGCTGTGGCGCGGTCAGGAGACCGGCCACAGCCTGGGTAGGTTGGGGCTGAAGACCCATCCCCCGGCCCGCTCCCAAAGGGAAGGGGAGAAACCCCGCCGAGAAAAGTTCCCCGCCCCTGGAGGCGGGGTTAGGGGTGGGAGTGGCCCCAGATATTCCTGACACGGCGAGAAAGCGACATGGCGGCACGGCGGGAAAAGGGGAGACGCAAAATCTTGCGTCTCTCCTTTTGAACCACACCCTCTTTAGAAATCAGCAATTCTCAATTTGGTCTGAGTCTCTAACCCACTTACGACTTTCCGCTCCGAAGCGCGGCCGCGACATGCTCCATCACCCTATCCTCATCTAACGGCCCCCGAATATGTACCCGCCGATTAATCACCGTATAGGGATAACCCGCCGGGTCAAAACGCACAGCCATATCTGGAAAAATATCCGCCATGATGATTTCCACCTGCACTTTGGGGTTTATCACAGCCATATTACATAAAATCGCGCTCATGGCTGGGCCTTGCTCATCATCCGCCGTTGTGAACATCTGAATAGTGACGGCCGCCGGGATGCGGTGGGCATTGATACGGGCTTTACCTTCGAGTTGGCTTCCCCGGAAGGCAATGGCTTGAATAGCGGCTACCACTGTCATAATCTGGTAACCCACGGGCGAGCCAATAATACGGATATTGTGATCAATCAGGTCTTGACCATCAAGTTGGAACACCCCTAAGAGGGGATGATGGGTAGAAAGAGGGGGGCGCGGCCGCAATTCCAGTTTAACTTGAGGAAACTCATGAGCCAGAGCACGACCCAGTTTGTACGCTTCCGCCTCCCACAGGGTAGCCGTTTCATCTCCCCAGACATACAAAACTACCGGCTCCGGCAATTTTTCTAAAAATGGCGACAGCTTCACGCGCATCGCCTCATTAATCTGCTGTTGGGTATCGTCTTCGTTCACTGAACCGTCCATCATCCGTGGCCCCAGAAAAAGTTATGAGCCTGTCAATTATCATCACTGCCAGAGCGGGAATATTGCCGGTAGCCAATACCGGTGAGGAAAATACTGAGGATGAAGAGGATGATCATGGGGGCCATAGTGAGGAGCATGGTAACGGGATCAACCGATGGCGTAATGATCGCGGCCGCGACCGCAATCCCCACTACCGCAATACGCCAATTCTCGCGCAAGGCCGACGCCTGGAGTATCCCCGCCCGCCCCAGAAAATAAAAAATGAGGGGCATCTCAAAGCTCACCCCAATCCAAAACAAAAAGCCCGTAACAAAACCAATATACTCCTGCATCGTCCAATCGGCAATAACTACCTCTTTGAGGAAATTAGCCAGGAAATTGAGAGCCGCTGGCAGTAAAACATACCAGGTAAAAGCGACACCGGCCAAAAAGAGTATGGTAGCACTCGGGACAAAAACGTACACCGTCCGCTTTTCATTTTTTTCCAGACCCGGAGTAATAAAGAGCCATAGCTGATACAAAATCAGAGGCATGGAGATAATACCGCCCGCCATGAGCGACACCTTAAAATAGGCTTGTAACGGTTCAGAAGGAGTAATCGCGGTCAGGGAAATAGGAGAACGACTGGAGAGGAACTGCAAAATGTCTTCGGCAAAAATGAAGCTAAGCGTCGTACCAATGGCCAGACTAACTAATGCCCAGGTGGCCCGAATACGCAATTCGTTCAGATGGTTTAGGAGTGTTTCCTGACGCTCCGAAAGATTATTACTCATACTTCAGGGTCATCCCCAACATTGACGGCATTAGGCAGGGAAGGAACATCGGTGGGGGTTGCGGCCGCGTTACTGGCGACACGGCGGGGATCCAGTGTGTTTTCAACTTCCTGAGATATTTGCCGGGTCCCTTGGGCAAAATGGCGGGCTTCCGTCTTTAAATCATCCTGAAGAGATGTTACCTGTCGCCGCAATTGGAGAATTTCATCCCGCATCTCGCGCAAATCACCCACATCCATCGCATCTAATTCAGCATTGAGTTGGCGTGTAAATTGGCGGGCATATCGTTGGAGGGTAACAGTCCACTTACCCAGGGTGCGAGCCACCAGACGAATACGATGTGGTCCCATGACCAATCCCGCCAGGATTAAAATGGTGAGGATTTCAGGCAGGCCAATGCCAAATAAACTATCCATCGTCTTCAGCTTAGAGGACTGGAGTTGGGTCGAGGAGTAACTCTTGCCGCAACGCGTCAGATTGTTCAGCCAATGTACCCAACACCCCATTAATAAAGCGGGGAGCACTATCTGAACCATACATTTTCGCTAATTCAACGGCTTCGTTTATAGCCACTTTTGTAGGTGTAGAGCCGTCTACCAAAAACTCATAAATGGCTATGCGGAGAATATTGCGATCAATAACAGCCATTTGTTCCAAGGGCCATTCTGGGGCATAGCGGGCAATGAGAACATCCATCTGCTCCTGCATCTCCACTACCCCAAACAACAACTGTCCGGCAAACTCAGCCACAGCTCGTTCTACCGGCTGTTCATCGAGGCGACGTTGCAACACCTCACCAGGAGCATGACCAGCAACGTCATACTCGTATAAAACTTCTAAGGTCAGGCGGCGGGCACGGCGACGAGCTTTCATACGGTTTCAGGGGTTGTACATGATGCGTTTGTTGGTTTTATGTATCTTCTCAATGTTTCGGGGGAAACGTGGCCTGAGCTTATCGAAGGCTGTTGGTTGAGCCTGTCGAAACCAACGTCACCGTGCTTTATTGAGAAGATACGTTTTACCAGAGAAACGCATAGTACACCACACATTTACTCCTCTGGTTAACTCTGTTCCTGGGCGAAAACAACGTCCTCAACATGGACATTCACCGCCGTTACCGGAATTCCTACCATCGTATCAATGGCTTCGATGATCGCCCGTTGCAAATTGCGACTGGTCTCGACCAGGCTAACATTTGGTTCCATTACCACATAAATGTCAAAACTCAGGCTATCATCAGACCAGTGTAACACAACGCCTTCCTGGCGGGTAGAGCGACGGAATAAATGGCCTACTTCTGCCGGAGCAGAAACCAGGCGCGAAATACCATCTACCCGAATAGCGGTAAGCCGGGCAATCGTGGTTAAAACTTCGGGGGCGACCTCTATGCGGCCGCTACTTTGATTTTGCTCTTCATTCATAAACATTCCAGGGTTTACAGACTTCTACCGGTCAGCCGGTGAGCCATTACATCGCCATTCCGCCATCAATCCGGATAACTTCCCCAGTAATGTAGGCGGCTCTATCAGACGCCAGAAAAGAGACGAGATGCGCCACTTCTGCTAATTCCCCCAAACGCCCCAGAGGGATAAATTCCAGGGCTTTCTTGACCATATCCTCAGATAGAACTTCTGTAAGGGCAGTGGGGAAAAAGCCGGGCGCAACGGCATTCACAGTAATCTGCCGAGACCCGACTTCTTTGGCCAAGGATTTGGTAAACCCAATGATACCAGCTTTAGAAGCGGCATAATTGGTCTGCCCACCCTGTCCAACCAATCCCACGATAGAGCTAATGTTGATAATTCGGCCCCCCTGTTTGCGGCGCATCATGGGACGTAAGGTTGCTTTACAGCAATTAAACATACTCTTGAGATTGGTGTTAATGACCGTATCCCATTGATCTTCGCTCATCATCATAAGCAAGGTATCCCGGGTAGTACCGGCATTGTTAACGAGAATATCTATTTGACCATACGTGTCAAGGGTAATTTTAACCAGTTCCTGCGCGGCCGCGAATTCCCCCACATCTGCTTTCACGGCAATAGCCTCGCCCCCCTGTTCCTGAATAACCTGCACAACTTCCTCTGCGGCCGCGGCACTGGTATGATAATTCACCACCACCTTCGCCCCTTGCCCTGCCAAATCCAGAGCAATCGCCCGGCCAATCCCGCGTGAAGCCCCCGTAACAATGGCGACTTTGTTAGCTAATAACACTGTACTCCTCCGAAGCGTAGTCTATTGGCTGAAAAATCTAATATAGCTTGGCAAAAATAGAAACCCGGTTTTTACATCGAATTCGGAGTGCTTTACAGGAAAAAACCCTGATTTCTAACCCTGCTAGAGACTTCCGCCCTGATGTACCAGGGTTTTATCTTCTACTTTGGTTCGTAATGGCATGGGGAAACCATTACTCAGTCAAACCAAACCCCAAACGCTCCATTCCCCGATCAATACGTTTTACCAAACCCCGTAATACATCCCCCGAGCCAACTTCCACTACCCGTGTCACACTCTGCCCTGACAAATACTGTATCGTCTCTGTCCAGCGGACACGGGAGGTGAGTTGCGCTTTCAATTCGGCACGAATCTCTTCTGGGCCTGACAGAGGTAAGGCAGAAACATTACCGATGACTGGAATCTGGGGTGTTTCAATGGGGGTATTATCTACCGCGAGGGCAAATTCGGCGGCGGCAGAAGCCATGAGAGCCGAATGAGCGGCAATGGTGATAGGCAATTGCACCGCTTTTTTAGCTCCCGCCGCCAGAGATAGGGCCATCGCTTCCGCCAGTGCCACACCATCCCCCGAAATAACAACTTGTCCGGGACAGTTATCATTGGCTACCTGCACGGGACGCTCAGTTTTATCGCTGGCTTCCCGGCAAATTCCTTCTAAACGGGGAATTTCAAGCCCCAAAATAGCCGCCATTGCCCCTGGGTCACGTTCACCGGCGGCCTTCATTAACTCGCCCCGCCGCTTAACCAGGATCAACCCATCGGCAAAAGAGAGTGCCCCGGCAATGACAAGTGCGGAAAATTCGCCCAGGCTATGTCCGGCCGCAAATGCAGGCAATTGCCACCCCTGACCTTGCATGGCTACCCACGTGGCCATACTCGTTACCAGGAGGGCTGGTTGTTGGTGAACCGTATCCGTTAAGGTTGTTTCAGGGCCATTGAAACATAAAGCGGAGAGGGGATAACCCAATTGGGCATCTGCCTGATCAAAAACAGCACGTGAACGGGGATCATGCTCATAGAGTGCCTGACCCATACCCACGTGCTGTGACCCCTGGCCGGGGAAAAGGAAAGCAGTATTCACGAGTTAAATCACCTACGCCAGAACCCGGCGACTCTGGCGGATAACAACACGCATTGAATCGGGCACTCTTTCAAGAAAGAGTTAGCACGACCACCAACGTTTTTAGACTACTCTTCAGCCAACTCTGGGAATACATTGATCCCATTGTAAGTACGGCAACTGGGGCACATCATGTGCGGCCGCTTCATTTCACTACAATTGTTACAGGGAACCAGTTTAGCAGGCGTAAGAAAATCATGCGCCCGACGCCGATCCCGACGCGCTTTAGATATTTTGCGTTTTGGTAATGCACCCATCTTATCAACCCTCTCTTGCGAAAATCAGAGACATTGTCTCCAGGTAATTTTAGCCATAAAAATAGCGGCGCAA
Source organism: Chloroflexota bacterium (assembly GCA_018004935.1). Taxonomy (GTDB): domain Bacteria; phylum Chloroflexota; class Anaerolineae; order Promineifilales; family Promineifilaceae; genus Trichofilum. The sequence continues at coordinate 9,049 of JAGNBF010000023.1, read as the reverse complement.
TCGCCGCTATCATTTGGTTACGTTTGCCATTGTTGGATGGACAACGGATGACAATTATAGCCTTGCGCTTCCACCTGTCAAGCAATTTTCGTATCGTGCCAGGGCGATTGCATACTCACCAGAATGAACCCATCCCCCTGACGATTCCCGAAATCGGGAAGGGGAACCCACTCGGCGGGCAAAATCGGGGGCAAAGTCCCCGATTTTGCCCACCTAAAAAAACTCCCTGCCCCTGGGGGGTGGGGAAACTCCGAGTATGCAATCGCCCTGCGTATCATGCCTCAGGGCTGAGTCTCATGCAGATTTCGCGTTATCCCGAGTCGTTTTAACTCTGCATCTAAACCTAAAGTAATCAGGCGCAGGTGCTCGAGAGGAATATGGAGATTAGCGACACGAATATGTTTATTGAGTGTTTGCAGGGCATTTTCCCAGGATTGCAGTTGTTGCCGCCAATAATAAATGAGCATCTGTTGCTGGTCTGGATACGCGGCCGCGTGCCATTCTTGCTGATAACGGAGCGCCGTGGCTTTGCACTCCTCACGAAAAGCATCAATCTGTCCCTGCACCCGGTTACGCCGGGCAATCCAATCCAGAGTGAAATCATTGTCCTTCAGCAACTGATAGGCCATTTCCGTACCAGGGGCATAAAGGTTTTCGTTCAGATGAGTCAGGGGTTTACCTTTACCAGGCAAGTTATCAAACTTACCGTTGGCCTGGGCTTCTTGAATCGCTTCCTCAATACTGTCCTGCCACTGTGTCTGTTTCCGTTCCAACTGCTGTTGCCGGGTTGGCGGAGGTGTTGTTTCCGGTTTTTGACTCATAGCACTTAACTTGAGTTTAGAGTTCAGAGCCAGAGCTAGAGGGTTTTCCAGAGTAATTTCCTCTCGCTCTCCTCTCGCTCTAAACTCCAGCTTAAGGGTTCGCTCAAAATTAAGTTGAGTGGCTCAGTCAGGAGACCGGCCACAGCAACCTCCAAAGTTATTGACGAATAAACCCTAAGTTTATCTTAAAAAAGTTGCCCGGCTAGACTGCATCTTGTCGCCAGTAACGATAGAGGGCCTCCGGGCGCAAGAAAAAGAAAATAGTTATACCACCTAAAAAACCGCCGAGGTGGGCCCAATAGCCGGTACGAAATTCAGCATCATATAACAATACCTGAAGAGCAGGAATAAGATTGCTGATGAGCAAATAGTAAATAAGGAGCCAAAAAGCCCGAATGCGTACACGAAATGGTAGTGGCAGATAAAGCAAGGTGTTAATGCGTCCCCAGGGGTATAGCAAAAGGTAAGCCGTCATAACACCGGAAATAGATCCACTGGAGCCAATGCTGGGGTAATCCAGATCGGGCTGAATGATTGTTGTAGCCAGGCCAGCGGTCACATTGCATAACAAATAAAAGCATATAAAGCGCCAGCGGCCGCAAGCATCCTCAACCCGTCGCCCGAACGCCCACAGAAAAAGCATATTACTTACTAAATGCAACATACCTCCATGCAAAAAAGCTGAGGTCACACCGGTTATTGCCCCAAACCCTTGCTGATGCCAGATCCATTGCGGAATTCTGCCGAAAATATAGATGAAATTAAGAAAGGCCTGATCATCCGTGTAGGCCAACCAATACTCATACAACAGGATGACTGTGTTAATAATGACCAGAAACACGGTAACACTATACTGGTTGCTATAACGATTGGGTTCTCTATCACTGATTGGAATAAACATAAGCGGATCAGAAAAAGAGCGAACCAGACTTCAGTGAGTATTCCTACGTTTTATGGGAGACCGGGTAGATTTCACGCAAGCGTTCAGCCCCTCTGGAGAAGTTGAACTTTTAATGTAAGCGTTCAGTTGGGTTACATCAACGGATTAAGAATTTGAGTTTAGAGTTCAGAGCCAGAGCTAGAGCTAGAGGGTTTTCCAGGTAATTCCCTCTCGCTCTCTCCTCTCGCTCTAAACTCCAGTTTCTAAATCCGCTGATGTCATCCAAAACGGCCTAAAACCGTCTCTGAACTGAACGGTTACCTTTTAACCCTGCTGAACGACGCATTACCAGAGAAAAGTTCAACTTCTTGACTGAACGGTTACGATTTCACAAACCTGTCAGCTCTTAGACTCCACAATTCATATGTGTATTGGGTTTTAGGGACGAAGCGCTCGTGTAACCGAGACAATTATTAAAATGATAAAGGGGGTAGACAGGCATGTCAGCCCACTCAGACTGATGGTGAAACGAGCATAACGCCGACTCAGACCAAGGGGGCCAAGACAATAATTCCAAAAGGGATGTAAGGGTGTGTTGTACAGACCAACAAGAAGCAAAGACCCGCCCAAGACAAGGAGTGCTCCTAAACAACCTGGGAGGGGGATGTTTAGCGGCCGCAATCCCGCATGGACAAAAAGCAACAAAACAAAAAAAAGTGGAGGGCCGACACTAAGGCGTAGCCAGGTAAAGGTGGAACGGCTAGAGAGAACACCAGGGTAAAGTATCTCCAATTCGGCGGCACGGTGACGCAAAACCGCTTCACGGCGGGTACGAACATCAGGATGGCACGCGGCCGCGTGCAGGTAAACACGTGCCGCCTTTTGCCAGTTTAGACACTGTTCATAATACAAACCCAATGCCAGATCATCGGCCAGAAGCCGTTGCTTTTCAACCAGATGCGTTTGAGCAAGCTCATGCCCCGGATTTAGTGTCAGCACATTCTCCAGGGCTACTACCTGATCCACGACATCTTCTGTCACCTGGCTTAACAGCCACCAGGCGGCTTCATCACTTTCATCATCCTCAACCAATTGCAAAAGCAAGGTCTGCGCCTGACTGATCTGCCCGGTCATTAGAAAGCGTTGCACTTCCTGTAGACGTTGTTCACGTAGCAAGGCTTGTTCTGTCTGGATATCAGCCAGTTTGCGTTTTAATTGTTGGTATCTTCGTTGGGCGGGCAGGTTTTGGGGATTAAGGTTGAGGGCTTTGTCTAGTGCCTCAATTTGTTGGCTAAGTGTGGGAAGCAAATCACTAAGCCAGAGCCAGGCCATTTCATGTTGTGGCTCCATTTCTACTAATTGGCATAGTAAATAACGGGCCTGCACCCGTTGGCCAGCTTTCGCGGCCGCAATCGCTCGCCGTAGAATCGCATCGGAGCGTTGTCCTGCCTTGCTCACCTGCGGTCCTCACCTTCTTACGTTATGAAAACAAGCTGAAAACCTGCAATAACAACATGACAAATATAACAAGGGCAAACAACGCCATAATCCAAAAATACCAGGGAAGTGGCGGTATGCCCGTATCAGTTGTTTTAGGCGCTTTCGTCACAGGCGCTTTTTTACTTACCGTAGGCACAGGCTCCGTAATCACTGGTTCCGGTTCTGCCTTCGGGAGTTCTGCGGATTTGTCGGTCTCTGACCATTCCCCTGTCGGTGTTTCTTTCAACCAGACCGGAATATCATCTGAATTCGGCATAGGTGTTTCTTCCCCCGCTGGTTCCAATATCATATCCGGCGGGACATCTACAGGTTCTTCAGTCTGATACACCTTTTGTCCGGCTAACCAGGATGGGATTGTTTTTGCTTCTGCCTGTTCAGCAAAATCCGCATACCCGGGTGACACCGGAATAACTGGCTCGCCAACAACTGGAGTTGCAGGCACAGTAGATATAGTAACCGGCGGTTCAGGCAAAGATTCACCTAATTCAGTCAATTTTTGCCGGGCCAGACGGTGTGTTGGCTCCAGAGTCAGTGTTTTATTGAGAAATGACACCTGCTGTTTTCTATCGGAGACAACCTGACTCAGCAGAAACCAACCCTGGGCATGATTGGGATTACTCTTTAGGAACTGGGCCAACAATTGTTGGGCCTTCTGATTATCGTGTGTGCGAATAGCCGCAATTGCCTGTTGTAATCGTTCGTCCATGGCTCTGCCTCGTGGTTAAATAAGGGGGATGGCACCAAAGCATAACGTTATTGTAACACGATTCACAATAATGCCACCAACTGGAGAGGGCAATCGCTCCGATCGGGGAAGAAGACTAGCGGTTCAAGGGTAGGATTGTGGGGTAAATAGAACAATTGTATTGAATATGTTGTTGGCACGCGGCCGCGATGTCTACTTCTACCACGACGCCCATCTGTCTCAGTGCTCGTGTTAAATGGCACAGGGGAAACCCCATGACACCAGCATAACAACCATGTAACTGGCTAACAGGCTGGAATTGCTCATGCTGAATGGCATACGCTCCCGCTTTATCCATGGGATCGCCCGTAGCAATGTAAGCGGCTACTTCTTCATCCTGGTAATAGCGCATGGGGACAGGCACGGTGGCCACATCAGTCAACATTTGCCTGGTAGCCGTATTAAACAATACCAGACCAGTATGTACATGGTGAACGCGGCCGCGTAGCGCCAGCAACATCGCCCAGGCTTCTTCTTCATCCATTGGCTTGTTTAACATCTGCCCCTCTAAGGCCACCGTCGTATCCGAAGCGATGATAATCACTGGATCTGTACAGCGTGCGGCAATAGTCACCGCCTTCAAACGAGCCGTCTCAATGACATTTACCGCTGGGTCCGGATCCGTAATCGAATCCTCATCCACATCTGCCACCATCACCCGGAACGGCAGACCCAACAACCGCATAAGCGCCTGTCGTCGTGGCGAGGCTGAAGCAAGAATTAATTCTGTCATAAGTAAAATAAACTAAAAAGGCCAGCAAAAAAAGCTGGCCTTTTTAGTTAATTGGCGTAACTACTAAGCCTGTTGCCTGAGCCTGTCGAAGCCCGTTTGCCTTCGACATACTCAGCCCTCGAGAGGGTTAATAGTTACTAATTGGCTTAAAAAGATGATTACTTAACCTGGACAGTCGCACCCACGGCTTCCAGTTTGGCTTTGGCGTCCGCGGCCGCTTCTTTCGTAACCGCTTCCATAATGGTGCTGGGAGTGCCTTCAACCACATCTTTGGCTTCTTTGAGGCCCAGGCCGGTGAGGGCACGGACTTCTTTGATGACATTGATTTTCTTATCGCCAGCGCCGGTGAGGATAACGTTGAATTCAGTTTGTTCTTCAACTTCTTCCACCGGGGCAGCAGCGGCGGTAGGCATCGCCATCATACCCATGGCTACGGGTGCGGCCGCGCTTACACCCCATTTCGTTTCCAGCATTTTGGTCAATTCCGCGGCTTCCAACAGGGTCAGGCCGCTGAGGTCTTCTACTAACTTCGCTAAATCAGCCATTGTGATTTTCTCCTATCCTTGTTCTCAAGGTTAATTTTCATTCTTATGAAATAAACAAAAGGACAAATTATGCGGCCGCTTCCGCCGTTTCCGCAGATTCATCCTTACGCGTATAAGCATCAAGTACATTCACAACTTGACGCACACCACCAGCAATAACGCTGGCCACATTGCGTGCCGGTGCACTGATTACACCAATCAACTGCGCCCGCAACTGGTCCATACCAGGCAATTGTGACAGGGATTCCACATCCTTAGCCGATAAAGCTTTCGCCCCCAGGACACCTCCCTTCATCACCATCAAGTCCTCTTTCTTCGCATACGCCAACATCGTTTTTGCCATGCTGGACGCATCCCCAAAAGAGAAAGCCGTGGCCAATTGCCCCTTCATCGTCGCCTCAGGTGCGGCCATGCCAACTTCAGCCAACGCTTTAAGTAACAGGGTATTTTTAGTCACATAGACAACCCCGCCCGATTTACGTGCTTCAGCGCGCAAGTCTTGCAACTTCTGCACGGTTAAACCTTTATACTCAGCGACAAAAACCGCGTCTGACTTCTTGAGCAAGTCAACATACTTCGCCAACAACTCTTCTTTACGTTCACGTGTAATAGCCAATGGTAATCACCTCCTCCTGGCTCTAGAATAAGCCCTTTAGAGTTCTCCTATTCCTGCGTTCTTGTTTCACACAAGCCCACTCAAGAACAAAAAGCTCTCTGAAGAAGTTAAGTAATTAGAACTTACGCAATTGCTCGAGCCGATCTCCTGACCGTACTCATTGGACTTTGGTGGAGACACTGCCCATAGCGCGTAAGTCCTAAGAATAAAAAAATCCTCATACCCACCGGGCATGAGGATTTGAACGCATTCCAGACAAAGAAACAGGTATTACAACCTTTCTCTTATGTTTGGCTTTATCGTCCGATCCCCACCTCGGTTGGTTATTAAGTGGCAGAATCCACCCCAACTGTCTCCGGTAGAGAAACGCTATCGCACAGCGTTTGACTCTTAGAAGCCTATGCAATTGTGAAAACACCAGTTTAATCAGGTATTATTTACCTGAATTAAGCAGTCGCCTCAAGAACATCCATGCGGATGCCAGGTCCCATCGTATTAGCCAAGACAATACGGCGAATGTAAGTCCCTTTCGCGGCCGCGGGGCGGGCACGTTTCACCACATTCAACAACGTATTAAGGTTATCCATTAATTGGTCCGCCGTAAAACTGGCCTTACCAATCGGCACATGAATATTCCCCGTGCGATCCACGCGGAACTCCACACGACCAGCCTTTGCTTCATGGATCAGGCGCGGCACATCTGGGCCAGGCGCAACCGTTCCCGCACGAGGATTCGGCATCAGACCCCGGGGACCTAAAATACGTCCCAAACGTCCCACCTTACCCATCATTGAAGGCACAGCAATCGCTACATCAAAATCAGTCCAGCCTTCCTGAATCCGCTTAATCATCTCATCATCAGCCACAAAGTCAGCCCCCGCTTCCTGAGCCAGACGGGCATCTTCACCTTCGGCAAAGACCAACACCCGCACTTTCTTGCCCAAACCATGAGGCATAACCACCACCTCGCGGATTTGCTGATCCGCATGACGAGGATCAACACCCAACCGCATGTGAACTTCCACAGTGGGATCAAACTTGGTGGTCACTGTCTCTTTAATGAGCTTCACTGCATCATTTCGGCTGTAATCTTTATTACGGTCCACCTTCGCGGCCGCTTCCACATATTTCTTTCCGTGTTTTGCCATCTTCACACCTCGTGGTTCTATCGGTCTTATACAGACCTCCCACCTATTGCTTAATCAACAATCGTCAGCCCCATACTCCGGGCCGTTCCGGCAATAATATTCATCGCCGCTTCTACATCCAGGGCATTCAAGTCCTTCAGTTTCAGTTCCGCAATTTCTCGAACCTGCTTCTGCGTGACCTTACCCACCTTATCTTTATTCGGTATAGGTGACCCTTTGGGAATACCTGCCGCTTTTTTCAACAGCTCCGCCGCCGGTGATGTCTTCAATACAAAAGTAAAACTCTTGTCTGAATAAATCGTCACCTCAACAGGAACTACCTGGCCAATCTGATTACCAGTTTTAGCATTATATTCCTTGCAAAACTGCATCAGATTAATACCTTGCGGCCCAAGCGCCGTACCCACAGGCGGGGCTGGGGTCGCCTTACCACCCACAATCTGGATCTTCACAATTGCATTAATTTTCTTCGCCATTTTCAACCTCCGGGGAGTTCAATCGCCTGCCATATAAAACAGGCTCCTCCTTTCCGAACAGACTACAACTAGGTTCCCAGGGTCCCGAATCGGCCCTTAAGTTCCCGCTTTAAACCTTTTCCACATGCAGGAAATCCAGTTCTACCGGTGTCTCCCGCCCAAAAAACGAAACCAGAACCCGTACCTTCGCCCGATCCGGATCAATTTCTCGTACCGAGCCGATAAAATCGGCAAACGGCCCAGCCCCAATCCGTACCTTATCCCCTATTTGGAAGTCAAACTTCATCTTCGGGGCCTCCGCTTCCATACGGTTCATAATCTTGGCCACTTCATCCGGGCGCAAGGGCGTCGGCTCATTGCCCATCCCCACAAAACCCGTGACACCTGGCGTATTACGAACAACATACCAGGAGTCTTCACTCATGACCATCTGTACCAAAATGTATCCGGGAAACACACGGCGTTCTACTTTACGCCGTTTGCCATCCTTGATTTCAATTTCCTCTTCAGTCGGCACCACCACATCGAAAATTCTATCTTGCATACCCATCGTCTCGATGCGTTGCTCGATACTGTGGCGCACTTTATTCTCATATCCTGAATAACAGTGGACAACATACCATGCCCGACCATCATCAGGAATGAATTTTTCTTCTTTCGCTGTCTTCTTTTCTTCGGCGGGGTTGCTCATGGCTTAACCTCGTCCTGATAGACTAAATGCCACCCAACAAACGAATCAATGCGCCAACGATGTTAGAGAAAACAAAATCCAACGCTCCAAGAAACAGCGCAAACACAATCGTTACCGCAATAACCACGCCAGTCAAACGTTGTGATTCCTCTCGTGTTGGCCACGTCACACGGCGCAGTTCACCCCGTGTTTCCCGAAAATAACGACGGACTGCTTCAGAAAAACGAGTCAGCGCATTTTCGCCCTGATTTTTCTGTTGCTTCTCCTTCTCAGGAGACTGGCCTTTTTCTTTACCTTTCTCCGCTTTTACTTCAGCCATGACGCACTATCCTTTCCATCTCCCTCAAATGTTCGATGGCTTCATCACAACCAACTCTATTGTGTATAACAATCAGGTGTGAAAGAACGAACCGAGGTGGGTAACGATGAAGATAAAACAGGGGGTGCAGGGCTCGAACCCGCAGCCTACGGTTTTGGAGACCGTTGCTCTACCAATTGAGCTAACCCCCTAAAACACGCTTCTAGTTTACTTTACCGTGTCTCACGATGCAATTGGTGTTGCCGACAACGTGGACAGTATTTTTTGAATTCCAACCGGCTGGGATCATTACGCCGGTTTTTCTCTGTAATGTAGTTCCGTTCTTTACACTCTACACACTGAAGAGTAATGTGAGTGCGCACTGCTTTCTTAGCCATCGTTTAGTACCTCGAAAAAAACAGGTGATCGGGTGATGAAAAGACCCGATCACCTGTTTCCAATTATCAGCTTACGCCAGGATTTTAGTGATAACCCCAGCTCCAACCGTCAAACCACCTTCGCGAATGGCAAACCGACTGCCATCTTCCAACGCCACCGGTACAATCAGCTTCACTTTCATCTTCACATTGTCCCCA
>JAGNBF010000113.1 GCA_018004935.1 Chloroflexota bacterium | reverse complement strand
CGGGAAGGGGGAACCCACTCGGCGGGTAAAATCGGGGCGAAGCCCCGATTTTACCCGCCTTAAAAAACTCCCCGCCCCTGGGGGCGGGGTTGGGGGTGGGGGAAATCCGAATATGCAATCGCCCTGGGTAGTGTGTCTTCAAAACTATGGCGTGGTTCAAATGTCGGTAAACGATGCTTAACACTTTGTAGGGCGATTTTGCAAATCGCCCAGTGGACGATTTACAAAATCATCCTACAAATTTGTAAAACTGGCCTGAACCATGCCAAACTAATCAACCCTCGCCCCTCTTTTGAGCAATGGGCAGTCGCCTGCCCAGGAGATAAGGAGTAACATTCCCGCACGTATTCTCTAACTGCTCCAAGAGAAAAACACCATGACATCACCCGCAAAACCTCCCCTTCTACTCCTGTTCTTGCTCCTGTTGGCTGTGGCCTGCACCCAAAACACCAGCCCCATCACTCCACCCCCCATCATCACTGCCCGCCAATGGCAAACGGCCACTTGCCCGTTTGACTTACCCGAGGGGGTGGTGCTGGCTGAAGATGTGATCTGTGGCGTTGTCACCGTGCCGGAGCAACACGCCTTGCCGGATGGAGCCACCATCCAGCTTGCCGTGGCTATTTTCCCCGCCACCAGCCCCAATCCCGCTCCCGATCCCTTCCTCATGTTTACCGGCGGCCCCGGCGGCAACATCTTTGATCTCGTGCCTCTGCTTTTTGGTGGTGATAATGAAATTTTGGCCCGGCGGGATATTGTGCTGATGAGTGAACGGGGAACTTATGGCGCAACCCCATTTCTTGATTGTCCGGAACTCGCCAGCGTGGATGAGCAGTTCGGTGCATCAGAAGCGGAACGCCACACCTTGATTTTGGAAGCGTATACCACCTGTCGCGGCCGCCTCGTGAGTGAAGGGGTCAACCTGGATGCGTATAACAATATCGAGCGGGCGGCAGATGTGCCCTATGTGATGGAGGTTTTGGGTTATGACCAGTACAACCTTTGGGGGGTGTCGGGTGGGGGGTTGTTGACCCAGTTGGTGGCACGCGATTATCCTGACTATGTGCGCTCTATCGCCACCGACAGTGGCGCGTTTCCCCAGGCCCACATGAGTGAAGTGTTGTACCCCATGTTTGATACCATGAGTGGCAGTTTTCGTCGTTTATTTGCCGATTGTGCGGCGGATGTGCGTTGCGGCCGCGAATATCCTAACTTGGAGCAGGTCTTCTTCAAACTCGTGGCCGACCTCAATGCCAACCCCGTTCCTCTCACCATCGAACACCCGACAACCGGTGCGGCCGCGACCGTCAATCTCGATGGCAACCTGCTCATCCAAACAATGGGCAACCTCTTTGCCGCCGTCACCTACTTCCCCAAAGCCATTTACGACACCAGCCAGGGCAACTACGAATTTATGATCGGCGTCCTACCCCAGGCGTTCATCGGCGATACCGGCAGGGGCACCGCCGATGGCCTCTACCAATCCGTCTTCTGTGCCGAAGTTGGCTCCCTCACCCTGGCCGATCTCTCTACCGCCAACAGCTACCCCGAAGTCGTCACCGCCCTATCCCCATTTGTGCAATTAAACCTGGATGTTTGTGCTTTATGGGCGGTAGAGCAAATTCCATCAGGTGAACCCATTATCAGTGACGTACCGGCCCTGTTGATGGAAGGGGCGTATGACGCCAACAAACCACCCGCCCTCGGGGAGCAGGTGGCGCAAAATTTTAGCACCAGTTATTTTGTGCTGATGGGTGACAAAGCACACGTCACCCTGGGGGTGTGTGGCATCGCCCTGATCACGGAGTTTTTGGAAACCCCCACCCAGGCTCCCGATATGAGTTGTGTGCCCTCTGCGCCTTCGTTTACCCCACCCGCCGGGGTGGTGTGGGGGATTATTCGGGATAATTGGGGACGGGTACTCCTGGGCGTGGGTTTGTTGGTAGCCTTGATCGTAAGCATCATCTGGTTTGTACGGCGGCGCTGGCAGAGGCGCACCCTCGTTTTTGATTCACAGCACAAGAATTAAACTCATCAGGTACTAACAAAAAAGGACTGTGAGCGAAAGCTCACAGTCCTTTTTATTCATTCTTCAGGCCTGATTTTTAGCCAATTGGCTCTTTTTGTACCTTAATGATCCCACGGGCGGCGCCATTGGCAATACACTCTACTGCATCCACTCGGTAACGATTACCTTGACTGGCAAACGTCGCGGCCGCTTGTAAAACGCCTACCGCCAGATGACAAATCGGCTGATCCGATTTGAGACCCCAACACATGGGACACCGTTCAATGTACCACACCCAATGATCATCCGTAATTTCCGTAGAAACCACCTGATCACTGACCGTATTGAACCATTTGGCAAAAAATCCCAGGGCAATGTTCATGCGTTGTTCAAACGTTCCGACACGCATGGCCAGGTCAAATGCCTGCTTCACACTCCCAAAACGGGCCAGACCGTCCTTAAACGATTGCTGACCGGCACGAGTAGAAAAAACTCGTGCCCCCCGGGGGCCGTACATATCACCAAATGCCTTTTGTAGCCGGGCCACATGCTCAAAAGGAAACTCCTTCTTCATGTTATCCGGGGGGTAATTGTTGATGTATACCTGCAAACCGGCCATGTTTAACAGGGCGGCCACCCCTTTGTCCCCCACAATCTCTTCCGCCGATGAGAGAACAATCAAAGCCCATCGGTTCGGATAAAAATAGATGCCTTCTTCTGCACTCATTCCTGCCTCCGAAATTCGCAGTTCGTCACCGCCAGCTCGATAATACTTCTGAGTTCAACCAACTTTCTCCACGTCATCTGTGAATAAAAGGGATGATTGCGATGAGCGGTGGGGGCTTTTAATGGCCTTACCCCTATCAATACCCCAGATTATAAAGTGGCCTGACCGCTTTGCCAAAATAACCAGGGTACTAAGTTGTTTAGAGCATGAAATAAATGAAATTTTTTCTTATTTTGCCTTGGCTCTAAACTCAACCAGCGTCCACATGACTTCCGATTGCCACCAGTTGGGCCTCTGCGGGGACAGTATCACCTGGTTTATAATAAATCGCTTCAACCAGACCGTCAGCGGCCGCACGGATGGTGTGTTCCATCTTCATCGCTTCCATTTTAAGAAGCGCCTGACCTTCTGTTACCCTTTGTCCCACTGCCACTAGAACCGCAATGATTGACCCTGGCATAGGGGCGCGTAAGCTACCACCTGCGTCTGCCGGGGGTTTTGGCTCTGGCAAGAGCGCCAACTGGTCTAACTTTACCACATTCGCTCGAATTTGCACCCACCAGTTGTTCCCTCTTTGACCTACTTTAACGTTTTGGCGGTGGTTGTCAATTGTTAAAGTAACATAAGGCAGATTAATGGCATTGAGTATTACCTGATGGCTGGTAGCCAGAGAAGGGGAGAGGGTGACGTGGAAATGCTCGCAGCCGCGACCTGGCGGCGTCAGCCATACATCTGTTGCCACACCCGCCACCGCCAGACGCACCCGTTCTGGTTGGTTCTGGTTGTTGCGCCAGTACCCTTGCTGATAGTTTTGCCAATGGGTCAACGCGGCCGCGATCAACGCCACCTTCTCTGCTTCTGCCTCATGTGTTGACCACACCGGGAAATGTTCTGCCAAAAAACCGGTGTGTAAGTCACCAGCCAGATGCGCCGGATGGCGCACCACATCACGCAAATAAGCCAGATTATGCTCTAGCCCCAGAAGCGTTGTCTCTTCCAACAACCGTACCAATTTGCGGCTGGCGGTGGGGCGGTCTGGGGCATGGGCGATAAGTTTGGCTAACATCGGGTCATAATGAATAGAGACGGTATCTCCCGTTTGCACCCCTGCATCCACGCGCATCCCTTCTCCCGATGCCGTCTGCCACAAAACGATGTCTCCCGTTGTGGGCAAAAATTGGTTGGCCGGATTTTCGGCATAAAGGCGGGCTTCGATGGCGTGCCCCTGCCACTGCACTTGTTCCTGAGTCAGGGGTAAGGGCTGGCCCTCGGCGATGTGGATTTGCCAGGCAACCAGGTCAATGCCAGTTACCACCTCGGTGATGGGATGTTCTACTTGTAGACGAGTATTCATCTCCAGAAAATAAAATTGCCCGTCCTGATCCAGCAGAAATTCCACGGTGCCAGCGTTATGGTACTGAATGGTTTGGCCGACTTGTATCGCGGCCGCGCCCATTTTGGCCCGCAATTGGGGCGTTAGGGCTACTGAGGGAGTTTCCTCGATCACCTTTTGGTGACGGCGTTGCACCGAGCATTCTCGCTCTCCCAGGTGAATGATGTGGCCCTGGGTGTCGCCAATGATCTGGAATTCGATGTGGCGCGGCCGCGTCAGGGCTTTTTCTAATATAAGTTCGGCTGAGCCAAAAGCGGCCAGACTTTCCCGGCGGGCCGCCGCCAGGGCTTCGCCCATTTCGTCCCTGCTGGCAACATGGCGCATTCCCTTGCCCCCCCCACCATCCGCGGCCTTGACCATCACCGGATAGCCGATACGTTCTGCCTCGGCTATAAACCGCTCGTCAGACTGATCTGGGCCACCATATCCAGGAATGATGGGTAACCCGGCGGCCGCCAGCCGTTCTTTGGCGGCCCGTTTGTTGCCCATGGCTTCAATAGCTGTGGCGGTGGGGCCAATAAAGATGAGTCCGGCCTGAGTACAGGCCTGGGCAAAGGGGGCGTTTTCGGCCAGGAACCCAAAACCGGGGTGAATGGCGTCGGCGTGGGTGTGGTGTGCGGCCGCGATGATGGCGTCTTTATTCAGGTATGATTCACTGGCCGGGGGCGGCCCAATCCGCACCGCCTCATCTGCCTGTTGCACATGTAGTGCCTCAGCATCCGCGTCTGAATATACCGCCACTGTCCGAATGCCCAACTGTTGGCAGGTTTGGATAATGCGGTAGGCTACTTCGCCACGATTAGCAATTAAAAGAGTGTGGATCATACTTAGTAATCGTCCAAAAATAAGTTCCGCACAGACCTGACAGATTTTCGGAAACCTGTCAGGTCTAAATCGGGAAGTTATTTTTAGATGTTCACTTACTTGAGTTTAGAGTTCAGAGCCAGAGGGTTTTCCAGAGTAATTTCCTCTCGCTCTCTCCTCTCGCTCTAAACTCCAGATACTTATACCCATAATCTTACAAGGTCGCCCACACGAATAGGGCCAAGGTGTTCCGGGGTAGCATGGACACCCACGCAGTTGTCGCGGGTTTGGGCTACATGACGAAGCAGATCGGGCCGTTTTTCGCCAGTATCAGGATCCAGGGTGATCATGGCGCACCGTTCAATCCGCCGGTTCAAGCGGATGCGAGGAGCATCAGGGCGGTCACCAAAAGTCAGCACCCCATCCAGCCAACTTTCTTCGGCGAAGGGTTTGCCGCTAAAGGTTTCGATGAGAATGTTTTGACGAAAGCGGCGGAAATCTACAGGATAACCGACGGTCTGGCTAAGGGCTGTGGCTGTGGCCTGGCTCATAACGGAGAGGGGTAAGCTATCGAATAAACCTCGTTTAAGTTTTATAAACTGAACGTCGTGGCCATAAGCCTGGGCCAGTTCCTGTAATAGTTCGGGGGAATGGACGGAGAGAACGCGGCCGCGAGGCGTAATCACATCTACTGGCGATTGAAGCAACTGAGCCGGGTCCGTGAAACGAGCTACATATTGAATCATGGCGGGGATTTGCCGTCCGGTAAGCCAGGGAAAACCGGAATTAGTCTGATCCCCACGGATGAAGGCAAACCGGCGATCCCCATCTAACCCATACCAGCCTATATGGGCTTCTGTCAGAGCTTCGCCCTGCATGGATTTGACCGGATAACGATAAAGGGCTTTGATCACCCCTACTTCTAAGAATTTGTTCATTATACAGAATGCTACGCTGAGATAAGCGGTTCGGCAAATTGAAGGGTTCTAGTAATTACTAAGGGTTCGTCCGCAAATAACTTTTGAGTTTGCTGTGGCCAGTCTCCTGACCGTGCCACTCCCAGCGAATAAGTTATTTAATTCTCATTCCTAAAGATCAAAGATTATACTGCTAAAAGGCACAATCTGACATTTTCCCGTAACCGTTCAGTAAGCGTTCGGTCATATAAATCCATCCGCCAGACCCGCCCGGCCGCACCATTTTTAGACGTTCCGGCCATATTGAGAATTGCTGTTCGACAAGCTCAGCCCTCGAAAGCCTTAAACCTCGCTGGTAGGTTTCTCCCCTTCTCTCTGGGATTGATGGGGGATGGGTCTTAAGCCCAAATCTACCCAAACTGTTGCCGCTAACAAAATGTCACTTTATGACCGTGGTAAGTGGGGAACCGCTGATCCTCATTCGCTTCTGGTGAGGGGCAGAAAGGAAGAAGCCCAGGTTACTTGTCACCTGGGCTTCTTATTGGGGGATGAAATTCATAGTTAACCTTTCCTGGCTATTTTTCATTGGGTGATTGGCTGTGCCCTTTGACTGCAAGTTTTCACTTCGTCCAGGCCGCCGTTCAACGGCAATGTGTTCATCCGTTTGTTTAGGTCAACTTACTGACAGTATAGCATATAACCAATGCCCAGCCTACTGACGAGGCAACAGCCGAACTGTAAATTGCTCAACGCAATTGTTGCAAAATCGTTGCCAGATAATCTATTTCCGCCAGAGTGTTGTAGGCATGGAAAGAGAGGCGAATATGGGCTTTCCCCTCGGCGTTCAGGTGTTTGACAACAGTGATGTGATGATCCTCTTTGAGGGTAGTGACGAGGGCATCGGTTCCAGGTTCATCGCGGCCGCTGACGAAAGTGACGATCCCGGCATGGGCGGTGCGTGGGGTGATGACTTCATACCCCAACCCGTCCAAATGGGTCATCGCGGCCGCGGCCAGGCCGCTGGTGTATCCATCAATGGTGCTTACCCCCAGTGTCTGAAGTAGATCTAGACTGGCGGCCATTCCGGCCAGCCCAATAACATTGGTGGTTCCCATATTGAAGCGGGCAGTACCGGGCAGGGGGGTGGGATCGTAGTTCAGCCAATGGAGATAATCTACGGTGCTGTTGCCGCCCAGGTAATGCGGCCGCATGCGGGCACATACCTCTTCTCGTACATACATAAAGCCGGTTCCCGGGGGGGCCAATAGCGATTTCTGACCCCCTGTCACCAGCGCATCAATATGCATTGCCTGCACATCTACTGGTACATGACCAATGGCCTGAATCATATCCACGACAAACAGAAGGCCGTGTTCATGGCAAAATTGCCCCAGGGCCATCAGGTCGGAGCGGTGGCCGGTGAAAAATTGCACTCCACTAACGGCGACCACACGGGTATGGGCATCTACGGCCTGGGCCAACGCTTCTACAGTCAGTCCGCCATTATCCGCCGGGATTAAGCAAGTTTCGACGCCACGTTCCGCCAGGTTGAGCCAGGGGTAGACGTTGGCGGGGAATTCGATGTTGCACAGGACGACGTTATCACCTGCCTGCCAGGGCAGAGCCTGGGCAATGGCGTTGACACCGTAAGAAGTGCTGGTAATGGTGTTGATTTCGCGGGGCGCGGCCGCGTTGATTAATCGGGCAATATTGCCATTCATCTTCTCCATCAAGGGCATAATTTCTAGCCGCCAATGGGCCATCGGTTCATCCGTGAGGCGTTCGATGGAGTGAACCATCCGAGCCTGAGCGCACTGGGGCAATAGGGAGATGCTGGCATAGTTGAAATAGAGTTGGTGTTGGGTTTGGGGGAATTCGGTCTGGCGTAATTGAGTGACATCAAACATGGGCAAACCTCATAGAAGGGATTATTCGTAACGACTAAGGGTAGGTAAAACTATAACTTCCCGGTTTAGACCTGACAGGTTTCTGAAAACCTGTCAGGTCTTGGCGGAACTTAATCTTGTATAGGCCCCAAGGCTCTCGAGGTCTGAGCTTGTCGAAGCCTCGTGTGCCTTCGACAAGCTCAGGCAACGGCTTAGTCGTTACGATTATTCTGCGATTATACCTGGATTGGCAGTAAGCATTCAGTTATTCCGTTCGGTGGCCGAACCGCCGGGTGAGGTAGCTGAATGTTTATATCGCCGTTACTGCTTCGATGAGCTCACCACAGGTTTACGGATAGAGTGGCTGAGTTATTCCGGTTGGGGTGATAGAGGGGAGGGGATTCTTCGCGGCGGCGAATCCCATTTTTTATTCTTGACAGCGGCCGCGTTACCCCCTATTATTTTTATGTCAAATCATTTGATGTTGAACGAATCGTAAGGAGTACACAGCACTTCGGGGAAAATATGGCCCAAGCTTACCGAAGGCCGTTGGTTGCGACAAGCTCAACCTACGTCACCCTGTTTTATGAAGAAGGAGACATCATGCGTAAAATACAGACTCAAGGTGTTCATCACATTACCTTTATTGGAGCGGATCGGCAAAGTTCGATTGATTTTTGGGAAGGGGTATTGGGGATGCCCTTCGTGTTTGAGCAACCCAACCTGGACGTGCCCGAGGACAATCACCTTTACTTCGACCCTGGCGATGGCCGGTTGATCACCGTTTTCACCCGCGAAAACCGCAAACCCGACCCCGCCCCCAACCCCGAAGGGATCGGCAATCTGCACCACATCGCTTTTATCGTCTCACTGGCAACGTATAAACAGGTGACGGAACGGCTAAACGAACGTGGTATTTCCCACAGCGGCGAGGTGGATCGAGGGTTCATGTGGTCTATCTACTTCCGGGATCCGTTGGGGCAGTTGTTTGAACTGGCCTGCTATAAATTTTCCCCCCCGGTGGGTTATACCGAAGCCGAGGTGCTCCATCTGGCAGGCAAAATCCGCACCGAGGAAGGGGCGTATAACATCATGGATAAACATCTGGCCGATGCTATCGAAATCCTGACGCAACGCTCTACCAGTACCCTTTCGGCGGATCGCACGGCTAAAGACCCGTATCGGCGGCGGTGAGCCGAGTCATTGGTGTATTAGTTTATTGGTGTATTGGTTATTGGTCTTCGCGGCCGCGTTGCGACAAGGTAATAAACACATCTTCCAGGGTGGGATCGGTGGGATGCGCGGCCGCATCCCCCCACCCCCTCTCTTGAAATGCCTGCTGTAACGTCTCCCCCGTGTGAGCGGTGTTTGTCACCAGCCGGAGACGTTCCCCCGCCAGACTGACACGCTCCACCCCAGGAATGGTCGCGGCCGCGTCCAGTGCCCCCAGTTGTCCCTCCACCTGCACTTCCCAGATTGCCCCCTGCACCACCTCGGCCTTGAGTTGGGCCGGTGTCCCCATGGCCAGCAAGCGGCCGCGAAACATCACGCCTAAGCGGTGGCAATATTCGGCCTCGTCCATGTAGTGGGTGGTGACAAAAATGGTCGTGCCCTGGTCGGCCAGGGTGTAGATCAAATCCCAAAACGCCCGCCGCGCCTGGGGGTCTACGCCGCTGGTGGGTTCATCCAAAAAGATGAGCCGGGGGGCGTGGGTCAGGGCCACACCCAGCCCCAACCGTTGCCGCCAACCGGTAGAGAGAGAGGAGACGAGTTCGCGGCCGCGATCCTCAAGCCCCACCAGCTCCAGCACCTCATTCACCCGTCGGGCCGGGTTTTTCACCCCATATACCCCGGCATAAAAAGCCAGATTCTCCGCCGCCGTCAGGTCTGGGTAGAGGGCGAACTTTTGCGACATGTACCCCACCTGGGGGCGGATGGCCTCGGCCTGGGTCACAATGTCCAGGTCGAGGACGGTAGCTTTGCCGCTGGTGGGACGCAGTAGACCAAGCAACATGCGGATGGTGGTAGTTTTGCCGGAGCCGTTTGGCCCCAGGTAGCCCAAAATTTCGCCGGGTGACACATCAAAACTGACATGGTTCACGGCAATAAAGTCGTCGAATTGTTTGGTGAGGTCGTGGACGTGGATGGTGGACATGGGGAAGGTATATTGGTGTATTGGTATATTGGTGTATTGGTGTATTCAGTCACTAATACACCAATACACCAATACACTTCCTTAATTCAGCAGGTTGATAAACACATCTTCCAGCGTAGGCGCGATGGGGCGGAGATAGTGGAGGGTGACGTTTGCGGCCGCGAACTCTCCCGGTAATCGTGCTATCACTTCAGCCAGTGTGCCGGGCCGGATGCGGCAGTGGAAGCGGTCGCCGAAGGGTTGCACTTCTTCGATGGCGGGGTCGGCCTGGGTGGTGTGGCGTGCGGCCGCGCGCGGAGTAGCTGAAAATTCCACGATGCGCCCTTGTAACGGGGCCGTCAGTTGTTGCAGGGAACCTTCGGCCAGGAGACGGCCGTTTTGCAAGAACCCCAGGCGGGTACAGCGGCTGGCCTCGTCCATGTACGGGGTGCTGACCAACACCGCCAGCCCTTCCTGGGCCACCGCCCGGCCAATCAGTTGCCAGAAATCCTGCCGCGTCACCGGGTCTACACCGCCGGTCGGTTCGTCGAGCAGGAGCAGTTTGGGGCGGTGGATGAGAGCCGTCGCCAGCCCCAACTTTTGTTTCATACCACCGGAAAGCTGGCTGGCCAGCCGGTCGGCAAATTCGGTCAGCCCGACAAAAGCCAGGAGTTCGTCCCGGCGCGGCCGCCAATCTTTAGGCGGCATCCCGTTGAGTTCGGCGAAGAAGCGCAAATTTTCGCTGACGGTCAGGTCGGGGTAGAGGCTGAACCGTTGTGGCAAGTAGCCCAGATGCGGCCGCGCCTGTTCGATTTGGGTAAGGAGATCAAAACCGGCGATGCGGCCGCGGCCGCTGTCTGGCCTCAGTGCGCCTACCAGAAGCCGGAAGGTTGTCGTTTTCCCGGCCCCATCCGGCCCCACCAGGCCTACAATTTCACCGGGGCGCAGGGTCAACGAGAGGTGATCCACCGCTACCACCGGGCCAAACCGTCTTGTCAATTCATCTACCTGTAAAATCGCGTCCATATTGCCCAATCTCTTACTTTTCAGGCTCCAGTCTCTACTCCCCAAACACCACATCCACCGGCATCCCCGGTTTAAGCTGTCCGCTCTCATCCGTCACGGTTAGTTCGATGGCGTAGACGGTACTGGCGCGGCCTTCGGCGGTCTGGACGTTGCGCGGCGTAAATTCGGCCTGGTCGGCGATGCGGCGCACCGTGCCGGTGAACGTCTCGCCGGGGAAGGAGTCGGCGGTCAGGGTGGCGGTCTGACCCAGTTCAATCTGGCCGTACTGGTCTTCGGGCACGTAGACGGTCAGGGTCAGGTCGTCAAGCTGGCCGATGAGGAGCAGGGTGGCCCCTGGTGAAGCCACCTCGCCCGGCTCAATGGCGCGGGCCAGAATGACACCTCCCACCGGAGCGGTGAGGGTTTGCCGCCGGATTTGGGTAGAGAGGAGAGCAACGGTGGCTTGCGCGGCCGCGACCTGGGCCTCTACTGCTTCGATTTGTTGCGGTTTGGGGCCAGCCTCAGCCAGATCAAGTTGGGCCTGGGCCGCATCCAACCCCGCCTCGGCTGTGGCTACCTGCCCTTCCAGCAATTTGACCTGCGTTTGTGTTGTCACCTGGAGTTGTTGTGCCAAAGCCAGTTGGGCGTTCAGTCCGGCTAACTGCTCCACCAACCCGGCTGTTTGAACCGTGATGATCTGATTTTGTAGCTCGGTAATCTGTTCCGCTACATCATCGGCCTGGGTTTCGGCGGTGTCCAGTTGTTCGTTCAGGGTGTCCAGAGCGGTTTGGGCACGGTTGACCTGGGCGGTCACGGCGGAGAGTTCGGCTTCGGTGGGGCTGTTTTGTAGGAGAGCGAGTTGGGCGTTCGCGGCCGCAAGCCCTGCCTGTGCCTGTGCCAACTGCCCTTCCAGCAGGGTGGTATCCAGCCGTACCACCACCTGCCCGACCTCGACGACCTCGCCCTCGGCCACCAGCACCTCAGCCACGCGGCCGCCTAGTTCCGGGCTGACCTTAATCTCGACGGCTTCAATTGTGCCCGAGGCAGACAAAGCCCCATTGGCGGCACTGTTGCTGGTGGAGATGAAATAATACGCGGCCGCGGCAATCACGACCAAAACGACAATGACACGGACAATCATGGGGGGACGGTGCATAGAAGAACCTCCGAAGAAGTTGGTACACGGATTCTCACGGATAAAGACGGATAAAAGAGAAAATCTGTGTAATCCGTGTTCATCCGTGAGTCCACTGAAAGAAGCCACGAATTACACGAATTGGCACGAATTTTTCTCTGGTAACTTTGCGCCTTTGCGCGACCTTTTTTCAGTAGACTCATCCGTGTACGAAAAATTCTTAATCAAGCCGTTTGCGGAAGCGGGTCGCAGCCGCGGTCATAATGAGAACGGCGAAAATAGTCAGGGCGATGGCCTCGGGGCGGATGGCGGTCAGGCCAGCCCCCTTCAGGATAATGGCTCTGGCGATGATCAGGAAATAACGCAGAGGGATGACGTAGCTGATGGCCTGTAAAAATTGGGGCATGGCCGCCAGCGGGAAGAGAAAACCGGACAGGAAAACAGACGGCAACAGGGTAAACATCGTCATCAGCATCGCTTCTTGTTGGGTGTTGGAGACGGTGGAGATGAAGATGCCCAAACCCAGGCTGGACAGGATGAAGATGGCCGACAGGCCCAACAACAGGGGGATACTGCCGTTAATGGGCACACCAAACACGAGTACCCCGGCCACCAACACCAGAATCATGTCAATGAAGGCGATGAGGACATAGGGAACGACTTTGCCCACCACCAGTTCCAACGCGCCGATGGGCGTGACGATGAGTTGTTCAATCGTGCCTTGTTCGCGTTCACGCACGATGGCGGTAGAGGTGAGCATCGTGCCCAGAAATTGCAGGATCATGCCGACGAGGGCGGGGATCATGTAATAAGAACTGACGAGATCGGGGTTGTACCAGACCTGCGGCCGCACTTCCACTGCCGGTTGGATTGCGCCAGCCATACCCCGTGCCGCCAGCCGCTCCACCGTGATTTCCGTCGCCTGGGTTTGCCCCACAAAGTTAGCCACTGAGAGGGCCGTGCCCGCTACCGTCGGATCGGAACCATCAATGAAAAAGGCCACCTGCGCTGTCTGACCTCTGGCAATATCCTGCTCATAATCCGGGGGAATAATCATACCGGCCCGAACGCGGCCGCTTTCGATCAACGCTACCAGTTCGGCCTCACTCTGCACGTCATACTCAATCTGGAAGTAGTCGGCAGAGCGGTAGGCGTCCTGCAAGGCACGGGATGCGGCACTTTTGTCCTGGTCAAACACCGCCAGCGGCACATTACGTACATCGTTGGTGGCGGCATACCCCAGGAGAAATAACTGCACCACCGGCAGAAGAAACGTCAACGCCAGAGTGCGCGGATCGCGTCGTATCTGGATGAACTCTTTGCGAATGAGTGAGAGGAGGCGAGAGTTGAACATAGTGCGAGTGTGCGAGTAGGCGAGTGTGCGAGTAGGTGAGTGTGCGAGTAGGCGAGTGTGCGAGTAGGCGAGTGTGCGAGTAGGCGAGTGTGCGAGTAGGTGAGTGTGCGAGTAGGCGAGTGTGCGAGTAGGCGAGTGTGCGAGTAGGTGAGTGTGCGAGTAGGCGAGTGTGCGAGTAGGCGAGTGTGCGAGTAGGCGAGTGTGCGAGTAGGCGAGTGTGCGAGTAGGTGAGTGTGCGAGTAGGCAAGTGATAAAGCTGAAATGCTGAAATGCTGACTAGCTTCCCTGTTTCAGCCCGTGGAGAAACAGGTCAATCGCGGCCGCAGAATGTTCTTCATTGCTAAGGCCATCCTGGCGCAGGGCGGGCAAGAACGTCTGACTGAGTGCCTGTGGAATCAACAAACCGATGAACACACGACTCGAGGAACGGACATCATGCGGCCGCAGATGTCCCAATTGCACCTGTCGTGTCATATAACGCTGTAAAAAACTCAACACCGGTACCATTAGACGCTGACTGATCAAATCTGCCAGTTCCGGACGTTGACTGGCTTCGGCAATGAGCAGGCGTATCATCTGTGACATCTCAGGTATCCGTGTCATCATCAAATAGGAACGCGCCATATTAAGCAAGAACACATCCGGTGGTGTATCGAGAAGTTCATCGCCCTGAGATATAACCTGGAAAAACTCTACCCGCGACTCAATAACCGCCTGGAACAAATCCTCTTTGGTGGGAAAGTACCAATAAATGAGCGACGGGGCGGATAATGCGGCCGCTTGAGCAATGCTTTTTATTGTTGCTCCTCTAAAACCTTTATGGGCAAACTCCTGAAAAGCGGCCTCTACTATCTGTTGACGGCGTTCGGTTTCTTCGTTCATATCATATCTTGATTGAATATTCAATCAAGATATTACACCCACTTGAATGAACAGTCAAGAAGTAAAACGGCAATTTTTGACAGGAATAACAGAGTGAGGAAAATGACGTTTGAGTTTGTTAAATTGTAAGCGTTCAGTTATTCCGTTCAATTTACTGAAGGAGTGCGGACTGATGAACCAGATACATATAGAACAAAGTGCCGTGATCGCGGCCGCGCCAGCCCAACTCTACGCCGTGATCCGTGATTATGAAGTGGGCCATCTTGCAATCCTACCCAAACCCTACTTTCAAGAAATGATCGTTGAAGAAGGGGGGCAGGGAGCCGGGACAAAAACCCGCCTGAAAATGAAAATCATGGGCCAGGAATTTAACTTCCGTCATGAGGTAAGCGAACCGGAACCAGGCCGCATCCTCAAGGAAACGGATCGTGATACCGGATTGGCCACCACCTTCACCTTTGAACCTCTGGCGGGTGGTACACAAACCCGCCTCACCATTACTACCGATACACCAGTTCGACCCGGATTGGCAGGTTTCCTGGAACGGTTCATGTCACCGCTCATCCTGCGCCGCATTTACCGGCAGGAGTTACAAAACCTGGCGGATTATGTTCGTCAGCGATGAGGCTGAGGTGTAATGCGGGAGAGCAAGAGGAGCGAGCCAGAGGAAAGCGCTCTCGAAATCCCTGTCGCTCTTTACTGAGACCATTTTTCGCGGGCATTCGCCCGCGAAAAACGGCTCTTAAAAAGTTCCCCGTCCTGGGGGCGGGGTTAGGGGGGAAATTCAAATATGCAATCGCCCTGGTCCCTGGTCAGCAATTCTCAATTTGGCCTGAACGTCTAAAAGGCCGCCCCGCCGTAAAACGGGCCGGGCTATGGTTACGAAGGCCGTTGGCCTGCTATTTTAGCCCGTATGGCTTGGATTGATAGCCCGGCGTTCAACTGGGCGTAGCACAGCCTTTCCAGGCTGTGCACTCTCTATGCAGGCGGAGTCGGGCTTCGGCAAAGCTCAGCCCTCGAGGACGTGTAGGGCGAACAGCCTGAAAGGCTGTTCTACGGGCTGAGCCATTTTTCGAGCGTGCTTTTGGCGGGCAACGGTTTTAACCGTTGGCTAAATTGAGAATTGCTGGTCCTTGGTGCCTTTGCCTGCGTTATTTCCGTAGACTCACGTATAATCAGAGATCAGTTTGATCTACCCAAACTGGAGAGGAGAACATGAGTCATAAAGTCATCATTTCTGCCGCCCTGACCGGTGCCATTACCACAAGACAACAATCCCCCGCCATTCCCTACACCCCCGCCGAAATCGCCGAAGAAGGCCGCCGCGCCGTTGAAGCCGGAGCCAGCATTCTGCACATTCATGCCCGCCAGGACAACGGCTTGCCTGCCTACGACGTGGACACTTACCGCCGCATCGGTGAAGAGGTGCGGTTGCGCTGTCCCGATGTCCTCATCAACTACTCCACTGGCGCGGTGGGCATCTCCCGCGAGGAGCGCATCGCCCACATCCCCGAACTCCAGCCGGATATGGCCGCGCTCAACATGGGTTCGATGAATTACGCCATCTACTCGGAGAAGAAGAAAAAGTTCTACCACGATTTCGTCTTCCAGAATCCGTTTGGCGACATTCAGTTTTATCTGGAGAAGATGAACGAGGCGGGGGTGCGCCCGGAGATGGAATGTTTTGACCGGGGGCATATTCACAATGCGCGGCCGCTAATGGATATGGGCATCCTCAAACCACCCTACCAGTTCAGCCTCATCATGGGTGTTTTGGGTGGGGTTCCCGGCACGACGAAGGATTTGGTGCAACAGGTGGATGCCCTGCCCGCTGGCTCACACTGGCAGGTGATTGGCATATCATACGAGCAATGGGTTTTGGTCGCGGCCGCGATCACCCTCGGTGGCAACATTCGCGTCGGTTTAGAAGACAACCTGTACGTCGCCCCCGGCCAACTGGCCCAATCCAACGGCGAACTCGTCGCCAAAGCCGCCACCCTCGTCCGCCTCATCGGCGCCGAAGTGGCCTCCATCAGCGAAACGCGGGAGATTTTGCAGATTCCATTACGGAACTGACAGAATGACAACAACGGATTTAAGGAACAAACGGATTAAGAAAAATCCGTTCCTTTCCCAAATCCGTTGATGTAACCTCTCCGAAAGAGCCAAATCTTTTATGGTACAATGGCGTCGTATGTGGAGAATCTGCCTATGACCATCCAAAATGTGGTTTTACCCTTACCTGAGAGCTTGTACCTTCGTTTGCAACAGACGGCCCAGGCGACCCGACAATCCCTGACCGATGTCTTGCTTCATGCCGTGCAAGTGGGGAGTCCACCCAATTGGGAAGAATCGCCCGCTATGTTCCAGGCTGATTTGGCGGCGTTAGATCGACTGGATGATGAGTCATTGTGGCATGTCGTCCGGCAACACCGCCACGAAACAGATATGGAACGGCATCAGGAGCTATTGGACAAAAACAGCGAAGGCACACTGACTGAAGTGGAGCGTAATGAGTTGGTGGCCCTGAGAACGAGTGCGGATCGTCTTATGCTGAGGAAAGCACACGCGGCCGCGCTTCTGCGCTGGCGTGGTCACACCCTTCCCCCCTCCGATCAACTCTGATTTTTTCCATGAGTACCTATCTCAAGGCTGAATTACGGCAACAGCTACTCGATGCCGATGACCATTGTTGTGCCTATTGTCAAACAACGCAAGGAAACTCTGGTTCGCCGATGGTTGTTGAACATATTGTGCCGCGTCAAAGCGGCGGGGAAACCCGCTTTGACAATTTGTGTTTTGCCTGTCACCGTTGTAACGAATTCAAAGGTGCTCTAACGGCATTGGTTGATCCGCTCACAAGACAGACGACACCTCTTTTTCACCCACGTCAACAAAACTGGTCTGATCATTTTGCCTGGGACATCACCAGAATTCGCCTTCTCGGTCTCACCGCCACCGGTCGAGTCACAATTATTGCCCTAAACATGAACAACGAAATCATCGTTGACTCACGGAAAAAGTGGGTTCAGGCTGGCTGGCATCCACCAAAAATCATCAATCTACAATCGTAAATCCTATGACTGCTACCGCTGACTCCTGGCAAATCAAACTACTCCCTGAGCAATACGCCGAACTTGAGGTGGACGGAACCTACACGGCTGAAGAGTTCGCCGCCATCCAGCAGGGGTTTATCCCCCGCGACATGGACGACAAATGGTTCCTCTATTTCGCCGACGGCTGGCTGAATTTCCACCGCAGTTGGACGGGAACCTGCATCTTCCGCCTCCACATCGAGCCAGAAAACGACACTTTCCGCGCCACTATCGCCCTCGCCAACCGCGATCCGGAACAATACCGCTTCCAAAGCGACAAATTTGACGTGGAAACAATGGCCTTTCTCATTGACCGGCTCCTGCTCAACCGCTTCGCCACCCTGCCCACCCCCGGCAAAATGGCTCCTACCGAGCAACAAAAGCTGGAACAACACGTCATGGGGCGGCCTAAAGGAAGCATCAGTTTGCGCGTTGTGTTAAACGGCAAAAATAATTAATTGGTGAATTGTTGAATTGGTGAATGATTAACGGACGCCTCATTAACAATTCAACCATTCGCCAATTCAACCATTAATTATTCAAACTCTCCCCATGACTCTCATTCACACTCTCCTCAACCCCCGCAGTGACGAATACCAGAGCAACCGCCAAGCGATGAGCCGGTTGGTGGCTGAATTAGAAGAACGACAGGCACAGGCACGGGCCGGTGGCGGCGACAAAGGGGTGCAAAAATTCCGTGAACGGGGCAAATTACTCCCCCGTGAACGGCTGGAACTCCTGCTTGATCCCGGTTCCCCCTTTTTGGAGCTGTCCCCCCTGGCGGCCTGGGGCATGTACAACAACGAATCCCCCGGCGGCTCCCAAATTACCGGTATTGGTATGGTGAAGGGCACAGAATGTATGGTGTTTGTCAACGATGCTACGGTCAAAGGGGGCGCGGTTTACCCGATGACCCTGGCCAAAACCCTACGCGCTCAGACCATCGCCCAGGAGAACCGCCTGCCCTGCATCGCCCTGGTAGAGTCGGCGGGGGCCAATTTGTTGTATCAGGCGGAGATATTTGCCGACAAAGGCGGCCGCAGTTTTGCCAATCAGGCGCGCATGTCGGCGTTGGGCATTCCCCAAATTGCTTTAGTGTTTGGTTCCTCGACGGCGGGCGGGGCGTATGTGCCGGGCATGAGCGATTACGCCGTGCTGGTGCGCAACAAGGCCACCGTCTACCTGGGCGGGCCACCCCTGGTCAAAATGGCGATCAGCGAAGAGACGGACGACGAGACATTAGGCGGGGCAGAGATGCACGCCAGCCACTCCGGTCTGGCCGACTTCATCGCCGAAGATGACACCGACGCCATCAGGCTGGGGCGGGAAATCGTGGGGCGGCTGAATGTGCAGAAAGCGTTGGCCCAACGCCGGGTGACACCGGAAGAACCAGCCTACGACCCGGACGAACTACTCGGCGTCATTCCCGCCAGCGACCGCATCCCCTTCGATATGCGTGAGGTCATCGCCCGCGTGGTGGATGGATCACGTTTCTTCGAGTTTAAGCGGGATTATGGCCCGACGTTGTTGACCGGTTACGCTCATCTGGACGGTTATCCGGTGGGGATCATCGCCAATAACGGCATTTTGTATTCCGAATCGGCCAACAAGGCGGCGCAGTTCATCCAACTGTGTAATCAGTCGCGCACGCCGCTCATTTATTTGCAGAACATCACCGGCTTCATGGTGGGGACAAAGGTAGAGCGGGAAGGGATTATCAAACATGGGGCTAAGATGATCAATGCGGTGTCTACTTCGACCGTGCCCCAGTTTACAGTGATTGTGGGTGGTTCGTATG
Source organism: Chloroflexota bacterium (assembly GCA_018004935.1). Lineage (GTDB taxonomy): Bacteria > Chloroflexota > Anaerolineae > Promineifilales > Promineifilaceae > Trichofilum. The sequence goes on along the minus strand of JAGNBF010000113.1, from coordinate 4,293 downwards.
GGGCGGGCAATTATGCTATGTGCGGCCGCGCCTACGACCCGCGCTTCTTGTGGAGTTGGCCCAACAGCCGGGTGGCGGTGATGGGGGGAGAGCAGGCCGCCGGGGTGCTGGCGATCATCCAGGAAGAGCAGGCCCGCAAACGGGGTGTGGAGCCGGATCGCAACAGCATTGCCATGATCCAGATGATGACCAAACAAAAAATTGACGAGGAATCATCCCCCTATTACGCCACCGCCCGGCTGTGGGATGATGGCATCATTGACCCCCGTGATACGCGGCAGGTGCTGAGCATGGGCTTATCTGTAGCGCATAATGTGGATTTTGTCAGCCCCGGTATGCCCAATTATGGTGTGTTTCGGATGTAGAGGGCGATTACCTTTTCTTCATTGATTGGGGCAAGGTGTTGGCTAATTCTGTTTTGCCAACGGAAATCTATTATTCTTTGTGCTACACTTAGCTATCTTATGGAGAGGCTAAGGTATGTTAGTTGAATCATTGGTCATTCGCGCCCGTTCCCAAAACGGCACGCGCCAGGAAAGGCATGAAGCCTTTGGTCAGTTGGTGTCTCGTTTTCAGGAAATGGCGGTTCATGTGGCCTATGGGGTTTTAGGGGATCTGATTCTAGCCCAAGATGCTGTGCAAGAAGCGTTTGTCTGGGCATACCAAAACCTGGATCAGCTACGCGAGCCAAAGGCATTTCCTGGTTGGTTTAAACAGATTGTCTGGAGTCAGGCACATCGGTTGGTGCGCGGCAAACAGGTGGAAGAAGCTCCCCTGTTGCCAGATGTACCAACGCGGGAGATGGACCCAGTCGCGGCCGCGGAAGCCCATGAACTTAAATATAATGTGCTAGAGGCGATTCAGGCCCTCCCTGAACATGAACAAGAAGTGACCCGGCTTTTCTATCTGGCTGGTTACTCCCAACAAGAAATTGCCAGTCTGTTAGAGCTACCCCTCACCACTGTCAAGAAACGATTGCAATATGCCCGTCAACGACTAGAGGGTTTACTCTTTAGCGTGGCCGAAACGTTGTACCCCCCCAAACCGGTGCCTATACGTGTACGGACGCGGCCGCAACTCCCCCCCGAAAGACGTTAACCCAAGCTACAATCCCCGAATAGAATCGTTTTGCGATCATGCCGTTAAGGGCAATGGTCTAACCCACAAACAACCCATCCTTTATGAATCCCATTAAACCTGCCCCCATCTTCACCGTACCATCCAGATGATTGGTGAGCGAGGAGTGAAACCAGGTGTCACCTCAATCGGCCACGCCGCTGAGCGCCCTGGAACCTATCCTGCCAGATGTGGATTTGGTGTTGGTGATGTCTGTGAACCCCGGCCCTACGAGCTAAAACAGCAAGCCAACGGCCTCTACATTTTAGAGGCTCAGGCCAAATGTAAGCGTTCAGTTACCCCGCCCGGCGGTCATTGTTCATTAAATTTTTAATCGGGTAACGCATTCATTGATCCCATCCCCCCTGCCGATTCCAGAGGGAAGGGGGGGAATTTCAATGGGGCATTTTTCGGGGCATTCGCCCCGAAAAATGCCCCTTAGAAAAGTTCCCCGCCCCTGGGGGCGGGGTTAGGGGTGGGGGGGATTCCATTACCCGACTAATTTTTTAAACGACAATACGACCGGGCGAGTCTGGCGGATGAATAGAAATGATTGAACGCTTACGGCCAAATTGGGAGTATATCCACGTTTTGTGGGAGACCTGACAGGTTTCTAAAACCTGTCAGGTCTGTGCCCCACGATTTATGGGTATACTCATTGCAAGGAAAAGGAGTTTGCCAATAAGAACAATTGTGCTACAATGCTCGCCATACTGTTGACGGATTCAGGCTGGCCCGGTTTATGATTTCACCCTCAGAAATTCACCAACTCGCGGCCGCGAACCAGGTTCATGCTTCTGTTATTGAGCGTGATTACGTTCTGGGCTGGCTCCTTTGGAGTATTTATACCCATCCCCAATTACGTGACAAGTTAATTCTAAAAGGGGGCAACTGCCTGCGAAAGGTGTATTTCCCCCAGGCCCGCTTCTCTGAAGATCTGGACTTTACCATTACGGATCAGGATGCGGCCGCAACTTTTGCGGCGCATTTGCCTGAATTGTGTCAACGCATCCGGGTAGCCTCTGGCATACCCATGTTGTGTGAACAGACACAGGTGCGACCCAAGCCCACTCCTGATGGCGAAAGCACCGCTATTGAGGGACGAATTTATTTTCAGGGATTGAGCAGTTGGGGCAAATCAAGCGTCACCATGACGATCAAGTTTGACATGTCGCAGTATGAACGTCTGGTGTTACCTTTGCAATGGCATCCCCTTTTGCACCCCTACCACGATGCGGCCGCGTGCCCTGCGCTTATCCAGACTTACTCCCTGGAAGAGGTGTTGGCGGAAAAACTACGGAGTTGGATTCAACGGACGCGGCCGCGAGATCTGCACGATATTACAACCATCGTACAAAGCCAGACCATTCCCATCTGCATTCCCCATATCCTCTCTACCTTTCTGCAAAAAACAATTTTCAAACAGGTTCCCCTGGCAGGGCGGGAAGAGATGTTGTTTGCCGGTAAATTTGCGCTGGTAGCAGAACATTGGGATAAGGCGATGAACATTCCCCCGGCCCATAAACGGAGTGCGGCCGCGGCCATTAACACCTTCCAACAATTTATCTATGATCTGTACAATCCGGCCATCCTGGATGAAATCGGTATTGCGGCCGCGAACCAGACCGCCTATCCTTACAATATTGCTTCTGGTTTGCGGGAAACCCTCATTTCTGCCGGGCAGGTGCATAAAATGGTACGCATTCGTTACCAAGACCACGAGCGAGACATAGAACCCTACTCTTTCCGTTATAGAGTGACCAAAAAAGGTGTAGGGGCTGAATATTTCTATGGTTTTGACCGCAGTCGGGGAGAAACAATCAAAAGCTTTATCCTGCATCAAATTCAAGGGGTCAGCATTCTTCCTCAGGAATATGCCCCGCGTTGGACAGTAGAATTTTAGTTTTCACCCTTTATCCGCTGTGTTTCTTCATATTAGCGGCTATTTTCAGAGGAGTTCCCCATGAGCGAATGCACACCAAGAGGGATGAAAATCTGTAGGACGATTTGGTAAATCGTCCGGGCGATTTGCCAAAGGGTGTGTTTCAAATGAGTTGAATAACAGCTATGCTCAATTGTCACAATGGGTAGGGGTGGGACAGGTGGGGTTGGCCTCATCTTTTCACCCTGGCCTCATCTCACACCTGGCTCACCCTGGTAGCAGACAAGGCCTTGGTGGGGCAGGTGGGCGAGGCAATCGGGAGAACAGGTTGGGGTGATCAGTCAATATTTCCCCCGGTTGCCCCGCCCCTACGACTCAACCGAAATGAAACACACCCTTTACCAAATCGCCCTACATTTTCGCAGGAGTTCCCCATGAACAGGTGCGCACCAAGATGAATGAAAATAACGCCACCATTTTTCATCCCCATCCGTGTTTCTTCCTATCCGTGTTTCTACTATCCGTAGCTATTTTCGTAGGAGCGTTTTATGACCGAGGCACAATCTCTTCTCATGATGGCAAACACAAACTACCGGGTAGTTTTGCGGCAGGTAGATGGGTTAACCCACGAGGATACGCTCATCCAGCCACCCTATTATGGTAACTGCCTGAACTGGGTATTGGGGCATATCGTCAGCGGCCGCAACCGCATTCACAGCCTGCTCCAACTAGAACCCATCTGGAACGATGACGATGCCGCCATTTACAAACGGGAATCCCAACCTCTTACAGCCCACGATCAGCCCCACTTTTATCTGGAGCGCCTGCTCACTGATTATGGACGTTCTCAGGAAATGGTGGCTGAGGCACTCACTCAGGCCACTCCGGAATTCCTGAGCGAAAAAATTGGCGATTCCAGCCGGGGTTACTCCCTCACCTTTTTCCTCTGGCATGAAGGCTATCATGTCGGTCAGTGCGATATTCTACGACAGGTAGCGGGGAAAAATGACAAAGTAATTTGATAAACCGCCCGGTCATTTCTCTTGTGGGGATTTACCAAAGGGTGTGTTTCATTTCAGTTGAGAGGAAGAAAATAATTAATCGGTGAATTCGTGAATTGTTGAATGATTAACCAGAGGAACCCACTCGGCGGGCAAAATCGGGGGTTTCACCCCCGATTTTGCCCGCCTTAAAAAAACTTCCCGCCCCTGGGGGCGGGGGTGGGGGGGGGGGAACGCCACGTAGGCAATCGCCCTAGAGCGTCTACCGCTTCATGAACAGTTCAACAGTTTAAC
>JAGNBF010000112.1:14752-23672 GCA_018004935.1 Chloroflexota bacterium | reverse complement strand
CGTGTTTCAAATGCGCCGTTTAGGACAACTTCCAGGGCAAAAAAGACACCGGCAATGGGCGCTTTAAATGCGGCCGCAATAGCACTTGCCGCCCCTGCCGCCACCAGCAAACGCATCTGCTCCTCGGCAAGACGTAATCGCTGTCCAAACCAAGAGCCAATATTCGCTCCAATCTGCACACTGGGATCTTCCGGGCCAACTGAGGCGCCTGCCCCCAGGGACAAGGCCGAAGCCACTGCTTTGAAAGGAATTCGGCTGTAGCGGAGCCGCCCTCCGACCAGGGCTACGGCTTCGACAATCCCGGCGACACCGTGATGCCGTTCCTGACCAATATAACCATCCATAATGCTTCCAACGATGGCTCCCACCAGCGCCAGGCAGATAACAACAGCCATCGAACCTATGCGTGGAGTCAAAACCGTTTCTTGCAGAAAAGTGACAAAGAAGGTGTGGACAACATCAATGGCCTGACGGAAAAGCCAGATCGCGGCACCAGTACTCAGGCCCAAACCCACAGCTAAAGCCAGAAGTCTGTTATTGTCAGAAGTGGGAAGACGAGTTGCCAACTCACGTAGTTCTAAAAGTATCCTTTGCATTGTAGAACCCTTTTTTCTAGACGATTGTAACTACTAAGCCGTTGCCTGAGCTTGTCGAAGGCAACATGAGGCTTTGACAAGCTCAGCCCTCGAGAGTCTTAGTAGTTACGGGCGATTGTATACTCACCCAAATGAACCCACCGCCCTAACCATTCCCGGCAGGAAGGGAAACCAAACCAATTTGGGCCGTTTTTCGCGGGTATTTGCCCGCGAAAAACGGCCCTTTAACTCAGCCCGTAAGGGCGTGTATAGTTACGTTGTGTTTATGATTAAACAAACACAACCCATGCATTTTACAAAATAACTGTTTCCAAATTGATTCCAAAAGGCCCATTTATGCCCCGCAAAAGGTTCGGATTTGGTTAGAAAATTGCGTCTGGGGCTAAAAACGTTTGCCCACAGTAGGTAAGGCTCCCCCGCTTGTGTTGAGGTTTGTCACATCAGTTCCCCTTTTTGTCCGTTCTCATGATAACCAACCGATAGGCGTTTGCTAACCTGTACCCATTGAGGAGTAGTGCCATGGAACAGGAGCGATATGCCTTTATTATTCGTGTCTGGCGGGAGCCACCAGTGGATTTGCTGGACCCTTCCCCCCAGGTGCGCGGTTCGATTCAGGCTGTCAACAGCGAACAACGGCTGTACTTTGACTCGTTCGCCACTCTGCCCGATTTGTTAGCCCAACTGACCCATTGGCAACAGGGAATTGATCCCAACAGGTGTGTTGATGCACAAGGAGATAAATAACATGCGTTATCAGAAATGGTTTTTCGGCATAGTGGTCACGTTATCTTTGTTGAGTATTGTGTTTAGTTCGTTGGTGTTAGCGCGGCCGCAAACCCAACCCGCTCTCTCCGGTGCGCCCGGCACGATGTCCCACCAGGGGTTCCTGGTAGACAACGGCACACCCGTCTCCGGTACGGCCGCCCTACGCTTTGGCCTTTACAGTGCGTCCAGCGGCGGCTCCCCCCTCTGGGAAGAGACGCACAACAGCGTGGCGGTGGCCGATGGTTATTATGCCGTGCTCCTGGGTAGCCAGACCCCCCTCACGCCGGGCCTGTTTGACAGCACGACCCGCTATCTCCAGGTAAGCGTAAACCTGGGGAGCGGCTATGTGGATTTGCCGCGCCAGCCGCTCAGTTCCGTGCCGTATGCCTTCCAGGCGGCGCAGGCGGACACAGCCAATAGTGCTGATGCCGCCCCCTGGAGCGGCCTGACCGGTGTCCCCGCCGGGTTTGCCGATGGGATTGATAACGAAGGGGGGGATTATGAACATGTGCTTGTGGTGTCGCCGAGTGGGGGTGATTTTACGTCGGTCGCGGCCGCGCTCAGTAGCATCTCTGGTTCATCGTCCAGCAACCGTTACCTGGTGTGGGTGGGGCCGGGCGTTTACACGGAGACAGCCCTCGTCACTGTGCCTGCCTATGTCCACCTGCAAGGGGCCGGGCCAAATGCCACCCTGCTTACGTCGAGCCGCACGGGGGGCAGTCCGGGGAACGCGGCCGCAACGGTGGAACTCCTTGAAGACAGCGCCATTAGCGACATGACCGTTTACAACACCGGCACAGGCACATTCGGCATTGCCCTCTACTCCGCCCAGACCAGCCGTGACACCACCATCACCAACGTCGTCGCCGAGGCCAACGGCAGTGGTGGCACGGGTCATTACGCCGCCTACCTCAACGACGCGGAACCCACCATTCTGGACAGCATCCTGCGGGCCAGCGGCGCGACCGGTTTTGGCACGGGGGTTAATGCGGCCGTTGGCATCGTCAATATCGCTGGGGGTTTTCCGCGGCCGCTCATCAAAAACAGCCTGCTCACCGGCGGCAACAACAATGTCAATGGTTTAAGCTGTGCCGGGAACAGCGGCACGGGCTTTGGCATTCAGGGTGTGAACGCGGCCCCAGTGGTCACAGAGAGTTATATCTGTGGCGACCGGCGCGGCATTTTCATCGGCACCAACGGCCAGGCCCAAATTCATCATTCGGAACTGTGGGTAAGTTCGACCGGGGGCAGTTTTTTGATAGAGACGACGAGTGCGGCCGCGGTGGTTCTGACCCACTCTGGCGTTTTCTATGCGGGCAACAAATACACCGGCACAGGCGGCCTGGTCTGCACCTATACCCACAAATCCAACTACACCCCAGCCACAGATGGCACAACATCCGGCACGGCGTGTAACTGAGGACAGAAAACAGTAGCCAGTAGTCAGTCGTCAGAAGGTGTGTGGTGCGAAGTGATGTACCCCCTCACCCTGACCCTCTTCCCCTTGAGGCGAGGGAACAAACTCCCTTCTCCCGGCGCGGGAGAAGGGTTGGGGATGAGGGTGAAGGTATGACGCACCACGCACCACGAGGAGATGTCTTATGCAAACAAAAATCAGACCGAAATGGTTGGCCGGGGTGTGGGTAGGTCTGTTGATCTTGTTTTTGTTGGTGGGGGGTGTATGGGCAAGTGGGGGGGTGGAATTGCCCCGCACCGTGTTGAGTAGTGGTGGGAGTGAGGTCAGTGGTAATGGCCTGGTGCTGAGTGCCAGCCTGGGTCAGCCGGTAGTAGGGACGGTGGAAACGGGAGCAGTGCGTCATTGTAGCGGTTTTTGGTGCGCCGCGGCCGCGCCCGTCACCCCCACTGATTCTGATATTTACATGCCCCTGTTAGTGAAGCCATAACCTGAAGCACAGCCAGGAAAGAGGGTACCCCCAGGGACGGGAAACTTTTTTAAGCGCAGTTTTTCGGTCAGTGGCACTAGACCGCATCCTTTGTAAATGTTTACAATAGGCGGATGAACGTTTCCCTCCCCCCTGATGCCGCGCAGAACCGGCGGCGCATCTGGTTGTTGGGTGGGTTGCGGGTAGAGCAGGACGGTGAACCCGTGAGCCTGCCCGGCGGCAAAGTGCGTAGCTTGCTGGCCCGGCTGGCCCTGCCCCCGTTACTCCCCCACCACCGCGATGCCCTGGGCGATCTGCTCTGGCCCGATGCCCCCTTAGACCGGGTGCGCCCCAACTTCAGCAATGCCCTCTACCAACTCCAGCAGGCCCTCAACCCGGATTGGCTGGTGGTGGATAACCAGACAGTGGCTCTGCGGCGGGACGGGTTGTGGGTGGATGTCCATTGGTTTCACGAAGGGTGCGCCACCCCGGAGCATCAGCCCGATTATGTGAGCCGGTTGCAGTCTGCGGCCGCGCTCTATACCGCCGATCTCCTGCCCGACTTATACGACGACTGGGTGCTCGGTCCCCAGGTTGCCCTGCGCGAACAATACCTCAACACCCTCATCAAACTGGGGTTGGCCCTCGAAGCACGGCAAAATTTCCGTGACGCCCAACAAAGCTACGAAAAAGCGGTACGCGAAGACCCCCTGCGCGAAGAGGCTTATTGGGGGGTCATGCGGACCTTGGCCCGGCAAGGTCGTTTCGCCGCCGCCCTGCAAACCTACCAACAACTCGTCACCCAACTGGAATCCGAACTGGGGGTGCCGCCCAGCCACCAGAGCCAACAACTGGCCGACCGCATCCAGCAGGAGCTAACCCTGGCGACGGCGGCCCCTCGCGCCACTGCCGCCGAGCGGCCGCGACTCCCGTTCGTGGGACGGTTGGTAGAGCGGCAAACAGTGCTTTCGGTTCTGACCCAGGCGGGTGAGGGGCGGGGCGGGCTGATACTGCTCCTGGGGGAAGCCGGGATTGGCAAGACCCGCCTGCTCACCGAACTGGCCGAAGCGGCCGCATGGCGCGGCTGGCAGGTCGCGTGGGGTCGTGGGCAAGAGTTCACCCTGCCATCCGCTTATGCCCCCTTAACCGCCGCCCTGCATGAAGCATTGCCCCTGCCCCGCCTGCAACAACTGGTTCACATCGTGCCGCCCCCCTGGTTGCACTGGCTGGAACGGCTCGTGCCGGGGGTGCGTGAGGTCATCACCCCCGCCCCGCCCGCCCCCGAAGCCGATCAGACCCGGCTCACCCAGGCGATGGTGCAGGTGTGGCGCGGCCTGCAAACCATCGCCCCCCATCTGCTCATCCTGGATGATGTGCAATGGGCCAGTCCAGCCTTGTGGCCGCTATTGGCGCAGGTACAGCCGTATCTGGCGGAGCTAAAGGTGGTGCTGGTGCTCAGCGGCCGCACCACCGAGCTAGAGTCACAGCCCGAAACATGGTCCCTCTGGCAAACCTGGCAGGCCGACGGGACACCTCTGCTACGGCTGGCGGGGCTAAGCCGGGGGGAACTGGAACAGATCGCGGCCGCGTACCAAAACACCCGCCTCTCCTCAACCCAACTGGAGCACCTCAACCGGGCCAGCGGCGGCAATCCCCTGTTGGCCCTGTCCCTGCTGGAGTCTGAGGCGTGGGATGAGAGCGCGGCCGCACCCCCCTCATTACTCGACCTCATCCGGCGGCGGCTGGCCCATCTCTCACTCCCGGCGCATCAGGCGTTGCAGGCGGCCGCTGTATTAGGAGCCGAATTTGCCTACCCCATCTGGGCGGATGTACTGCTGGCGGCCGGAATCGCCCCAACGACACTGCCTGCCCTGGCCGGAGAGTTGGAGCGGGAACGGCTCATTCTCCTGCACCAACGAGCCTACCGGTTTGCCCATGATTTATTGCGGGCGGCGGTGTATGAGAGTCTGCCCACCCCGGCGCGGCAGGCGTGGCACGGCCACGCGCTCCGGGTGCTACGCCAACACACCCCGGCGGATAGCCTGGCACTGCTCTACCATGCCGAGCAAGCGGCCGCGACCCCGGATATTCCCCTTTTGGCCCTGCAAGCGGGGGAGCAGGCGTTAGGTAACTTCACTTACCGGCTGGCCGTGACCTATTTCACCCAGGCGTTGCGTGCCCTACCCCCGGAACAGGTAAAACTGCGCTATCAGGCGGTTCGCGGCCGCGCCCAGGCCCTCAACGTGTTAGCCGACCGCACCGCCCAGCAGGCCGACATCACCCATTTGCAGACGTTGGCCGGGCAATCCGGCGACCCACGCTGGCAGGCGGAAGCGGCTTCGCTCCAGGTGGAGGTGTTGTGGCAGACGGGGCAGTGGGACGAAGGGGAGCGGGTGGCGCGCCGGGCATTGACCTGGGCACAGCAGGCTGATGATCCGAAATTACTTGCCACGTTGCAGACGAGCCTGGGGCAGATTATGCGTGACAAAGGGGATTACGCGGCCGCGAACCAATGGTTTGCCCAGGCGGAGCAAGGGCATCAAACGTTGGGTGATGGTCTGGGCGTGGCCTACTCCATCCAGATGCGCGGCGTGGTAGCCCAACGTTCCGGCGACTATCAGCAGGCTATCGAGTTGTTACGTCACGCCCTGGACCTGATTGCCACGACCAATGACCCGTTTTTTGTGCTACGCCTGCAAAGCAATCTGGCGGTGGCGTATTGGATGAGCAGTGATTATGCCCAGGCGCGGGAACTGTTCAACCAGGTGTTACGCCTGAGCCGGGAAGTGGGTGATAAGCGGGTGGAAGCGGCCGCGTTGGGTAATCTGGGCGCGTTGGCCGGTCTGGTAGCCGATTTCCCGGCCTCGGCTGAATTTTTGACCCAGGCATTACGGCTGGAACGCACCACCAACAACAAACCGGGCATTGCGGGGGTATCGGTCAATCTGGGGAAGACGTTGAGCCACCTGGGGCGGCTGGCAGAAGCGTTGACCTTTGTGGATGAGGCGTTGGCGTTGAATCAGGCGTTGGGGCGGCGGCGCGGCGAAGGGTATGCCTGGCACATTCGGGGCATGGTGCTGTTACAGATGGCGCGGCTGGCGGAAGCGGAAGCCAGTCTGCACCAGGCGCGTACCATCCGGCAGGAGTTGGGGGAACGGGATAATTTGCTGTACACGGACGCGGATCTGGTTTTGTTATATGTTACATCTGGTCAGGTGCATGAGGCCGGGGCGATTGTGGCCCCCTTGTTAGCCGCTCTGGAGACGGAGCCGGTGAACGCGGAGATACGGCAGGCCAGTTATTTTGCGGCGTATCGTTATTTTGGGGTGGTGGGGGATGTCGCGGCCGCGCGCCAGCACCTACTCCTGGCCCAATCTGCCATGCACGAAATCGCCGCCCCCCTCGCCCCACCGGATCGGGCACGGTTTCTGGGCCAACTCCCCCTCAACCAGCAGATTCAGGCGGCTTTGGCCGAATGGCAACAACAGGTAATGGTGCAATTGGTGCGGGCAGATGTGCCGTTGGGGCGCAAACGCACCCCGGATGATTACGTCACCGTTACCTGGACCATCTCAGCCCTGGAAGATGAGGCCATTGCCGATAAGACGGCCCGGCGGCAGGCGGTGGTGGCGCGAATGTTAAGGGACGCGGCCGCGCAACATGCCGCTCCCACCGATGCTGATCTGGCCCAGGCTCTCGGCGTCAGCCGCCGCACCATCATTCGGGATATGAAAACCCTGGCCAAACAAGGCCAACTCCCCCCCACCCGCCGCCGGTAGCGGTGATCGGTGACACAGCTTGCCCTGAACCCATCTGTTCCAACAAATGTAAATCTAACAAAAGCGTGATAAGTTTTTCCCCGTTTTTTTTGCTTCAGACGAGGCTGGCGCATCTCATTTGGCTGACGCACAAATGCCTTTTCAATATTTTCGCGGGCGACAACCACTTGAAAAGGCATTTTTACAGCCGTTGCTGAATGAGAGCCTCGCAAAACATGGGGAAGGGTATGGAAATTGCTTCTGTTTCTTCCCGTTATTTCGGTTATCTGTTTTAGGATTGTGCCTAACACAAAACTTATCATTATCGCTAGTAGAAACGCATTTGTTGGAGCAAATGATGCCACAAGGGTTGCCCCTACAGCCCTCAGCCCCTTAAATTGAACGGGTGATACCTCCATCAACCCGAAAATTTTGCCCCGTAATATAACCCGCTTCGTCAGAGAGCAAGAAACGAACTGTCTTCGCAATTTCTTGCACCTTACCGTACCGTTTCATGGGAATTTTGGCGAGGTTCTCGGCACTTTCAGGATAGTTGTCCATAAAACCAGGCAGGACGTTGTTGATGCGAATGCCGGAAGCGGCATAACGATTCGCGTACAGTTTGGTAAAGCTGGCTAAACCGCTACGCAAACTACTGGAGACGGGGAAACTCAACTCCGGTTCAAAGGCTGAAAAAGTGGAGATATTAACAATCGCGCCACTGCCCTGCTCCACAAAGATAGGAGTGACCAGCCGGGCCATCCGCACCACGTTCAGGATAAGCATATCCAGCCCCAGATGCCAGGCCTCATCGGCAATATCCAACAGATCACCTTTGGGGGGATGCCCGGTGTTGTTGACGACCGCATCAATCCGTCCGTATGTTTCCAAGGTGTTGTTGACCAGTTTGGCCAGGTCTAAAGGGTTCGTGACGGAGCCGGTCAGACCGATTCCGCCTAATTCTTGGGCTAATTTATGAGCACCACCGGAGTTAGAAAGTAATGACACCTGATATCCGTCGGCGGCTAATTCGGTAGCAATCGCCGCGCCGACTCCTTTTCCCGCGGCGGTAATGATGGCAACTTTTGTGGGCATTATGATCTCCTTAAAAGTTAAAGCAATCGTTCGCTTGTAAATAACTTGTATCTTTACTACCACAGTCATAAAGTGACATTTCGTGGGCGGCCATAGACTGGGTAGGTTGGGGCTGAAGACCCCTCCCCCTTTCCCTTTCCCCGAGGGAAGGGGAGAAACCTACCGGCGATGGCCATGACTTCAATTTCCACATCACTGCCTTTGGCGACCGTGTTGCTGATTTCGACCATAAAAACAGGGCTTTAACGACATTATCCAGGCTGGCTCCAGACGCTTCAAGCACCTGTTGGATGCGTTTGAAGACGAAATGGGTTTGGGCGGTGAAATTGCCTGGGGCAACTGGCGTACCGTCTTCATTGAGGGCGAGTTGTCCGGCTACAAGAATCATGGTCTTTGTGCCGAGGTCAATTTTCACGGCTTGTGAATAGTAACCAAAGATGTTGAATTGAAAAGGGTTAATTCGGTCGATCATTTTATTCTCTGGGTCTCCTACGAAAATGTAGGGCGATTTTGTAAATCGCCCGGTGGACGATTTACCAAATCGTCCTACAGATTTTCATCCCTCTTGGTGTGCGCCTCGCCCATGGGGAACTCCTACGAAAATAGCCACGGATAATGGGAACACGGATAGGAAGAAACACGGATGAAGATGAAAATTGTGGCGTTATTTTCATTCCTCTTGGTGCGCCGTTGGCCCATGGGGAACTCCTACGAAAATGTAGGGCGATTTGGCAAATCGCCCGGACGATTTACCAAATCGTCCTACAGATTTTCATCCCTCTTGGTGTGCGCCTCGCCCATGGGGAACTCCTACGAAAATGTA
>JAGNBF010000112.1:0-14652 GCA_018004935.1 Chloroflexota bacterium | reverse complement strand
CATGGGGAACTCCTACGAAAATGTAGGGCGATTTGGCAAATCGCCCGGACGATTTACCAAATCGTCCTACAGATTTTCATCCCTCTTGGTGTGCGCCTCGCCCATGGGGAACTCCTACGAAAATGTAGGGCGATTTGGCAAATCGCCCGGTGGACGATTTACAAAATCGTCCTACAGATTTTCATCCCTCTTGGTGTGCGCCTCGCCCATGGGGAACTCCTACAAAAATGTAGGGCGATTTGGCAAATCGCCCGGACGATTTACCAAATCGTCCTACAGATTTTCATTCCACTTGATGTGCGCCTCGCCCATGGGGAACTCCTACGAAAATGTAGGGCGATTTGGCAAATCGCCCGGTGGACGATTTACCAAATCGTCCTACAGATTTTCATCCCTCTTGGTGTGCGACGCGCTCATGGGGAACTCCTACGAAAATGTAGGGCGATTTGGCAAATCGCCCGGACGATTTACCAAATCGTCCTACAGATTTTCATTCCTCTTGGTGCGCCGTTGGCCCATGGGGAACTCCTACGAAAATGTAGGGCGATTTGGCAAATCGCCCGGACGATTTACAAAATCGTCCTACAGATTTTCATCCCTCTTGGTGTGCGCCTCGCCCATGGGGAACTCCTACGAAAATGTAGGGCGATTTGGCAAATCGCCCGGACGATTTACCAAATCGTCCTACAGATTTTCATCCCTCTTGGTGCGCCAAAGGCCCATGGGGAACTCCTGAGAAAATAAGTTGCGAGTGGCGAGTTTGCGGGTGGCGAGTGAATGCCCACTCGCCCACTCGCCCACTCCCTTCCCACACATTAAAGAGGCGGCCGGGCCGGGAAATCGGGTTGCCCCCGGAATTGGCTCTCCAAGGCTCCCAAGAGGGCCAGTACCACGTCTTCACGCCAATGGGGTGCGGCTATCTGCACGGCTACCGGCAAACCGGCACTGCCCTGCTCCACCATCCGCGCCGCCTGCTCCGATTTTTCGCTACTGTCCGGGCGGTCTGATTCTTCGCCGGGGCGGACGCGGGTAATGGGGGCGACGCCTGCCGGAAAACCTAACACGTTAAACAGCAACATCGAACTCCAAAAATCGGCCAGGGTGTTGCTTGTCTGGTGGGGGACAGCGGGCAGAGGCAAGGCCGGGCAGAGAATGGCATCGTAACCAGCCGAAGACAACGCGGCCGCGAACCGACCCTCATAGCGCAACCGTTCACCCAACAAATTGGTCAGCCCCGCCGCCGACTGCTTCCGCGCCTTCTGGAGCATCTGGCTGGTCCGCCGCCGTCCGCTTCGGGCCAGCAAAGCCGACAAAATGGGGATGAGGGCATTGGGCATTCCGGTCAACTGGGCATTGGGAGCCATGAGCGGGATCGGCTCTTCCCCGGCCAATATTTGGGAAACGGAAGAAAACCCATCCGACGCCACAATGCGGAAAAACAGGTGTACCCCCTCATGGGTATCAGGATGATCGGCCCACTCTTCAACGACGGCGCCCTGTTGCCGCAGGGCCTCCGCCGCTTCGCGCAAGGCCCGCCGAATGGCCGGTGCAGGAACCCAACCGGCTATCTCAGGAAGCAAGGCCACCCGCAGGCGATTCACGGCTACGGCCTGGGGATCACGGAAGGGAACGGGTGGATTTAGCCCGGTGGGATGGGCTACATTGTGGTTGACCATCACCTGAAACGCCAGCGTCAAATCGGCAACGTGGCGGGCCATCGGACCGGGTTGGGCCACAATTCCCTCTGCGCCCATGGCCGTTTGCACCGGCAGAGGATCACCGGGCAGACGGCGGGCTGTCGGTTTGAGGCCATAAATGCCACAGTTGGCCGAGGGCACGCGGATACTGCCGCCAAAGTCACCCCCCAACCCCAACGGCGAACCACCGGCGGCAATGATCGCCGCTTCTCCCCCGCTACTGCCCCCTGGTGTGCGCTCCAGGTTCCAGGGATTATGGGTGCGCCCAAACAGGGTGTTGTCCGTTTCGATGACGCCGAGGGTTTGGGGCACATTGGTTTTGCCCAGGATAATGGCCCCGGCCTGACGCAACGCTGAGACCATCGCCCCGTCCGCGGCCGCGATGTTGTTTTTTAGCCGCGCCACCCCATAGGTGGTGGGCAATCCGCGCACATAGAACTGATCCTTCACCGTGATGGGCACACCATGCAACGGGCCAATAGCCTCTCCCCGCAGGCGAGCGGCATCAGCCTGGTTGGCTTCTCGGCGGGCTTCATCAAACCGGGGCATAACCACAGCGTTAAGCTGGCTGTGCGTAGCTTCGATGCGGGCGATATGGGCTTCCACGACCTCACAGGCCGAAATTTGGCCGGTTTTTATTTTTTGGGCAATTTCTGTCGCCGAAAGATGGATCAGGTCAGACATGTTTTTCTCCTCGTGTTGGGCAATGATGAACATCCCGACAAATCTACTCATCCGCCAGACCCGCCCGATCATAATGAATGTTGAAAAAATAAACCGGTAATGTACGGGCGACCCTTGTGGTTGCCCAACCGGGCAGGCACAAGGCCAGCCCGTACCAATCTTACCGTATTAAATTCTTGTATACTCAGCACGGTCACAGACTGGTGGCACGGTCAGGAGACCGGCCACAGCACAAAAACGCACTTTGTGACCACGAACAGTATATCTATACAGGTGTCCGAACTTGTGCCCACGTTCTGTGTGGGCATACTATCCGGGATGCTTTGCGCCCTACGCGGCGCAGAGCGTCGTAGGGCGCATTCCACGCCGAGCGTGGAATGAGAAGGTGAAATCGCTGACCCTCACCCCCGACCCCTCTCCCGCAGAGGGAGAGGGGAGTTAGTTCCCTCTCCCTGGGGAGAGGGTTAGGGTGAGGGGCTGTATAGATACAAATTCTTAACTTTCATAACGACCGGGCTAAGGTTACAAAGGCCGCTGGCCTGGGCTTTTAGCCCGCCGGGCGGGGTAACTTTCCCGTTCAGACCTGACAGGTTTTCGGAAACCTGTCAGGTCTGGTAGAACTTATGGTTAGACACCAGGTTTAGCGATGGTAAACGTTAAGCGGATGATTTTGGGTTCGACGGTAGTACGCGGCCGCGAACCATAACAAGGTACTCACCGCCATCACCCCCATCACCAGCCACACCCCAACAGAGGCGCCAGACTGTCCCGCCGCCCCTACTTGGGACAAAGCCATCACCGTTGGCCCACATGGCCCCACACAAACCTGCCCCTGATGTCCCAACCCGTCGTTGTAGGTGTAAATGCCGGGGGTGTTCATCTGCCGTTGGTAAGTCTGCCCCGGAATCAGTTTGCCCCCATCCCACCCCAGCGTGTTGCTGATGGGGTTCAGGCCGCTCAACACCTGTAGCAACGGATTTTCTACCTGCTGAATAAGTTCTGCCGGTAACAGCAAAGCATCTACCTCAGCCGACCATTGCACCACCGTCCCCAGGGCCACATCCAGCGATGCAGGTAGTGGCCCGTTTTCGGTGAGCAAAACTTGCGTTAAGGTGATGCCGGTTTGTGGATTGATCCAGGGAGTATAGGGCACATTAACATGCACAATCTCATTGACCACCTGGATAACCGGACTGCGCCAGGATTGATAGCCGGGTTTGCCTTCGACCTGTAGGTAGTAGAAGCCGGGCGGGGTGAAGAAAGCAAAGTAACCGTCGGTTTCTGTCACCTGGGGGTTGACCTGGTTGTTGAACATGTGGGCGGGCCAGGGCGTCCAGCCACCCCACTCGGTTGAAGACATGTAGAGGGTCACGGTGACGCCAGCGACCGCGTTCAGGGTGGGGTTTTGGGCATCGAAACCCTGGGTCACATCAAACACATACCCATCGGGGTCAATGAGGACGCGGCCGCTAGAGGACACCTGATTCGCTCCACACTGTGCCCAAAACTCGACCACGTGCGCCGCACCGGTAATATTGAAGGTGTAATTGGGATAGACACCCACCGGGTCATAACGCACCCCATCGGCAATCACCCACACGGAGCTAGGCGGGGCGGTTGTACCGGACACGGCCGGACAGTTACAGCCGTGCATATGTAAGGTGGTGTTCCAGAAACCATACACCCCAGGAATCTCCCAGTTCTGGCTGGAAAATTCACCACTGCTGTCGCGGAAATTGAATTCCAGATGTTTCCCGGCTCTGGGGCCGGTGGTGGGTGTGCCTTCCCAGGATGAACGTTGGGCGCAGAAGAAGGATTGCGGCGGCCGCACCTCAATGCCCGCGCTGACGGGACTGCACTGTCCCCCCGCCGTACAGGCCTGAACCGTCAATGTTTCATTGGCCAAACCAGAATAGGGGTAAGTCATCGTAAACTCCCCGGCATTACTGACCAATGTTTGGGTTACGACGATCCCATTCACGCTTAAATACACCGTCATCCCTGGCTGGGCCAACCCACGAACTTCTGTAGGGCCAGCACACAACTCGCCTGTACCAGGCGTTATGAGCAAGGGGGTCATAACAGGAATTTGGACGACTGCCTGACCGGTGCGGGTGTATGGGCCAGCCTGGAGAAGGGCCGTGTTGGGCAACGAGGCTCCTGGTTGGGCGTTGGCATAGGTGGTGGTGATGTCAATCAGGCCGGATTGATTGCGCCCCACCGGTGTTTGGGTTTGCCAGGTCAAGGTCTGACCGTTTTGGCCGAAGGTCATCAGAGGCCAGGCGCTTTGGTTGAGGAGAGTCAGTTGTGCTGGCAGAGTATCGGTAACGGTGACAGTGAGGGGGGTGGCATTGGCATCCGGGCTACCATAACGGAAGGGGAGCAGGTAACGTTGGCGCACCCCCCCGCTGGGAATAGCCTGTGTGACTATCCAGACAGGAGCCAGGGCTATCTTTTCAAAGATCAGTTCTTGCGCTACATCATACTCATCCGCTCCCACATCAGGCAGGGTTCCGCTGGGCAGGGGGCGAGCCTGGCCGTCCATATCCGTAGCGACACCGGCTTCTACCCCCAGCTCCATGGCCAGGGAGTAGCGGGTGAGGTGATAACCGTCGGCGGCAAAGAGGGGATCGCCGGTTTGGGAGCCGGTCTGGCTAACCGTACCAACCGTCTGGGTGGTGTTGTTGTGCCAGAGCGTCTGCATCAGCGCGGCCGCGCCGCCCGCATTCACCCGCACCCCCGTCACATTTTCGGACAAAATGGTGTTCGTCAACGCCACCGACCCACCGCTAGAGACCGTCACCCCATCACCGTTGTTGCGAGCAATAGTGGTATGCAGAAGCTGGATGGTGGCCCCAGCCCCAACCGTGAGGCCATTCTGGCTGTTATCCATGATGACGTTGTTCCGCAAAACCTGGGTTCCCACATTGTCCAACTGCAAACCCCGCAAATTATTCCGCACAATATTGTTCTCAAACGTCAATACCGTGCTGGCTCCCGTAACATAGACGGAATAATCACCGGTGCCACTCCCATTGTTGGTGAAAGCGGTATTCAACACGGTTACATGACTGTTTTCCACATACAAGTTGTGATCCGCCGCCTGGTAGGCATTGCATAAGAAAGCGGCGTTACGTAACAGGCTGTTTTCCAGGCGGACTTCCCCGTTTAACACATTACGGACGCCGATATTGAAGCCGCGGCCGCTGGCATTACAGGCACTATTCAGGCTATTAACATTTCCCCCATAACGAACCGTGGCATAACGCAAATGACCCGTCCCACCACCAGCCGTTCCCTCAAACACCAACCCTGCCCACTGATTATTGCTCGTATTCGTCGCCGATGTAAACGTGATAGGTTGAGTGGGTGTACCGATGGCCTCAAGATGCCCCTCAGTACGCAACTCCACCCCAGAACGCCCCATCACCATCACCCCCGGTTCTACCGTCATCGTAATACCCGCCGGAATGGTAAAATCGGCTGTCAGTTCATAACTCTCCAGCCCGGTTTCATCAACCAGGGCAAAATCGGCTCCCGTCAACGCGCCGGGGGCCAGCAAAACACGGTTACGTTGATTAGAGACAAAACTGTTGCCTGTCAACGTCAGTTCACTGTTCATACCCAGCACATGAAGGGCATAATCGCTCGTGTTTCGGCCATTGGCCTGGAAAAGGGTGGTATCTACGATCACCCGGCTCTCTTCCACATAAAGACCATAATCATTCGCATCATAGGCATTGCATAAATAGTACGCCGAGCGAAGCGTGCTGTTTTGGATGTGGACTGTGCCTGTCAAAACATTACGCACCCCTATGTTAAACCCCAGCCCAGAAGCGTTGCAAGCTGTATTGAGGCTATTGGCATCACCCCCATAACGTACCGTTACATAATTCAGGTTCCCGTTTCCTTCTCCGGCCGTCCCCTCAAAAACAAGTCCTGACCACTGGTTGCCCCCACTATTGGTTGCCGAGGTAAAGGTGATTGGTTGAGAAGGTGTACCAATGGCTTCCAGATACCCTTCCGTGCGTAATTCGACATTGGCCCGACCCATCACGGTTATACCGGGCGCAACCGTTAAGGTGATCCCGGTGGGTATGGTGAGATCGGACGTTAGCTCATAGGCTTCCAGGCCCGTTTGGGGCCACAAAGTGACATCCTGCGTGGAAAAAAGACCACTGCCAAATAGGACGCGCTGGCGTGCGTTAGCCACAAAGCTATTGTTCGTCAGGGTAATGACGGTATTCGCACCCCAGGCGTAGATGGGATAGTCACTGGTGTTATTGCCGTTGGCCTGAAAAACCGTATTATCAACCACAACCCGACTGTTTTCGACATAAAGCCCATAATCACTCGTGTGATAAGCATTGCAGAGATAACTTTCGGAGCGAACAAGGCTGTTTTGTATTCGCACTTCCCCTGTCAGGACATTCCGCACCCCAATATTGAAACCCATCCCCGAGGAATGGCAGGCACTGTTGAGGCTGTTCACATTGCCACCATAACGCACCGTCACGTAATCCATATTGCCTGTGCCCCCATCAAAAATCAGGCCTGACCATTGGTTGGGGCCGGTATTGGTGGCGGAGGTGAGGGTGATGGGTTGGGCAGGTGTGCCCAGGGCGTCCAGATGGCCCTGCACCTTGAGTTCTACGTTGTTACTACCTCTGATGGTAACGCCTGGCTCAATCGTTAAGGTGGCAGTGGCGGCGACAGTCACATCGCCAGTGAGTTGGTGGGGGCTATTGGCCGCACACCAGGTTTCGTCGCTGGTGATGATGCCGCTGTGGGGGCCAGGCACACAGGCGAGGGGTTCAGCCTGGGCCAGGTTGCCGGTCAGCATGAACCATAAAAACAGGAAAAAGCCTGCTCCCAGCAGAAGGGGGAAAATAAGACGCCCTGTGTGGGGCCAGGGATGGGCATAAAAACGGGTTGTCTTTGACATGGCACAGAATCTCCTGAAGGTAGAATGGGCTATCGGTTTGTTATGCCGTCAGCTTAATGGCCCATCGTTTAGAGATCATTTATTGGTTTGGGGAGATTAGAAAAGAGGTAACTATTCAGACCCTAAAGGTTTTGACCTCTGGTAATTCTGGCCTCATGTTAATCAAAACCTTTAGGGTCTCTCTGGCAAAAGTGCCACCTGAATAGTTACGAAAAGGGGCTATTTACCCTCATCCCCGGCCCTTCTCCCTGCGAGGGAGAAGGGTGTCAGTTCCCTCGCCCCAATGGAGAGAGGGCCAGGGTGAGGGGTTGTTCTTATCGTCTCATTCAACGATCAGGGTTCCGACCATGCCGCCGCCCCGGTGGCCCAGGACGCCGCAGTAGAAGGTGTAGGTTCCGGGTTGGGTGGGGGTGAAGGTAAAGGTGAGTTCTTCTTGGGCGGGTATGGGGATGTGAACATCAAACTCGTCAATGTCGAAGGCGTGCGCGGCCGCGTCCTTATTCTCCAGCCTCATCGTCACCAGCTCCCCGGCCTGCACCCGGATTTCATCCTGGGTAAAGCGGTAATTTTTCGTTTTGACGGTGAGCGTGGCGGGAGACGCGGCCGCGAGCCACATCCCCCCACCCACGATCAACAGGAAGAGCAGGGCCACTCCCCATCCCCTCAGTCGTTTTGGTAATTGCATAGTCATCATTCACCTCCGCCAACATCCTCTGGCGCGTGTCGCCAGCCAGTTATGAGGGCAATCGCACCAGCCCAACCGCCAGCACCAAAATAATGATGTAGCTCATAAACGGGGGCCAGTCACGCATGATCAGCCAGCCTACCAACACACTACCAATAGCCAGAGCCGTGACAATCCGGCCCAGCGAGGGCAACACGCCCGCCATTGCCAATGCCGCCCCCATTAAGGCGATGGCCGCCAGCAGGGAGAAGGTGTGCGGCCAAAAGGCCCAGCGGGCGTTCAACATGACCGCTGGTGGCAAGGCGGGATCGTAGGTGCGGATGAGCGCGGCCGCGTTCGCCCCCAGTTGTAGCCGTTCTATCGTAGTTGGTAGCCAGAGCAGGCACGCGGCCGCGGCCAAAACCGTTCCCCCAATCGCCAGCCAGCGTGGGCCAGGGCCAGGCAACCGACCGGCTATCACCCCAAAAAGAATCGTCGTCGCCAGGAATGCCAGCGGAAAAAGAATCGCCTGCGTTGTCCAGCCCACCCGGTCATTGGCGATCAGGGTTAGCTTTTCCAAGGGCGTGCTGGGGAGGGGCCACTGGCGAAAGTACGCGGCCGCGAACGCCCCAACCATAAAAATGATCACGGTTGCCAACAGGGCAATGCCTATTGAACGAGCGTTGAAGAGTTGCAAGGCATTCATATCTTTTTCCTGAGGTGATCAAAACGCGGAACTCGTGGGACGATTTACAAAATCGCCCTACATTTTCGCAGGCGTGGATATGAGCCGTTTTACCATGTTCTTATCAAACGAATCACCATCATTTGACCGGGGAAACGGAACCGAAGGCACGGGGACACCCAGGAAACGGCAAAGCGGCTCCCATCCCTCTCTCACCTCAAAAACGAGCAGTCGGTCTGCCGGAACTGTTCGCTTTACCGCTTCATTCCAGGCATTGAAAATGGCTTTTGTATGCTCCCGGTCATGGGTACGTCCCTCGAAAAACCCTCGATCGATGAGCCGTTTTGCATGATGGTAAACTGCCAGGGAAGAGTTCGTTGTTTGGGAAAACAATCCGACGAAGCGAATGATGGCCAGAAGAAAGGAAGGCATCTCCCGAAAAATGGTTTTCGTCGCACTGTCATACCATTTATCCGCATCACGCACCGTCAGCACGACCTTGGCTTCGGGATACTGTTCCATGAACTCCCGGTAATACATAGCGGCTGGAAAATCAGTACAGGACTGATAGCCGCCAAAAAGGAACTCGTAATCCGGTTTCTCGCCTCGGCTGAGCTTTTCCCATTCTGGCAAATGTTCAGGATGTTTCATCAGTTCAAACATGTGATAGCTAGTGCCAAAGCCCAGTTGCTCCAACGCCTTTTTCAACGATTCTGTGCCGGTTCTGCCCAAACCCGCCCCGATAACTTTCAGTTGGTTAGTACTCATCTGGTATCTCCTGCGAAAATGTAGGGCGATTTGGTAAATCGCCCGGACGATTTACCAAATCGTCCTACAAATTTTCATTCCTCTTGGTGAGCACTCGCCCATGGGGAACTCCTACGAAAATGTAGGGCGATTTTGTAAATCGCCCAGTGGACGATTTACAAAATCGTCCTACAAATTTTCATTCCTCTTGGTGAGCACCCCGCTCATGGGGAACTCCTGCGAAAATGTAGGGCGATTTGGTAAATCGCCCGGACGATTTACCAAATCGTCCTACAAATTTTCATTCCTCTTGGTGAGCACTCGCCCATGGGGAACTCCTACGAAAATGTAGGACGATTTGGTAAATCGCCCAGTGGACGATTTACAAAATCGTCCTACAAATTTTCATCCAACTTGGTGAGCACCCCGCTCATGGGGAACTCCTGGTGTGAACGAGTCAGATTCCTTAGCTGTCCCAGCAAGAGGAATCTGACTCCACTGATTTATGGGGTTGGCGCAGTCAGGTAGGCATATAGCGCGGTCAGGTCGTCGTCGGTCATTTTGGCGGCGTTTTGCCAGGGCATCGTCTCCGGGAATGGCGTGCCGTCTGGTTTAATACCAGAACGCATCATTTCAAAAAACTGCTCCTGGGACAGTTCGGCGACCAGCGGCCGCGGATTGGGCACGGCCGCACTCACCGATGTAGCCGGTGAGCCGGTCACGTCCGGGCCGTGGCAACCCCGGCATTCCCCAAACGTCGCCACATATTTGCCATACTCCGCCGTCGTGCCTTCGGGGGGGGCAGACACGGTGCTGGCTCCGGGTGCCGGTGTGCCAAACATGCCCGCCCCGTAAAATATCGCCCCCACAAAGAAAAGGTTGTCACCGGTGGGGCCGGTTGTTTCTACCGGGGGTAAAGAGCGCAGATAGGCAATGATGGCTTCGGTATCGGCGTCGCTCAACTGGGCGTAGGGCAGAAGGGGCATGAAGGCCAGTAAATCCCCATCCTGGTTGAGGCCATGACGCAAAACGCGGAATAGTTCGCCATCGCTATACTCTGCCAGTTTGCCGCCGGGGGTCAGGTTCTCTGTCACCATGTCACCGGCAAAACCGAACCCTTCGGCCGCGGAAATGTTCCAGCCCCCGCTCAAAGGTTGTTCGCCGGTGGGGTTGCCATCGGCCCCCACCGCCCCATGACAGCCAATACAACTCAGGTTCACCAGGTACTCACCACGAGCCACCTGCTCCGGCGTTCCGGCTACGGTTAAATCCGGGGCCGGAACGTCATCCGGGGCATAAATCGTGGCAAACCCTTTGCCCGCCAAAACGATCACCGCCAACAAAATCAAGGTGAACAACCCCCCCACCAGACCACCGACAATCTTGACCCACAACCGTTGCGCCCGCACCGCTCGATAGGTCAACCAACCAAATAGAACCATTAAACCAGCCAGAACGAGAAATGAGATGATGTTACCGAACATGAGTTTCTCCTTGTTATGGTCAGGACTTACGGGGTTGCTCGAGCCGGTCTCCTGACCGCGCTCGGTGTGGCGCGGTGAGGACACCGGCCACAGCGCGTAAGTCCTATGTCATTGTTTTGCCTGCCAACTACTTGCCGATAGCGTAATGGGCCACCGTTTAGAGATCATTTATTGGTGCGGCGAGTGGGCCAATCCCCCAGATTGACCCCACCTGCCCGACACTCCCGGCTTAACCAGTCCGAAGAGAAACCGCCGGGTTCAATTGGCTCACCGTTTCGGCCTCAGCCTGCCGCGCCGCCTTGACGCCGGTAGCGATGATGATGAGGTGGATGATGATGAAGACGATATAACCACCCACGCTATACCCATTGGCGATGAGGTAAATGTCATCCAGAACCCCATGCACAAATTCCAGCCAGACCAACAACCAGATAGCCGCCAGGACGAGTAGCAGGAGAGAGAATACGGCCGTATTTTCATCATGTCTCTCCTGGTTGAGACAGGTTTGAAACCTGCTCTATCAAATGGCTGTGTCACGGGTTGGTCGTTAGATAGACGTAGAGCGCGGCCAGATCGTCATCCGTCATTCTCGAGGCGTTCTCCCACGGCATAAGGTCAGCCAGTGCCTCGCCATTAGGGCGCACACCCGTCCGCATGGTCTGGATGAATTGTTCCAGCGTGATTTCGCCGACTAAGAGACGGGGATTCGGGATAGATGGCGATAGCGCAGTTGCCTCGGTCCCGGTCATGTCCGTCCCGTGACAGCCCCGGCATTCGCCAAAGGTGGCGACGTATTTGCCGTATTCCGCCGTCACCCCCGGCGTGGGCGCGGTGATGACGCCTTCGTGGTCTTCGTCGAGAGGATAGAGCACTTCGCTATAGAACAGAATCACCGCGATCAGGTTGATGTTGTCGCCGCCATTGGTGGCGGTGGTCACCGGTTCCTGGGAGCGCAGGAAGGCGATAATCGCGTGGGTGTCGTCGTCGCTCAATTCGCGGTAGGGTAGGGAACTCATCATTCCCAGCCGGGCGTTCTTGCCAAACCCATACCGGATGACGCGGAACAGTTCGCCATCGGTGCGGTCGGCCAGCACCCCGCCGGGGGTCAGGTTTGCCGTCACCATACTGCCGGCAAACGAAAAGTCTTCATCCCCTTCTCCGGCCATCATATCCAGGCCACCGGTCAGAGGCATGTTCTTCCCGTCATTGGCCCCGTGGCAATCGAGACAGGCTACGTTGACCAGGTACTCGCCACGAGCGATCTGTTCCGGGGTTCCAGCCACAGTCAAATCGGGAGCCGGAGCCGGTGGGATATAAGCGACGGCTAACCCTTTAGCGGCAAAGAAGGTGATCAGCAGGAAGACCAGGGTGAACAGACCGCCAACCAGACCGCCCACAATCTTAACCCACAACCGCTGTGCCCGTACTGCCCGATAGGTGAGCCAGCCAAATAGAACCAATAAACCAACCAAAACCAGAAATGAGATGATGTTGCCAAACATAGGGTTCTCCTCTTTCGTTTTTCGTTGCGAGTTTCGGATATCAGGGACTTTGTTCCTTTGCGGAAACTTGGAGAAACCAGGTTTTTCTAGCGGCAAAGTGGGTAATTAGCCGTGAAAACCTGGTTTCTGGTCTGGATGCTATTTCCCCCCTTCGGCCGCGGCTTGCTGGGCATACATCACCCCGGTTACGATGATGATGAGGTGAATCACGATGAAGGCAATATAACCACCGGCACTGAACCCATTGGCGATGAGGTAGATGTCATCGAGAACCCCGTGCATAAACTCCAGCCAGACCAACAGCCAGACCGCCCCCAGATACTTGCGCGGATCGCGGGAAGCCCACAACATGAACGTAGCAATCCCTACGATTTCAAAGGCAAAGGGTGACCAACCATGCACAAACGCTTTGACCACCTCATCGGTAGCGGGGTAGGGCAGATTGCCCGCAAACAAAGCCGGGTCAACAAAGGTGCCGTACAGGTTCATCACGCCTAAGAGCAGGTAAAACCCACCTACGATACGAAACCACCAGGTCAACTTTTTCATGATATTTTCTCCTTTTGCAATGGGAATCGTTTGACTAAGCGACAATTACCGCGCCACTTCTCCCAAACTTGAACACAAGACTACGCCTCTGAGCAAGTCTGATAGGCAAATTGTGTTGTGTAACACCCGGCTACGATACGCCTTTATCCTTGAGCGGGCTGAGTTTCCAGCGCCCATAAGCCACAAAACCCGCCAACCCCATCAGGATGATGGTAAAGATGGCATCAGCGTAGGCGTTTCGAGTGGCCTGCCAGACCGTTGCCCCAGCCATGACGACTACAAGACCAAGCGCGGCGAGAGGCGTCAGGCGGGTCTGGATGCGGGTCAGACCAGGCAGGATGAGGCCCAACCCGGCCAGGACTTCGACCAGGCCCGTGAAATAATGGACGCTGGTAGGCAGTTCATACATCCAGGTCAACTGGGCGGGCAGTCCGGGTGGGACGATGAAATGGTAGATGCCCTGGTAGATGAACTGGAGGCTGAGCAGGATTTGAAGAATCCACAAGAGTATGTTCATAGTAATAATCTCCTTTTAATTACCGAAACCGGTTTACCTGGTCTGCGGTCGCAACCGCACCACCGGTGTCTTTTTCTCGCTCCGCTCTTCAGCCCCCACAAAATCAAACAAACCGAAGCCGTAACGTCGCATCGTGTCCAGGCGTTCAGTCTCATTCACAATCTCCTCAGCTATGATCTTGCGCTTGTGCCAGAAGATTTCGGTTGTTACCTGCGGATTGTTTTTCAAATTCAAATACCAGTCGGCAACCTTCCCCGAAGGACCGAAAGGAGCCATGACGAAGTAATCTTCGCCCTGTTTGACCGCACCGAGAGCCACTGTATGCTGTTTCCCACTCTTGCGCCCGGTGGTCGTCAGCAACAGGACATGGAAGCCTATCAGGCGGTAGATGAACAAGATCAACCAACCGCCATAGTGGATGAAACCGACCATTCATGCTTGCAACCTCTTTTGTTTTGCCACCCAGTTCAGAAGGCGAAATAGGGACTGTTTCATTTTCATACCTTTTGAAATTCCTGGAAACGCCACAGTTTCCGGGAATCTCAGTTATCTGGCGGCTGGTGCAAAGGTGTCATACTTCGCCATCAGAGCGATAATCGGCCCCATGTCTTTGGGCGGCCATTGGGGTTCGTTTTTGATCAGTTCCATCATTTCGGCGAAGTAGTTTTCCAGTCCGGCAGGAGAAACGATCCCCAGATATTTGGTCGGGGTATCGGTCTCGTTGGCGAAGGTGTGAACCGTACCTGGGGGCACATAAGCCATGCCACCAGCACCCAGATGAACGGTCTGGCCGTTGACCTGCATCGTCAGGGTACCTTCCAGAACATAAAAAATCTCAGTCGTGACTTTATGCACATGGGGTGGTGGCCCAGAGAACTGAGGCGGAGCGATATACTCCATCGTGAGCCATTGACCGCCGGAATCGGTGCCCACGGTTTTGAAGGTAAGGGTGACGCCTAGAGCGTTGTGGGTTTGCCCTTCGCCAGGGCCACGGACTACAGGTTGCAGATGATGAGTTGACATGGGAATCTCCTTTTGGGTAATAAATGAACAGTGAGTCTACTGAAAAAAGGAACCGCCAAGACGCTAAGAACGCCAAGAGCGGATGAAGTCCAGAGAAAATCTTTGCGACCTTGCGGTGAAAATCCCTCTTTCTTCACTAATCTCAACAGTAAATA
>JAGNBF010000111.1:12564-23774 GCA_018004935.1 Chloroflexota bacterium | reverse complement strand
CAGGGTCATATCGTACAAGTTTCACTCAATCAAGCTCATGAATTAGCTGCTTCTTTTATCGCGGCCTTTGCCTCTTTTCTCGCACGTGATGGAACTGTCGCTAATTTGCGCCAAATTTAGGTAATTATTGATCCCCTTCTTTGCTCACCAATAACCAATACACCAATACACCAATAACCATGTCCTCTATCACCGTTTTAGTCGTAGACGACCATCCCATTGTGCGACAGGGCATTCGTAGTTTGCTCTCCAATTACCCAGAGTTCCATCTGGTAGGAGAAGCAGAGAGTGGCAAGCAGGCGTTGGCCTATTTCCAGGACGCTCCGCCGGATGTGACCTTGCTGGACATCAGCCTGCCGGGTGAATCGGGGCTGGATGTTCTGCGCCAGATTCGGCAACAAGTTCCCACCGCCAAACTGCTCATGCTCACCTCGTATGATGATGAGGAGTACATCATGGAAGCTCTGCGGGTGGGGGCGCTGGGGTTTATCCTCAAAAACGTGTCGGATGAAATGCTGGTGAATGCGATTCAAGCCGTCCACCGAGGGGAACGGGCCTTTAGCCCCCAGGTGACGGAGCAGGTAATTCAACGAGCATTGGGTCAGCCGGTATCGCGGCCGCAAGACAGCCTCACCCTCGACCCCGAAGAACGGCAAATCCTGCGCCTTCTGGCCGAGGGAGCCAGCAACAGCGACATCGGCAACCTGCTCTACATGAGTGATGCCACCGTCAAACGCAAGGTGCGCCAGATTTTTGCCGAATTGGGGGTACAGACACGGGCGCAAGCGGCCGCGGAAGCGGTGCGGCGGGGGTTGGTGTAGGGGAGTTATTGGTGTATTGGTATATTGGTTATTAGTGTATTGGCGGGTTTCTGGTTTGGTTCTACAGGTAGCACGGCCTTTCCAGGCGGTGCTCTTTTTTGTAAAGTCAGCCCGTATCTCACAAAATTCGGTATAATCTTCCCAACATCCAATACGCGACTGGAGTTCAGAGCGAGAGCTAGAGCTAGAGCGAGAGAGTTTTCCAGAGTAATTCCCTCCACCTCCAAACTCCAATAACCAATACACCAATACACCAATAACGAGCCTGCTAATGACCACCCGCCTATCTAACCCACTTTCCCCACCCCTACCCGCCGCCAAAAAATGGCCGTCCCAGGGTGAATGGACCTACGACGATTATTTACGCTTGCCCGACGATGGACGACGGTATGAAATTATTGAAGGAGTTCTCTACGTGTCTAATGCCCCATCCCATCTCCACCAGTACACCGTCGGCAAAATTTTTCTGGCTCTGGCTCTCTACGTTGAAGCCATGAAAGCAGGCGAAGTGATTGTCGCACCTATCGAAGTCCATTTACCGGGTATTGCCAAACCAGTTTTACCTGATGTTATTTTTATCGCTACCGCTAATCTGCCTACACCCGGCTTTCAATATTTCAACGGAGCACCTGATCTGGTCGTGGAGGTTCTCTCACCCAGTACCTACCGGTTGGATCAATCGGTCAAATTAGACGCTTACGAACGGGCCGGGGTGAAGGAATATTGGCTGGCGAACCCCAAGACACGCACGATTACGGTCTATTTTTTGCCGGAACGCGGCCGCGAATATGCCCTGCTCGGTGAATTTACCCCCGGCGAAACCATCCAGTCCACCCTCTTCCCCGACCTACAACTCGCCACCGAAACCCTATTCGTCATGCCCTGAAACATCTTATCAAGGCAAGAAATTCGTGGCGTGTTTATCCCGGCGTGGCGCGAGATGGATCGTGAGCAGTGGAGCCAACTACTCGATAGCGAACAAGGAATTGAGCAACTGGTTAAACTCGCCAGAGAAAAATCACGCGGCTAGAAATATCAACCAACCGAGTTCCCACAGTTCCTACGAGTTCCCCTGAGTTCCCCCCAAAACCTGACCCACCTGGTTCAACCAACTTGACCCACTTGTGCTTTTGTTGACGCCTTGATTGCTTTACGATCAAGGTGCATTTCTCGTTTGCCCATCAGAAACACCCATTGTGATTGGTTCAATTTATGCGCGGTACGGCGACAGCTAGAACAAGATAGTGAGCAGCCCTTAGTCTCTCAATCTCTCAGTCTCTCAGTCTCCCATCCTCAAAGCCTGAACCAATCTAGCCTCAACACAGGTTCGCATGTTCAATTCCGTAGCCGCGACCCAATCCACCCTTGCCCAACACCAATACATCGCCGATGTCGGCCTTAGCACGAGCCTGTTTCTGGCCCTAAAGATGGGCAAAGCGATTTTCCTCGAAGGGGAACCGGGCGTCGGCAAGACGGAAATCGCCAAAGTGCTGAGCCGGGCCTACCAGACCCCGCTCATCCGTCTGCAATGTTACGAAGGGCTGGACATCAGCCAGGCGGTGTATGAATGGAACTACCCCCGGCAACTGCTGGAAATCCAGGCCCGCCAGCTTCGCAGTAACGGCCACGAACCGGAAACGGATGATATTTTTACGGAAAAGTTTTTGTTGAAGCGGCCGCTGCTCCAGGCCATCACCACCAGCCATCACCAGACCCCCATCCTGCTCATTGACGAACTTGACCGCGCCGATGAGGAGTTTGAGAGTTTCCTGCTCGAACTCCTTTCCGATTTTCAAATCACCATCCCCGAAATCGGCACCCTACGCGCCGAACATCGTCCCATCGTCGTCATCACCTCAAACCGCACCCGTGAAATCCACGACGCCCTGAAACGGCGTTGCGTTTACCATTGGATTGAGTATCCCACCCGCGAGAAGGAGCTAGAAATTGTGCGCCTGAAACTGCCGCACATCGGCCCCCGGCTGGCGGAACAGGTGGTGGCGTTTGTGCAATCGCTGCGGCAAAAGGAGTTGTACAAACTACCCGGCATCGCCGAGACGCTGGACTGGGCCGAGGCGTTGGGCCATTTGCAGAAGGAAGAGCTGGACGCGGCCGCGATCAACTACACCCTCGGTATCATCCTCAAATACCAGGACGATGTGGATAAGATACGCGGCCGCGTGGTGGAAGAGGAGATTGAGCGACTGAGCGACTGAGAGATTGAGAGACTGAGAGATTGGTGTATTAGTGTATTGGTCTATTAAGGGTCGCCCCAATACCCCAATACCCCAATACACCAATACACCAATATACCAATACACCAAGTTCCCAGAGTTCCCAGAGTTCCCAGAGTTCCCATGAGTTCCCATGAGTTCCCACCAGCCCGACCTCTTCCTCTCCAACCTCCTCCTCTTCCCTCGCATCCTCCGCCGGGCCGGACTGCCGGTGTCGCCGGAGCAGAGTATGGAGTTGGCGCAGGCGTTGACGTGGGTGGATGTGGGCGACCGGGAGCAGGTGTATCACACGGCGCGGGCCATGCTGGTGCGGCGGCAGGAACATCTGGCCTTGTTTACGGTGCTGTTCAACCGGTTCTGGCTGGCGGCAAAAGGTGAGGTGTGGTCGCGGCCGCAGACCATGCCCCGTGCTCCCCGCCACAAAACCAGTGCCGATCTGCCCCCCCTGATGACCCTGATGGCCCAAAAGGCCGGTCAGCAGGGCAAACCCCAAGATGTTGCCGACCGTTCCGGCACGTACAGCCCGTCGGAACTGATCCAAAACAAGGCGTTTTCGGAGATGACCGAGGAAGAGTTAGCCAACATCAAAAAGCTGATTCAAGAGATGCGCTGGCAGGTGGCCCAACGGCTCACCCGGCGTCGCGTCCCGGATCGGCACGGCCAACATCTCCATTTGCGTCAGGTGCTCCGCACGGCGACGCAATACAACGGCGTCCCCCTGCGCCTGGCCTGGCAAAGCCGCAAACAGAAACCCCGCCCCCTCATCCTCATCGCCGACATCAGCGGCTCGATGGAAAAATACGCCCGGCTGTTGCTCCAGTTTTTTTACAGCGTCAGCCACAGCTTCAAAGAGGTGGAATGTTTCCTCTTTGGCACACGGCTGACGCGCATCACCCAGGAGTTGCGGCTGAAAAACATTGATCTGGCCTTAGAAGAAGCGTCCCATCATGTGGTGGATTGGGCCGGTGGCACACGCATCGGGGCCAGTCTGGCCGCGTTCAACCGGCGTTGGGGCCGCCGGATGCTCCGGCGCGGCGCGATTGTGCTCATTGTCAGTGATGGCTGGGAGCGAGGCGATACGGCCCAATTGCGCCGCGAAATGCGCTACCTGCAACACCGTTGTCACCGGCTCATCTGGCTCAACCCATTGCTCGGCCAAAAAACATACAAACCATTGGTGGAAGGCATCGCGGCCGCATTACCCTACATTGACGACTTCCTACCCATCCACAACCTGCAAAGCCTCAACGACCTGTCAAGGCATCTGGCGGGGGTGAATTAGTGTGTTGGTGTATTGGTGTATTGGTATATTGGTATATTGGTATATTGGTGTATTGGGCACTAATACACCAATATACCAATACACCAGTCTCTCAGTCTCTCAGTCTCTTTAGTCTCTTACTCTCTCACACAAGGAGGTTTCCATGATTCCAGGTTCGTTTGATTATTATTCACCCGGCACGTTGAGCGAGGCGATTGCCTTGCTCCGCCAGCACGGGGGAGACGCCAAACTCCTGGCAGGGGGGCAAAGTCTCATCCCCGCCATGCGTTTTCGTCTCTCCATGCCGCCCGTCCTCATTGATCTGAACAGCATCACAGGGATGGAATATCTGCGCGAGGACAACGGCCATCTGGCGATTGGGGCCATGACCCGCGAAGTGGCCCTGGAAGAGTCCAGCCTAGTGCAAAGCCGCTTCCCCATCCTGGCCGATGCCGCCCGCGTCATTGCCGACCCGGTGGTGCGGAATCGGGCCACCATCGGCGGCAACATCGCCCACGCCGACCCGGCCAATGATCACCCGGCGGTGATGTTGGCCTACAACGCCGAGGTCATCGCCCTGGGGCCAAACGGCACACGCGCCATTCCCATTGATAGTTTTTTCGTGGATTTATTCGAAAATGCCCTGTCTGATGACGAAATCCTGACCGAGATTCGTATTCCCACGCCGGGCGCGAACAGTGGCGGGGCGTATGTGAAGATGGAGCGCAAGGTGGGGGACTATGCCATTAGCGCGGCCGCAGTCCAACTCACCCTCAACGGCAACACCTGCACCTCCGCCCGCATTGGCCTGACCAACGTCAGCCCGGCCCCCATGCGGGCCAAAAATGCCGAGCAAGTCTTGGTGGGGCAGGTCCTCACGGATGAGATCATCGAGGCGGCGGGGCGTGCGGCCGCAGACGAATGCGACCCCTCCCCCGACCTGCGCGGCTCCGCCGAATACAAACGCGACATCACCCGCGTCCTCACCAAACGCGCCATCCGCCAGGCGATGGAAAGAGCAAGGAGCTAAATTATGAATCATGAGGGATGAATTATGAAACAACGCCTACGCTCCTTCTTCATAATTCATAATTCCTAATTCATAATTCTCACTTCAGGAGAACCATGAGCAACCACACCATCACCGTCACCGTCAACGGGCAGGCGTATACCCAAGAGGTAGACTCCCGACTCTTGCTCGTTCATTTCATTCGGGAAAATTTATCCCTCACCGGTACACACATCGGCTGTGATACCACCAGTTGCGGCGCGTGTACCGTCAGCATGAATGGCCGCACCGTCAAAAGTTGCACCGTTTTTGCCGTCCAGGCCAATGGGGCCAGCATCGAAACCATCGAAGGGGTAGCCCAGGGCGCACAACTGCACCCGCTCCAGGAAGGATTCTGGGAAAAACATGGCCTGCAATGTGGCTACTGCACCCCCGGCATGATCATGAGTGCCAAATATCTGCTCAGCAAAAACCCCAACCCCAGCGAGGCCGAAATTCGCCAGGCCATTGCCGGGAACCTGTGCCGTTGCACCGGGTATAACAAAATTGTCGAGGCGATTCAGTACGCGGCCGCGAAGCTCAACGAATCGGCTCAGGAAAAGGTGACCGCATGAATTATCATGACCCCAACAAACCCAAACAGTTACCCGACCGCTTCGAGAACAAACACGCCGTCCCTAATGGCGCATCGGCTGTCGTAGAAACCACCGAAACCGTGCGTATCACCACCCCGGTGGAAATCAGCGGCATGGGCCACCGGATGAAGCGCAAAGAAGACCCCCGCTTTCTCCAGGGCAAAGGGCGCTACGTAGACGACATCAAAATGCCAGGGATGCTCTACATGGACATCGTGCGTAGCCCGTATGCCCATGCCAAAATCCTCAACATTGACGCCAGTGCCGCCCTGGCGATGGATGGCGTCGTGGCCGTCATCACCGGCAAAGATTTAGCCGCCCACGGACTCCACTGGATGCCCACCCTCATGTCCGACACCCAGATGGTTCTGCCCATTGACAAGGTGGTCTATTACTCCCAGGAAGTGGCCTGCGTCATCGCCACCAGCCGCTACATCGCCGCCGACGCCATCGAGCAGGTGATGGTAGATTATGAGCCATTGCCGGTGGTGGTGAATCCCTATGAAGCCCTGAAAGATGAGGTGATCGTCCGCGACGACAAAGAGTTGAAGACGAACCGTATCTGGCACTGGGAAGCGGGGGACAAAGAGGCGACGGATAAGGTATTTGCTGAGGCGGCCCATGTGGTCAAAGAGCACATCTACCTGCCCCGCATCCATGTCTCATCCATCGAAACCTGCGGCATGGTTGCCAATTACACCCCGGCCACCAGCAAAATGCAGTTGTACATGACCACCCAGGCCCCCCACGCCATCCGCACCGTCTTTGCCCTGGTGACGGGCCTGCCGGAACATCGTATTCAGGTCATTTCGCCCGATATTGGCGGTGGGTTTGGTGGCAAAGTGCCGGTTTATCCCGGTTATGTGGTCTGCGCCGTCGCCAGTTTGCTATTGGGCAAACCGGTCAAATGGATCGAGGATCGCAGTGAAAACCTGACCGCTGACTCCTTTGCCCGTGATTATCACCTGGAAGCGGAATTGGCGGCGGACGCCGATGGTAAGATTACCGGCCTGCGCGTGAATGGGCTGGCGGATCATGGTTGTGCCGACGCGGCCGCGAACCCATCCAAATTCCCCGCTGGCCTCTTCTCCATCTGCACCGGCTCCTACGACATGAAAGCCGCCCACGTCAACATGGACGCCGTCTACACCAACAAACCACCGGGCGGCGTCGCCTACCGTTGCTCCTTCCGCGTCACCGAAGCCGTCCACATGATCGAGCGTCTGACCGACATCATGGCCCACGATTTAGGCCGCGACCCGGCCGAATATCGGATGCAAAACTTCATCCCGGCCGAAAACTTCCCCTACAAATCCCCCACTGGCTGGGAATATGACAGCGGCAACTACCACGCCGCCCTGCAAAAAGCGATGGACATGCTGGGTTATGAGGATTTGCGCCGGGAGCAGGCGGAAAAACGGCCCAAAGGGGAACTGATGGGCATCGGCATCTCCAGCTTCACCGAGGTGGTGGGAGCCGGGCCATCTAAAGATTACGACATTTTGGGCATCAAAATGTTCGACTCGGCCGAAATTCGCATTCACCCCACCGGTAAAGCCATCGCCCGTTTTGGCACAAAATCCCAGGGGCAGGCGCATGAAACCACCTACGCCCAGATTATCGCTGAGGAGTTAGGGCTACCGGCTCAAGATGTGGATGTGGAAGAGGGGGACACGGACACGGCCCCGTATGGTTTGGGGACTTATGCCAGCCGCTCAACGCCGACAGCGGGCGCGGCCGCGGCCATGGCCTCACGCAAAATCAAAGCCAAAGCCCGTAAAATCGCCGCCTACCTCCTGGAAGTCAACGAAGACGACCTGGAGTGGAACGTCAACAAATGGCAGGTCAAAGGGTCGCCGGAGCAGGCCAAAACCATCCAGGAAATCGCCTTCGCCGCCTACACCAATCACCCACCCGATCTGGAGGCCGGTCTGGAAGCCACCGACTACTACAACCCACCCAACCTGACCTTCCCCTTTGGCAGTTACATCTGCGTGGTGGACATTGACAAAGGCACGGGCGAAATTCACGTGCGCCGCTTTGTCGCCATTGACGACTGCGGCAACATCATCAACCCGCTCGTGGTAGAAGGGCAGGTGCATGGCGGTCTGACGATGGGTTTGGCACCAGCCATGTACGAAGAAATCGTGTATGATGAGAATGGGCAATGCCTGACCGGAACCTTTGCCGACTACCTGCTCCCCACCGCTGTCGAGTCGCCCAAGTGGGAAACCGGGCACACCATCACCCCCTCCCCTCATCACCCCATCGGCGCGAAAGGTGTCGGTGAATCACCCACCGTCGGTGCGCCCCCCGCCATCGCCAACGCCGTCGTAGACGCCCTCTGGCACCTCGGCGTGCGCCACATTGACATCCCCATCACGCCGCAGAAGGTGTGGCAGGCGTTACGGGACGCGGGTGTGACGGATTAGCGTTAAGAGGTTACACAGAGAACACAGAGAGGAAGACACAGAGATTCACAGAGAAAAAACAAAGTTGGTTCTTAAAACTCTGTGGCCCTCTGTGCCCTCTGTGTCCCTTCTTTTCCTCTTGGCGTTAGCCAGGAAGAGGTTACACAGAGAACACTGAGAGGAAGACACAGAGATTCACAGAGAAAAAACAAAGTTGGTTCTTAAAACTCTGTGGCCCTCTGTGCCTTCTCAGTGCCCTCTGTGTCCCTTCTTTTCCTCTTGGAGCGTGTTTAATGATTGATGACTTTTTTGCCAAAGCCCATGAACTTGTGTTAGCCGGTGTGCCGTTTGTGACGGCGACGGTGGTGCGGGCGGAGAAACCTACCTCTGGCAAGCCGGGGGATAAAGCCATTATCACGGTGGATGGGGTGATGCACGGCTGGATTGGCGGCAGTTGCGCCCAGCCGACGGTGATCAAGGAAGCTCTCAAGGCGTTGGCGGCGGATGAGGCGAAGTTGATCCGGCTGTCCACGGAGCCGGAAGGGCAAAAACCTCGTGATGGTCTGGTAGACCTGCCGATGACCTGTTTCAGTGGGGGGACGTTGGAGATTTATTTGGAGCCGCAAGCGCCGCGGCCGCGACTCCTCATCGTCGGCACATTACCCGTAGCCCGCGCCCTGGCCCACCTCGGCTCGGCCATGAACTACCACGTTACCCTGGTTGATCTGGATGGTGGCACGGTCGGGAGACCGGCCACAGCGGATGGGGGTGGCACGGTCGGGCAAAACGCCATCCCCTACGTCAACGAAACCCTCACCAGCCTGGACAACATCGCCAGCAAAATCACCCCCACCACCTACATCGTTGTCGCCAGCCACGGCAACTACGACGAACTGGCCCTGGAAAAACTGCTCGCCGCCAACCCTGGTTATGTGGGCCTGGTTGCCAGCCGCAAACGGGCTGAAGGGGTACGCGACTACCTGCTCGATCAAGGCCTCACCGACACCGACCTGCTCCCCCTCAAAGCCCCCGCTGGTCTGGACATCCAGGCCCGGCGCGGCGACGAAATCGCCCTCAGCATCATGGCCGAAATCGTGCAACGGCGCCGCAACGCAGAGGAAGTGAATCTAGCATTGTATCAGGAGCGGATAGGAAGTGAACAGTCAACAGTGGACAGTGAACAGTTGGGAGTGAACAGTGAGCAGTCTCTAGTCTCTAGTCCCCAGTCTCTCAGTCCCTCAGTCTCTCAGTCTCCTCTCCCTACTATCTCCCTCGGCCAAATCTCCATCGGTCCAGTTGTGTTGCCCGTGCGGGGCGCGGCCGCGATTGACCCCATTTGCCAGATGGAAGTGGAGATGTCTACGGCCAAATACACCCACGAACATAACGGAACCATGTACTACTTCTGCTGTGCAGGTTGCCAGCGCACCTTCGCCAAAGAGCCGGAAAAGTATTTGTGACGCGCCTGCCCTCATCCCCAGCCCTTCTCCCCCAGGAGAAGGGGTGTCCCCTCTCTTGGGGGAGAGGGTTAGGGTGAGGGGATTGTTGGCCCACAAGAAAAACCCGGTTCTTCGGGATTTCGTGGGGTACGGGCAACCCTTGTGGTTGCCCCACACTGGGCAGGCACAAGGCCAGCCCGTACATCTGGTGTCACCCCCCTGAATTCCCAAAGAGCCAAAAAACCTTCATGGCGAACTCTGGTATGAGGGGTACAATAGGGTCGCTTCGGACAGGTAACTCGTGCCCTGCCCCTACCATCCCGACAACTTTATACAAGGAGTGTGTTATGTCTGTATCTCTCACCCGACGCCAGTTTATGCAATGGAGTGGTTTGTTTACGTTGAGTACAACGTTAGTAGCTTGTGGAGCCATTGGCGGTTCCTCAGCTGAACCCACCCCTGAACCCGCCGTAACCGGCCCCGATGAAGCCTTGCAACGTCTGTTAGATGGCAATCAGCGGTATGTTGCCAACAAAGCGGTTGATCCCAACCAGAGCGAAACCCGTCGGATTGAGGTAAGCACCGGGCAACACCCCTTCGCCACCATTTTGGGCTGTGTGGATTCCCGCGTCCCCCCCGAAATCGTGTTTGACCGGGGGCTGGGTGATCTATTCGTCATTCGTACTGCCGGACAGGTGGTGGATCAGGCGGTGATGGGGAGCATTGAGTTTGGCTCGTTTGAACTGGGCATTCCCCTGGTGTTTGTGCTGGGGCATGAAAGTTGTGGCGCGGTTAAGGCTACCCTGGAAACGCTTGAGGCCAACGGTCATGCGGAAGGTTCGATTGGGTATCTGGTGGAAGCGATTACCCCGGCCATTGAAGCCGCTCATGGGCAAGAAGGGGATGAGCTGGACAACGCGGTTAAAGCCAATGTGTCGTTGGTGGTGGAACAGTTGAAACAATCCCCCATCCTGAGTGCCGCCATTGCCGCCGGTACGCTGAAAATTGTGGGCGGGCGTTACGATTTAGATAAAGGGGCTATTACTATGGTTTAAGGGGCGGGATTTTCTCCACCCCCCACCCCGCTCCTGAAGGCAGAAACTTTCTAAAGGGCCTGTTTCTGACGTGTATGGAAACAGCAATTCTCATTTTGAACGATAAATGTTCCGTTAATCCGCCCAACGGTCAACCGTAGCACAGCCTTTCCAGGCTGTGCGCTCTTTATAGAGGTGGAGCCAGACTTCGGCAAGCTCAGCCCTCGAGAACGTGTATCGTTACGTCCATTTTTTGTTTTCACGAGAGGGCAAACAGCCTGAAAGGCTATTTTACAGTTTGGGTCATTTTTCGAGCGTGCTCCCGGAGTCTAACGGTTAAAACCGTTGGCTAAATTGAGAATTGCT
>JAGNBF010000111.1:0-12464 GCA_018004935.1 Chloroflexota bacterium | reverse complement strand
TCAACTTATGCCCTACAAGAGAAAACCCGGTTTCTGACGTGTATCGTCGTGTCGCTGGCGGCGGCGCAGGTAGGTGTAGGTGGTTCCGGAGCTGAGGGCCAGAATCGTCAAAATGAGCATCAGTTCCGCCGGGGATTGGGCCGGGTAAGCGGTCAGGGCTTGCTCCTGTATGGCGGTGGGGCTGGGGGGGGTGTCGCTCGCGCTCACCGTATATTGCCCGGCACTGCTGAGTCCCGTAGCGGTGATGAGGTTGGTGTTGACATTGACGGCACTACTTCCTACCTGTACCCACTCCGCGCAAGGTTGACCAATGGGGCGAGTCCAGACACGTAAAGTGTTTTCATCCATCCCTACAATCTGATCGGTGGTGTATTGCAAACGCAGGTTAAAGGTAGTCCCAGCCCCGATTTTAGGCGAATCTACCGTCCAGATGGGGGTTTGCAGGCGGATGTCGGTGCCGCAGGGGTGAAACAGGTGGCGGGTGACAGTGACATCACCCCCGGCCAGGGCATTGGCGGTGAAATCTACCCCAATTCCTATGGTGTCAAACAAGATGGCGGGTAGATTGCCAGTATTGTTCAACCGTTGCCGTTCCCGATAAGCCTGGGCACTGGTTTCGCCGAAAAGGACATACGCGCCCCCGGCATTGGCTCCCCCTTCGTCGTTGCTTAACGTACTCAGGATGATATCGGCCAGACCATCACCGTTGCTATCACTGTTGCCTTTGACGGCATTACCGAAGAGATCGCCCGCGGCCGCGCCCCCCAACCGGGGTAAACTGCTGATGGTGGTGTTGACCGGGTTGGCTGTGCCATACGCCACATAAACGGCTCCCGTGTTAGAATTTTCAAATTCCGCGCCAATCAGCACATCACCAAAACCATCGGCATTGATGTCGCCTGCCTGAGCCAGGTACTTGGCCTGGGTCAAGGTGTTTATCCCATGCGCCCCGGAGTAAAAAATGGCCCCGGATAACAGCGTGCTAACGGGTGTCGCCGATCCTAACACCAGATAAACGCCCGCCCCCGCTCCCGAAGCACTGATCATCACATCATCGTACCCATCCCCATTAAAATCACCGGCCCCGGTCACTTCTTGACCAGCGCCATGGAGACTGACGGTGCCCGTATATTGAATTTGTGTACCCAGACTGCCGTTGGTAGGGGTTGCGCTCCCTAGTACAACATAGGCCGCCCCCCCTGAAACACTCCCGTCATCGTTTTGCGGTGCCCCAACGACAAAATCCATGTACCCATCGCCGTTCATATCACCGATGCTGTCCACACTGCTTCCGGCGTAATCATTGGCGGCCTCGCCGGTGTATTTGATCTTGGTGCTGTTTAGGATAAGGCTGGTGAGGGTTGCCGCCCCCGGTACGAAGTAGACGGCTCCGGCATTGGTGGCCGGGGTATCGTGCCCCATTACCCCCACCAAC
This sequence comes from Chloroflexota bacterium, assembly GCA_018004935.1. Taxonomy (GTDB): domain Bacteria; phylum Chloroflexota; class Anaerolineae; order Promineifilales; family Promineifilaceae; genus Trichofilum. The sequence goes on along the minus strand of JAGNBF010000111.1, from coordinate 11,029 downwards.
ATATCCTGATACCCATCTCCGTTCACATCACCTGCCGGACCGATGGTGCGCCCGACTTCCTCATTTGCTACTTCGCCGACGATAGTGGGGAACATACCCAGGTTACTGCCGGTGAGTGTGGCACTTCCGAGAACCACATACACAGCCCCGGCATTGCTTCCCGCAATATCGTTGAAAGGTGCGCCTACCAACATATCGCCGAAACCATCGCCGTTGACATCGCCCACACCGGCGACGGTGTAACCGGCCAGGTCGCCTGGGGCGTCGCCGGTGTAGGTGATGACGGCCGGGTTTGTGCCCAAACGCAGGTTTAGACCCCAACCATCTGGCCCCCCGGGTATTACATGAACCCGGTTTGGTGCGGAAGAGCCACCAATAGCCAGTTCATCGTAGCCATCACCGTTCATATCCGGCACGATGGCGACATCGCTACCGACCGGTTGGCCGGAGTTGCCGGTGAGGAATAGTTGGGCGTATCCATCTACGCGGCCGCTACCCAAAGCCTGTGCCCTGGTCGTGAGCACCAGGAACAGGGCTAATACCATTAAGAAAGCCAGCGATAATTTCTGTTTCATTTGTTCATTCCTTGAACTGATTTACGAATCCGACCTTAGGAATGAGAATTAAATAGCTTGCTTGCTAAGAGTGGCACGGTCAGGAGACCGGCCACAGCAGTTTCGTAAGTTTAGGACTTACGCGCTGTGGCCGGTGTCCCCACCGAGCCACACCGAGCACGGTCAGGAGACCGGCTCGAGCAAACCCGTAAGTCCAAAGTTATTTAATTTTCGATCCTTATTGCGTGAGTAGAGGCAGGTAAACGGTGTTAACCGCTACAAAGGTATAAACCGCACCCGAATTACCGGCACTATTATTGGTTTGATTCCCATTCACGCCGGTAGCATTGCTATCTTCAGAATAGGCTCCCACCACAATGATTTCGTCTGAGACAGCCACGGAGATACCAAAATAATCCCCCATATCCGTATTAGAGGCTTTCACGTAATCTGGTTCATTCCAAGAATTCCCACTGCGGGAGAAGGTGTACGCCGCTCCGGCAAACATGCTACTGTTGTTGGCCCCATTGCCATTGATCCCGGTAGCATTGCTATCTTCATCGCTGGCCCCGATGGCAATCAAATCCCCCGAGATAGCCACCGCTTTCCCGAAGCTGTCGCTGGCTCCCGTATTGGAGGCTTTCAGATAAGCCTGTTGGCTCCAGGCGACGCCGTTACGGATAAAAACATAGGCGGCTCCGGCATCTGGGGCGGCCACATTGGTTTGATCACCATTAACCCCCACTGAATCGCTAGATTCCCTGGGGGAGCCAACCACCACTGTGTTACCGGAGATAGCCACGGCATGACCAAAATTGTAATAGGCTACGGTATTAGAGGCTTTTAGATAAACCTGCTGGCTCCAGGTGATGCCGTTACGGACAAAAATATAAACCGCACCGGAGTCCAAGGCGGTGTCGTCGTCCTGATTGCCATTAACACCCATAGCGTTACTATCTTCAAATTTTGCACCTACCACAACCGTATCCCCCGAAACAGCCACGCTATAGCCGAATTGATCCAACATATCGGTGTTGGAGGCTTTTAAGTAGGCTTGCTGGCTCCAACTGTTGCCATTACGCACAAAAATATAGGCGGCTCCCGCCTGCCCCAGGTCGTTGTTGGCCTGATTGCCGTTGACCCCGGTGGCGTTGCTATCTTCAAAACTGGCTCCCACAACAAGGGTGTCATGGGAAACAGCGACGGTGAGGCCAAAAAAGTCGCCTTGGTTACTGTTTGACGCTTTCAGATAAGCTTGTTGGCTCCAGGTAACACCGTTGCGTACATAGACGTAGGCCGCCCCAGCGTTGGGCGCACCATTGTTAGATTGATTGCCGTTGATGGTGGTGGCGTTACTATCTTCAAAGGCCGCTCCGATAACAATTGTGTCATCTGAGATTGCCACGGCGTAGCCAAAACGATCATCCGCTTCGGTATTAGAGGCTTTCAGATAGGCTTGTTGGGTCCAGGTAGAGCCATTACGAACAAAGACATAGGCGGCTCCCGCGTGATCGGCATCATTGTTGGCCTGGTTGCCGTTGATCCCGGTGGCATTACTATCTTCTTCTTCAGCCCCAATCACGACAGTGTTGCTAGACACAGCCACCGCAACGCCGAAACTGTCACTGGGATCCGGGTTCGAGGCTTTGAAGTAAGCCTGCTGAATGAGGGGAATGCCTGCCAATGGGGTGGTTGGGGTATAGGCATGGGGAGGTAATTGGGCAGTGATCTGTTGCCAGTCGGTGGCGGTGAGGCCAGCGGGGGGTGTATGGCCATTCTGATGTGGCTGGGCCGAGGCTGGCATGACGGAGCCTAAGAGCAAAGTCAGCAGGAAAAGAAGAAACCATTTTGTCAGTGACGTGGAAATTTTCATGGGGATTGAGGCTGGTTCAGACCCTAAACGTTTGCGGTCTGAATGAAAGGTTACTGGTTCTTTGGGGTTCGTCGGGTATGGGCAACCCTTGTGGTTGCCCCACGTTGGGCAGGCACAAGGCCCGCCCGTACATCTAGGGTCAACCCTCGGAATTCCCCAAGACCCAAGTTAGTGCTCGTTTGGAATTGACTTAGCGGTTTTAGATTGCGGCAGTCTTGAAGACGGCCGCAATCTAGCGAACTTATTCACGAACGATTACTTAGGGTTCGCTCAAAATTAAGTTGGGTGGTACGGTCAGGAGATCGGCCACAGCAAATTCAAAAGTTATTTACGAGCGAACTCTTAGGATCGAAGATTAAATAACCTACGAAACTGCTGTGGCCGGTCTCCTGACCGTGCCACTCTTAGCCAGCAGGTTATTTAATTCTCATTCCTTAGTGTATCTGTAAGAGGGCTGTGTCCTGAAAAATGAGGGTTAACGCGGCCGCAAGCTCGGCCTGTTTGTCTTCATCGTCCAGGGCCAGGGACACGTCGAAGCCGGTGACATCAGTTAATGCGCCTAGCGGCCGCGCTAAATCCACCGTCAACCGTTCCCCATCCAAATGGCAGGACGCGATGGCGTCATACGCGCCGTTGCTCTGGTCGTTGTACTCCAGATGAATCGCCTGATCATCATCTGTCAAACCGCGCTGGAAGATGAGGAAATGTTCCGGCTCACCCCCATCACCCCCCATCAGGTTGGCATAGGCGACATCGCCGTCGTTTTCAAAAAAAAGTTCTTGAGCTGTGAATTGAATACGCATTTCGACTCCTGGGTTGTGTGTGGGAATGGGCGTGTTGGTATATTGGTATATTGGTATATTGGTATATTGGTATATTGGTATATTGGTATATTGGTATATTGATTGCAATAATACACTAATACACCAATACACCAATACACTAATACACTAATACACCAATACACTAATACACTAATACACTAATACACTAATACACTAATACACCAATACACCAATATACTCTTTTAATCCCCAAACAATTGTTTCAACTGTGCCCGTTCGTAGAAGAGGGCGAGCAGGACGCTGGGGATGAGCAGTTTTTCTTCGTCGGGGGTAAGTTGGCTTTTGGCTTCTAGTTTGTAGCTGTCTACCATCCAGGTGCGCTGTTTTTGCATGAGCATGACTGTTCTTTCGCCCAGGCGGATGACGTAGCTGGGGCAGATGAACCGGAAGAAGAACGGGATTTTGCGGGTGACATCGGCCAGGGGGAGTTGTTGTAAGGACAAAGAGCGTTTATCGGGGGCGATCCAGCCGATTTTGTGGCCGTTTTGATCTTTGAGCCAGTACATTTTGAGGGCTTGCTCGTTGATGAATTGGTTTTTGAGGAGGTTGAGGCCGGTCGCGGCCGCGGCGTTACCTACATACGCCCCCGCATCCAAACTCAGAAAATCATCATCCACAATCGCCAGTTTCTGCCCCTCGGCGGTCATAATGTCCCAGTTGCTGGGAATCTCTGTCACCCGGCTTTCCTGGCTAACCACCTGGAACAACGGGCGGCCATTGGCAATTTTGATCTCATCTTTGGTCGAGAGTAACGTCTTGCTGGCGGTCATCACCGTTTGCCCCCCGGCATCCGTAACCGTAATCTTCGGGCTGGCCGACATAAAAGCAAAGTTGAGGGTGAGTGGGTAGTTGTACATTGTTGTCTCCTTTGGTTGAGTGAGTAGTGGACAGTGGACAGTGAACAGTGAACAGTGAACAGTGAACAGTTGTTAGTAGTCAGACATTGGTACTTGACAATTGACAATTGGCGATTGGCAATTGACCATTTTTCGAGTTCCCAGAGTTCCTACAAGTTCCCTGAACTCCCCTTCATTTAACCCCATTCCTGGGTCTAATGTCAGTATCCTTTTCGTATACAGAAGGGATATAATGCCAGGATATGTCCACTGATCCTGTGCTTCTTGATTTCCCTACCTGGCTGAAACGGCGGCGGGGTGCGCTGGGCTGGACGCAGGCCAATCTGGCTGATGAAGTGAGTTGTGCCCTGGTGACGGTGAAGCGCATTGAAGCCGGAAGTCTCGTGCCTTCGGTACAGTTGGCCGACCTGATGGCGAGCAAACTGGGGGTTCCGAATGGTCAACGGCTGGCGTTTACTGCGTTTGCCCGTGATGCTCAGGCAACTGTGGCGGAGATGGCTTTTTGGCCTAGCCCCGCGGCCGCAATGGAGCCATCACCCCATTTACTCTCCCTGCCCGCCCTGTTGACTGCCACCATCGGGCGGGAGCGGGAAATCCGGGCGGCGGTTCAGCTTTTGCACCGGGACGATGTGCGGCTGGTGACGTTGACCGGCCCCCCCGGAACGGGCAAAACGCGCCTGAGTATCGCCATTGCTCACGCCCTCCAGGCCGATTTTGCCGATGGCCTCTGTTTTGTGCCGTTGGCCCCGGTGCGGGATGAGGCGGCGGTGATTCCGGCGATTGCCCAGGCGTTGGCCTTGCCGGAAGGGCGCGGCATTTCACCGGTCGAAACGGTGCGCCGCTATCTGGCGGGGAAACAGTTTTTGCTGGTGCTGGATAATTTTGAGCAGGTGGTCGCGGCCGCGCCCCGGCTCACCGATCTCCTGGCCCAAACCCCTGGCCTGAAAATCCTCATCTCTAGCCGCGAGTGGCTCAACTGCTATGGCGAACACGAATTCCCCGTCCCCCCGCTGACGATTCCTGATGTATACCATCTGCCCCCGCTGGAAGCCCTGTCTGGTTACTCCGCTATTGACTTATTTGTGTCTCGCGCCCAGGCGGTCAACCCCCATTTTGTGTTAGATGCCAACAATGGCCCGGCGATTGCCCAGATTTGCGCCTGGTTAGATGGTTTGCCCCTGGCGATTGAAATGGCCTCTGCCCGCGTGCGCCGTTTCACCCCAACCCAGTTATTGAGCCAATTGACCAGCCGCCTGCAAACCCTGGTGGACGGCCCCCGCAACCTGTCACCCCGTCAGCAGACGTTGCGCGGGGCGATTGATTGGAGTTATGACCTTCTGCGCGACGAGGAAAAGAGCTTATTGGCTCATGCATCGTTGTTTGTGGAGGGCACAACCGAGGATTTGGCCGCCATCTGGCCCAACTCTGTGGACATGGCGACGGTGCAAAACATGGTTTATGCCCTGGCGGATAAGAGCCTTCTGCGCCTCAACGCCACGGGAGAGCCGTCCCGGTTTCACATGTTGGAGACGTTGCGTGAGTATGGGCTGGAGCGGTTGCAGGTGTGGGGTATCTTCGCGGCCGCGCAGGAGCGATTTGCCCTTTATTTTTTGCAACGGGTGGAAGCGTTGGCCCCACGGCTCCAGGAAGGGGCGGAACAGCAGTTGGCGACCCTGGCGGTGATGGACCAGGAGTATGCCAATTACCTCACGGCCTTAAATTGGGCCACGTCTGCGGCCGCGGACGAAACCATCGGTCTCCGGTTTTGTCTGGCCTTGTACACCTATTGGGAAACACGTGGCTATTACGGGGAAGCGATTCGCCGCCAGTTGGCAGTTTTGGCGCGAGCGACCACCCCCGCGACCATCCGGGCCACGCTTTTGGCTAATACCAGCCAGATGTTGCGCTGGACGGGTGATCCTGATAAGGCGTTGGCTTTGTTGACTGAGGCGATTGCTCTGTGTGAACAGTTGGGGGATGAGGTGGGGCTGGCGACGGCTTTGCACCATTTGGGGCAACATTATGGTCATTCGTTTGAGTACGGCCACGCGGCCGCGCAGTTCCGTCGCTCCCTGGAAATTTATCGCCGCCTGGATAAACAAGCCGCTGTAGCCAAAGTTTTGGGGAGCCTGGGTCTGGCCCTCATGCGGCAGGCATTATATGACGAAGCCGAAGCGGCTTACCGCGAAGCTCTGCACATTCGCCAACAACTCAACGATCAACACGGCCAATCGCATGGGTATCATGGTCTGGGGCAATGTGCCTTTGCTCGTGGGGATTTAAAACAGGCGGAAAAAATGCTCCGCGAGGCGTTGCGCCTGCGTTGGCGCTGGGGGCATCGCCGCCACCTGACGAATACGTTGGATTTGCTGGGCAAAGTATACATTGAAAAAGGGTGTGTACCGGATGGAGTACGTCTGTTGGGTCTGACGGAGAAAATGTTGCGGGAGATGGATTTGCAAATGCCTAACCGGGATCCAGATCGGTATATGACCACCGCCCAATCCGTTTTGGGGCCAGAAATGATGGCCCAGCACCTGGCCGAAGGGGGAAATATGTCACTGGCGCAGGGGTTGGGGTTGTTGGGGATGGAAGGGGAAGCGTGAGACGGTCAGAGATTGTGATTAATACACGTATCTATTCAGGTGTCAGAACTCATGCCCACGCTCGGCGTGGGAAATCCCTCTGGGACGCTCTGTGTCCTACGCGACGCAGAGCGTCGCTGGGAGCATTCCACGCCGAGCGTGGAACGAGAAGGTGAAATCACAGCCCCTCACCCCCGACCCCTCTCCCGTAGCGGGAGAGGGGAGTTGGTTCCCTCTCCCTGGGGAGAGGGTTAGGGTGAGGGGCTGTATAGATACAATACACCAATACACTAATACACCAATAACCAGAGGTGAATCCCCAATACACCCAACTTCAGTTCATAACAACTTCCCCAATATCGCGGCCGCGTTCTCCCAGCTAAATTTTTGCACATGTGCCAGGTTGTGGGCCGACATGCGGCCGCGCTCCCCCTCGTCTTTTAGCAACTCAATCAGCGCCTGGGCCAATGCCTGACTATCGAGCCGGGGCACGAAGCGGCCGCACTGTTCCGCCATCAGTTCATGAAACACCGGCAGATCAAACGCCACCACCGGCAGGCCGCAGGCCATTGCTTCCAGCAGGGTCAGGCCAAATCCTTCTTGCAACGAGGGCATGACAAACAGGGCTGATTGCCACAGCAGGTGTACTTTTTCGGCGTGAGACACGCGGCCGCAAAAGTGAACACACTCCTCTAGTCCCAGAGCGCGTACTTTTTGTTCCAGGCGCGGCCGCAACACTCCTTCCCCCACAATCAGCAATTGCACATCCGGCACGGTCCGGCGTACCGAGGTCAGGGCGTCCAGCAGGTAGGTGTGCCCCTTCTGTTTGACCAGCCGCCCCAGAATGATGATCTGGTTTTTGCGGCGTGGGGACGGTGTGGGCAGGCTGAACTCTTCGGGATGGATGCCGCAAGGGACGACGCTGACTTGAGCCGGGGGAAAACCGCCGCGTAAAAGCTGATCCGCGCTGTGCTGGCTGATGGTGATGATGTGATCGTAGGCGAAGGCGCGGAACAGGCCGTTCTGGGCCAGATGGCCGAGTAACGCCTGCCCCGGCCCGACGGCTTCACGCCATTCAGGCCAGGTGCGGAACTCCATGATCTCGGCCCAGATGGGGATGCCCATTTGTCGCGCCAGGGGGTAGACCAGGCTGGGGGAGGGGGAGATGTAATCAATGATGAGATCGGGGTGGAATTGTTCGAGTCGCGGCCGCAAACGCAGTGTCGCCGGATAGAACAGGTAGCGGCTGGCAAAGTAGGCGAACTGTTGCCAGCGGAAGGCCCACTCCGGCAGGGAGCGCAGGGTGTGGACGGGAATCCCGGCCATGCTGGTTTGAGGTGGGACGTGGGGGTAGGTGCGGCCGCAGACTATCTCCACCTCATGCCCTCGCGCCACCATCTGTCGGGCCAACGCCACCAGCCGCACCTCTGAGCCGCCATCATACCCCAACGAATCACGAATCACGTAAAGTAATTTCATCAGAGGTGGAGAAAACGGGGAACTCAAGAAACTCTGGGAACTCTGGGAATTCACTCAGTACTCAGTACTATCTTCTACGCCCACAGCCCCATCACGCCGCGCAGGCTACCCAACTCCCCAGTGTGATAGGCGTTGTGATTGGCGATGATGTTGATCTCACGCAGGATGTTGTGCTGGTGGTGGCCGCTGTTCGGTAGGGGAGCAAACAGATCAACTGAGGGATCGCTAATGATAGCCACCAGTTGTTCGCGGTCGGCGAGAAACTGGGTGACAGTCTGTTGCCAGCCAGCAAAATCGGTCATGGCCGACTTCTCCGGCCAGAGATCATCGGGGAAGTTGGGCCAGTGGTAGGTGTCTGATTGGATGTAGTCGAGGATATCTTTCTGGCAAATGCGGAGATGTTCTAACAGATGCCAGAAGGTGTAATCACAGTTGGGGGGACAGGTGTTGATGTGTGTCTCGGGAAAATCTGCCACCGCATCGGCAAAGTCCATGTGGGCCTGCCGGATGGTCAGCATTTGTACTAGTTGGTTTCTTAGCTCATGGTCATTCATCTATCAAGCTCCTTGTTTGTCAGCAATTCCCAATTTAGCCAAGGAAAAAACAATTTGGGCCGTTTTTTGCGGGCATTCGCCCGCGAAAAACGGCCCTTAAAAAATTCCCCGCCCCCGGGGGCGGGGTTAGGGGTGGGAAAAATCCGCGTATGTAATTGCCCTACCATTGACCATTGACCATTTGGATATTGCAGCCGCGTTTCCCCTTCACCATTTCTGCGCTACGGATATAACAAAAAACGATTGCTGCCGCGTATTTGGTAAAGGTGGCTCGGTCAGGAGACCGCGCCACAGCGAGGTTTCTTCTAGAACAGGAACACCTCCCACAGCAAGAATGCCCGGAGATGTGCTCTTGTTATTGAAATCGGTAAAGCAGGCAGCATTTTACTGGGTGACCGTGTGATGGTGTCAGGATCGCGCCAGGGTGCCGCCATGCGGGCAACCAAAGCAATGTTCATTGAACGCAATGGTTACAACCCATATTCCCATACAAACCAAAAAGCCCGGGCCAATCTGGATTGGGTTCGCCGTCCTTATTACTATATTTGTTAGCCTGCTCTACCTGGCTGTCTCTTTAGGGCTGATTCCAGTGTGATGGGAAAACTTGCCAATTGGGAAATGATGCCTATTTAGGCCAGCTATTATCTCGCTATAATCCAGTCACATTTGCTCATTTCTCGTGTAAACCTGACTATCTGTGCGTTAGCCAAGGACAGTAAATCTTGGTTGAATAATGTCACTTTTGCGAATTACTGAAGCCAACATAGGAGCCTTTTCATGTCATTAAATCAAGGTCAAGAACTCAATCAGCGCTACCGGGTCGTCAGCCTGATTGGTCAGGGTGGGTTCGGGGCTGTGTATCGGGCCTGGGACCTTACGCTTAAACGTCCCTGTGCCGTGAAAGAAAACCTGGATACCAGTGCCGAAGCACAAAAGCAGTTTGATCGGGAAGTACAGTTACTATCAAATTTGCATCACAGCAACTTACCCCGTATCTACGACTATTTTTTTCTGCCCGGCATGGGCCAATATCTGGTGATGGATTTTATTGAGGGGCAAAACCTACAGACCATGCTGGAGACAAGAGGCCCTCTGCCCGAAGCTGAGGTAGTACCCTGGATGCGTCAAATTTGTGATGCGTTAGCCTATATGCACAGTCAGAATCCGCCTGTGATCCACCGGGATATTAAGCCAGCCAACATCATTATTACGCCCCAGGGTCGAGCCGTATTAGTGGATTTCGGCATTTCTAAGATATACGACACCCACCTGAAAACAACTGTCGGGGCACGGGCCGTGACACCGGGTTTTTCACCTTGGGAACAGTATGGTCAGGGGACGACGGATACCCGGAGTGACATTTATGCTTTGGGGGCGACATTGTATGTTCTGTTGACGGGACAGGAACCACCGGAAAGTATTGCGTTGATGGGGGGTATGGCAACGTTGACGCCACCCCGCCAGATCAATCGGGCTATCACCCCCCATGTCGCTCAGGTGATTGAACATGCCATGCAAACACGCCCGACTGAGCGGTTCGCGGCCGCGGCCGCGTTAGGTCAAGCCTTACTTCAATATACACCCGCTGTTTCTACCTCACTAACCCCATCTTCACTAACCCCTTCCCAACCATCCCCTTATGCCTTGCTAGGCTGGGTACTTGGAGTTGGGGGAATCGGAATCCTGCTTCTCGTCACCGTTTTAGTAATAGGCATCAGCCTGGGACGCAACCAAAACAACCGGACTGGGACTTTAGTTGAAGCATCTACCATTATTACCCCATCTACGAATACAGAACTAACGAATGAACCGACTTACCAATCAACCACACTACCTGTCACTACGATAGTCCCAACGATAACCTCGCTCTCGCTACCAACGGCTACAACAACCCGTAGGCTGACGCAGACGCCCAGTTTAACTCCAACTATTGCTTTAGGTATTGGCAGTATACAGTTGGCAGACAAAGATGGCATGATACAGGTGTACATTCCTGATGGTGAATTCATCATGGGTACTAATAATGGACTCGAGAGTGAAATGCCTGTTCATGCTGTTTATTTGGATGATTATTGGATTGACCAAACTGAAGTTACCAATAGCATGTATGCTCAATGTGTGGCAGTGAATTATTGTCAACCTCCAGCGATTAATAGTAGTTACCTAAATTTGGCGCAAATTAGCGACAGTTCCATCACGTGCGAGAAAAGAGGCAAAGGCCGCGATAAAAGAAGCAGCTAATTCATGAGCTTGATTGAGTGAAACTTGTACGATATGACCCT
>JAGNBF010000205.1 GCA_018004935.1 Chloroflexota bacterium | reverse complement strand
TATTGAGGGCGACTTCGTAGGCGTAATTGGCTTCCAACTCACCCGACGCCACCATAAAGTGGGTCAGTCCCATCAGTGTCCAGGCTGTTTCCTGCGTCCCTTGCCAGTGACCCTCTGTACGGTGGGCCATGAGCCAGCGGGCGGCATTGGCTACTAATGGGTTGTCGGGCTGAATTTGCGCCATTGCCGCCAGCACCAGGGCGGTTGTCCGTGTGTCGGTATTCCAGTTCCAATAATCATTTGTTTCTTCTTCCCAGTGGGTTCCCGTTGCGGAGAGAATTGCCTGACTGTTGAAATCGGCCACGAGTGTTTGCAGGCGGGGGTCGCCTTTGTCCATCAGGTAAATGGCCTGTGCCAGGAAGGCGCGGCCATAAATGTCCAACGTCTCGCGCTGATCGTAGAGTGTCCCTATGGAGTTGGCTGGTGGTTTACCAGCGCGAGCCAGGACATACAGGATGAACGCCTGCCGATTGCTTTTGGCTCGCCCCGGGGCCAGCCCGACGCTGGTGTAGTTATTTTCTAAATAGTTCACGCCACTGTTTATCACCCCGGCACTGACGGTGTAACCGGCATCGCGGGCTTCCACCAGACCTGATACTACATATGCAGTCACCAGAGAATGGGACTCGCCTTGTTCCCACCAGGGCCAACCACCGTCGCTATGTTGGCGGCTGTAGAGCTGTTGCAGGGCCAGATCAACCTGTGCTTCCAGGTTGGCTTCCAGGTCAGGGTTGCTGAGTCCGGCGTCGCGTAGGGCGCGGGCGGTGAAGACGTTGGGTAGGAAGCGGGAGATGGTTTGTTCGGTGCATTCGTAGGGAAAATGTTCCAGGTAGGTAAGGCCATCGGTCATTGCGGCCGCGAGCGAGGGCGCCACCGACACCGTGACCTGGGCCTGGCTGATTTCCCATTCCGGGAACAGGGGCAAGCCGATAGATTCCACCACCGTCCCGGCCTCAGTCAGTTGCCCAGATGTACCGACAACCTCATTCACTTCGTATCGGTATACGGGCAGACCGCCATCGGGCAGGGTTGCTACCGGGGGCACGCTGGCATCGCTATACCCGCCGCCTTCCACCTGGAAAAGCAGATCAACCCGACCAACATCGGCAATGACGGCATCCCAGGCGACGTAAGTCTGGCCGTGAGCGGGCACGACGACGGTTTGTAAGGTGGCATCCAGGAGGGTCAGGCCTGTGCCGGTGAGGATGGTGTTGGCGGTAATGTCGGCATTGGTGGTATTGACCAGGAGTGTGCCTAATTGCGCCTGATCGCCCACGATGAAGAAACGAGGTGTTTGAGGCTGGAGACGTAATGGTTTGGATGAAACGATGTCCAGGGTGGTTTGTCCAGCTTTTGTGTCAAGGGTGATGGCGCGTACATCCAGACGCCAGGTGGTGAGGTTGTCGGGTAGGGTGACGGTGACAGTGGCGCGGCCGCTACTGTCTGTGGTTAATTGCCCTTCCCAATAAGCCGTATCGGGGAAGTTCTGGCGCACCCGCTCCACGCCCAAATCGGTGAAGATACCTTTGCCATCACCACCACCCTGATTGTCGTTGATGGGTAGCTCCTGGTTGTAAAAATCAATCAGCCAGTTCAGTAAGAGTTCGGTGGTAACACTCAGGAACCGGTGGCTGTAGAAATAATCGAGGATGGGTAGTTCCCGGCGTGGGGCCAGTGATAGGGCCGCGAGATCTGACAGAGCTAACGAGAGTTCGGCCTCAACGGGGGTGCCGCTGTAGTCCGTCACTTCTATCGTGTAAGTTACCATGTCACCCGGTCCCAGGGCAGTTTTGTCGGCTCTCACCGTCACCGTCAACTCCTGCTCTTCACGCTCTACGTTTAGCTCCACCATGCCAATTTTGAAGTCAGGAATAGGGTTAAATTCATCGCGCCCTTTGAGAATCAGAACAGAGACAACAACATTGGGGGCCATATCGGCCGTGAGAGGCAAGCGGTAAAGGGTGCTGTTGTTGGTGAGAGTAATGACATCATGAAATTTGATGTGGCCGCGCTCAACCGTGATCAGGGCGGTGGCCTCTCCCTGGAATGGGGAAGCGATGAGCAATTCGGCGGTATCACCTGGCTGATAGCTGTCACTGTCGGCAATCAGCTCAAAGTTTTTGTCGTTACTCCGCCGCCAGGGGATAAAGTTTTCACCTGCCACCCAGAAATAGGTTGAGGCACGTTGGCTGTTGCCGGATTCGTCCTGCACTAAGACGACTGCTTTGTAAATGCCTCCATTGGGCACGGTAAACTGGATGGAACCCCGCCCTTCCGCATTAACCGGCACATCGGCGACACTATCTATGGGGATTTCTTCAACGCCACTGCGCCAGATGAGCTGACCCCGGGCATCTTCTTCCTGAACGCTCGACCAACGCCGCTCGAATAGTTCGACGGTGACGGTTCCGTTGGCGACGGGCGCGGCCGCCCAATCTACCAGTGCGACTTCTAGCGTTACTGGCTCATCTACGGTGCTGATTTGGGCTGAGGGACGGATTCCGGCGTAAAGTTGGGCCGGATGAACGATGACCGTGGTGCGGCCGCTGACCATATTACCCGCCTCATCGGTGACACTGGCTTCCAGGGTCAACTGCTGGCCTTGACCCGTTGCCAGTAAGTCGGTGGGAAATTCAATCGTGAAGCGACCCTGATCGTCGGTGGTGCTGATCCCCTCAGCGACGATTTCCACCGGTAGATAGTTATCGTCATAGAAGTAGTAACCGGTGTCCCGATCCCTATCATTGAAGCTGAAGCGACTCAGAGCCGTGCCGGGTTGGAAGGTAAAGGGGGATGCCTGGACAGCCCAGGCTACTGCGGCGTTGCCCAATGCACCCCCGGCAAAATAGTTGGCCTCCACGGTTGCGGTGACGGCTTCGCCTACTAACACATTCTCTTTGTTGGCCGCGACCGTTACCTGGAAGGTGGGCTTCCGGTATTCGGCAACGGCAAAAACGCCGTAGCCAATGTCTTGTGTGCCTTGCCGAACAATAATGGTGTAATCCCCTAAAGTGGCCTCATTGTCGAGCATGATTTGTCCGGCAAAAGTGCCATAAGGCGAGAGAGGCAATTCCAGGGTTTCAATGGTCTCGTTGAATGAGGCAATTGTGACCTGAACGGTATTAAATTCAGGCAGACTGAAGGCCAGGTCATCATTCAGGCGGACGATTCCTTTGAAGGATGCGGGCTGACCGGGGCGGTATAGCGGCCGCTCGGTATAAACGTAGACGGTAGGCTGATAGGGGATAGCATAGGGATCGTAATTGATGCCGAAATAATAGGGATAACCGCCATCTCCCCAGTTACTCAGAGCCAGACCAAACACATCACCATTGTCAGCCAGGGCCAGATAGCGGCCATCATAACCGGGCAGAAGGTTGAGGTTATCCCAATAGAGGAGGCCGGTGGCATCGGTTACGCCGTTGGCGATGATGGTTTGGTTCTCGTCATATAACGTTATGGGGATGTCGGCCAGCGGCCGCGACGTTTCCAGATCTGTAACCCACACCAATGCTTCAGTGGTTGTCCGTTTTAGCGTGACATTGGCATTGACCAGGGCTACAACATTGCCCTGATCCCGCACACACGGGCTGTAATTTGTTACTTCTGGCGATTCCAGGGTCAGAAAGTAGAAACCCGGCTCGGGCAACGTGCCTGCCTCCGCCAGATCAAAACGAGCGTACCCCACTTCATTTTCCGCCAGATTGACCGGGCGGGTACTTTGCCATAGCAGTTCGCTGGGGGCGTAGGTGCAGGGATTAAAGGTGTAATTAAGCAAGCTGGTCATGTGCTCTGGTGTTAGTGCGTAAAGAGCTACATCCAGACTACTCACGTTGCGATGGGTAACGTAGAGATCGGTTGTTCCCCCCTCGCGGAAAAGAGTCAGGCCATAGGAAAACCCAAATTGGGCGTAAGGGGAGGCCGGGGGCACGGTAAAGGTGGTGGTGTAAACTTCGGTGATTTCGTGACCATAAGGATCACGGATGCCCGGTAGAATACGGACGGTGTAGGTGGTGGAAGGCACAAGGTCGTAGAAATACCACTCATGGTTATACTCATTGTAGTATCCCTGCTCCTGGGCGATGGCCGGTTCAAATTGCAATCTATCTTGCAAGCTACTAAAGGCGATGGGACTGGCAAAACGGATGGTAAACCCTTGATAGGGTTCAAATCGGGCCGAGAGAATGGCTGGAGCCGGAATGGTGCGGGCAGACCAGGTGAACCCGCGCCCCAGGTTGCCGCCACTGGCTGATTGGGCGCTGGTGTCCAGAGTTAGTTTATAGACGGTATCGAGTTCCAGTAGTTGGGTGGGGGTAAAGGTGAGGGTGACGGGTTGGGCTGTATCGTCCCAGGTATAAGTCAGGGCAATGGGTGCGCCGCCGCTTTGCGGCCGCAACGTCACGGCCGCTTCTGTGCTGGCCCGATCCATTGCCTGATCAAAGGTGATACGAAAAGGTTGGTCAAGGCGAATATCCCGCTCGTTGGGCAGGGGATTTACCGCACCACCTACCAGTTCAAATTGGCTGTAAGTGGGGGCGGCCGTGGTAAAACTCCAGGTAAAATCTTTGGCCAGCGGGGAACCGTTGGGATTGATGCCGTTGATCACCTCAGCCAGAACCTGCACCGTGAAAGTGGTTTGTCCTGGCAACGCGGCCGCGGGCCGGAAAATATACACCGACGTATTGACCCACTCCCCCTCTCCCACTACGTCCGGCGTCAGTTGCAACGGGTTAGGCAAATCGGCTTGTTCCCCACTGATAAGTAGGGGGACAACCGGCCGGTTGAAGATGACCGTAATACTACTATTTACCGTCACCCCCGTTGTCCCATCGTCTGGAGAAATCTGGCTAACCGCTAAATCACTAATGGTATTAAATGTAAGGGTCAGCCCTTCCAATACCGTTTCCCCACTCGCACTGGTTGCCTCACTCCCAATTTCGGCCTGATAAACGGCGTTAGTCTCCAGAAGGGCATCCGGCTTAAAACGCAAGAGGCGCGGTTGAGGGAAGCTCACAGTACCGGCAACAAGCTCCCCCTCAGCATTGCGTAATTGCCAGGCCGCCTCGGTTTGTGTGGGATCCATCGGCTGATCAAAGTATATTTCGATAAAACCATCAGCGGCCAACTCTTCACCAGCAGTGGGGCTACGGCCAATTACCTTGGGGCGGGGTAACGCATTGGGGTCGGTGATCAGTGATGAGGGATGGCCCGTAGGCGTTTCTGTGGTTATTGCCGGTGTCGGAGTAGGGAATGGGGTAGATGTGGGTTTGTCCTGGCGGCAGGCTACCAGAACAAAAGCGAGGAGAAACATTAGTTTGAACAGGCGAAGCTGGATCAGCATAAAACCCTCCAAATGAAGGACGCAGGGGTAACTACAATTATAACCCTTAAGAAATGGGGGTCTTTGGGAATTCAGGGGGTTGACACCAGATGTACGGGCTGGCCTTGTGCCTGCCCCGTGTGGGGCAACCACAAGGGTTGCCCGTACCCCACGAAATCCTGAAGACCCAGAAATGGGAAGGGTCTTAGGGTTTGCTCAAAGTTAAGATGGGTGGTGCGGTCAGGAGACCGGCCACAGCAAATCGCTAAGTTAAATACAGACGATTACTCAAGACTATAGCATAAAGGAAAGTGGCACAGATGTCTTGTTAATTTATAAGCGAGCAGTCTACGATTAGCCCACGTCCCTACAACCCATCTGTTAAGAAATGAGAACTAAATAACTTGTTTGCTGGGAGTGGCGGGTTTCTTGACCGCGCCACCCAACTTATTTTTAGACCCTCGCCTGGTTTGTCGCCGGAAACCCCCACCCCTAACCCCGCCCCCAGGGGCGGGGAACTTTTTAAGCGTGGTTTTTCGGGGCGAAGGCCCCAAAAAACCGCGCTTTTGAGTTCCGGGGGGTAGGGGGGTGGGTGTTCCCCTAAACCTGCGCCACCCAACTTGTTTTTAGACCCTCGCCTGATTTGTCGCCGGAAATCCCCACCCCTAACCCCGCCCCCAGGGGCGGGGAACTTTTCTAAGCGCGGTTTTTCGGGGTGAAGGCCCCGAAAAACCGCGCTTTTGAGTTCCGGGGGGTAGGGGGGATGGGTGTTCCCCTAAACCTGCGCCACCCAACTTATTTTTAGACCCTCGCCTGATTTGTCGCCGGAAATCCCCACCCCTAACCCCGCCCCCAGGGGCGGGGAACTTTTCTAAGCGCGGTTTTTCGGGGCGAAGGCCCCGAAAAACCGCGCTTTTGAGTTCCCCCCTTCCCCCCGGGAAGGGGGGTAGGGG
>JAGNBF010000204.1 GCA_018004935.1 Chloroflexota bacterium | reverse complement strand
GGGTTACTGGATAACATGGGGGAGTACGCGGCCGCACGCCCCCTGTACGAACGCACCGTTGCCATTTTCGAGAAAGTCCTGGGGCCAGACCACCCCAACGTGGCGACCAGCCTGAACAACCTGGCCGCGTTACTGCGAAACCTGGGGGAGTACGCGGCCGCACGCCCGCTGTACGAACGGTCGCTGGCGATTCGGGAACGCGCCCTGGGGCCAGACCACCCCGACGTGGCGCAAAGCCTGAACAACCTGGCCGAATTACTGCGAAACCTGGGGGAGTACGCGGCCGCACGCCCCCTGTACGAACGCACCGTTGCCATTTTCGAGAAAGTCCTGGGGCCAGACCACCCCAACGTGGCAGCCAGCCTGAACAACCTGGCCGAATTACTGCGAAACCTGGGGGAGTACGCGGCCGCACGCCCCCTGTACGAACGGTCGCTGGCGATTCTGGAACGCGCCCTGGGGCCAGACCACCCCAACGTGGCAGCCAGCCTGAACAACCTGGCCTTGTTACTGGACAACATGGGGGAGTACGCGGCCGCACGCCCCCTGTACGAACAGTCGCTGGCGATTCGGGAACGCGCCCTGGGGCCAGACCACCCCGATGTGGCGCAAAGCCTGAACAACCTGGGAGCTTTGTGTTTCAACGAAGGGGATTATGTGACGGCTTCTGTTTACATGCGCCGGGCCTTAGCCATTAAGGAAGCCCGGCTTGGTCATCATCACCCCAGTACCCAAACTTCCCGCAGTTGGTTAACCACCATCGAAGCCCGCCTCCGTAACACCTGACACCCCTCCGCATGGCCCACCCCACTCTCACTCGTTCCCACGCTCGGCGTGGGAACATCTGCCGGGACGCTCTGCGTCCCCCGCGACGCAGAGCGTCGAACTGAACATGCCACGCGGAGCGAGGCATGAGGGGTGTGAGGGTATAAAAAAGGCGGCCGCACGTCCCCTGTACGAACGCGCTCTATCCATCTTCACCGCCAAACTCGGCCCGGAGCATCCCCACACCCGCACCACCCGCAACAATCTGGCCCGGTTGGGGCAATAACCGCACCATTTCCACCTTTACCCCGGAAAATAATTAATTTGTGAATTGTTGAATGGTTGAATTGTTGAACGATTAATTGGGGGGCGTTCACCGTCTTATTAACCAGGCAACAATTCATGTATTCAACTTCCCCGCTTGCCCCTCACCCAGTGTGGGGCTAGGGTGAGGGCTGTGGGCATGGTTCAGGTCAGCTTTACAAATTTGTAGGACGATTTGGTAAATCGTCTCGTGGGCGATTTACCAAATCGCCCTACAAACTGTTAAGCACCGTTTGCCGACTTTTGAACCACGCCGATGGTGCTTTTATTGTACCTCATTTGCGGGGGTGGGCACGGAGTGGTAGGAATCCCCCCTCGCCCGGTGCGGGAGAGGGGCCGGGGGTGAGGGCATCCCCCAACCAAAATTTGCCCCAGGCCACCCCCCACGCTAGACTAGGTGATTCGCCTGCTCACCAGACAAACTCAGGCACCTCATTCCGTAAACCACCCATTTTCATCGCTGACCTTTCAGGACGAAGCTAGAGGAGAGAGCTAGAGCTAGATCTAGCTCTAGCTCTCCTCTCACCCCCTGATCCGCCAGCAAGGAGAACCCCGCACCCATGATTGTGGGCATGGACTTCGGCACCACCAATTCCGGTATGGCCGTGTATGATGGGCAAACGCTTCACGTGTTGCCCCTCGACCCGGCCAACGCCAACCCCCGCGTCGCCCGTACCGCCCTGTATGTCGCTAACGATCAGACCGTCGCCATTGGCCGGGACGCCATCAACCGCTACCTGGACGAGAACATCGGCCGCTCGGTGCGGATGCAGAAGGTATGGATGGGGGAGATTGATGTGCGCGGCGCGGATATGCACTTCGTGCAAGATATTTACGTCTGGATTGATATTTTCTCCCCCGGACGGCTCATGCTGTCCATCAAAACGAACCTGCGTGATGTCAGCTTCCAGGGGACGGTTATTGGGCAGTTCTTTTACTCGCTGGAGAAACTGGTGGCCCTTTATTTGATGGTGACCAAAGCCCGCGCCGAAAAGATTTTGGGGCGGGAGATCAAAGAGGTGGTGTTGGGGCGGCCGGTGCATTTTGCCTTCAACGCCGAGCAGGATAAATTGGCCCAGTCCCGCCTGCTCAAAGCCGCGCTCCTGGCCGGGTATGAGAAGGTGTACTTTCAATATGAGCCGGTCGCGGCCGCGTACCATTACGCCACCGCCATTGACCACGACCAAAACATTCTCCTCTTCGACTTCGGCGGTGGAACCCTGGACGTAACCGTCATGCGCCTGGGACCCAAAAGCCATCGCGTCCTGGCCACCGGCGGTATCCCCGTCGCCGGTGACGTATTCGATCAGAAGCTCACCCGGGCCAAACTGCCCCAACATTTCGGTGAAGGGGCCACCTACGGCCCGCGCAACCTGCCCATCCCGTCCTGGATTTACAACAGCTTCTCCAGTTGGCAAACCATTGTGGATTTGCAGACGCAGGAAAACCGGCGCATGTTGCAAGAGATGGCCCAAACCTCCTCACGGGGCAAAGAGTTCCAACGCCTGCATGACCTCGTGGCCGGGAACTATGGCCTGCTCATGTTTGATGCCGTGGAAAAGGCCAAACGAGAATTGTCTGACCGGGTGGGCACGATGATCCGGCTGGATTTTGGCGGCACGAAGGTGATGGAACTGGTGACACGGAGCGAATTTGAGCAGATCATCCACGCTGAGGTGCTGGCAGTAGATACCCACCTGGACGAGATGGTGCAGGCGTCCGGTTTGCGCCGTGAGCAGATAGATGCGGTGATCCGTACCGGTGGTTCGGCCCAGATTCCCGTGTTTTATGAACTGCTGGAGCGTAAATTTGGCCGGGATAAGGTGCGGAGTGTAGACGCTTTCAGCAGTGTGACCTCGGGGTTGGGGGTGTTTGCCCACCGTATCGCCCACGGCGAAGCGGAAGCGCAGATGTACACTCACGACGACATTGTTATCTCTGACCCGCACAACGACCGCCCGGAAGTGAATCCCATCAATCTGGATTGGGTGCGGCGGCGTATTGGCCTGGTGGACCGGCACAGCCACAGCGAACCCGTGACCGGCCTGGTGTTCATCGGCGAGGGCAAACAGATTGCCGCCATCACTCTGCCCCTGGCCACCCTGCAAACCCATGCCGATACCTTCACCCCCATTCCCCTGGCTGACCTGAACCTGCCGCCGCTGACCGACTTGCGGCGAGTCAGTCTGGCGACTTTGGACGAACAACTACTCATCTCGACCACGCGTTACCGCTTTTTACGGCTGACGGTGCGGCAATTGTTGGATTTGCAGGATTTGGGCATGACGTTGTTTGATCTGCACCGGTTTGGGGAGTTTGAATATTTGACCGGGGTGCATCGTTGGGCGGAGATTCGCCCGGCGGAGCGGTTTGTGGTGGTGACGAACGCCGGTTTTGGCCGACCGTACTTTATGGAGAATATGCGGCCGCTGGTCGAAGGCCCACTGCCGCTCACCTTTGATCGTATTCTGCCCGGCACACCCATGACTATTTTGGGCACGACCCCTCAGCAGGAACTGGCCCTGGTGACGGAAGCGGGCAAAGGGTTACGGGTGGGTGTCACCCCGCTCAAAACAGTTGGCTCCCAGGCGATTAATCTGGTATCAGAGAAGCGGCTAATGGCGGCCGTGCCGGTGACGGCGGCGACGGAACTGCTGATCGTGACGGCGGCGGGCCAGGCACGGCGGCTGAAGGCGGAACAACTCCCCTTGTACGAGCAGATGAATCAGAAGGGGAAGGCGTTGGTATCGCGGCCGCAAATCCGCATCGTCACCCCCATCATCTCCGGCCAACCCCTCTGGCTCCTCACCAACACCCGGCTCATCCCCATCAACCCCACTGCCATCCCCCTCTCCCTTTCCACCGCCACCAAACCCATCCTCAAACTCCTCCCTGATGAGGAGATCCTCACCCACCTCATCTGATTGATTCAAAAAGGGTAACGACTAAGGATCAAGGATTAAATAACCTACGGAACTGAGACGACAGGCTCGTACAGCTTTACCTAAGCCTTTCGTAAATTAAGTCGGAAGACGCATCCCCCTGACGCTTCCCGGCGGGAAGGGGAAACAGCAGGCGTGCCGGTTATCGAGCGCGGCCGCGCTCGATAACCGGCACAGGAGAAAGTTCCCCGCCCCTGGGGGTGGGGATATTCGGGGACAAACCGAGGGTGAGGCTGGTCATAAAAACGTCAGTCTGATGTTCGTCATGAGGGTCTCGTCTCCAGTCTCCTGTAAGTTATTTAACTCTCGTTCCTAAGCCGTTGCCTGCGCTTGTCGAAGGCAGAGCCGGGCTTCGGCAAGCTCAGCCCTCGAGAGGGTTAGTAGTTATAAAAATGTGGTTCTTTCGGAATTCGTGGGGTGCGGCTAGATGTAGGGGCTGGCCTTGTGCCTGCCCCGCCGAGGGCAACCACAAGGGTTGCCCTTACAGATGGTGTTAACCCCCTGAAATCCCGAAGACCCAAAAATGTAACGTGAATAGAAAGGAAAGTGGCACAAGAATTAACAATAGTTTTGCAGAAAACGTTTGGAGAGAAAATTATGTACCTTCTTAATGCTTTGGGGAAAACGTGGCCTGAGTTTGTCGAAGGCCGTTGGTTGTAACAGGCTCAACTACCTGCCTCAATAGCGCGTTAGTCCTGACATTCCCTAAGGCGGTTGTCCTGGCTTATAACAATCGTTATGATGGAAGCTATTATGAAAATTCTATTTCTGATCCCTTACGTCCCTAACTTGATTCGTGTTCGCTCTTATAATTTGCTTCGTTACTTGGCGCACCGGGGGCATCAGATCACGCTTCTCACTTTGTGGACAACCCCCCAAGACCTGGCCGATCTGGAGCAACTACGACCTTATTGCCATGATATTCAGGCGTTGTCTTTGCCACGTTGGCGATCTCTGTTCAACAGCATCATGGCCTTACCCACGGCTACCCCTTTACAGGCAGTTTATTGCTGGCAACCCGATATGCACCAACAGTTGTTCAGCTTATTTCACACCAGCAATGGGCATCAGCCTTTTGATGCAGTGCATGTAGAACATTTGCGAGGTGTTCGGTACGCGGCCGCGCTCCAGGCCGCCTTCCCCCATACCCCCATCATCTGGGATAGTGTAGACTGCATCAGCTATCTGTTCCGTCAGGCCAGCGAAGTCAGCGAAAGTTCCTTCCGTCGCCTCATCACCCGGCTAGAACTCAGCCGAACCGCTCGCTACGAAGCCCATCTATCAGGTCTCTTCCGTCGCGTCCTGGTAACCTCACGGCATGATCGGCAGGCCTTTCTAGACCTAAATCCCCAGGCAGAACACAACATCACTGTTTTGCCGAATGGTGTAGACCTGGATTATTTTCAACCGAACCCTGACCTCAGCCGTGAGCCAGCAACAATTGTTGTCAGCGGCAAAATGAGTTATGACGCCAATGCGGCAATGGTGACTCATCTGGCCCGCCATATCATGCCCCGGGTGTGGGCACAACGCCCCGAGGCCCGGTTAATGGTTGTAGGCAAAGACCCCACCCCAGAAATACAAATTCTGGCCCAAAATCCCCAAATTACGGTCACCGGTTTTGTACCTGATTTACGGCCTTATTTGCATAAGGCCACGGTAGCCGTTGCCCCCATTACCTATGGGGCAGGTATCCAAAACAAGGTATTGGAAGCAATGGCCTGTGCGACACCCGTGGTGGCTTCCCCCAAGGCGGCATCAGCCTTACAGGTGACATCCGGACAAGAGTTATTGATAGCGGAAGAGGCGGGAGAGTTCGCGGCCGCGATCCTGGCCCTCATCAACAACCCCACCCAACAAACCCGCATAGGCCAGGCTGGCCTATCCTTCGTGCAACAAAATCACAACTGGCACAACATCACCGCCCAACTCGAAACCATCTACCAAACGTCCCTTCTCAAAACTTCGGGGGAAAACGTAGCCTAAGCCTGTCGAAGACGGTGGGTTACGACAAACTTAATCAACATCACCACACTTTATTGAGAACCTAAGACCAAACTATCTAAACGGCCCAAGTAATCATTCGGGAAAAAGATGGGTGGCACGGTCAGGAGACCGGCTCGATCAACCCCGTAAGTCCTAATCTAAAAAACAAACACCGCCAAACCGAGCAGGAGAACTCAGATCTCATATGCCTCAACAACAATGTTTTTCCTACAATCTATCTTACTTGAGTTTAGAGTTCAGTTGGGACTGAACTTCATTGGACATTAACAAAAAAGAAATTGTTGAGAGAAGATTAGGGGTGTGAACACAAATCCTCTCCAACAATTTCGTGATACAGTGTACCAGG
>JAGNBF010000203.1 GCA_018004935.1 Chloroflexota bacterium | reverse complement strand
CCAAACACCAGCCCGACCGCGGCCGCGAACCCCGTTGACAGCGCAATTGTCCCCACATCTACCACCGTTGTCACATCCAGGGCCAAACCGGCCACCAGGGCCACCGACCAGCCCAAAGCAATTCCCAATAAACCGCCCACCACACTCAACACCATAGACTCTAGCAAAAATTGGATCAAAATGTCCCGCTTCAACGCCCCCACCGCCTTGCGAATACCGATCTCCCGCGTCCGCTCTGTCACGCTGACCAGCATGATGTTCATGATGCCGATGCCCCCCACCAGGAGGGAAATCCCGGCAATTGAACCCAGAAAAGCGGTCAAGGTCGCCGTGATGGTGCTAAACGTCTCCAACAAATCCGCCTGGCTGAAAATCTCAAAATCATCATCCGAAGCGTAGACGATGCCGTGCTCACGGCGTAACGTTTCGGTAATCTGCTCGATGGCCGCATCCGTCTCTTCTTCGCTGGCGGCCTGGGCGATGATAGTGTTGACGGCGCGTTCACCAGTGCGGGTGCGCGTGGTATACAAACGGGCCTGGGCCGTGCTCAACGGAATGTAAATATCGCTGTCGCCACTGCCGAAATCACTGCCGGAAGGGGCCAACACCCCCACTACCTCGTAGCTCACACCGTTGATGCGCACGGACTCACCGATGGGAAAACTGTTGGGAAATAGCGTCGCGGCCGCGTCCGAACCCAATACCGCCACCCGCGCCCGCGTCTCCTGATCCCCATCCGTCAAACCATCCCCACTCTCAAACTCATTCAGATTATTCACCACAAAAAAGTTAGGCGTCACCCCCACCACCGAAGTACGCAACGATTCCCCACCAGCCACCACCTCTTGCGATCCCCCTATCGTCGCCGAAACCTGCGCCACCGAAGGCACATTCAACGGATCCGACAACGCTTCCACATCCCCATTACTCAACGCCGTGTACCCATCACTGTTATCAAAATTCGTGCTGATGCTCAGGATATTCGTACCAATGGCCTGAATCTCATCCGTCACCGAGGCCGTTACGCCGTTGCCAATCGCCAACAGCGCAATCACCGCCGCCACCCCGATAATCACCCCCAGCATCGTCAACACCGAGCGCAACTTATTCGCCCGCAGGCTATCCATTGCCGTTAAAAAACTTTCCATTAAGTTCATCATCAACCTCAAAATGGGTAAGAGAGAGGAGTTATTGGTTATTGGTTATTAGTGTATTGGTCTATTGGTGTATTGATTCCTCAACCCCCAATACCCCATCCGTGTCCCTCTTATCCGTGTCTACCCTATCTGTGTTCCCTTCATCCGTGGCTCAACCACCCACCTCACCCAATCACCTACAGCCATCTTCTCCCCCATCCGTATCCCTCTCATCCGTGTCTACCCTATCCCTACTCCGAACAGCCTTTCCAGGCTGTTCTACCCTATCCGTGATGCTCCTGAATCACCCCATCCCGAATCCAAATCGTCCGTTTGGCCTGTGCCGCCACATCCGGGTCATGGGTGATAACCACAATGGTGATCCCCTGCTCATTCAACTGCTTAAAAATGCCCAAAATCTCTTCCCCCGTCACCGTATCCAACGCCCCCGTCGGTTCGTCGGCCAGGATGATGCTGGGGCTGGGAGCCAGGGCGCGGGCAATCGCCACCCGTTGCTGTTGCCCCCCGGATAACTCATCCGGCTTATGATCCATCCGTTCCGCCAGCCCCACCCGGTTTAACGCCTCTTTCGCCCGCGTCAACCGCTCCGACCGGCTCATCCCGGCATACATCAGCGGCAACGCCACCTGTTTCAGGGCTGTGGTGCGCGGCAACAGATTAAACTGCTGAAACACAAACCCAATCCGCTTATTCCGCACCCGCGCCTGCTGATTATCATTCATCTGGCTTACGTCCACGTCATCCAAAATATACGTGCCACTCGTCGGCGCATCCAGACAACCGATCACATTCATCAGGGTACTTTTGCCCGAACCAGACGGCCCCATAATGGCGACAAACTCCCCTTTATTGACCTGCAAATCCACCCCCCGCAGGGCATGAACCTGTTGCGTGCCCATCTGGTAGGTTTTGGTGATGTTTTTCATTTGAATCATGATGTGCTCCAAAGAAGAGACTGAGAGATTGAGAGACTGAGAGACTAAGAGATTGAGAGTCTCTTAATCTCTTAGTCTCTCAGTCTCTTCTCCTCTACCGTCCAAACGGCCCGCCGCCCCCTGGCCCACCGCCCGGCCCCTGAAAGACCTCAGCGGCGGTAGTGGCCGGAATAAGCAGTTCATCCCCATCCTCAATCCCACTGCCCACTTCAGTATAGGCGCTGTCCCGCAAACCGATGGTGACTTCCACCGTTTCGTAAGTAACAACCCCCTGGGCATCCGTCTGCACCCGGATGACGCTGTAAGTTCCGGTGGTGCGGTCTACCTGAATCGCGCCATTGGGAACCAGCAGGACACCTTCGCGGCGTGCCAGTTCCAGTTCGGCATTGGCGGTCATGCCCACACGGATGGGCAATTCGGTGGCCCCCAGGCTGACATACACGGGAAATGTCACCAGAGAACTGCCTGTCTCGTTGGCCGAAGCCGGAGCGATGGTAGCGACGGTGGCGGCAATTTCTTCATCCGGCCACGTCTCCAACGTGACAACTGTCTCCTGCCCCACGCTGATCTGGCTCAAATCTACTTCATCCACGCTGAGAACCACTTCCAGGCTCCTGTTGTCAATCATTTCCACCAAAATGCCGCTGGCAAGTTCACCTGGCTGTACGTTGACAGCTGTGATCACCCCGGCAAAAGGGGCGACCAGAGTGGCATTCGCCAGGTTGATCTGGGCACGTTCCAGGCTGATGCGAGCGTTTTCAACCTGCACCTCGGCTGAGGTGAGTTGGGTGGTGGAGGGGCCACGGAGTAGTTTGTCGAGATTGGCCTGAGCCTGAGCCACACTGGCTTCCGCGGCCGCGATCTGGTTGGCAGAAGCAGGAGCCATCATCAGATCATATTGGGCCTGGGCCAGGTTTCGCTGGGCTACAGCGACGGCTAAACTGGCCTGGGCGGTAGCGATGTCGTTGGGGTTGCCGTTGATCAGGTTGTTATAGGTTTCTTGCGCGGCCGCGAGGTCAGCATTTGCCTGTATTGCCTGGGTTCGAGCCGCTACTTCGGCATCTTCTAACCTATCAACTGGGATTTCCCCTCCGGCGATGGTGGCCAGAATGGTGCTATGTTGTTCAGCGGCTTGCGTAGCCGCAACCTGGGCCTGATTCAGGGCAATTTGGGCCGCCTGGGTTTCGGCATCACTGACCCCATTGTACAAATTGTTGAGACGAGTAGACGCGGCCGCGACATCTGCCTGAGCCGCCCGTACATCGGCCTCGCCCGAAGCGATTTCGGCTTCGCCAGGGCCAGTTAACAAATCATCGAGTTGGGCCTGGGCACTGGCAACCGACGCTTCCGCCGAGGCCACATCCGCCGCCGAGGCGGGAGCCTGCAATGTCACCAGATTCGCTTCTTGAATGATGAGCGACTGCTCGGCATTGGCAACCGCCCGTTCCAGGTCAGTGGTGTCTAATTGCAGAAGCACATCGCCCGCCTCAACCACATCCCCCACCTGCACAGCCACATCGGCCACCGTGCCACTGCTGGCCAGGGTTAGTTGGGCCGTGCGCCGGGCCTCCACCTGCCCCGTCGCCGTCGTCCCGGACGACAAATCACCCACAAACGCCGTCACCACTTCACCCGTCCCGGCCAATTGCGCCTGGGCGTTCTGCATCCCATTCCGCACCACCAAAAACCCCACCAGGCATAGGGTAAGCAGAATCACTCCCCCACCGATGAATAACCATTTACGATTTTTACGCATGATTGCTTTCCTCAAAAGAAAGTTACCAGTTATCAGTTA
The DNA here is from genome assembly GCA_018004935.1 of Chloroflexota bacterium. Classification (GTDB taxonomy): domain Bacteria; phylum Chloroflexota; class Anaerolineae; order Promineifilales; family Promineifilaceae; genus Trichofilum. Next base: position 2,498 of record JAGNBF010000203.1, on the reverse strand, counting down.
CCAGTCACCAGTTATCAGTTATCAGTTTAGAGCTTACACTTGCCTAGCAGTTTATCGGAAAAGTCCTGTACTTCCTTTTTGGGGCATGGTTCAAAAACAGCCTATTCACATTTACAAATTCGCCGCCACATAGTCATTCCGAGGTCCCCCGAGGAATCTTTTATCGTGCTAGTCGAAAGATTCCTCGCTCCGAAGACTGCGCTCGGAATGACAGGTTAAGTTTATTTGTAAAGGACAGCGTCCGCTGTTTGAACCATGCCCTTTTTGGGTACACGGATCGACACGGATTACACGGATTTTTAGCTTCGCCATGTTCCGAAATCCGTGTTTATCCGTGAAAATCCGTGTACGAATATCTTTCTCCGACAGGCTACTAGACTGACGCAGTCTGGGAGACTGCGTCAGTCTCTCCGGTACTGCTCACTGGTCACTGATGACTGCTCACTGCTTATTCCCCACTCCCTGGCCCAAACTCCAACGTCGGCAAATCGTTGCCGATCAACACCTCATCCCCGGCTTCCAAACCGCCGGTGATCTGGGTATTTTGGCCGTCGCGCAGGCCGATGGTTACTTCGACGCTTTCTGTTGTATCGCCATTGACCCGGTTGACGGAGTAAGTGCCGTTGGCGCGGTCAACCTGGATAGCCTGGTTGGGGAGCAGAAGAACGTCGGTGCGTTGGGAGGTGATGAGCTGGACGTTAGCGGTCATGCCCACGCGCACGGGCAAATCGGTCTGGCCCAGGCGCAAGTGGACATCATAGGTGACGAGGGATGAGTTCGCGGCCGCGCCAGGGGCCACCAAAGCCACTTCACTTTCAATCTCCACATCCGGCCACGTCTCCAGAGTGATGGTCGCTATTTGCCCCACTTCAATGACACCAATATCTACCTCATCCACCGGCACGACCACTTCCAGGTTTGCCATGTCCATCAGTTCCACAGCCACACCACTGGCGAATTCACCGGGATTCACCTGAACGGCTGTCACCACCCCAGCGAAGGGGGCGGTAAGGGTCGCCTGAGCGAGGGCATCCTGGGCCTCGGCCAGGGAGAGACGGGCTTGTTCGACCTGAGCCTGGGCCGTTTGTAATTCGGCTTCTGTAGGGCCAGCCAGTAAATTGTCTAAAGAGGCCTGAGCTTGCGCCAATTGGGCTTCGGCTGAGGCAATTTCTGCGGCGGAGGGGCCGCTGGTGTTGGAAATGTAGTCAGCCTCAGAACCATCGAGCCGGGCCGACGCGGCCGCGAGACTCCCCTGGGCTGAACTGGTATCGGTGTTGCGCAGGTTGTCTAGTTGGGCCTGGGCGGTAGCCAGGTTTTGCGCGGCCGCGAGCATAGCATCGTGAGTTTGTTGATTTGGCTCATCAGCGTTCACTTCCTGCGCCTGGTCGTAATTCACCTGGGCCAGAAGCACAGCCGCCTCAGCCTGCTGAATGTCTGCCGCCGATACGCTGTTGTTGGCCGATTGGTATTGGGCGGATGCAGAATAGAGGGAAGCCTGTGATGCGGCAACGGTGGCTGAGTAGACGGCCAGTTGTTGGGGGGTAGGGCCAGCCAGTTGGTTATCCAGGTTGGCCTGGGCACTGGCGACATTAGCGGTTGCGGCCGCGATGTCTGCTTCATTCGCCGGTTCCTGGAGAGAAGCCAGGTTAGCCTCTTGCAAGCGCACCGTTTGCTCTGCTGTCGCTACGCTCAACTCCAATTCGGCTGTATCTAACTGCACCAACGGTGCACCCGCCGCCACACTATCACCAATCTGAACATAGACAGATATTACTTTGCCCGGTTGGGTGATTGCCAGGGCGGCAGTCCGTTCTGCGGAAATCACACCAGTTGCCGTTGCACTGGCTGTCAGGTCGCCGATAAAAGCCGTGACGACCTCGCTGGTTTGAGCGGTTTCGTCACTCTGGCCGGTGCAGGCGGTGAGAATGAGTAGAGCCGCCAGCAGAATCAGCCATAGGGTTTGTTTTCTTTGCCTCATTGCCACTCCTTTGTCAGTGAACAGTGATCATTCAATAAGAAACAGTCGCCTTTTTGTCGTTTAAAAAATAGTTGTAACTACTAAGCCATTGCCTGAGCTTGTCGAAGGCAACACGAGGTTTTACTGTGGCCGGTCTCCTGACCGCGCCCCCCAACCGCGACACAGAGCGTCGCAGAAAGCATTCCACGCAGAGCATGGAACGAGCACCTGTAGAGATCCTACTGTTTACTGTTTACTGATTCTAAGCGGCAATTCTGCAAATTCTATGCAGAGGGTATGGAGTTTTTATAGGAGTTCTCCGTGAACCTATGGCGCACCAAGTGGAATGAAAATCTGTCGAACGATTTACCAAATCGCCCTACATTTTCGTAGGAGTGATTTGTTGTTTCAGTTTTTCCCACATAAAATCCCCTAAATTCGTAGCCTGTTCTCAAGCCGTTCTTAGGAGAACCATCATGTTATCTCGCCTTACCCGAATTGCTCTGCTAATCCTGGCCGCTATTGCCTTATTGTTAGTTAC
>JAGNBF010000202.1 GCA_018004935.1 Chloroflexota bacterium | reverse complement strand
TCATCACCTCGATGATCTGCCCCGCCCAGTCCAGATTACCCTCTTTGAGCGTCGCCAACGTCTTACGTAACTGCCATTCGCCGATGTCGGCCACATCCCCATTCGTCCCGCTTTGGCTGTGTACCTCAAAAGCCAGCCGCCACAGCACCTTCTTCAAATCCATCTCCACCTGTCCGGCCTCAGCCAGTAGGCGGCTCAACAAGGGTGTTTCCCCCTGTCCCCCACGTTTCACCTGCTCCCACCGCCACAGCAGGATGTCTATCGTCTCCTCATACAACAACGCCCGTGCCGACGGTAATCGCCCTTTGTGGCTGTGTACCAGGGCCATCACCGTCAGGAGCAGAGGGTTGGCGGCCAATGTCCACAAATCGGGTCTACGAATGGCCGTTTGTAGTTGTTGGATGAGGCCCGGCGCATCCTGGCTGGTGACGGTTCCGGCGCGGGCCAGTTCGTTGTACCACGCCTGGATAAAGGCCATGATCTTCTCTTCACCAAAGGGGGCCAGTTCAAAGATGGGGAACTGGTGGGTAGGCAGACGCAGGTTATCGGGTGTCGCCGGGTTGGCCGGGGGTTGGTAAGCCAGCACGCGGCAGGTGAGCAGATACCGGTTCTGGGGGAATCGTTCGGCAAAGACGGCGATGGCATCCCGTACAAAGCGGCGTTGGGCCACCGAAGCCACTTCATCCAGACCATCCAACAGCAAGATAACCTGCCCGGCTTCTAACGCCTTTGCCAGGGGTTCCAGGACAAAATCAAGTTTCTGGCCCGTGAGGCGGTCGGCGATGAATTGCCAGAGGTGGCTCACTTCCACCGGGTGGGGTAGGGACTGGGGTAGTTTGGCCGCCCAGTCACGCAGTTGTACCACCAGGGGAATGAGCGTCGCTTCAGCGGCAGGCCAGCCGGGAAGATGGGCCAGCCAACCGGCATCGGGAGTCAGGGCCTGAGCCGCCAGGCAGTGGGCCAGGTGGTTGACGAAGGTGGTTTTGCCACTACCAGGATCACCCACCAGCACCAGTTTGCGGTTTTGGGCCGCGGCTAACAAGGCCGAGAGGGGAATGGTGTCTTCCTCGTCTGGCGATGAGGGGCGTTGGCGTGATTGACCTTCCTGCGGCTGTTTCTTCCGTTTGACCTGCGTTCGGGTATCCAGCGACACATACACCTGGGCCAGGCTGAGCGGATTCTGCCCACTGGCGGCGTCGCTGGCTCCCATGTCTACACCGCGCAAAGGTAACTGTCCCGCCCGGCGCAGAAGCCATTCCCGGTAAATACGCCAGCCTTCAGCGGGATTGGCCGGGCGTGGGCCGAGGTAGATGTCGCCGGTGAAGATGCTCCCTTGGACATCGCCCTCAACATGAACGGCCCTTTCCGCCAGAGCGATATTGTCTGTGCCAATGCTCAAGGCACTGTGATCGGTGGCCGAAAGAGTAGCCTTTGCCTGTAGGGCGGCTACGGCGGCTTGATAAGCGACTTCGGGTAAATCGCCACTTTCGCGCAACTGCTTTAGTCGTTCAAGGGCTTTGTCTGTTTCAGGATCCATGGGGTTTCTCGGGTTTGCGGCCTTCTCTGGCTTTCAAGGCGACTTTACGCACGATGGTGCTCAGTCCTTTGACGGGATGAATCAAAGTATCCAGGACGACTTCGGCCACATCGGGCAGGGTTTTGAGCAATAGATCGAGCCATTGTTCGGTAGCACTCTCGTCCGCCTGTTCTCCTTTTTCGGCTTCCTGGCGAATGGTAGAAACGGCTTGCTGGCCGATCTGCTGGCTGACGGGGTTGGTCTGGGATTTTGCCACAACCTGAGTGATACGTTCAAAGGCTTCGGCCAGAGTAAGTGGGTCAGAGCCGAGGGTTTGTGTCACCTGCCCACCCATGCCAATGGTCTGCCCATGAACATCACCGGTGACGATGGAGCCGTGAACCGTTCCACCTACGTGGACACCTCGCGCACCGACCGCCATACTGCCCTGACCATAAGCCACAGCACTGCCCCCGCTGGCGGTGATGGCGACAGTGGGGGGCGTCGGTTGGCCGGGTAGGGCGGCGATCAACTGCCGGATGATGTCGAGAAGGGCCGGGTCTTTATCCGCACCCGACCGTTGTGCTTGTTCCTGAAAAACAGTTTGCCAGCCCACACTCTCTGGCTCTTGCTCCAATTGAGCCATGGCGTTATGGAGCTGGGTGTGTGATTGGTAACGTTGATTCAGTTCCTGCTTGAATTGGTTTGTTAAGGCTTGAATTGTGGCATTGTTGGGTCTGGCTAGTAATGCCGGAACCAGGCCACCGATGAGAGGGGAAGGGTTGTTCATTGTGTCATCTCCTTGTCCACGTGATGTGGTGCATTGGTTATGATCTCGATAACAGCGAATGTGGTCTGGAGACCGGATTGAGCCATGGCGCACAGCCAGGAAAGGCTGTGCTACGGAGGGCGAAGCGGCAGGGGGGAAGCCCCCCTGCACCCCCCAGAGAGGACAGAGGGATCAGAGTCGCCAGAGTCCAGAGGGATCAGAGGCCAGAGGTGGATGGGGAAACCACTGCCCGAAACCCGCAGAGCCAGTACCAGTTGTACGGATTGCTCCCGCTCCGGGACGCGCAACGGCCCCAATCCTTGTCAACAAGATAGCTACCACCACGCCAGATATGAATCTCACCTGAATTATCCACCAGTTCGCGCCCATCATCGGCCCGGTAGGGGTAAGGCCGGTATCGGCTCTGCGTCCACTCCCAGACATTGCCACTCATATCCAACACTCCATAAGAGCTGGCCCCATCGGGGAAAATACCTACCGGGGTGGTTGTCTTTAGACCTAATTCTTTAGTGTTACAACGCAGGCGGTCGAAGGTGTCACCCCAGGGGTAGACGCGGGCATCTTTGGAGCCACGGGCGGCTTTTTCCCACTCAGCTTCGCTGGGCAGGCGAATGGTTTTGCCGGTCATCTCGCTCAACCAGCGGCAATAGGCCTGGGCATCATCCCAGAAAACCCTCACTACCGGATGGCTCTCCAATTCTTTACGCGGCCGCTCGTTCTCCCAACCTTCTGGCACACGATGTCCGGTGGTCTGAGTAAAAAGATAATATTGGGCGTTAGTGATGGGGACGCGGGCTATCCAATAGGTAGGCAGAAACAGCCGGTGCTGAGGGCGTTCTCGTTCTTCGCCATCATTATTGCCCATGATGAACTCGCCCGCCGGTATCTCGACCCATTCGGGTTCGCCATACGGTTCTGTCCAGAAACCAGCTCCGCTCTGCACCAGGGCGGTCATGGCGGCACTGCGTTGTTCCAGCCACTCTTTGGGACTGACTCCCTTAAACCAGCGCACCAGGCGGGGTGGGGGGGTCTCTACCCCTTGGCGCAAGCGGCGTTGGATGTCGGCCAACAATCCAGCCAACACCCGCCCCTGACCCACATCCCGCAAACAGGCAGAAGCCAGCACCAGGTTGTGGTAAGGGGCTGGTTCTTGTTTGTGGTCGGCAATGGCCTGAATGAAGCGGCTGGTCAGTTCACTGCTCCGCAGGCTCAAACTCCCCGCCACCAGCAAAATCACCTCGCGCCACCAGGATGAGCCGGTATGGGGCAGGGTGTAGGGAATACAATCCGCCCGTCCGGCAATCTCTAACGCCGCCAGATATTCCTGGAAGGTCAGGTGGGAAAAGGCGTAAACCCCATCACCCCGCGCCGTCAACAACCCAGAACGCTCCATTACCACCTGGAGAAAACGGTCGGCGGCCCGGTCAGCCAGCCGTTGTTCCTGGCCACGCCCGGCAAAATAGGCCGACAAAAGTCGGTGCAACGGCTCACTCTCGATCTCTTTTTGTTGCTGTTCGTGTAAGGTCAGGGCGATATGTTGGAGCAGGAGCCGTTTGTCTACGGCATCAAACGGTTGGTTTTCCAGAATGGGGGTCTCGACAATGCCACGGGCTTCATCCCATTTGCCTAACAAAACATCTACGGCTTCCTGGTACAGTTCAGCCCGCCGGTCAGGGAGTTTCACCCGGTCGCGGTGAACCAACGCCAGAACGGTGAGCATCAATGGGTTAATCGCCAGTTCCAGAATCCGTTCGTTGGTGCGGATGGCATCCAAAAGCTGGCCCGTCTGGCGGGCGGCCATGTTTTCCGCCGGTTCCCCCGGCCCCATCTGGCCGATGGCGATGAGGCGATGCCAGTCGGTCAGGAATTGGGCCACGTCTTCCAGAGTAAAATCGCGCACGGTGGTGGTGGCGTAGGCTTCCCCTAACCGGGCCGGGCCGGTGTAACCCACAATCCGGCTGGTGACAACATAGCGGCAGGTGGGATACGCCTGGGTGAAGGCTTCCACCAGGCGGGCCACCCGGCGACGCAAATCATTCCCGGCTACTTCATCCAGCCCATCCAACAAAATGACCGCCCGCCCCTGTTTCAGATAAGGATCAAAAAAATCAGGTAGTAAGGTCAGCCGCTCCTGCTGGAGATATTCGTGCAGAAAGTCGAGGAGCAGACCATGCCCTTCGATGCTTTCATCGCTATGTTTCTGCAAAAAAGCCCCGATGCGGCGCAGGGGAATCAGGATGGGCAGGTGCCCCGATTCGGCCAGTCCCAGTTTGGTGTGGACGAGGGTTGTGGCCTGAGCCAGATCACGGGCATAGAGCAGGGCCAGATAACGCAAGAGGGTGGTTTTACCACTGCCGGGATCACCCAAAACGACTAACCGGCGATGGGCGGCGAGGGCTTCATTAACCGATACGGTGACGGTTTCAGTGATCGTTTCCCGATGCGCGAACCGTTGCCTTTCACCGGGAGCCAGAGCCATCTCCTGGCGCAACCAATGTTCTTCGGCGGTGACTTCACGTTGTTGGGTAGCTCGCAAGGTAACATAGAGGTTTTCCAGTTCGATATGCACCAGGCGGCCGCCGGAGCGGATACCTTGTAGCTGAAGATAGCGGTTATGGGCGATGAGGTATTCCAGGTAACGACCCAGGCCGGTGGCCCGGTCTACGGCAGTCATAGGCACAGTGGCTTCGTCGCCGATAACCACTTTGGCCCCTTTCTCGGCGTAGACAACGAATTTTTTGCCGGTGATGATGTCACCCTCAACATCTCCGGCGTTCACGCCCTGCTGGCCTACGGCTGTAGCATCTGTACCGACTGCGGCCGCGCCCTCGTTCACCTCAACTTGCTGGCTGGCCTGCATCCCAGCCACAGCAGCTTGATAAGCCAATTCGCTAAGCAGACCTTTCTCGCGTAATTGGCGCAGTTCTTCTAATTGAGCCGTTAAGTCAGGTTTGTTCGTGTTTTCAGCCATAGACATGCCAGACCAGATGCGGCCGCAACTTCTGACACCGACTGAGCAGGTCAAGGATGCGGCCGCGTTCGTAACAATATGAGATTAACGCCTGGGCCAACCCGGTGCGGGTGTCACCGGGCAGGTCATCATAAGCAATGCCCAAATCAAAACAGAGGCTTTGCAGTTCGCTCTTGCCAAACGCCTGGGTCAACTGGTCCCGCAACGGGGCCAGAAGAGAGGGTAAGGTCGTCACCGGAGGTGCTGAAGGACCTGTGATAATGGTGTGGCCCGTTCCGACATGGGACAGGCCTCTACCCACATGCTGGCTGTAAATTTGCATTGCTACCTTCCCGGCAACCTGTTCCTGCACCCGGGTGTGCAGGCGCGTACCACCCAGAAAGTTTTGCTCCTGAAAAACGGTTACGACAATGCCAATGCGCCCCTGCTGTTGCGGTGTTAGCTGAAAATAGAAAACAGGCGAATCTTGCCCTCGGAACAGTTGGAAAGCATAACTGTCTACACCGTGAATGGTACATTCGGGTGCCTGAACATGAACACGCAAGTCTATGGCTTTAACATCTTCCGGCCAGCTCACTTTAACATCACCGGACTTCGTTTTGTCCAGATCGTCTTCTTTAAGGATAGGAGAATCGATTTGGCGGATAGAAACAGCCAGTTCAAAAGCCCGGCTTTGCTGTACCTGATTGGGGAGTGCCGTGTCGAGGCGGAGAGTTGTAGATTGAGAATTAATTCCTTTTATGTCACCTGTGATAATAGGGCCGGTCACGTTGCCTTCCACCAACACCCCCCCTTGGCCCACCGCTTTCGCCCCGGCTCCTTGGGCAATCGCACCGCCGCCGGTCACGGTCGCCACAAAACGGGGCAGGTTGCCCAATTGGGCCATCTCGGTCTGCAACTGCTGGTTGAACCATGTTTTATCGGCTGCACTCAAGCTGTTTTGGGCGTGGGGAATGGCCTGGAATGTTTCCAGCAACTCGTCCAGGGTCTGGCGTAACTCGGCCTGATGCGCCGCCTGTGTCTGCACCCAGGTGATTACATCTGCGGCCGCGACCGGTTGTGCCTGGTCGCGCCAACGCTGGAGTTGTTCGGCAATGAGGTTGGCCCCCACATTGCCCGCCACACTCAGCAGGGTAATACCTAAAGAAAAGGGGATGGATTGACCGG
>JAGNBF010000110.1 GCA_018004935.1 Chloroflexota bacterium | reverse complement strand
GTGAGGGGTGGGGGAAACTATGTTACCTGACCGTTTTTTTAAACGACAACGGGGAAGGGGGAAACCCAACGGCGTGGTTTGGCGGGCAGACGCTCGCCAAACTACGCCAGAAATAGTTCCCCGCCCCCTGGGACGGGGTGAGGGGTGGGGGAAACTATGTTACCTGACCGTTTTTTTAAACGACAACGGGGAAGGGGGAAACCCAACGGCGTGGTTTGGCGGGCAGACGCTCGCCAAACTACGCCAGAAATAGTTCCCCGCCCCAGGGGCGGGGTGAGGGGTGGGGGAAACTATGTTACCTGAATAAAAAGGATAATGGGCTTTCGGTAGTTCGTGGGGTGAGGGCAACCCTTGTGGTTGCCTTCACCCTGGGCAGGCACAAGGCCTGCCCGTACATCTGGTGTCAACCACGGAATTTCCCCAAAAGCCAGGTTAATTTCTCGGCTCAAGCCAGGCGTTTTTTGTCTAATTCACTTTTTACGCCTGGTAACGCTGACGGATGTTGGGGAAGAGATAATCGCTAAAGGTGCGGTCGGCGTCGTATTCTGGTTGCCAGCCCCAATCCTGTGATGCGGCCGCGTCGTGAATATCTGCTGGCCAACTATCCACGATAGCCTGTCGTTTCAAATCGGTGCGGTAATCAATTTGGGCCTGGGGAAAGGCATCCATAACCCGTTGGCGGATGGCCTCGGCTGTCAGGCTGAAGCCGGTGACATTGTAAACCAGGCGGGTGAGGGCACTTTTAGGGGCGTGGGCCAATTGGAGCAGGGCGGTGACGGCATCGGGCATGGCCATAAACGGGATGATGGTATCTGGGCGGACGAAGCAGTGATAGGCGTGATTTTGCGCGGCCGCGTGAATCATTTCCGGGGCGTAGTCACTGGTGCCGCCCGTAGGCAAAGTAAAGGCACTGATCAACCCCGGAAAACGGAGACAGCGAAAATCGAGCATCGCCGGTTTATCGGCCGCCAGTTGGCGATAATTGCGACTATAGTAACTACCTAACTGTTCACAATATAGCTTATTACAGCCATACATAGTAGCCGGGCTGTTGTACTCCCATTCGCGAAGTTTACGTTGCCCTTTCGTGTCCAGGTCGGGCAGGCCATAAACGGCAATTGAACTGGGGAAGATAAACTGTACCGATTGCCCACGCCACTGGGATTGTTCGGCGGCCATTTTGAGCAGGCGTAGCGTCCCTTCGACATTTACCTTGTGGGCCGCTTCAGGTACAAATTCGGCACGGGTGGAAAGGAGTGCGGCCAGGTGGTAAATGCCATCAAATTCATACTGGCTCACTAACCGCCCCAGCAGATATTCATCCAAAATATCCCCTTCGATGTGGGTAGTAAGGGATCTTGTTTCTGGGGGTAAAGAGTGCAGGTCAAGAGTCAGGATTTGGTGGCTGTTTTTCTCCGCCAGAGCTTTGATGAGGGCCTGACCGATTTCGCCGGATGCGCCCGTGATGAGGATGGTTTTTTTACGCATAGGATTACCTCGTAGGAATGGGGGAAATAGGATGAACCGGGAATAATAGGGCTATTCAGGAGCATTGGGTTGATGGATGATGTTGGTGTTGTGATGATGCTCAAGCGGGGTTAATTCTCTCTGTAACCCAGTTTGGGGGCAAATTCGGAGTGAAAGGGTACGGGTTACTCTGCCGTTGCCTGAGCTTGTCGAAGGCAACACGGGGCTTCGGCAGGCTAGAGAACGCACAGCCTGGAAAGGCTGTGCTACGGCAGTTGTTGCCTTGGCTTGTCGAAGGTAACACGGGGCTTCGGCAGGCCAGAGAACGCACAGCCTGGAAAGGCTGTGCTACGGCTTGGGTCATTTTTCGAGCGTGTTTCTGGTGTCCAACGGTTTTTGTTGATTAAATAAGTAATCGGGTAATGAGTTGATTCGCCCTCCTCCTACGAAAATGTAGGGCGATTTGGCAAAGGGTGTGTTTCATTTCGGTTGAGTTGTAGGGGCGGGGCAACCGGGGGAAATATTGACGGATCACCCCAACCTGTTCTCCCGGTTGCCTCGCCCACCTGCCCCACCAAGGCCTTGTCTGCTATCAGGGTGAGTCAGGTGGGAGATGAGGCCAGGGTGAAAAGATGAGGCCAACCCCACCTGTCCCACCCCTACCCATTGTGACAATTGAGCATAGCTGTTATTCAACTCATTTGAAACACACCCTTTGGCAAATCGCCCGGTGGACGATTTACAAAATCGTCCTACAGATTTTCATCCCTCTTGGTGTGCCGTAGGCCCATGGGGAACTCCTGCGAAAATGTAGGGCGATTTGGCAAATCGCCCGGTGGACGATTTACAAAATCGTCCTACAGATTTTCATCTCTCTTGGTGTGCCGTAGGCCCATGGGGAACTCCTGCGTTTTCCGGTGGGAAGGGGGAAACATCAGGCGTGCCGGTTATCGAGCGCGGCCGCGCTCGATAACCGGCACAGGAGAAAGTTCCCCGTTCCTGGGGGGGGTAGGGGTGGGGGAAACCCTATTCCCTGACTGTTTTTTTAAACAACAATAACTGTTGGCTAAATTGCGAATTGCTGTTTTGTATCTATACAGCCCCTCACCCTAACCCTCTCCCCCGGGAGAGGGAACTAACTCCCCTCCCCCGAAACGGGAGAGGAGTCGGGGGTGAGGGTTAGCGGTTTCACCTTCTCATTGCACGCTCGGCGTCGTATAGAACGCAGAGCGTCCCAGAGGGAATTCCCACGCCGAGCGTAGGAATAAGTTGTGAAAACAAAAAACGCCAAACTCCAGAAAACAAGAGATTTGTGATAATCTGTTGTAAGCGTTCAGTTACCTGAGAAAAAGAGCTTTCCGAAGGTTTCGGGAAAGGGGTTGACCAGTGGAACAAACCTTCGGAAGGCTGAACGGTTACTAATCTGTTAGACAAGGGGATAAGCCTCTGTAGCCTCAGGATGAAAAAGGATGAGAGACGAATATGAAGGAAATACGTGATGATGCCTCATACCAATGGATGGGTCTGGTGATTGCGGTTTTGTTATTTTTTTGGCTGGTAGGGGTCGCGGCCGCGCCGCAATATGTGCTTTGGTTGGCAGTGGAACTGGTTGTGTCTACGGGGGGGGATGTCCCAGCCTGGACCTGGCCGATACTGGTATTCTGGCAAGGGATTTTCTTATTGCTCCCTACGTTACCTCTGGCTATTTTCTGGCCGGAACGGACCTTAAAACCGGTGTTTCAGGTGTGGGTGGTCGCGGCCGCGTATTTTCTTTGCCTCACACCTGTCCGTTTTGCCGGGCCAACGTCAGCTAAGACAACCGCTGTTCTCCAAATGATAGGAACCCTCTTGTTCCTGGTCGGGCTGGTGGCTTTCATCTGGCGGCAACAGAAGCGGCTTAACCCGCAATGGCGGCCGCAAATAAGACAAGGGCATCAGTTATGGCTGGCATGGCTCCTTGCCCCCATCCCTTTGTGGTTATGGCTCGTTTTTGGAGCCTTTGGCTCCCCCCTGGATACCTTTTTAAACCTGTTTGTGGGGCTGTTGGTGGGGTTGGTGGCCGGGTTGACGCTCGATTTTTTCTATGTGCGGCCGCTCCAGCAGGCTGAAGTCAATCCGCTTTGGTGTATGGTTGGCGGGGGGATCGTGGCTGGGGTTTTGTTGTTATTGCTGGGCGGCGGTGTGGGGCACAATGGGATGCAACTATTTCTGATGTTGACGTTGCCTACACTGAGCTGGGCTGTGATAAGCCTGGTGCGTTGGCCGGGTAGTGGCACTACCAGCAAAAATTGGCAGGCCATAACCTTGTTGGTGGGGTTGAACGCGGCCGCGCCCCTGCTTTTGTTAGACCCAGATGAACTGATTCTTGTTCTCAATGTGGGCACCCGCGACAGTCTGACCTGGGCGATGTATGCCTTATTGGGGGCGGTGGCCTCAGGTTTGTTGCTGAGTGTGGTGGCCCTCATCGGGCGTCTTGCCCTGGCCCGCCACTCTGGTCGAATGGTGAAGATGCGTCCGGTGGGGATGATGGTGGCGGGCCTGTTGTGGGTGGGGGCATTACTCCTGTATGCGTTGGTAGGTCAGCCCGGTTTTCATGGTGAACGGATCTTTGTTATTTTCAATGATCAGGCCGATGTGTCCGCGGCCGCGACAATGAGCGATTATGAGGCGCGACGGCAATTTGTGTATGACACATTAGTCGCGCAAGCCAACGGCAGTCAGGCCGAGGTGCGCTCAACTTTGGACACATTGGGGCTGGATTACACACCTTACTATCTGGTAAATGCCATCGAGGTGGACGCCGGGCCATTTTTGCGCTGGTGGCTCAACACTCGCCCTGAGGTAGACCGTATTTTAGACAGCCCAGTGTTGCGGCCGCTACCCGCTTTACCCCCCTCTGTGACTGGCGACGCGGCCGCGCCCACCTCCCCCAATTGGAACTTGACTGACATGGGGGCAGACCGCGTGTGGACGGAGTTGGGGGTAACTGGCGCAGGTATTGTCATCGGGCAGTCGGATTCGGGGGTACAAGGGGATCATCCTGAACTGGCGGTGAGTTATCGCGGCCGCACCACAGGCGACGATTACAACTGGCTTGATCCCTGGAATCACACTACTGAACCTACCGATATCGGGGGGCACGGCACCCATACCCTGGGATCCATTGTGGGACAAAATGTGGGTGTGGCTCCTGGCGCAACCTGGTTTGCCTGTGTCAATCTGGCTCGTAATCTGGCTAACCCTGCGCTTTATCTGGATTGTCTACAATTTATGCTCGCGCCTTATCCATTGGGAGGGGATCCTTTTACCGATGGGGACGCAACCCGTTCCGCTCATGTGCTCAATAACTCCTGGGGCTGTCCTGATGTAGAAGGGTGCGATCCCAACGTGTTTTTACCGGCGGTACGGGCCTTGCGTTATGCAGGTATATTTGTCGTTGTCTCGGCGGGTAATGATGGGTATGCCGGATGTGAGACAGTCAGTGCCCCACCGGCTACTTATGATGAGGTATTTTCAGTGGGGGCGCTGAATGTATTGGGGGAAGTAACGGCATTTAGTAGCCGGGGGCCGGTGACAGTGGATGAAAGCGGCCGCGTCAAACCTGACATTCTGGCCCCTGGAGAGAATGTCCTTTCGGCTTATCCCAACAACAGCTACGCCTATGCGGATGGTACATCTATGGCCGGGCCGCATGTCGTAGGGGTTGTGGCCCTTATCTGGTCAGCTAACCCTGATCTCATCGGCGATATTGCCCAAACCGAGCAGATTCTCATCGAAACCGCTGATCCGTATACCGGCTTTGTCACCGAATGGTGCGGGTCTTCGACCTTACCCAACAATGTGGTAGGGTATGGGATCGTGAATGCTTATGCCGCCGTGATCAGAGCACAAGAAGGGAATTGATGAATTGATATGACTGAACGGTTACGGTGGGAGAACCAGGTTAATGACAGTTTAGGACTTGCGTGCTGTGGCGGGTGTCCTGGTGTCCTTACCGAGCTACCTGTCTTATTCCTGAATGATTACTACTTGAGTTTAGAGTTCAGAGCCAGAGCTAGAGGGTTTTCCAGAGTAATTTCCTCTCGCTCTCTCCTCTCGCTCTAAACTCCAGTTACTAAGAACGTGTCTAAAAATAAGTTGGGTGGCGCGGTTAGGAGACCGGCCACAGCAAACACCAGGCGTGCCGGTTATCGAGCGCGGCCGCGCTCGATAACCGGCACATGAGAAAGTTCCCCGACCCTGGGGGTGGGGAACTTTTCTCGGCGGGGTTTTTCTCTTTCCCTCTGGGATTGCCGGGGGATGGGTCTTCAGCCCAAACCTTCCCAGGCTGTTGCCGCTACTTTAAGACCGTGGTACGTATAATTTTCGTTCCTAAGCCGTTGCCTGAACTTGTCGAAGGCACACAGGCTTCGGCAAGCTCAGCCCTCGAGCGTGTTCGTCGTTATTTCCATAAACCGATATGGATAAACGTTCATCACCGTTGTGGCTTCATAGCGGGTAATTTGGGGGTCGGAGTTGAGGCGGGTATGGATGTGACCGTGGAGCAGGTAACGCGGCCGCGCCCATTTCATCAATGTCAAAAATACCTTAAACCCGGTGTGTGCCCGGTCAGGTAAATCGTGAATGCCGTAGGGTGGAGAATGCGTAACGAGAATATCCAGAGCACGGCCATAGCGGATCCGGTTCCACAGGAGAGTAGGGAGTAGAGGCAAAATTTCCCAGGCCATCTCTTCTTCGGTGTACATGCATTTGGCTTTAGGGCGATAACGCATTGAGCCTTCCAGCCCGGCGATCAATAACCCTTGTTCCTTAAGCACTAAACCATGAATATTGCGCCCTGATTCGACGGAGGTTTGGTTGCGACCATCTGCCGTCATATAAGCGTGGGCATCGTGGTTGCCCCGCACATACAGTAAGGGAACATCAAAAGCTGAGGAGAGAAAATCCAGGTAATAGTAGGGCAGATCGCCACAGCCCAGGAGCAAATTGACTTTAGGCCAATGGTTCGCCACAGCGCCATGATAAAGATGCTCTACTACCTGATCGCTAACCGCCATGAGACGCATCATTATCACCTGATAACAGGGCCAATGGAGAGAACCGACCTATTCGTTGGGGTCGGCATTATTATTTGTTTGCTGGAGAGTCCCTTGGTTTTCCAGCAAAGTCAGAAAGTCAAAATTGCCTTCGAATAATTGCCGGATTCGCGCCAGGACGTAGGGAATATGGCTACCTTCGCGGCGATAGAGAATGGCCATCTGACTTTGGAAAAAATAGGGTGAGACCTCGCGTGCCGGGGTGAGACAGTAATAAGAATCAAAATTGCATACCTGCCAGGCGGCATTAAAGACGCGACTGCTGGCCGTATCTCCCAGGGGTAGGAGAAAAACAAGGATGTGCGGATGCAGGTTGAGTACGGTGTTGAGGAGTTCGGGCAAGGTAAATACCAGGTCCTCATCTACGCCAAGCATAGCCATGGGGGGGCAGAGAGGATTGAGTTCTTCCTGAAGGGTGGCCCAATTTCCATCACAAAAGGTAATCTCTTCGCCGGGTAAATCCAGGGCGGTCATGGCCCCAGTGACCAGAGGGTGCCAGCTTTCCGGGTCGCCGGTGGGCATAATGTAGAGGTGTTGGATGCCGGGGTGGGCGGCCCAGAAAATAGTAGAGGTCCCGAGGGTGGGCGCGGCCGCGACATCAATCACAGTTGGTTTGATAGGATAACTACTGACCATTTGCTTCATCAAGAAGGCGTCAATGGCCCGTAGCTCTAACACCGGATGGGTGTCTTCACCTAACATGTGGGTCAGCAGTTGGCGATATTGTTGAATGGGGTGGTAACTGGAGTAAAGTGTTTCCGTTCGCATAGGTCAGATTTGCCAGAGAGAAAAAGTAGACAAAGGGTGTTTTCTCAAAAAGTAGGGGCGTACCCAGGAGAGCAGGCACAAGTTCGTCTCAGTCACCGATTGTTGAGTTGATAGGTAGATAGAAGTTTAGCCTGAGAAAAAGAATGGCCCAGTAGTTGATGCAAATAAACCAATCGTTCTTGGTGGTGTTCGTGACTTGTAGGATTGGGGGGGTCATAAATCCGACCCACGGGTAAAGGAGCAAAGATGAGTTTGCGGCCACTAGCTAACAGCCGCAAAAATACAACCCAATCCTCATGGCCGGATTGGGACAAATCAGGGGCAAAACCGCCACTATCAAACAGTTGCAGGCGATCATATAGGGCTACGGTTGTGGTGATAGGGAGAGCAAAATCGGTGGGAGAAAAGGGATCTGTTTCAGTCCAAAGCGGGGCTACTGTGTCGGTGGTTGTGAGGCAGGGGGCGTAGAGCGCGGCCGCATGTGACTTTTGTATCGTCTGGTAAAGCAGGGGGATATTCTCTGGGAGTAAGGCCCTGGTTACCTCTAAAAAGAGGATAAATTGATAATAACTGTGGCTGAGAGCCAGGTTATGGTACGCGGCCGCGGTAATATTCTGCGGTAAGGCCAGCACACGCAAACCCACCTCAAAATAAATAGCCTCTAACTGGCGTAACATCGTCAATGAACCATCCTGAGATCCCAGATCAATTACCAATACCTCGGCTGGTATCTGTTGTTGGCGTAACCGTTTTACCGCCTCCAGCGCCGAACGGATAGATCGGGGCAGGCTGGCTTGATGATTGCGATTGCTGATCGCTATCGTTACACCGGATGAAGCGGAGCGTAACCGAAGAGGAAAGGGGTCAGTGAAGGGGTGGAGTGAAGGGCGAAGTGTCATCTTTGGGCGCATAAATAATCAGGTTGCCTATTACCAGCGCAAGTTTGGCACAAGTTTGCAGAGCATGAGAGACTGTTTTACCGTTCGCTACGCTACTATCGGCATGGTTCAGGTCAGCTTTACAAATTTGTAGGACGATTTGGTAAATCGTCTCGTGGGCGATTTACCAAATCGCCCTACAAAGTGTTAAGCACCGTTTGCCGACTTTTGAACCACACCCTACTATCTATACAGGTGGGGTACAGCAATACCTGAGCCTGTCGAAGGTGGAGCCGGGTTTCGACAAACTAAACCCTCGAGAATATGTATAGTTACGTTCGCTATTATACTTACCACAGTCATAAAATGACATTTTGTTGGCGGCAACCGATTAGGTGAGCTTAGGCGGAAGGCCCATCCCCCATCGATCCCCGAGGGAAGGGGGGGAAACCCAACGGCTCGATTTGGTGGGTGGCCGCCCGCCAAACCGAGCCGGAAATCGTTCCCCGCCCTGGAGGCAAGGTTAGGGGTGGGGCCACGGATATATTCGACGCGGCGACAGGGCGAAAAATGTCAGATTGTGCCCGTTGACAGTATAGTTTACCAGATAAACAGGCAATTGCCCGAAAGAAATACGACAGGCCAGCAATTCTCAATTTGGCCTGAATGTCTAAAAATGGTGCGGCCGCCCGGCGGTCAACTGGGCTACGGGTTGGGCCATTTTTCGAGCGTGCTTTTGGTGGGCAACGGTTTTAACCGTTGGTTAAATTGAGAATTACTGCCATCCTCGCCATCACTCCAATTCCTGTTAAAATTGCCCTATCACAAACTGGGGCAAACCCCTCTTCACGTCCCAGTTTTCCCATTGAGTTCCTTCACATCATCTTCTGGAGTGTGTCCCCATGACCACAGATTTCCTTTTCAGCGGCTCAGTCGCCGACCTTGACCCTGATTTACAACGTTTGCTTGACCGCGAAGATCAGCGGCAAGATGAAACGCTCATCCTCATTCCTTCCGAAAGCATGGCCCCCGACGCCGTGCGCGAGGCGATGAGTAGTCGCTTTGGCAATATTTACGCCGAAGGCTACCCCCGCCCGGAAAGTCGCCGCCAAAAAGAGGCGGACATCATGGACATCGAGGCGGAACTGGCGCATTACCGCCGCTACAGCGATCCCCGCTACTACAAAGGGGTGGAAATTGCTGACTTGTTGGAAGCGTTGGCCCGCCGCCGCGCCGCCGAACTGTTCGCCGCCAATGGCATCAGCCCGGATAACCTGTATGTGAATGTGCAGACGCTCAGCGGCGCACCGGCCAATAGTGCCGTTTACACCGCCCTGCTCAACCCCGGCGACACCATCATGGGGCTGAATTTGAACGATGGCGGCCATTTGTCACACGGCTCGTCGGTCAACCGGTCGGGTAAGGTATACAAGAGTGTCCCCTATTTCGTTGACCCCCAGACGGAACTGCTCAATTATGAGGCGATTCGGGAGCTGGCGGTGCAGGCGCGGCCGCAAATCATCGTCGCCGGTTATTCTGCCTATCCCGCCATCGTAGACTGGGCCAAATTCCGGGCCATCGCCAACGAAGTCGGGGCCTATCTCCTGGCCGACATCTCCCACATCTCCGGTCTCGTCGCCAGCGGGGTACACCCCAGCCCCATCGGTATCGCTGATGTGGTGATGACGACGACGCACAAAAGCCTGTGCGGGCCGCGTGGGGCGATGCTGATCACCCATAACCGCGCCCTGGCAGGCAAGCTGGATCGCGCCGTTTTCCCCGGCGAACAAGGCGGCCCCCATCTCAACACCATCGCCGCCTTAGCCATCGCCCTGAAACTCGCTAAAACAGACGCTTTCAAAGAGCTACAACAGCGCATCGTCGCCAATGCCGCCCGGTTCGCCGCCAAACTGCAAGAGCAGGGCATCCGTGTGGTGGCGGGAAAGTCGGAAAATCATTTGCTGTTGATTGACACCAAGAGCATCAAAGAAAATGGGGTGCATCTGACGGGCGACGCGGCCGCGCGTATCCTCGATGTGGCCGGTATCGTCACCAATCGTAACACCATCCCCGGTGATGTGGGCGCATTCTCCAGCACTGGCGTCCGACTGGGCACGGTCTGGATCAGCCAGTTAGGGTTTGGTGAGGCGGAGATTGATCAGTTGGCCGGAGCGATGGCAACCTTGCTGAAAGGGTGTCATCCGTACTATTACCTGGATGTGTCGCGCAAGAAACAGATTCGGGCGAAGGTGGATTATGCCGCCCTGCAACAGGCCAAAGCCACCGTGCGCCAGTTAAGAGGCATCAGCAAACCGGCTCCGGCAGGGGATGGGGTGGACATCCGGGGGGCGGAAGCGATGGCTTTCCTGAACCTGGCCCTCTCCAGCGATGTGACTGGTTTGCGCGATGGCAAAGACGCGGCCGCGTGTCTCTATTTCCCCGGCGGCGGCTGTCTCAATGCCCGGCTCAAACGGCTGTCGGCGGAGCAGTATCAGTTGCGTTTTGAGGATAGCCGTGCGGCGAGCGCGGCCGCGGAATGGCTGCAAACCCTGTCCGATGGCTACGTCCTCTTCGAGACCGAAAACGCGGGGGGCGTCCAGGCCAAGTTGCCCGGCCCCATCGTCGCCACCGTCATCTCCGCCCCCGATGTGCCCGCTCCGGCCCCCTCGGACACGGTGGACATTCATAAGCCGTATTTTGTGGGGCAATCGTTGCGGTATAAAGAGTTCCGCGGCCGCACGTTACCCCCGTTCACCTGGGAAGAACCCGCCGAGGGACCGCTCAAGAAAACGGGCCTGCACAGTACCCATGTCGCTATGGGCGCCAAAATGGTTCCCTTTGGCGGCTGGGATATGCCGGTGTGGTACAGCAGTGTTAGTGAAGAACATGCCGCCGTGCGCCAGACCGCCGGGCTGTTCGATGTGAGCCACATGGGGGTGCTCGAAGCCAGCGGCCCCCACGCTCTCACCTTCCTTAACACCGTCACCGCCAACGATGTGTCTACCCTGGCTATCGGCGAATCCCATTACACCTACCTGCTCCTGCCCGATGGTTCGGTGGTGGATGATTTGCTGGTGTACCGGCGCGGCCGCGAAAAATTCATGCTCGTGGTCAACGCCAGCAACAACGACAAAGATTGGGCCTGGCTCAACGCCGTCAACAACGGGGCCGTCCAGATTGACGCCGACCGTCCCTGGGTGCAGGTCGAACATTCCTGCGTCCTGCGTGATCTGCGCGACCCACAATGGGGCGACGAATGCCGCGTAGACATCGCCCTGCAAGGGCCACGCTCCACCGACATCCTGCTGGCTCTGTGCAACGACCCCGTCCTGGCCAAACGGATCAAAGCGTTGCCCTGGGCCGGTCTGACCGAAGGCAATGTGGGCGGCTTCGATCTGGTCATCTCGCGCACCGGCTACACCGGCGAACGCGTCGCCTACGAACTGTTCGTCCACCCTGATCAGGCTCCCTCGTTCTGGGGGGCACTCATGGAAGCGGGTGAAAGTTTTGGCCTGAAGGCGTGTGGGTTGGCCTCCCGCGATAGCACCCGCACCGAGGCTGGTCTGCCGCTGTACGGGCATGAACTGGCCGGGCCGATGGGCCTCAACCCCGCCGATGCCGGGTTTGTGGGGTACGTCAAGCTGTGGAAACCGTTCTTCATTGGTCGGGCGGCCTTTGTGACCCACGAGGCCCAACGAGACCGGCAGGTGACGCGCTTCCGCATGAACGAGAAAGGTGTGCGGCGTCCCGAATCAGGCGACCCGGTGCTGGATCGGCGCGGCAAGATCATCGGCACGGTGACGAGTTGTGCTATTGATGCTGAGGGTTATCTGCTGGGCCAGGCGGTTTTGCCCCTGTCCATGCTAGAGGAAGGGACACCGGTGTGGATTTACCAGATGGGGGGTGGGACGCGGCCGCTGGCCCTGCCCAAAGAGGTTAAAGTTGGGGCCAAACTACCCACCCCTGACGCCGCCACTGTCCTCAGCCGCTTCCCGGTGCGGAAGAAGTAGCTGGTACACGGATTTCACAGTTAAACACGGATAAGAAAAAGACCTCGTTGGCTCAACCAGCGAGGTCTTTTTTTGTGGTGAAGGAGCAATAATTCAAATTTAGACAGGAGTAGGGATTGGTTCGCTGTGAACTGCCAGACTCTCCTGGTATAGCTCAATCGCTTCTTGAGCCATGACCATGGCTTCGTGCAAATCAACGCCATAAGTCACGCACCCAGGTAAAGAAGGAACGGTGACAGTATATCCACCTTCTGGTTCTTCCCTGAGTAAGATGCGATAGTTTAGAGTTTTCATTAGCCAGTTCTCCCTGATTGATATACCTATTCAGCAAACCCATGCATACGAGTTAAGTTACCTACCCATCCAAATTGTAACACGAACCAGAAAAGTAACTGAAAACTACGCGGCCGCTGGCCTTGCCCAAAGAAGTCAAAGTCGGGGCCAAACTGCCCACCCCCGACGCCGCTACCGTCCTCAGCCGCTTTCCAGTGCGGAAGAAATAGTCAGGACACGGATTTCCCGGATAAACACGGATAAGAAAAAGACCTCGTTGGGTTAGCCAACGAGGTCTTTTTTTGAGATGGTGTTTTGTCCGGTTAATTGGTAACACTCGCTACATCTAACAAATAACCTTCATCTACTAGAATTTCAGGCGGTTGCGAATTATCCCCTTTCATGCGCCAGATGGGTGAGTTACTTTGAAAATCGTCTAGTATTAAGTATTGGCCGTCGGCTGACCAGGCCACAATTTTGACGTTCTCGCTCAGTTGACGTTGCCAAAGGGGAGTGGAGGATTGCACATCCTCTACTGTCAACAGCGTCGCCTCTTCCCAAAAACTATCGTTTGCAGAGGCTGGCTGGAGTAAAGCCCGTAGCGCACCATCAGGGGAGATAGCTTCAATGCCGGGCGGTCTGTAAGAACATTGCCCATCAAGGTCATTTTCAGAGTTTAGCTGTACGATTTCATCTGCGGGGAGCCAACACAGAGGAGGAGTACCACCTCCAATTGAAGATGACATTTCCCCTACTGTTTCGGCCGCGCCCGTCACAATCTCCACACGCTTTATCTGTCCTGTGCTAACCCCATCGGCATTGGCGATAAAACAACAACCAAAGCCAACAAACTGACTATCAGGCGACCAGACGATGTTGACGATGTTTGGTGACTCAGTCTGGAACAAAGAGATGGCCTGAGCATTTTCTATGTCATAAATAAAAAGCTCTTGGTGGTTGGGTGCATAGGCCACAAAACGAGAATCGGGCGACCAAACCGCCATGAACGCTCCTGGTTTGGGTAGGTTTATCTGCTTGTTTTCTGGCAAGTTGATCAGTGTCAGATCGTGACCTGTCGGTGAAAAGATTAGCCATTTTCCATCTGGTGAGAAGGTAGGGGGCTGGTTTTGAGCGGCCAATCGCCATTCATCCCCTTCTTCCATATTCCAGTTGAGTGTCTGATAAGTTGTCAACTGAGTTACGTTTTTCCCTTGAACATTTACTTGCCAAAGGTCATTGGCACGTGCGAACAAGAGGAGTGGATTCTCGGATACGGTTGGTGTTTCGATTGTATCTGGCGTTTGGTTGGCAGTGATTGTGCTGACAGGCAAAGGGGACTGCTCTGCTGTAGGTGATACAGTCGTCTGTTCTCTACAGGCAGTCAAGACCAAAACGAGTAACGATATTAAGAAATGTTTATTGATGGATAATCTTGCCATAGGTTGTACCCCATGTCTCCCCATTAAGATTTTAGCACGAACCTGGGAAGTCAGGGGAAACGTGCGGCCGCAAACCCAAACCTACCCCTTCTACACAAAAATGTCGAATTGCATCCTTCTCATTCGTCGTTAGAGTAGATTATCCCTTTACACCCTTAAAAAGGAGACCTTACCATGCGTTACATGCTTTTAATCTACTCTGACGAGAATTACGAAGCCGCCATGACCCCGCCGGAACAGGAAGCGTACATGGGTCGCTATTTTGAGTTCACCAAGGAAGTAAGGGCACGCGGGCTATTCGACAGCGGCGAACCGTTACACCCCACCAACATGGCAACCAGCGTCCGCATCCGCGACGGCCAAACCCTCGCCACCGATGGCCCCTTCGCCGAAACAAAGGAGCAGTTAGGCGGCTTCTACATCCTCAACTGCAAAGACCTCGACGAAGCCATCGCCCTGGCCGCCAAAATTCCCGCCGCCGAACACGGCACAATTGAGATCAGGCCGGTTGTAGAGTTTGAGTAGCGGTTATCCACAGATGACACAGATTTTCACAGATAAAATAAGAAATGTGTTCATCTATGAATCCGCTGAAAAAAGCCACGAATTTCACGAATTAGCACGAATTTTTCTCTGGCGTCTCCGCGTCTTGGCGTCTCTGCGCGACCTTTTTCAGTAGAGCCATCTGTGACATCTGTGGATTCATTCTGCCCTTTGTGCTTTATCGCTTATGGCATCAACTCATGCAGTCATTGACGATGTTTTCCGCCAGGAATATGGCCGGGTGTTGGCGACGCTTATCAGTTACCTGGGGGATTTTGCGCTGGCGGAAGATGCGTTGCAGGATGCGTGGGTGACGGCATTGGAGCAGTGGCCGCAGAAAGGGGTGCCCCAGAACGCGGCCGCGTGGCTCACCACCACTGCCCGCCATAAAGCCATAGACCGCCTGCGCCGCACCAAACTTCAAGCCGCCAAACTCCCCCTCTTGTTGCACGATGACCCGGACGAAGACGCGATGGACAGTTACCCTGACGAACGGCTCAAACTCATCTTTACCTGCTGTCACCCCGCTCTCAAGCTGGAAGCGCAGGTGGCCCTGACCTTACGCACGTTGGGGGGATTAACAACAGAGGAGATCGCGGCCGCGTTCCTCATCCCCGTCCCCACTTGCGCCCAACGCCTCGTCCGTGCCCAACGCAAAATCAAAACGGCCGGGATTCCCTACCGCGTGCCCCCGCCCCACCTGCTCGGCGCACGGCTCAACGCCGTGTTAGCCGTCCTCTACCTCATCTTCAACGAAGGGTATCGTGCCAGCCAGGGGGATGATCTCATCCGCCACGACCTGTGCGCCGAAGCGATCCGGCTCGGCTACCTGCTCAACCGCCTGCTCGCCGACGAACCCACCCAGGCCGATCATGCCGAAGCCATGGGCTTGTTGGCCCTGATGCTGCTGCACCACGCCCGCCGCGACGCCCGCCTCAGCCCCGCCGGGGAACTGCTCACCCTGGATGAGCAAGATCGCAGCTTGTGGCAGCACACGGAAATTCAGGCCGGTATCGCCCTGTTGGACAAGGCGATGGCACGCCGTCAGCCTGGCCCATACCAGATTCAGGCCGCCATTGCCGCGTTCCACGCCGAATCCCCCACCCCCGAAGCCACCGACTGGCGTCAGATTGCCGCGCTGTACGGGGCACTGCTCCGTTACCAACCCACCCCCGTTGTCAGGCTTAATCAGGCCGTTGCCGTGGCGATGGCGGAAGGGCCGCTGGCCGGGCTGGAGATGCTGGCCCAGTTAGAGCAGTCCGGCGAACTGGATGGCTACTACCTGTTCCACGCGGCCCGTGCCGATTTGTTACGACGAGCGGGGTGGTGGGGGGAGAGTGCGGCCGCGTACCAGCGTGCCCTCTCCCTCACCCACAACCACATCGAGCAAGCCTTCATCCACAAACGCCTGCGTGAATGTGAAGGAGAAATCCGCGATCTACAAACATAAAACAGTAGTCAGACGCCTTACTTCGGGTAAAATGGGGCTGGAAACTTTGCTTTTGCGATATGCCAATATGAAAAACATCACCTCGACCCAGTTAATTCTCGGTGATTGTCGGGAAATCTTAAAAGATATTCCTGACAATACTGCCAATCTCATTTTTACTTCTCCGCCTTATGCCGATAGCCGCAAAACTACGTATGGGGGTATTAGCCCTGATAGGTATGTAGAGTGGTTTCTGCCGATTAGCCAGGAATTGCTACGGGTGCTAAAGCCAGAAGGCACATTTGTTTTGAATATTAAAGAAAAGGTTGTCAACGGCGAACGCCATACTTATGTCATGGAATTAATCCTGGAAATGCGAAAACAGGGCTGGTTATGGACAGAAGAATTTATCTGGCATAAAAAAAATTCCTACCCTGGAAAGTGGCCCAACCGCTTTCGCGATTCCTGGGAACGACTTCTGCAATTTAATAAGAGTAAGCACTTTAGTATGTACCAGGATGAAGTTATGGTTCCTATGGGCGATTGGGCTGAAAAGCGACTTAAAAATCTAAGTCAAACGGATAAGATAAGAGACACTTCTAAAGTAGGGAGTGGTTTTGGCAAACGTGTCGCCAATTGGCTTGACCGAGATAAAGTTTATCCGACAAATGTATTGCACCTGGCGACGGAGACGAAAAACCGTAACCATAGTGCTGTTTTCCCTGACGCGTTACCAGAATGGTTCATAAAACTTTTTACTAAAGAAAGTGATACAGTTTTAGATCCATTCATGGGGTCTGGAACCACCATCAGAATTGCTAAACGGATGTGTCGCAGTGGTATCGGTATTGAGATTCAGCCAGAGTATTTTGAATTAGCGGAAAGTGAAATAACCACAGAACAGACAAGGCTTTTATGAACAACGAAAAACTATCACTCGCCGATATTAGAAAATATGTGGAGAACAATATTGGGCAATTTCACGAACACCGTCTTAGCAGTTTGCGACTGCTGAAACTGAAACAAATTCTCCAACGCAAAAACTCCTATTTGTTCAAGGCCAAAAACATCATCGCCGCTCCAGATTTGGTAAAGTTGTTGTTGGATGCACATCTCTCTTCTCAAGAAGAAACCATGTTTGGAGAATTCTTGGAAGGATTGGCAGTTCATATCTGTGGTTTAGTTTATGGAGGTAGAAAGCCCTCGAACCGCCCCAGTATAGATTTGGAATTTGAGAAAGATGATGTTTATTATGTTGTTTCCATTAAGTCAGGGCCGAATTGGGGGAATGCGGATCAGATAAGGAAAATGCGCGAAAATTTCGTTGATGCAAAGGCTGATATTCAGCAGAGTCGCGCTTTGATTCAAGTAATACCAATCAATGGTTGTTGTTATGGCCAGGATGCCAATCCAGACAAAGGTGACTATTTCAAATATTGCGGTCAAGATTTTTGGTCCTTCATTTCAGGCATTGGTGAACTTTATACACAAATCATTGAGCCGTTGGGGTATAAAGCCAGAGAGAAAAATGATGAGTTCATGGACGAACAAGCGAGAATTGTTACCAATTTCACCGTCGAATTTGCGAATGAATTTTGTGAAAACGGAAAAGTAGATTGGGTAAAACTTGTAGAGTTCAATTCTGCTCATATTGAGCCCGGCAAGATCATTCGAGAAAGGCGCAATAAATATTCTGCCAAGAAGTATTGAGTTCTTTATTTTAGACCAGGTAGTGCCACTGCTGGTTGTGGATGAGTATGAGAAGATAGGGATTGGACAATACTGCCAACTCACACAGTTTGAACTTATGCCTGTGTTAAGCGTTGCGTGACCTAAGCACTGTGTGTAAGCCTGTGCTAAAATGTTAGAATAGCCCAATAAAAGTGTGGAGGTGCAAAGAATGACAGCCATAGCGACATTTAACTCAAATCGAACCTTACAACTCCCTCCCGAAATTAGCCAACAGTTTCGGCTTTCGGATCGTTTCATTGTCTGGCAAGATGGGGATACACTTCACCTAAAAAAGATTACTCCCTCACCGCTAAAAGCTGTTGCTCAAACTCCAGACGCAGATGCCCTATCTCTGGATGAAATTAATGATATTGTTCATGAAGTTCGACAGCAACGTCATGAACGCAAAAATAATTAGCTCATGCGTATTGTCATTGATACGAACATTTGGATTTCTGGCCTTCTTTGGCAAGGCGATGCTTGGCGATTGCTAAACCTGGCAGAAAAAGGGAGAGTGGAGTTATGTGTGGCTTATCCCATGATATTAGAGCTAGAAGAGGTGCTGGCTTACGAACGCTTTCAAGAACGCTTAAAAATTCTTGACCAAACCCCTTTTCAGTTGGCAACTTATGCCTTACAGTTAGCCAAAGCCTTTGAAGTAGTGCGAAATAAACCGCCCATAGTTGTTGCCGATCCAGACGATGATCTTTTTTTGCTTTGTGCCGTTGAAGCCAGTGCCCGGTATGTCGTAACAAATGATCGCCACTTGTTAGCACTCAAAATGTATGTTGGTATTCCGATTGTAAATATCCAGGACTTTTTCGCCCGAGAATTTGATTCATAAGCCAATCCGTCAATGGTCAATCATCCTATTTGATACGGCTGTCGAATGACGGTTTTCTTTTTTCCGGGGTGGTTTTGCGGGGGTCGCTCAGGTAGATTTCGTGGTGTTTGCCGGAAAGGCTGTAGCCATGCTCCGCAATGCAGGCGTGAAGTCGCGCCACCGTTGGCCCTTCCGCGCTGTATGGCCCCAGGTGCATAATCTGCGCTGTTGGCCCCTCGTTCTGATGGGTGCATCTGCTTACGAATCGTGTTCTCAGGAACGATTGTCCAATTGGTGATTCAATGAGAGACACCTTGCTGTGAGCTTCTATTTTAGGCGATTGCGCCCCTGGCTCACCCCGTGCCGCACCATATTGCCATAGCGATCATCCGGTAATTGTTCCGCGTGCGCGGCCGCGAGGTCGTAAAACCGTTTGGCCTCAATTTCATGGCCCAAAACCTCATGACTATGTCCCAGATTTAGATAAAGCGACGGGTAAAAACTTTGTACCCGGTCATCCGTTATGGCGTCGGCATGACGTAACGCCTCTTCGTTCCAGTGAAGGGTATCTTGGGGGGTGAGTTGGTGGCGTGCCACATAGTGAGCGGCAATGCACTGCTCAAAATGGTCCCGGGCTATTTCCAAGGCTTGTTGGCACAGGTGACGCGCTTCGGCTGTCTCCCCGTCTCTTTCTGCCTGCATACCGGCAACACATAATTTAATGACAGCGTTTTCAGGGTCCATAGGTTTTAGGGATAAAAATTCCTGACTGATGAATGCTACTTTTTATCTTTGGGGGGTGGGTAAAGAACGGCCCCGCGCCCGTTTTTGGAGCTTCTGCCGCAGGTGGATAATCCGTTGTTTGATGGGTTGCCAGCGGGCGAGAAGCAGAATGAACAGAATGGAGCCGTATAAGACGGGTTGGGTGTAGGCATTTTTTACCAGCCAGACATAATGAATAATCGCCAGAATACCGCTCACATAAGCCAGTTTGTGCAGGCTTTTCCAGCGTTTACCCATCTTCTTTTGGGCGGCTTTAGTAGAGGTTATGGCTAACGGAATCATCAACAACCAGGCCGTGAATCCCACCAGGGCGTACCGTTTTTCCACAATCCCTTCAATAATAAACGCCCATTGCAGACCATAATCGAGATAGACAAAGGTGAGCAAGTGTAAACAGACATAACCAAAGGCATACAACCCCAAAGGTCTGCGGCTGGGGGTGAGGAATTTCCAGTCCAGCCAGGTCATCAGGGGGGTGACCGCCAACGACAGGATGAGCAAAACCAGGGCGGTTTTCCCTGTGCGCAAGGTGATTTCCCGGATGGGATCGGCGGTCAGGTCGTCGGTGAAATGATCAATGAGTAAAAAAATCAACGGCAACCAGGCTCCGATGTGCGTGGCCCCATTGAAGAGGCGGGAGAGGGTTTTGTTATCGAGTTTCATGGTGAAGTTCAGAGGTTCGAGTTCAGAGTCGAGGTTTAAGTATCTTCTCAACATTTCGGGGCAAACGAGACCTGAGTTTGTCGAAGGCGGAGCCGGGCTTCGACAAACTCAGCCCTCGAGGATGTGTATAGTTACTAATAATTTATCCGTAAGTCCATTCCTTCGTAGAGGTAAGCGACCTGCTCTTCATAACCGTTAAATTTGAGGGTTGGCCGACGCCCGGGTTCGCCAATACGTCGTTCGTTGGCCTGGGACCAACGGGGATGGTCTACTTCAGGGTTGACGTTGGCGTAGAAACCGTATTCGTTCGCGGCCGCGTCCATCCATAAAGTTGTCGGTGGCTCTTTAACCAGTTCTATTTTAACAATAGATTTGACACTCTTAAAACCGTATTTCCAGGGTACAACGACGCGGAACGGGGCACCATTTTGGGGGAGCAGATCGTGACCGTATAACCCGGTAGCAAAAATCGCCAGATCATTCATCGCTTCATCCAGGCGTAACCCTTCGACGTAAGGCCAGTTGTACCAGGGACTGCTTAAACCGGGCATGTTTTGTGGGTCATTAATGGTCTCAAAGCGGACATATTGGGCCTCGCTTTTGGGTTCTACAGCTTGCAGTAGTTTGCTAATCGGGAATCCCGACCAGGGTAAGACCATAGACCACCCTTCAACACAGCGCAGACGATAGACGCGTTCTTCCGGTTCGAATTGGCTTTTCAGGTCATCTACATCATAAGTGCCGGGTTTGTTGACCAGCCCACCGACTTCGACTTGCCAGGGTGAGGTGGGAAATTCGGCGGCTAAGGGGGCGACTCGTTCTTTGTCGGTGGTAAATTCGTAGTAGTTGTTGTAGTTGGTGGCCGTTTCAAACGGGGTAAGCGAATCGCCTAATTCGTCGCTGGTGGCGGAGACGGTGGGAGGGGGCAGGGTGGGCAGGGCGGCGCGGCCGCTCCCCCCACTACAGGCAGTCAGAAGGGCCGTGGCACTGAGCGCGGCCGCGCCCGTCATAAATTGCCGTCGTGACAGATAAATGTGTTCCGGGGTAATTTCAGACGAGGGGATTTCCCAGGATTTCTTTTTCTTGATGAACATGGCGTCTCTCCTTTGGACAGGAACTCGTAGGAACTGGGAAACTCAGAGGAACTTGTTGGAACTCTGGGAACTCCCGTCATTTAGCCATAATCATAGACGGAGAAACCAACAAGGGCATTAGGAGATGCTTACAAAGTTATTACCAACGTGGGCCTGGTTTACTGACCTTGCGGTAGCCAATAGAACAACAGGCCAACCGCCATCAAAGCCAACGTCGCTCCGAACAGAAAGGGCGCGGCCGCACCGAAACCACCCCAACTCCCTACCCCCTGCCACAACACCCCAGCGATCAGGCTGGCGGGCAGGGCCGAGAACCCCACCGCCGCATTGTACACGCCGTAAGCTGTACCCCGTTGTTCTTTGTCCACCAGATCGGCCACGAACGCTTTAGCCGTGCCTTCGACTGTGCCGTAGTAGATGCCGTAGAGGGCGTAGAGGAGCCAGACTTGCCACGCGGCCGCGGCCACCCCAAACCCCAGGTACAACAGTGCATACACCAGCCAGCCCCCCACCAACAGTTTGCGCCGCCCAATTTTGTCCGATAACGCTCCCGCCGGGCCGGAAATGACGGCATACACCAGGTTAAACGTCGCCAACATGCCCAACACACCGAGCACACTCAGCCCCCGCTCCTGCGCCCGCAGCACCAGAAACGCATCGGCGGAGTTGCCCAGGGTGAACAGCACCACCACCAGCACATAACGCCGGAAGTTAGCCGGTAAACCACGCCAGGAAAAACGGGGGCGGCCGCGTTGCTCCGTCACCGGCACATCCCGCGCCAGCCAGGCCAGCCCTACCACCGCCAGAAAACCGGGAATCAGGCTCAACAGAATGAGCCGTTGGAAGGTGGATCGCTCCAGGGTGAGCGCATTGGCTTGCATCAACCAGACCACAACAATGGCGATGAGCATCCCCACCAGTGCGCCCGCCGTATCGCCCGCCCGGTGCAGACCAAAAGCCAGGCCGCGCTGTTGTGGCGACACACTATCCGCCACCATCGCATCACGCGGGGCGGTGCGGATGCCTTTGCCCACCCGATCCACAAAACGCACAGCCAGCACCCCACCCCAGGAACCGGCAAAG
This sequence comes from Chloroflexota bacterium, assembly GCA_018004935.1. Classification (GTDB taxonomy): domain Bacteria; phylum Chloroflexota; class Anaerolineae; order Promineifilales; family Promineifilaceae; genus Trichofilum. The sequence goes on along the minus strand of JAGNBF010000110.1, from coordinate 2,845 downwards.
TACAGCAACGGCTTCACCACTGCCGACAACCCATACCCCGCTACCGCCAACGATTTCCTCTGCCCAATCCGGTCCGAAAACCAGCCGGAAAACAGCTTGAGCAAACTGGCAACCGTCTCCGCCAACCCTTCGATCAGGCCAATGACATTGGTTCGCACCCCCAGCACATTGGCCAGGAAGAGCGGCAACAGGTTGAAAATCATCTCACTGGAGATGTCGGTGAGGAAGCTGGTGAGGGTGACGGCCCAGACGTTGCGGGGGAGGGATTTGAGGGAGGGAAAACTCATGGGAGAATGAAACAATTAATTGTTGAATTGTTGAACGGCTAACTGGTTAATGAGGCGATGGCTAACGCTTCCCGTTAACCATTCAACAATTCACCGATTCAACAATTAATTATTTTCGGGTTCTTACCCTACAACAGGATGCCCATTGCGGTAGAACGGTTCCCCATCTACCGTGATTTCACTGTCGGCCATGTCGCAGAGCATGTCCCAATGCACGCCGGACTTATTCTGTGCACCCGCCTCGGGGAATCCGGCCCCGACGGCCAGGTGGATTGTGCCGCCCATCTTTTCGTCGAAGAGCATATCTTTGGTGAAGCGGTTGATGCCGTAATTCGTGCCAATGCCCCATTCGCCGAGGAAGCGGGAGCCATCGTCGGTGTTGAGCAGAGCGGTGAGCAGTTCTTCACCCTTGCTGGCCTGTTCTTTGACGATTTTGCCATCTTCAAACCACAGTTCGATGTTGGTGACTTCGCGGCCGCCGTAAATGGCCGGATACCCAAAGCGGACCCAGCCGTTGACGGATGTTTCCACGGGTGAGGTGAAGATTTCGCCATCAGGGAAGTTTTCGCGGCCGCAGGCATTCACAAAATTACGCCCGTTAATCGAGAGGGTCAGGTCAATATTGGCCCCCTTCAGCACCGCTTTGTCCCGCCCGGCCAGCCAATCAATCAGCTTCTGCTGGCGTTCCCCTTGCGCCTTCCAGGCCGCCACCGGATCATCCAGATGTAGCAGGCCCGCACTGTAGACAAAATCCTCATAATCGCTCAGGCTCATGTCCGCTTCCTGGGCTGAGGCATGGGTCGGGAAGCGCGTGCCGCACCATTTCAACTTTCCTTCCGCAAACCGTTGCATCACCTTCGCAAACAGCGGCGCACCGGCTTTTGAGGCCCGACTTTGCCGTTTGGGGTCAACACCGGATAACCCACGTGTATTGACCGTCGCGCCAATACTCAAATACGAATCCATATTTTCCATCGCAAACTCCTGGAGTGGTGACACATAATCCAGTTGTTCATCGCTGGCATATTTGAAAAGAATCTCGTTGGCACCGGGGATGGCTTGTTGCACAGTGACATGCGCCCCGGCCAACACCGCTTCCTTGTAAACGGCTAAATTTAACGGTTCCGCCGCCGGAGCGGTGACAAGCATAAATTTTTCGCCCGGTTGTAAGGCCAGTGAGTAGTTGACCAGCACCTGGGCCAGTTTAGTAACACGTGGATCAGTCATGGGAGACTCCTTTTAGGACTGAGGGGTGAGGACTGAGTGAGCAGTGAGCAGTGAGCAGTGAGCAGTGAGCAATTAGCAGTTAGCAGTGGCGTTCACCATTCACAATTCACCATTCACAATTTCTTTGCCCGTATTTTATCCCGCTTTATCCGTGCGACGAAGGCCGTGTTGTCCCTGGTTGTGGGCGTTGTGGGGGCGGCTTTGGCGCGGGGGGGAGAAGGGGCGGTTGTTGCGTGGGGGTTGGGAGGGGCGGGAGGTTTGCGGCCGCGGACTCTGCCTTTGTTGTTCCAAACCCGCCGGGCCGTAATCAAAATTCTCCAGCCGCCGCCGCTCGATCCGCGTGCCCAACACCCGTTCAATGTCGCGCACCATCGGCTCATCATCAATCACCGTAAACGTAAATGCTTCACCCGTCTGTTTGGCCCGCCCCGTCCGGCCAATGCGGTGGGTGTACGCATCCACGGTGTCTGGCATGTCAAAGTTAATAACGTGACTGATTTCTGTCACATCAATACCCCGTGCGGCAATGTCCGTCGCCACCAGGATGTCGTATTTGCCCTCTTTGAAGCCATTCAACGCTTCCTGCCGCTTATTTTGCGACATATTCCCCTGCAACGCCGAGGCGCGATACCCCTGTTTGACCAGGTTCCCGGCCAGGTTACGGGCGCGATGTTTGGTGCGGGTAAAGATCAGTACCCGTCCCATGCCCATCGTCTCCAGCATGGTGATCGCCAGCTTCGTTTTCAGGCTGTCGGCCACCGGGTAGAGGGCGTGGGAGACCGTTTTGGCCGGGGCGATGATGTCCACCTGCACCCGCGTAGGGTTCTTCAGGATGTCATTCGCCAGCACGCGGATATCTTCGGGCATGGTGGCGGAGAAGAAGAGGGTTTGCCGTTGGGCGGGAACGTGTTTGAGCAGGCGGCGGATGTCGGGCAGGAACCCCATGTCACACATGCGGTCAGCCTCATCCAGCACCAACACTTCCACTTTGGAGAGGTCCACCTGTCGCTCATTGATGAGGTCGAGCAGGCGGCCCGGACAGGCGATGATAATTTCGGTGCCACGTTGCGCGGCCGCGACTTGCGGCCCTTTACCGACACCCCCGTAGATGGTCGCACTACGAATCTTCGTTTGCCGACTCAGGTCTACACTGGTCTGGTAAATCTGCTCCGCCAGTTCCCGCGTGGGGGCGACGACCAGGGCGCGGATCTGGCGGGTCGGCCCGGTGAGCAACCGTTGCAAAATAGGCAGGATAAAAGCCGCCGTCTTGCCGGTTCCCGTTTGGGCCAGCCCTAAAACGTCCTTGCCTTGCAGGACAACGGGGATGGCTT
>JAGNBF010000022.1:57700-82172 GCA_018004935.1 Chloroflexota bacterium | reverse complement strand
CCAACGACGCGGTTTGGCGGGCGAAGTCCCGCCAAACCGCGCTCAGAAAAGTTCCCCGCCCCCGGGGGCGGGGTTAGGGGTGGGGGTTTTTCACGTTCAGGCCAAAGTTTGAGGTAGGTTCAGGCTGAAGACCCCTCCCCCAACGATCCCAGAGGGAAGGGGAGAAACCCCAACGACGCGGTTTGGCGGGCGAAGTCCCGCCAAACCGCGCTCAGAAAAGTTCCCCGCCCCCGGGGGCGGGGTTAGGGGTGGGGGTTTTTCACGTTCAGGCCAAAGTTTGAGGTAGGTTCAGGCTGTTGCCGCAAACAAAATGCCACTTTATGACCCTTATGGCACAACAATCCACTTATCTTGCGCCACGAGACGGCCTTCTTGAAGCATCTGCTTGACCAGGGATGAAACAAGCTGGATTTGTGTATGGCCCAGACGGGTAAAACCCAATAACTGCCCTACTGCCTGAGGAATTTCTTTGGGCAAGGCACCGAGGCCATCTTGTACCACCATCTGGATGGCCTCTTCTATTTCTTCAGGGGCAACCAGATCCAGAGAACGAGAGACCCCTGTAAGATTAGCCCGGTTGCGTATGGGGGGATGGGTAAGGTCAGGCGGCCAGAGGAATTCACCTCTACGGTGGATTAAATTTTGTACAACCGCGGCCGCGGTTGCACTCTTCACCAATCCATCTACCACCGTACTACGCCGGGTTAGCCCTGTGGCGTGGGCCAGGCGTCGAAATACCTCATCCAGGTGTACTGGCCCTTCAGTAGCCACAATTTTCTCCACCCATTTCACCTCATCCGCCACCTCGGTGGCAATGGCTGGATGAATTTTGGCTGGGAGCATGATTGTTTCCATGTCAATGGTGTGGGTCAGGCGTAGGCGTTTCAACTCACCCGTGAGCGGATCATACTCAGTGGTTGTGTATTGCCGACGTTCACCATGACTGTGGCTAGTGTTAAGATAAAACTGGAACGTCTTGTGATCTAGCAGTAGCTGATACAGTTTGTTGTTGGGGGTGAAAAGCCAGAACCAGACGGAATGATAAAACGCCTGGTCGAAGGGGGAATAACTCAGAGCACTATAGAGTTGGCCTGGGCCGGGATTCTCTTTTACACGGGTTTGCTGTAACTGACCACTGACTTTGGTACGTCGTTGGGGCAAAAATCGGCGCCATTCCCAGTCAAAGAGATGAAATTGTTCCCCTGTAAACAGGTCCAATTTTTTGTCATAACGCCAATGATCACGATCCGTGGTCAGGCTCACCTTCAATTCTGCCTGTATATACGGCGGAATAGGTCGGGTTTGCGGTTCTGTGCGCACCTGATCATAGCGCTCTATCCCGGCCCACTCTTCACGGGCTGTTGCCGGGTCGCTGGTTGTGGGTAGCTGTGTATCGTTTATGGCGGATGGTTCGCTGGTGATTGTAGCGGATTTTCCACCTTTGGTTGCCTGTAATAACCGTGTCCACTGCCGTTGTGGAAATTGCCACCATCCCCAACTCCAGAGTCGGTAAGGTTGCCAGCCCAGGCGGGTGAGCACCTGCGCCTGGAGTCGTTCCCGATCACGGGCGGAGGGGGCAGAAAGGGCTTTGCCGCCATCGGTCATCAGGGCGAGACGATCATAGCCAGGGTTAGCCGCGTCCCCAATGGCCAGGTTCAGGTTGATGCCGCTGTTGAGGGAGCGCACGGTGTGGCCTTGTTGGTGGAGCGCGGCCGCGATCTCAGCCACCAGTCCATCTTTTTCCTCGCGTTCTGTGGGGGCCAGGTCAGGCAAGACTCCGGTAGCGGCATGGCGCAAAAACTTGTTCAGCGCCAATACTCCGGTTGAATCTGTCCGGCGTAAATCCATCTCCTCGGCCCGGAAGTTGGCAAATAGTTCACAGCGTTGCCGGGCGCGGGTAATCAACACATTGAGACGCCTTTCGCCACCACTCTGGTTTAGGGGGCCAAAATTCAAGGCCAGTTTACCTTCGGCCGTGCGCCCGTAGCCCAGGCTAATCAAAATGACATCTCGTTCATCCCCTTGCACATTTTCCAGATTTTTGACAAAAAACGGCTCATGGGGGTGGGCCTGGAAAAATGGTTCGATGTCTGGGTGCTGGCGGCGCAGAATTTCTAGTTGATGCCAGATAGCTTTTTGCTGGGCGGTACTGAAGGCGACGACACCGAGGGTTTGTTGCGGCCGCGTTCTGGCCTGGTGTATGACTTTTTGCGCTACGGCCAGAGCTTCTTGGGGATTTGTGCGACTGGCACCGCGCTCATAGATGGTATGGGGCAGGTGGTGAAACACCAGCCCCACATTCTGTTTGTGGGCATCTGGGCTGGGGAAAATGACCAATTGGTTATCGTAAAACTCCTGGTTAGACAGGGCGATAAGTGATTCATGCTGACTGCGGTAATGCCACCGCAACCATGCCTGGGGCACGTTTTGCCGCACCAGCAAATCCAGGATGCTCTCTGGTGGGGCGGTTGGTTCATTATCCTCATTCTCGTCCGCTTCCGTTTCGTTTTCGCCGAGCACGCGTTCAAAAAACGGGGTAGGGGGTAATTGGCGGCTATCCCCGACAATGATAGCCTGGCGGCCGCGTAAAATGGCACTATACGCTTCAGCGGGGCGTATCTGGCTGGCTTCGTCGAAGATGACGATATCGAACTGCATGGCTTCTGGCGGCAGGAAGGTGGCTACGGAGAGGGGACTCATCATGAGTACTGGTTTGAGTCGTTGGATGACGCGGCCGCATGTTTGCATCAGGGTTCGTATAGGCAACTGAGATCGTTTCTTGGCCATTTCTTTCTGGAGAAGCCCTACCGGGCCAATGGCGGCGTGACGGGGTAGTTGTTGCCAATGTTCGTAGGCCAGCCGATGCCGATTGGCGATCAGGAAGGCTGTGTCCAGGGTTTGAAATTGGGCGAGGGCGGTGGTTTGGGTGGCGGCCGCGTCCTCATCACGTAATGCCGGTTGTTCTGTTTGCGCCTGTTCCAGCAAGGCCTGGTAATAACTTTGTTCAAACCAGGTCAGTAGGGCGGTGGGGCCATCAGTCCAGGTGCTGGCGACGCTGATGATGGTAGCGATGGGCAATGCATCCGCCCCGGTGAGTGGCTCGCGGCCGCGGGTCAATTGATGCCAACGTGCCATTTCTGACCAACGTTTGCTGGTGGTATGCCAGGTATAGAGACGGTTCAGGATGGTGGTGAAGGAGTTGGCGGTAGGTGGTGACGATGTAGGAAATTCGGGGAAGGCGAGGGCCGGTTGGAGCAGATGCAAGACGGGTTGAAGGCTTTGTTGGTAGGTAGCCTCACTGGTGTGCAGGTGGGCCAAGAGGTCAGCCAGACGTTTTTTGTCTGGGGTAGTATGTTGGAGATAGGCCAACATGGCGGCGGGGACGCGCTGTTCGTAGATGTCTTGGTGCAGGTTGGTGAGCCAGTAGCCAATTTGGCTTAGGGTCAACCAATCTGAAGCCAGCCCTTGCCAGCGCACGGTGAAGAGTTGGGCAAGTAGTGGCTCGGCGGCGGTGAAAATGGGTTGGAGTCGTTGTACTTCGAGAATGGCATCGGTGAGGGCCATCTGGTCGGCCCATTCGGGGGGAATGGGCCGTTGGCAAAGGCCGGTAAGCAGGGCGCGGCCGCGACGGTAATCACCCGAAAACCATTGCCCCCAGCGATCTTGTCCGGCGGCCAATGCCTGGCGCAGGGGCAGAACGGGCTGGCTCCACGCTTCTGGAATGAGCCAGTCGTCGTATTTTTGGTGGTGGTGGCTGATGGTCGCGGCCGCGTTCAGGCCGTCCAGAATCCGTTTGGCTTCGTGGAGCCAGGCCGAATCGGTTACTTGCACGGCGTAAAGATGGGGGGCCTGTTGCAGAAAGGTGGCGGCATGGCTCAAATTTTGTACCTGGAGTGGGCTATCAGGCAGGGGCAGGTGCAAGGTGTGGGCGAGGGTCGCGGCCGCGGTTTGCCATTCTCGTAATGCTTTGATCGCCTCTTGCGTGTATGTTTGCCATTCTTCCAGTTGTTCCGGGGTGATGTCGGCCCGATCACTACCCCAAAACGGGTGCTGATCGGGCACACCCATCTGTTGCAAGTGAACCTGAAGTGTTACCACCCAGGCCCGGAGATCGGTGTAATGCTGGGCGGAGAGGGTTGCCGGGAAGCGGAGAGGGGGGCGCGTTAATTCTCCATTGGTGGGGGCTATTTGTTCACTGCCTGGGGCCCATGGCCCCTTACTCGCCGCCAACTTCCCGATTACCTGATACGGTGTCAGACCGCTGACTCCGATGGGGGTATTGATGGCCTGATGGTAAGCGTTGAGCCGATCACGGGCTGTTTCCCATTGGGGTCGAGCCGGAAATTCGCCGCGCCATTTAGGTTCGCCCAGGCTGAGAGTGCGCCCCAGTTCGGCCAGAAAGAGGGTGCGGCTGGTTTTGTGGCTGTGTATTTCTAGGGCGGCATCGCCTAATCCCACGGCATCTAACCGACGTTTAACCACATCCAGCGCGGCCAGTTTCTCAGCTACAAATAACACCGTTTTGCCCGCACCCACGGCTTCGGCGATGAGGTTGGTGATGGTTTGCGATTTGCCGGTTCCGGGTGGCCCCTGGATGACCAGGACGGGTTCCCGGTTAACGGCATCAATGGCCTGTGCCTGGGAGCTATCACTATCTAAAACGGTGTGGTTGAGAATGGGATCAGGGGTTTGGTGAGGGTGGAGATCCGGGGGGATGGTGTGCAAGTCGGGATCATTCAGGATGGTTTGTAAAAGAGGGTGGTTTTCTGGTGGGGTGGTGGGCCATTGGGAAGGATGCAGGTCATGGTATAGCGTTAGCCGGGTGAAGGAGAAGAATCCCAGGTGTATGGCTTCTTTGTCCAGATGCCAATGGGGGGGCAACGCGGCCGCGATTGTTGTCAGGTATTGGGCGACATCAAGCTGTTCTGGTTCCGGGAAAGGCGGCCATGCCAGGTCAAAATCTACCGCTATTTTGGCCCGGAGCGATAAGTTTTCGCTGATGTCGGTGGCGGCATAATGTAGGCGGTAGGGGCTGGCCGCATCCTCACGGGCCAACTGTACGGGGATGAGTAAGAGCGGGGCCAGGCGGGTGGTTTCATCGGTGACTTTTTCGCGCCAGTGGAGTAGACCCAACGCCAGGTACAAAATGTTGATCCCCTGCTCATCAATGGCGGCCCGGGCGGAAAGGTCGGTGTTGAGCAAACGCTCCTGTAGAACGAGTGAGGTGTAGGGTGTCTGCAAATAATCGTCACAGATGTGATCAGGGGGCAGGCGGGGGTCATCAGGCTGGGGGAGCCAATCGCTGGGGGTAGCCTGGTTGCTGGCTTCGGCCAAAGACAAAAAACCCATCGGGCGGCCCTGGCGCACGAGTATATCAAACACCTGAGCCGGTTGTTCGGCAATAAGGGTTAACCCTCGGCTACGAAGTGGGCGAAAGTTGAGTAAAGGGTTACGCAGGCCGAGATCAAGGAGTTCCTGACGTGCGGCCGCGAGTTGTTCCACAACAGAATCCATGGGGGAATTATCCACCGCTTGTTTTTATTTTCATACGATTTACAACCAATGGCCTGCGACAAGCTCCGGCCACGTTTCCCCCGAAACATTGAGAAGCTACCGATTCAGGGTAAATAAGTGCGTAACAGGCTTGTCGGTTGAGCAACGGTGATGGTAAATGTGCCCAGATGAGCGGGAAGCAAAGTGAACTGGATGGCGGGCAGGTTGATACTCTGCTCATTGCCGGTGATGGTGGCTGTACCTGTGAGGGTTCCCCAGATTTCTAGACTGGAGCCATCGCAATGGCCCGTGTAGGTGGTGTTGGGTGCCATGTCTATCTGTTCGGTGATAAAGTAATCGTTGTGGCAGAGGGTGGCTTTGTGGATACCGAATGCGAAGGGGTGGGTTTGCGGCCGCGTCAAAACCGGCTCTACCTGCTCAAAGTTGATCACTTGCAAGGCTTTGTCTACATGTAGCGGCCGCGGCCGCCCCCAGTCATACACCCGGTATGTCGTGTTCGAGTTTTGCTGAATCTCGGCAATGACCAGGCCACCCAGAATGGCATGAAGCGAACCAGCCGGGACACACACCACATCCCCCGCCACCACCGGAATCTGGTGCAAAAACGGCTCCGCCCGATTGTCGGCAATCGCCTGGCGGAACAGGTCTGGGGTTGTGCCCTGCCTGACACCAAGAATAACGGCCGCATCCGGTTCGGCGTGTAGCACTACCCACATTTCTGTCTTGCCGAGTTCATTCCCCTCATGCTCCAGCGCATACGCATCGTCAGGGTGTACCTGCACCGAAAGGCTCTTTTGGGCGTCCAACAGCTTAACCAACAGAGGAAATTTGCCCCGCGCCTGCGCCCATTCCCCCTTCGTCCCGATTAAATCCAATCCCAATTCCGCCTGGAGTTCGGTCAACAATTTGCCTGCGTAAACCCCATTGCTCACGCGGGTGGTGCCATCCTCATGGGCGGCGATCTCCCAGCTTTCGGCGGTGATCCCTTCTGGCAAAGGCCGCCCATAGAGACGTTCCAGGTTGCGGCCGCCCCAGACATAATCTTTCAGAACAGGTTCAAACAGGAGTGGGTATGCATTCATTTTTTGTCACCTTGCCGATGTTGGCCGATATCGTTTTCGCCGTGTATAGGCAGACAAATGAGGATGGCCAGTCGTTTGGCTCAAGGCATCAAGTACAGTCCAAATGGCGTACTCTAAACGGATTAGAGAATCAGAAGTAGGTTCGTGAAACTCAAGCTGAAGAGATGCGGCATCAGTCACGCTACGCAAACAATATGTAGTGCCATCAAGTGAAATCTTTTCAGAGGTTTCAACGAGGTTGAGCGATTGCAGGACTTCACGAACAGGATCATGCCAATCAGAAGAAAAAACATCTGTTATAAAAGTTGATTTCACCCCAGTATCACCCACACCTGCTACGAAACCAACAAGGATTGCGTTATCCAGATAAACAACCGCAACCATAACCATAGGACTAAAAGAAGGCAACAACTGAGCATACCAGAATGAACTGACTTTCTGTTGTCCATGCCAGCCAATTTTCCAACCGTTACACATGTGAAACAGGGATGCCAATTTGCATTCTAGAACATTGGTGAAAGCAATAGTTCTTGCCTGTTCCAATACAATGACAGCTTGTTCAAGGTTTTCTGGAGTACGAATGAGTCCTTGAGCCTGTTTAAGTAACACGGCCGCAGTCGTCAATTGATAATCGGGGACTATTCGCTCGTGTGAAAGGACTTCAAGATCAGCTATCGCTTCTTGGATACCCTTTAGAGTAAGCTGATATGCCACTCCTGCCTCAATGTGCTCTTTACTGTTAGGATTAGATTTCTGCATATTCTACAGCTTGCAAGAAATTTGGGTTCGTAGTAACTGCTTCAGCAGTCCCACGCTGGACGACTAAAGTCGTTACTACCAACCACCCCAAGTGGCTCTCTGAACATATAATACACACCTCTGTTAAAACTGAGGTAAGTAAGGCGCAAACGTCGTCAAATAATCATCCAAAATGGCCCGCGCCCGGCCAATATCGTCAATCATCGGGTCGAGAAGCAGGGTTTGCAGGGCCAGGTTGCGGTCACCGGTTACGGCGGTGTCTACCACCATTTCCACCAGGGCGGCCTCGCGGCGCAGGAGTTCGGCGATGGGGAAAGGGATTTCGCCCAGGGTCAATCCCTGAATGCCCATACCGTTCACAATGGCAGGCACTTCGACCACTGTTTCATCTGGCAGGTTGCTGATCGCGCCCCGGTTGGGAATATTGACCGTCTCATCGTAATAATTTTCGTTCCCGGCGATGGCGGCGATTAGTTCGGCGGCTCCTTCGCTTTCCACATGGCGCATCCCTTCCACGGTAATCGTGCCATCGGCCATTTGCCGCATCATGTGCAGGAGAAGATCGCGGGCGGTTTCATTATCGCCCCAGGCGTAGAGGGGAATTTCGTAATGCTCCCACGGTTTTGCCACTGGATCGTGTGCCCAGGGCAAATATTCTACCAGGTGGGTGTCACCGGGGATGGGCAAATAGCCAAATACGCGGAATAAATCCATTGAAAACTGCTCTAGTGATGAGGGAGCCGTTTTGATCGCCTCACGCAGAGCCGGGTATAAATCTTCGCCTGTCTGTTTGTCGCGCACATCCAGCAACCAGATGAAATGGTTCAGCCCGGCCGATTTGATGTCGAAGTGTTGCCGTCCGGCACGAGCCATGCCGTGAATGGTGGGGACATTGGCCGGGTCGGAATGCAGGTTGATACCATCGGGCACGGCAATCTGGTATTGGTCGCGGAGCAGAGCCGCTACCAGGCCATATCCGACGTTGATTTGGTGGCATTTGCCTACCGTTTTGATGCGGCTGTATTTGGTGACGGCGCGGGTGATGCGGGGCAATGGGTTGCTGAAGTTGATGAGCCAGGCATCTGGGCAAAGCTCTTCCATATCGCGCACAATTGCCATGAAAGGGGGAATCTGGCGGCAGGCGTGCATGAGGCCGCCGGGGCCGCCGTTTTCGCCGTAGGGCTGGCGCAGGCCATGTTTGACGGGAATCTCCCAATCCAGCCGCCACAGCTTTTCGCGGGGGGGTACTTCGATGGAGACAATGACGAAATTGGCTCCGGGCAAGAGGTCACGCCGATTGGTACTGGCACGAATGGTCATCTGAGCGTCCCAGGCCATACTCATTCGTTCGGCGACACGGGTAACGATGTCTAATGATGCAGGATTGAAGTCTACGAGGTTGAGGGTACTGCCTTTGAGGCGAGGATCACGGACAATGGTGGCGAGGGTGGAAGGGCCAAAACTGGCACTCCCGGCGCCGATAATGACGATGTTGGTAGCGGGCATTAGCGTTCCTTTTTGTGTATGTGTGAAGGCTGAATGTTGGGGACTGTGTCCTTGTTGCTGAGTCAATGGCTGACGCATTCTATTGACGGGTTGAAGTGATGTCAAGAAATGTGGCTGGTTTCTGCCATTTTCAATGCTGTATTGTTTCGGGCGTTTTTGTTTTCACCAGAGGGTGAACAGCCTGAAAGGCTGTTCTACGGCTTGGGACATTTTGGGGTTGTGCTTTTGGCGGCCAACGGTTTTTGCGTTTTTCCGTAACGACTAAGGCTCTCGGGGGCTGAGCTTGTCGAAGCCCGTTTGCCTTCGACAAGCTCAGGCAATGGCTTAGTCGTTACGTTTTCCGCTTCCCGCCACGAAGGGGCGCTACCCCATTCGTGTCATTTTTCGCGGGCGGACGCCCGCGAAAAATGACACGAGAACAAATTCCCCGCCCCTGGGGGCGGGGTTAGGGGTGGGGGAAACTCTATTGAAACACACCCTTTGTTAAATCTCCATAACCGTGGGTTAAATGGAGAATGGCTGAGGTTTTTAGAAACCTATCCAGTCTAAACCGGGAAATTAAATTTTTACAAACCCATTAGTATAGGCGCGTCGTACTAATGACAAATTGTGTGCGGGTTTTGTATAATATTGACATCATTCGGTTGTTCGTCCATTACGAAGTGAAAGAGGTGCAAAATGGTAGGGTTTGTTTGGTTCGTGTGGATTCTTCTGGTAGTGATGGTCTGGCAATTGTACCGACTGGTAGAGCAGAAACGGCAGAAAGAACAGTCTCTTCGACGAGTCCTTGTCCCTGTTTCGCGGCCGCGACGCCGAATGATAGATGAAGATTAATTTCTAACATGGTTTCCTCCTGTGTGTATGGAACACCCCGGTCAAAGTACCGGGGTGTTTCATTTCAGGTAAGCCACCACGCGGCCGCGATTCCCCCTATTAACCCAAAAAGATGCCCCTCCCACGATAATTGCTGTTCTTTCATACGTGGATGAAGTCCATAAACGGCATAACGGTAGACCCAAGCCAGTAACAGAGCCGCGATAAATAACTGTTGCTCCCCCATTCGTAAGCCATACAGCACTAAATAGCCCAGATAACCATAGATCAAACTACTGGCACCAATGTGGTTTGTTTTGTGCCTGCCTATTAACCAGATTCCCGTCCCCCCCACTAAAATAATTACCCCGGAAACAAGCCAAAAACGGTCTGTGAGCATGGTAAGCCAGGCAAGAAAAAACAAGGGAACAGAATTGGCGGTCAGGTGTCCTAGATTGCCATGAAAAAGCGGACTCAAGGGAATGCCAATCAGGCCCAATGGATGACGTGGTTTGATGCCAAATATTTTGCTGAGGGGGAAGTGGAACAGTCGTTCGGCAATAAAGAGTCCCCACAACACCGTAAACCACAGAGATAGAATGCGCATCTGTTCGCGTAAACTGAGGGCTACCTGCTCGTTCATTGTTTATGCTCCTACAAATTTTATCCATCACGGATCAGAAGGAATATGAATGAATATTGGGCCGTTGGTTTCGACAAGCTCAACCAACGTGACCACGCTTTGTTGAGAAGATACTGTAGGAGCGCCTTGGGGCGGCATTCTGGCAGAGAATTGTTTACAATAGAGTTTATCGGTCATAATCTTCCGAAAGTTTATGTTAACTGACTACGCAAAGGGACAAGCCTTCGGAAGGTTTCCAAATTTTATTACCGATAATGTCTAATATAGACTTTACACGGTTATGAATACACATCGCGAATGGTATAAACAATATGGATATTAATCAACTTTTTCATGGCCCTAATGTGGGCTATCTTGAGGAGCTGTATGAGCGTTTTCTGGTAGACCCGTACAGTGTTGATGAGGCCACACGTACTTTATTTGCCGAATGGACACCCCCTTATGTGCCCACCGCGGCCGCAGAGAGTCATTATACCCCTAATGGTCATGCGGCCGCGCCCGTTGCCTCTTCACCTGCCGCTGTAGACAAAATTGTGGGGTTAGCCAATCTTGCCAAAGCCATCCGCCAATATGGGCACATGGCCGCCCATTTAGACCCCCTCGGCCATTATGATCCCCCAGGCGACCGTACCCTAAAACCTACCGCCCATAGCCTGGATGAGGGAGATTTGCGCCGCCTGCCCGGACATGTGGTGGGTGGACCCATCGCCAGCCGGGTTACTAATGCCTATGAAGGCATTGAAGCCTTGCGTGAGGTATATTGCCAGACGATTGGGTATGAATATGAACATATTTATGAGGCTGAGGAGCGTAGCTGGTTGCGTGACATGGCCGAATCGCGCCATTTTCATCCCCGGAATCAGCCTGATTTCGATCTGCTGGGGCTATTAGAGCGGCTGACCCAGGTGGAAGCCTTTGAGATGTTCTTGCATCGTATTTATCCGGGCAAAACCCGTTTCTCCATTGAGGGACTCGATACCATGGTGCCCGTTTTGGATGAAATCATTGGGGATGCGGCGGAGAATGGGGTATATAACGTCTTAATTGGTATGGCCCATCGCGGCCGCTTGAATGTTTTGGCCCATGTGCTAGAAAAACCCTATGCCCAAATCCTGGCTGAATTTAAAGATCCTATGCGGGCCGAGTTTATAGGTAATAGCAAAGGGTGGTTTGGTGATGTGAAATATCATGAGGGGGCACGCCGCTACATCAGCAGTCAGCAAACGTATGATCTGGAAATCATGATGGTGCCGAATCCCAGTCACCTGGAGCACGTAAACCCGGTAACGATGGGAATGGCGCGGGCGGCGGGCACAAAAGCGAATCAACCTGGCCCGGCTTATTTTGACAAAGCGATGGTTTTACCCATTATCATTCATGGGGATGCGGCTTTCCCCGGTCAAGGGGTGGTTGCGGAAACATTGAATCTGTATGCCTTGCGTGGGTATCGCTGTGGGGGGACGATTCACATCATTGCTAATAATCAGCTTGGTTTTACAACCAATGCCTGGGCCAGTCGCAGTACGCTTTACGCCAGCGACCTGGCGAAAGGGTTCCGTATGCCGGTCGTGCATGTCAATGCCGATGACCCGGAAGCCTGTATTGAGGTGGCCCGCGTCGCGGCCGCGTACCGGTTCAAATACCAAAAAGATTTTGTCATTGACCTCATTGGCTATCGGCGGTATGGGCACAACGAAGGCGATGAACCCCGTTTTACCCAGCCGCGCATGTATCACCTGATTGATAACCACCCCACAGTGCGTAACATCCTGGCCGGACGGCTCATTAAAGAAGGCAAAACATCCAGCAATTTTGTCTCGTCCCGATTTGATGCGGTGATGAAAAGCCTGCAAAACACCCTGGAAAAACTTCAGGGGGCGGCCGATTTGCCCCAAGTGGAGTTGAAACCGGCCCCTCCCGGTGCCGCCAAAAAGACAATCACCAGTTATTCGGCGGATGGCTTGCGTGAACTTAACCGGGCGCTCATGGCCTTGCCGGAAGGATTCACCCTGAATACCCGCTTGCAACGCATTCGCAAACGGATGGAAACGGCGTTGGATAACCTGGATGAACGAGCGATTGATTGGGGGCAGGCAGAGATGCTGGCTTTTGCGACCATTATTGCCAGCGGTACGGCCATCCGGCTGACTGGCGAAGATGTGGAGCGGGGAACCTTCAGTCATCGCCACGCCATTTTGAAAGATGCGGATGGTGGCCCTCATTATATTCCTTTGCAGGTTTTACCTCAGGCGCAGGCGTCTTTTGAGGTGCGGAACAGCGCCCTTTCGGAGAGTGCGGCGGTGGGGTTTGAGTATGGCTATAGCATTCAGGCCCCGGATCGGTTGGTGCTGTGGGAAGCGCAATATGGTGACTTTGTGAATGTAGCCCAGTCTATGATTGATGAGTTTTTGGTATCGGGTCAGGCCAAATGGAATCAAAAATCGGGGATGGTGATGCTGTTGCCCCATGGGTTTGAAGGACAAGGACCAGATCATTCCTCGGCGCGGCCAGAACGTTTTCTGCAACTGGCTGGACAAACCAATATGCGGATTGCGAACCCCACCACGGCGGCCCAATATTTTCACCTGTTGCGGCGGCAGGCTCGCCTGCTAACCGATGATCCCTTGCCGCTGATTGTGATGACGCCCAAAGGTCTGCTTCGTCATACCGAGGCGATGTCTTCGTTGCGTGACCTGGCTGAGGGTAAATGGCAACCGGTGTTGGATGATGCGACCGTGGCTGAGAATCGTGAGGGGATAACCCGGCTCATTTTGTGTAGTGGTAAAGTGTATGTGGATTTGATTACGGCCGAATCGCGGCCGCAAATCCCGGAAGTTGCTCTGGTGCGGGTAGAACAGTTGTACCCGGCCCCATTGGATGAGTTACAACGGGTAGTGGCCGGGTATCCGCAACTGCAAGAGGTTATCTGGATGCAGGAAGAGCCGCAAAATATGGGGGCCTGGGAGTTTTTGCGGCCGCAACTCAGCACCTTGTTAGATGGCCGTTTGCCTCTGGGTTATATTGGGCGGCCGCGTCTGGCGACTACCTCGGAAGGCTCTAGCGCCTGGCATAAATACAACCAGGACACACTCGTTAAACGGGCTTACAACAAGGCTCCCGTTGTTACCCAGAAAACCTTTGAATTTTTCTGTGATATATAGGTTTGGTGTTTAGCTTGTATCTTCTCAACAAAGTGCAGTGGCATTGGTTGAGCTTGTCGAAACCAATGGCCTTCGACAAGCTCAGGCCACATTTCCCCAAAACGTTGAGAAGATAGTTCAGCTTGGAGAAATAGTTATGGCAAGTCCAATCGTCGTACCCGCTTTAGGTGAATCAGTTGTTGAAGCCACGGTGGGAACCTGGCATAAAAAAGTTGGCGATAAAGTCAACATCGGTGATGTGGTGGTGGAGTTAGAGACGGATAAGGTCAATGTAGAAGTGGGGGCTACTGTCACGGGTGTGATACTTAGCCTGGATAAACAAACGGGGGACGATGTGAAGATTGGTGATGTGTTAGGGCAGATCGGTCTTCAGGGTGAGGCCCAGCCCGCGGCCGCGACACCCGCTCCCCAACCCGCAGAATCGGCCCCGGCGGTTATGCCTACGGCTACTCCTCCAGCCACACCTGCCCCAGCGGCCACCCCGGTAGCCCGGCGTATGGCTGAGGCTGAAGGGGTTAATCTGGCGCAGGTTCCCGGTAGTGGCCCTGGGGGTAAAGTGACGAAACAAAATGTTGCGGCTCACCTGGCGCAAAAAGTAAACCCACCTGCGGCCGCGACCCCCTTATCCCCGCCTGCCGTCCCCTCCGCGCCGCCCCCTTCTTCCCTGACGGCCTTATTCACCCGTCCTGAGGTGGAGCGTGAGGAGCGGGTGAAGATGAGCCGCCGTCGCCGCACGATTGCTCGCCGGTTGGTAGAAGCCCAGCACGCGGCCGCGATGCTTACCACCTTTAACGAGATAGACATGAGTGCCGTCATGGCCTTACGCCAACGGCATCAGGAGCGTTTCAGTAAACAGGAAGGTATCAAACTGGGTTTCATGTCCTTTTTCACCAAAGCGGCTGTCGGAGCATTGAAGGCATTTCCCCAAATCAATGCCGAAATAGATGGTGAAGAGATTGTTTTTAAGCATTATTATGACATTGGCATGGCGGTAGGGGCTGAAGAAGGGCTGGTGGTTCCTGTCATTCGGGATGCTGACCGGCTCTCCTTTGGTCAAATTGAGAAACAGATCAAGGCGTTAGCAGAAAAAGTACGGACAGGCACTCTGGCCCTGGCGGATCTGGCTGGGGGAACCTTTACCATAACCAATGGTGGTATTTTTGGCTCCATGCTGAGCACCCCCATCCTTAATCCACCCCAGGTGGGCATTCTCGGCCTGCATAAAATTCAGGATCGCCCCATCGCCCTGAATGGCCAGGTTGTCATCCGCCCCATGATGTACGTGGCCCTCTCTTACGATCATCGCATCGTAGACGGCCGCGAGGCGGTGCAATTCCTGGTACGTATCAAAGAGTTGCTGGAAGACCCGGAGCAACTTTTGTTATCCGGCTGAAATACTCGGTCTGATGAGGGAAAGCCTGGCAGGTAGTTGTTTGCCAGGCTTTTTTTGTA
Source organism: Chloroflexota bacterium (assembly GCA_018004935.1). Classification (GTDB taxonomy): domain Bacteria; phylum Chloroflexota; class Anaerolineae; order Promineifilales; family Promineifilaceae; genus Trichofilum. The sequence goes on along the minus strand of JAGNBF010000022.1, from coordinate 67,242 downwards.
TCGGCTCAATATTTTTGGGGCAAACGAGGCCTGAGCTTGTCGAAGTCCGGTGGTTTCCACAGGCTCAACCAACTTCCCCACACATTATTGACAAGACACCTTTTTTTGTTCCTATTTGCATCCGTTTGCTTGTTTTCACGTTAATCCATAGAGATTATTTCCTCATGTTCAGTCGTGCGAATTCTAACCGATTTGGAATGACCCGGTTCTTCAGCTTTCTGGTATGCTTATAGTACCTGGGTTCTATGGTAGTTGTATCACCATAATATTGTTATTGTGAAAGTGGCTTAGTAGTGAACAACCCACGAGTACACTTGTACAGAAATCTCGCATAGGTTTAGAAACCAGGTTTTTTTTAAGTAGATCATTGCAAAACTTAACATAAAAACCTGGTTTCTACTTTCGTAAGACTGCATTAGACAAAGGAGCAAGATAATGTTTAAACAAGTATTACCTTCAGTGACGAATGATCGGCGGTGGGGGTGGTTTATTTTAGAAGCAGTTTTGTTACTTACTATTTTAGGGTTAGCTTTTATGAAACCGCTGAGCGCTGACCCTTTGGCCAACGGTGGCACTGGCCCTGGCGGAGTCGGGGTGACTAATGGTGGCGACACGTTAAAATTGTGGCTGCAATCTGATAAATTGGTATATAGCGATAGTGTTTGTAGTACGGTACAAACGACCGATGGTAATCCGGTAGGGTGCTGGCGCGATTACAGTGGCAACGGTAATCATGCCATACAAGCCACCGCTGCCAATCAGCCTACTTTACAAAATGGAACAGGTGATACCCTTAACGGTCATCCCATGCTCCGCTGGGACGGGAGTAACGATTTTTTAGGAACATCTATGACCGTAAACTTAGCCCCATTCACCGTTTTTGTAGTATTCAATGCGACCAATACAGGTTTCATATATGAACACAACATTGCCTCTTTTACTAATGGTGGCTCATACTTATTGACAGAAACAGGTGGAACTCATTCTGTGACTCGACTACCCGGCCCCACGGAATCGTGGCGCAACTTAACTTCGGGATGGGGAAGCGATGGTAATTATCGTATTGTTGCTCAAACCTTTAATGGGACAAACGCTTCTCATAACATGTATATTAATGGCACTCTACAAACCACTACACCTGGAAATACTGTTGATCCAGGATTGAATGCTATAAATGCCGCTTTGTATATTGGAGATCGTGGTTCGGGTACACCGGTCTATCCTATCAATGGAAATTATGGTGAGTTTGTCCTTTATAGTGAAGCCCTTAATTCAGCCCAACGTCTTATCATCACCAATTACTTACAGGCAAAGTTCAATGACAGTGCGGTCAATAATATTAGTCTTGGGTTGCTTGATAGGTATGATGGCGACACAACGACTAATAACAATCATGATCGTGATGTGGCGGGGATTGGGCAGGAGACAGATGGAAGTCATACGGAAGCGCATTCGGCTGGTTTGATTGTGCAGGATAATGGTTTCCTACAAGATAACGGAGATTATTTGATGGTTGGGCATCGCACCCCGGTGAATGGCAATGGCTCCATCTATGTGCCCGGCGGGTGGGGGGCAGATGCCCGTTACTGGGAGCGGGATTGGTACATTGATGTTACGGATGTAGTTGGTACTGCCAATGGGCTTGTAACGCTTATTTTTGATTTTAGTGAAGGCGGTATGGGCGGCAGTAACCCGAATCAGACAAACGTGACGGACTACAGGCTGTTAGCGCGAACGGGTATTGCCAGTCAGTTTACGGATATTGCCACAGCGACCGGGGTGAGTGGTGATCAGGTAACGTTTAGTGTGAACGTAAGTGCGCTCACGCCGTATACAAATTTCACCCTGGGGTCAATAGATGCGGTGAGTTCGCCGACGGCGGTGGAGATGCAGAACGCGGCCGCGCTTTCTCCCACCTCTTTTTGGTCTACCACAAGCCTGATCGTTCTGGCTCTTAGCCTGGGTACCTGGCTAACCCTGCGCCAAGCCAGGAAAGTGGGGGAGTAAGCCGTTGTTATGACACCCATCACCAGCCCACAAAATAGCCACATCAAACATCTGGTCAAACTAAATCAGCGGTCTTATCGGGATGAACAGCGGCAAACAGTCGTCGAAGGGGTTCGGGAGATAACCCTGGCTCTGCGGCAAGGTATTGTGCCCACAGAGGCCTATGTGTGCCCGGAATTATTGACTGCGGCCGCGACGCCGCTTCTCACCCACCTGCAACAACTGGCCCACCACCGGGCCACCACCCTTTTCTCTCTAACCCCGGAGTTGTTTGCTAAAGTGGCTTACCGGGAGAATAGTGGCGGCCTCTTGTGTGTTGTTCCGTTTTGGCAAAAGCCCCTCCAGGCTCTGGAGAACCCTACCCTGGTGGCAGTGCTGGAAGGTGTGGAAAAACCGGGCAATTTAGGGGGCATCTTACGCACCGCCGATGCGGCCGGGGTTTCTGCCATTTTGGTGTGTGGTGAAGGCACAGACATTTACAACCCTAATGCGATCCGGGCCAGTTTGGGGGCAATTTTTACCGTGCCGGTCATTGCGGCCGCGGCCCCAACCCTACGCACCTGGCTACAGGAACAAAACCTGACCCTTATTGCCACCACCCCCGCCGCCACTCGCCCTTATACCGCTACCGACTTACGCCGCCCCGTTGCCATTCTTATGGGTAGTGAAGCGGAAGGTTTAAGTTCAGAATGGCTCGCGGCCGCGGCCGAACAGGTGCAAATTCCCATGTGTGGCACTGTAGATAGCCTAAATGTTTCTGTGGCTACCGCCTTATTGTTATATGAGGCCGTGCGCCAACGCAATAAATAGGCGAGTGGATCATACGAAATTATGCAACAATATCTCGATCTTATGCGGCACGTCCGCGACAATGGAATCCGTAAAGAGGATCGCACCGGTGTAGGAACAGTAAGCGTTTTTGGCTACCAGATGCGTTTTAATCTGGCGGATGGTTTTCCCGCTGTTACCACTAAAAAACTCCATTTACGCTCCATCATTCACGAATTACTCTGGTTTTTGCGGGGCGATACCAATGTCCGTTATCTGCACGAAAATGGTGTCACCATCTGGGACGAATGGGCCGATGAGCAAGGCAACCTGGGGCCAATTTATGGCTACCAGTGGCGTTCCTGGCCCACACCCGATGGTCATACCATTGATCAGATGAATGAGCTGGTTGAGCAGATTCGGCAAAACCCAGATAGTCGCCGTCACATTGTCAGTGCCTGGAATGTGGCCGCGATTCCGCAGATGGCCCTGCCCCCCTGTCACTGCCTGTTCCAGTTTTACGCGGCCGCGGGCAAACTTTCCTGCCAGCTTTATCAGCGTAGTGCCGACATCTTCCTGGGAGTGCCCTTCAATATTGCTTCTTATGCACTCCTCACCTTAATGGTGGCTCAGGTGACCGGTTATCAGCCCGGGGAATTTATCCATACACTGGGTGATGCCCATCTCTACCTAAATCATCTAGAACAGGTGGAACAACAGTTGTCCCGCCAACCTTATCCCCTCCCCCAAATGAAACTAAACCCGGCGGTGACAGACCTGTTTGCCTTCACCGCTAACGATTTTGAACTGAGCGAATATCAGTCCCATTCTCGAATAAATGCCCCGATTGCTGTATGAAAGAGTAGAGAAGATCCGCCGGGTAATTACTACGTACCAATATTGAGAAGATACTCTCAGCCCAAATTGAGAATTGCTAGTTTAGCGGCCTACCTTTTCGTCTCTCAGCATAATGGGCTATAATCTTTTTGTATTGTATCTATTCAGACCCTAAAGGTTTTGACCTCTGGTGATTCTGGCGTGATGGTGATTAAAACCTTTAGGGTCTCTCTGGCAAAAGAGCTACCTATATAGTTACTTTGTATTTTCTAATCAGTTCAGCATGGAGAAGTTATGGCTGATCGCAATGACCTGCCCACCATCGTTTATGTCGAAGATGAAAACGCTATTATTAACCTGTTGCGTGAATCGTTGCATATGCTCAAGATGCCGGTGAACCTGATTGGCGTAAATAACGTCAATGGTGGCCTGAGAATTATTCGCAGTCAACGACCAGATCTGGTGATCCTTGACCTGATGCTCCCTGGTCGGGGGGGGTGGGAATTGGTAAAAGAAGTCCGAACAGACCCACCGCTGGCGGATTTGCCCATTATCATCCTCTCCGTAAAACGTCCTGAAGATGAGCAGGCCGATGGTGCCCCCGTTGATCAGGTTCAGGCGTTTATGACCAAACCATTTTCTGTCATTGAATTGGGGAATAAGATAAAGAAGTACCTACCTGACACACAATCGTGAGGTCGCCTATCAAGCGTCATTCACCCTTCACCTCTCTGTTTGTTGTATTCAATTACTCCTGGTGGCGTCGCCTACTGGTTATTTTCCCCGTTTTGGTTGTTATTGGGTTGGTTGTGCTCACGATGTGGCCCAATATTGGTGCAATCGGAGCCGCCTGGTTGCGGCCGCTGATCGGTAATCAAGGGGTTGCCGCCTTAGAAACGGCCTTCTTTACGGTTCAGGATACCGTGAGACAGTGGCAATACCGCCTGGGGTTGGCTCAACCCACAACGCCGTGGGCAATCCCCCCCCCGCAAACACCACCCCCTGTTTTGTCCATCGCAACCATTACCCCCACCGCCCCTGGCATTGTTCCCCTCCCCACCATCCCACCACCCATACCGTTACAGACTTCAGCAACACCTGCCCCCACAACCACAATAGCCCCCACGCTCACACCCACGCCTGCCGGTTGGCAACTGATGCCTGTCCCTGCCCTGGGTTCACTCACAGGTGAAGGCCAATGGGTGGCCTATCTGTATAGTCCGGCGGGAAAGGTGGTTGCTTACCGTACCTTTCTCCAACCTGACCCGGAGCGCCCTTTTGCCCTGGCCGCCGTAGTAGCCTTTGATCTGGCACAAACGCACCTTCATTTTGTCTTGGGAACAGAGGAGCCAGGTTTACCTGATGGGCCACGAGGTTATGGTCGCATTCCTGAAAGTGACCGGCAAGCGGATCTCCTTTTGGCAACCTTTAATGGCGGGTTTCAGACCACACATGGCAATTTTGGCGCGATGGCCGATGGTATCGTGGCCGTGCCAGCACGTGATGGTTTTGGCACGGTAGCCTTCTATGCCGATGGTACCGTGCTGATAGGGGCCTGGAACGAGGACATTCTGCCAGGAGACGATCTGGTGGCCTGGCGACAAAATGGGCGGTTGGTTGTGGACGATGGGATGGTAAACGAGCGCGTTTTTAACAACTCCATCGCCGATTGGGGGGGAACCATTGATGGGGATATTGTGACCTGGCGTTCTGGGCTGGCAATGAGTGCGGATCGGCAGGTGTTATATTACATAGCTGGTCCCAGCCTCAGTATGCCTGTTTTGGCCGAGGTGATGCTCCAGGTAGGCGCGGCGAATGGTATTTTGTTAGACATTAATGCTTCCTGGGTTCATTTTACTGCTATCCAATCAGAGGGAGAGGCGGGCCTGATAGCGGAGCCGTTGTTTGCTGAAGGTATGGAAACATTGGTAGATCGTTATTTGCGGCCGCATAGCCGCGATTTTTTTTACGTGACCCTGGCCCAACCCTGATCCCTTTTGACACCCTTGACCAGAATGTTACAATCTTCACAAGAGGTAGGGGTGCCTTTTGTGCCCCGTATTTTGGTTAATTCTTTCCTTTTCGAGGTAACTGATGAGTCTTAAAGAACAGATACAAAATGATATGAAGTCGGCTATGCGCGACGGCCAGACGGATAAACGAGATGCCTTGCGTATGTTAATGGCGGCCATTAAACAAACAGAAGTGGATTCTGGTAAGGCATTGGATGATACCGGTATTACGGATTTGCTCTTCAAACAGGTGAAACTGCGCCGGGAAAGTATTGCCGATTATGAACGGGGCGGCCGCACGGAACAAGCGGCTAAAGAACAGGCGGAGGTTGTAATTATTGAGCAGTATCTGCCTAAAATGATGTCCCGCGAGGAAGTGACAGCTCTGGTTGCGGCCGCGATTCAGCAACTAAACATTACCAACGCCAAAGAAATAGGCAAACTAATGAGCCATCTCATGCCCCACGTTAAGGGCAAAGCTGATGGCCGCATGGTAAATGAAGTTGTCAAAGAGTTGTTGGCCAGTTAAACGTCGCGCCTGGCCTTTTTTGAGATTTAGGGGGGCAACCACAAGGGTTGCCCTTACAAGTAGTGTCAGCCCAGGAATTCTAAAAACCCCCACTTGTTTATGAACACAGAAGGCGAACGTAAAATTTCCTGGCAGGAACAGGTCTGGGTTTTTCTAGAGGGATCGATTCTCTGGCTGTTCATCATTGTCCTCACCCTGAGCATCAGTATCATCCTGTCACTCAACACATCCCTGACGCCACAGGTAGATGTGACGATGGGTCAGCCTTCTCTGGCCCAAATCGTTGCGCCTCAATCCATCATCTTTGAGAGCGAAGAATTAACGCGCATTGCCCGAGAGCAAGCGGCCGCAGATATTGAAGATGTGTATGATTCCCCTTCTGTGACCATTGGCCGAACCCAAACAGACCTGGCGCGGGCAACCTTCGCCTTTGTGGATAACGTCCGTGCCGATGCTCTGGCCAGCCAGGCTACCAAAATCAACTATCTTCAGGCTATTACCGCCATTCGTTTGGAAGATGAAGTTGCCGAAGACCTGGTTGCTCTGAGTGACGAGGCTTATGGAACGGCTAAATCAGAGGTGTTACGGATCATCCAGGTTGTCATGCGCAGTGCCATCAGTGATGTGGACTTGACGGATGCCCGGCGTCGTGCCCGCCTGGAAGCCAGTTTTGACTTGTTACCAGCGCAAGAGCGGGTTGTGACAACATTGGCCCCGCAGTTTATTGTGCCCAATAGTTTTTATAATGCCGAACAGACACAGGCTAACCGACAAGCGGCCGCGGATGCTGTTTCGCCGGTTATGCAACAAGTGCGCCAGGGGGAGATGATTGTGCGTACCGGAGAACTGGTTACGCAGGAACATCTGGAAATTCTGGCCGAATTGGGTCTTCTTCAGCCCCAACGACATTGGCAGGATTATATGAGCATCTTCACCGCATCTCTCATTGCGGTTATGCTCATTACATTGTACTGGCAGGAGTTTCATCCACGCCTGCGGGAAATCATTCGCTACTGGTTTCTCTTTGGTCTGGTGATCTTGCTGTATGTGTTGCTGGCCCGGTTTATGATACCGGGACGCACCACATTGGCTTATATCTTCCCCGCGGCCGCGCTCTCCCTCTTGTTTGCGGTCATTTTTGACAAAAGATTGGCCCTCATTGTGACCATCATTCTTGCCTTGATCGTAGGGCTGGTCGCCAATAATTCTTTGGAAATGACAGCCTATACAACCCTGGGTGGGTTCCTGGCCGTTCTTACCCTCAAGGATACTTTGCGCATCAATGCCATTTTCCGCGCCGGGCTGATGGCCGGATTGGGGAATATGGCCACCATCCTCGTTTTTCGCTTGCCTCAGCCCAATATTGAATCATTAGAACTGGTAGAATTGTTGGTTTTGGGATTATTAAACGGAGTTATCGCTTCCAGCCTCACGTTGGGGGGCTTTTATCTGGCAGGGAGCCTGTTTGGTGTCCTGACAACCATTCAATTGCAAGACCTCTCACGCCTGGATCATCCCTTACTGCAAGAGTTATTACGCCGTGCGCCGGGTACTTATCATCATAGCATCATGGTGGCTAATCTGGCCGAGCAGGCCGCTGAACGTATCAAGGCTAATAGCTCTCTGGTACGAGTAGGGGCGTTTTATCATGATGTGGGCAAAATGAACCGCCCTCCCTTTTTCAGCGAAAACCAAAATGGGGCCAACCCGCATGATTCTCTGGATCCCTATAGCAGTGCTCGTATTATCATCAGCCATGTGACGGATGGTGTCACCTTAGGCAAACAAAACCGCCTGCCGGATCGGATTCGCGATTTTATTGCCGAACATCATGGCACGCGGATCATTTCCGTATTTCATAAAAAAGCGATTAGTCTGGCAGGAGAAGGCAAGGGTGACACGGTGGATAAAAAACGGTTTCAGTATCCTGGCCCGCGGCCGCGTTCCCGTGAAACGGGTCTCGTAGCCCTGGCTGATGCTGTCGAAGCCGCTTCCAGTGCCCTTCGTCCCGATACGGAAGCCGCGATTGAAAAACTCATCTTCTCCATCATAGAAGATCATTTGAAGGAAAATCAGTTAGATAATTCCAACCTCACCTTTGGTGATCTGAAACAAATCCGCGAGTCGTTTGCCGAAACACTCAAGGGGCGCTTTCATGTGCGGGTCAAATATCCAGGCAATGAAGAACTGACGACCCCCAAGGGTGACGATTTGGGGCCTGGCCCAACCGCTACGGGCAATGGTTCTATCGTTGGTCCCGTAGCCGGAGAAAACGCACAACCGGAAAAGCCACCCGTGACCAATCTGCCAACAGTCTTACCGCGTTAATGGAGTCAATTGAATATGTACGATCTGACACTCCAGATAGAATGGCCCATATCTGAAGCTCTAGAGGCGATGATACTATCTGCTGCCGCGGCCGCGCTCCGCTATGAACAAGTCCCAATCCCAGCCGCACTCACCATTTTGCTTACCGATGATAACACCTTACAAAAATTAAATCGTGACTACCGTCAGGTAGACAGCCCAACAGATGTGTTGAGCTTTCCGATGGATGGTGATCACCCAGGCTCTCTGGCTCCTTACCTGGGCGATATTGCTATCTCTATTCCGTATGCCAGCCGTCAGGCTGACACCGAAGGTCACTCCCTGCTGGCCGAGTTGCAATTACTGACCGTCCATGGCGTTCTCCACCTGCTCGGTTATGATCACCTGGATCCCACAGAAAAAGCCGAGATGTGGCAGGTTCAGGCGGAGATATTGCGCCACTTAGGCGCGGAAATTACTGGCCCACCTGAAACTTCTACTGAGTTTTTACCATGATCCCTTCATCGTCTCCCTTCACAGTAAAACGTCGTTTATTGAGTTTTCGTTATGCTTTTTCGGGCTGGGCGTATGTGTTGCGTACTCAGCACAATGCCTGGATTCATGCGGTGGCTTCGCTGGCCGTTTTTGCTGTAGCCTGGTGGTTGCGGTTGCCGGGACGGGATTGGGCAGTTCTTATTTTGACTATTATGGCCGTGTGGATGGGGGAATTTATCAATACGGCGATTGAGGCGGTCGTAGATATGACAATGCCTGACCCGCATCCGCTGGCTAAAATAGCGAAAGACGTTGCGGCCGCGGCCGTGCTCGTCGGTGCTTGTGGTGCCATTCTCATTGGTATCCTGATCCTCGGCCCCCCTTTCCTGGCCCGTTTAAGCCTCAACTGACCTGGGTTTGGCGTTCAGAACCACGACACGATTACGGCAGTAGGTGTCAGGTTTTTCTCATAAGTTTCAGGGACAGGTTGCCGCCGGAAACCCCCGCCCCTGGGGCGGGGAACTTGTCTGGGTGTGGTTTTTCGGGGCGAAGGCCCCGAAAAACCACACCGTTGAATTTTCCCCCCT
>JAGNBF010000022.1:0-57600 GCA_018004935.1 Chloroflexota bacterium | reverse complement strand
CCCCTGGGGCGGGGAACTTGTCTGGGTGTGGTTTTTCGGGGCGAAGGCCCCGAAAAACCACACCGTTGAATTTTCCCCCCTTCCCCCCGGGAAGGGGGCAGGGGGATGGGTCTTGTCGAAGTTGGTTTCGACAAGCTCAACCAACCTCACCCTGCTTTATTGAAAAGATACAAAAAAGGGCACAAACTGTGCCCTTTTTTGTTAAATTCAGATAGATACAACGAATTAGCAATCGTGCAAAATAACGTGGGTGGCTGGGTCAGGAGACCGACCACAGCAAATCGTTAAGTTAATTACACACGATTACTTATTAGTTGATTTGCCGACGGCGAATAACAAGTGCACCAGCTAACAGAGCAACCGTTACCACTGCCATCACAACACCATTAAAGCCACTGCTTTGCCCACCGACTGTAGAGAGGGAGACATCCGTGGGAATCCCTGTGACAGTAGCTGTAGCCGTACCAGAAGCAGAGATAGCTGTCCCACTAATGAAGGCCGTCCAGGTCATGATATTAGTAACATCGCCACCGGGGAAGGTGTATGTTGCTGTGATAAAAGCACTGCCACCAGGAACCAGGATATAGGGCATAGCAGTGGTGCCAATGGTTCCTAATACATCGTCAACTATTGTGTGATGGGTGAGAGTGACATTACCGGTGTTCGTAACGGAGTAGCAGTAGGTAACATCAGAGCCATAGGGCGCACTGATCGCATTGGTTGCACCACAACTGCCATCGGTGCTGACTGTTTTCTCTACAGAGATGGCTGGGACGGCGACCGGGCCGGCTGTTCCTAATATTTGGAAGAGGAAGTCAGGGCTAGCGCCACCACCGACACCACATGTTATCATACGATCCCAGGCAATACAGCCAGTGGCAAAACCATCGCCAGGATTACGCCATACAGCACCATTGTTACTTTGGACGGAGCGATTACTCCAGAAATGTTGACCGCTTGTACCATAATCTTGATTTACCTGGATAGCGACCCACCAATTGCCCTCGCCGAGATCACAGGTGGTAGGCAGAGTGATCGAGAGAGAACCCGAGCCGGTAAAAGTGGTCAGACCGGGGTAAGAACAAGTGGGCGCGGCCGCAGGGAAAGTAGCATTATCAGCATAAAAGGCTACATCAACACTGGCAGAATTCCCGCCCGTGGTGCCTACAATATTAACGCCATCAACAGACCACATTGTACCTGCCGGAACCACAAAATCGTCGGCTCCTTCACTGTCATAGGCATCGAAAGAGGTTTCAAAATCCTGATCAGGGGCACCATTCCCAGCGGAATTGCTTGTTTGATCATACAACACCCCTGTGGGGGATTGGGGCAGAACACCAGTTTCCTGGGTATTGCGAGCAATATCAGGACCATTGGCTGTGGCCAATACGAAAGTGAAGGCGATGAGCAACATTGCGACTAAAGCTGGTACTAAAAGTCGCCAAGACGATGAACGGAACATACTTACCTCCTAAGATTCTTGTTTGGGTTAATAAACTGGGGCAACCTTTGGAGTTTGGCAAAATTTCAGTAACAAAGAGCAGTCAATCATGGGTTTACTGAAAAGGGGAGTTTTTGCGACCAAGATGTAAAGATCGCCAAATTGTTTCTGACCTTCTTTTGGTCTCGACATTCTCAGGATCCCTTTTGAGTGGACTCAATCATTTGTTTTATCGCTGAAATGAGCCAATTGCACTAAGCAGAAACATTAACCAAAGATTAGTACCAGTTTCATAGTATAACAATGTTTTATTTTTTGCCTACTGAAAAATAGCCGTGTTTTTAAATGCCAGTTATAAAGAAAAGGCTCTAGACCATTGTGAGCTTGTGAGATTACTGAAAAAACGCAGGCAAAAGCGCAAAATCCAGGTCATTAGAGAAAACTTCGGGCAAATTTGTGGCTTCTTTCTGTGGACTCATTTTGACGAGTAGACAATCCCCGTAAGGTGTGGGGTCATGGCTTTTCCCAAGTTATACTGTCAAAGGGCATAATCTGACATTTTTTCGCCTTGTCGCCGTCTCACTTTATCGTCGTATTGGGTTTATCCAAGGCCACCCCCACCCCTAACCCCGCCCCTGGGGGCGGGGAACTATTTTCGGCGCGGTTTAGCGAGCGGACGCTCGCCAAACCGCGCCGTTGGGTTTCCCCCCTTCCGTCTGGGATCGAAGGGAGAACCTATATGTGTCGTTTTTTGAGGGCATACGCCCTCAAAAAACGACACTTCATCAAATTTCCCGCCCCTGGGGGCGGGGTTAGGGGTGGGGGAAAGCCATCACTGGTATAGGCCAGGGCTAAAAAATCGAACTTTGGAAAGGCCCTGGGCGCAGGGTCAACAAATTTGACGGGTAGAGAGGGGTTGTAGACAATTACTCTTGGCAATTTGCTGGAAATAGTTGAAAGTCTAACTTTTAGCTATTGGGCCAGGCTTATGCACGAGTCACAAAATAGTCTGATATTGGGTTTGCTCAGTAGTGGCAAACCTAAGTCATCGTTCAGAAATAATGGGGGGGCACGGTCAGGAGACCGACTCGAGTAACCCCGTAAATCCTAAAATGAAGGAAATGCTAGATGTCTCATTTGCCCTTTTTGTTGGCGTATATTGACCCTAACAGTGGTGGGATGTTGTTCCAACTGCTCGCGGCCGCGTTCGTACTTCTCTCTGGTGCCCTCTTTTTCTTCTCCAGTCAAGTGAAGATGCTCTGGGCCAGATTCCGCCGCTCCTGGCGAGAAAGAGGCCATGACCAACCCTCTCGGGATGATGAGTCATCCGCTGAATGAAAACAGTTCTGATTGGGCTTGACGCCTTCTCCCCCCTGGTTTTTGAACGTCTCTATGAGCAAAATCGGCTTCCCCATCTGGGAAGTTTTGTTTTGGGTCAGGGTTATGCTCCCCTGGCGGTGGCCAATCCCCCCCAGAGTGAGGTCTCCTGGACCAGCATTGCTACGGGAGCCAATCCGGGTGTACACGGTGTTTTTGACTTTGTGCATCGCTCACCAGCGACGTATCATCTCACAGTTTCCTTACTGCCAGCGCAGAAGAGCCTGTTGGGTTTACAGTTTGTGCCCCCTTTTAATGCCAGCACATTATTTGATCAGGCGGTGGCGGATGGGTATCCGGCTACGGCGTTGTGGTGGCCTGCGATGTTCCCGGCGCGGCCGCGATCCCCTGTCCGCACCACCCCCGGCCTCGGTACACCAGACATTCATGGCCGTTTGGGGGTGGGCACACTCTTTACTAATGATCCACAGCGCCTGCCTCGTGTGGGCAAAACTCGCACGGCCTTACTCCAGCCGGGTTCCCGGATGAGTTACCGGGGTCAGTTAGCCGGGCCGGTGCAAAAGAAAGGGCAAAATTACCAGGAAACAACTTTGGACCTGGAGTTACAGATTAAAGATGAACAATCGGCTACCTGCCGGGTGGGTGGACATACCCTTGATCTGCGGTTAGGGCGGTGGAGTCCGGTTATAGAATTGACCTTCAAGACCGGTTGGTTTTTTGGGGTTAAAGTAGTAACCCGGCTCATTTTGAGCCAGATCAAAGGGGAAGTGCGGCTGTATTTCCTGCCACTACAAATTCACCCGCTGGCGTCACCCTGGCATTATGGCACGCCGCGCCCGTTTATTCAGAGTTTATGGCGACAATTTGGCCCCTTTCTGACATTGGGTTGGCCGCAAGATACCACTGGCCTGGAAGATGGGTGCATCTCCGACGAACAGTTTTTGGCACTGTGCCAGGATATTTTTGCCACCCGGGAGGCGATTTTACTCCATCTGTTGGGTGAATTTCGTGAAGGTGTTTTGGCCAGTGTGTTTGATTCGTTGGATCGGATCCAGCATATGTTCTGGCGCACGCGACCAGATGTGGTGGAAGCATGGTATATGCGGCTGGATGGCCTGGTTGGGCGGGTGAAGCAGAAATTGGCCGCCACCAAGAGTAAGGCCCGCCTGATGGTGGTTTCTGATCATGGGTTTGGCGAGTTTCGCTATAAGGTGCATTTGAATCGGTGGTTGATGGAGCAGGGGTATTTCGCGGCCGCGGTGCCTGCCACTACCGACAGTTTTTCTACCGTTACCTGGGGGCAAACCCAGGCGTATGCGCTTGGTCTTAATAGCCTCTATTTGAATCAGGTTGGGCGCGAGGGTCAGGGGATGGTTATGCCCGAAAACGTCGCTACCCTTTCCCAACGGATCAGGCAACAATTATTAGAGTGGCGCGGGCCAGATGGGCAGGCTGTGGTACAACAGGTGTTGACGCAGGCTGAGGCTTATTCCGGCCCCCTGGCTTCCTACGGGCCAGATCTGGTGGTGGGTTATGCGCCGGGTTATCGGGCTTCGGCTGAGACGGGTGTGGGTGGATGGGCCAACACCAGTCTGGAATTGAACCATGATCATTGGCATGGGGATCATTGTTTTGCGGCTGAAGCCGTACCGGGTGTCCTATTCGCGCCAGATTTGTTACAACAATTTCCCCAGCCAACTTATCAAGACATACCGCTATTAGTTATTGGTAAAGCGGTGGCCGCTCGTGAAATTACTCCCCCCCCTTTAAGCGATGAAGAACAAGAAGTCGTCCAGGAAAGACTCAAAGAGTTGGGCTATCTTTAGTGTGGCGGGACTTTCCCGACCGTTGCTCTGGCAACTTTTCACCATTTGTCTGTTGCCTGTACAGGTATGGGCAGTTGTGATTTTGTTGCGTGAACTGCCCGTTTTGTTTTTGCGCCTGCCCATTTGGGATTTAGTGGGTGTTGTGGCCTACATTGAAGCCTTTGCTCTGCTGGAGACGGTGATTATCTGGCTTATCCTCTTATTCCTGGCTGTTACCTTGCCCGGTCGTTGGTTACGTGATCATATCGTTTTTCAAGGGACGCTGTTTGTTTTGCTGAGTTCTCTCTGGGCGTTAGCGCTTCATTTCAAGTTTGAAGCCTTTTGGGCGATCAGCTTAAGTTTTAAAATGGCCTGGTTGGTGACATATCTGGTATCTATTGGGTTGTTGTCTTACTATGCTCGCTTGAGCCAGCGGTTAGAGCAGTGGGTGCTGATCTTTGTCGCCCGGCTTGAGCCGCTGGCCGCTCTTTACCTGTTTTTGGCCGTGAGTGGGGCGATAGTCATGGTTGTTCGTAATCTTTTTTAGGAGTAAGGAATGAATCGGCGCACATTTTTGCAGGGGGCATTGGCGGTGGCGGTGGCGGGTTTATTGCGGCCGCGGCGTCATCCCCTTCTCCATGCCAGTAGCCAGACACAAGGCCATCCCAATATCTTGCTCCTGGTTTTTGACACCTTCTCGGCTTACCACACGTCTCTTTATGGGTATGCCCGTGACACAACCCCTAATCTGGCTCGTTTTGCTGATCGCGCTACCGTTTATCATCGCCATTATACCACCGGCAATTTCACCACCCCTGCGACAGCTTCTTTGCTGACCGGTGTCTACCCCTGGTCTCATCGTGCTTTGCATATCAATGGTACCGTTTTAACCCCTTTTGCGGCCCAAAATCTCTTTTCAGCCCTGTCTGATACCGGTTATGACCGTGTCGCCTATACCCATAACTCCCTGGTCAACCTGTTGTTAGGACAGATGGCGGAACACCTGGAGCATTTTGTCCCCACGCGTGATCTGACCCTTTTTGATGAGATATTGGCTGATCGGCTCTTTCCGCATGATTTTGAGGTGGCTTTTTTAGGAGAGCGGCTCATTCTGCCCAAAGATGAGCGGGTTTTATCCAGTTCGCTCTTTCTTTCCCTTTGGGATCGTATGCGGCGGGAACAACGGGTTGAAGCCACCCGTTTGCAGTACGCGGAATCCTTTCCCCGGGGCACACCTCGTGCGGATCGTCATGCGCGTTATTTTTTGCTAGAAGATGCGATTAACTGGCTTATGCGGTATACCGCCGCGGCCGCGGATCCTTATCTTTTGTATGCCCATGTGTACCCCCCCCACGCACCTTACAATACCCGGCAGGAGTTCATCAACACCTTCGCCAATGACCGTTTTACGCCTGTACCCAAAGAAAATTCTCTCTTTGGCAGTGAACGACCCGAAATATTGGCGCAAAACCGGAAACAGTATGATGAATACATATTGTATACCGATGCAGAATTGGGGCGGTTATTGACGCAGTTGGAAGAGCAGGGCACTTTAGACGATACGGTTGTAATTATTACCTCTGATCATGGTGAGATGTTTGAACGAGGAATTTCCGGGCACATTACGCCCGTTTTATATGAACCACTATTGCGGGTTCCCCTGCTGGTGCATCTGCCCGGACAAACAGAGCGGCAGGATGTGTTTACACCGACCAGTATTATTGATCTGTTGCCTACTATCGCTTCTCTAAGCCAACAACCTTTGCCGGTGTGGGGGGATGGGCAGGTATTACCGGGATTGAATGGTGCCGGGTCAGGCCGCGGCCGCGGTCTATACGCTCTGGAAGCTAAAAGTAATCGCAAAACAGGGCCACTAACGAAGGCCACAATTGCCCTCATTAAAGATGACCATAAGTTAGTGCATTATTTTGGTTATGACGATAATGAACCCTGGTATGAACTGTATGATGTAGTTCATGATCCTGAGGAACTGATAAATCTTTATGATCAAAATGATCCACTCAGCCAAACTTTACTACAAGAGCTAGAATCTACCCTGATGACCATCAATCAAGCATAAAAAGTGACGGCTTTTCCCCACCTCTAACTCCGCCCCCAGAGGCAGGGAATTGGATAACGTGTCGTTTTTTGCGGGCGTACGCCCGCAAAAAACGACACCAATAGGTTCCCCCTTTCCCCCAGGAATCGTTAGGGGGAAGGGCGTTTCCGATGAGCGGCATATTCAATTAACTTGGGGAAAGCCGTGCCCAATAACAGATTGCTGTATGCACCGAGGTGACTGGTTGGTACAATAAATAATCTCGGATCCTTGGGGATTCAGGTAGTTGACACCAAATGCGTCGTTCAGCAGATTATGCCCGTTGCCAGTATACATAAGCGGAGTGTATCTATACAGGTGTGGCCTGAGCCTGTCGAAGGCGACACCGGGCTTCGACAAGCTCAACCCTTGAGGACGTATATAGTTACAACGGAGTAATTATTCATGAGTGAAATGGAAATAAGTGAAAGCCCACAACCCTTAACAATGCGTATTGATTGGCGACAATGGGTGCAATCACTGGTGGTGTTGTTTAAGTTACGGGTGGTCTCGCTGTTGTTGTTGGCGGCGGTGGGAGGCGCGTTTCTTGGGGCAAGAGGGTGGCCCGGACTGGGCACACTGCTACTGGTTGTGGTGACAGGGGGCATGTCTGCGGCTGGGGCTTCGGCATTGAACCAATATTTGGAGCGGCATCAGGACATGAAGATGAGCCGGACCCGTTCGCGGCCGCTTGTTACCGGGCTGATTGCGCGGCCGCATACCGTGCTGATTGTTGGCCTGACCCTCATCGCACTCCCCACGTTGGCCGTTTTACCCTTTAATCCAGCTTTGTCCTTTTACCTGGCGTTGGGTGCATTGATCTATGTCGGCGTCTACACCATCTGGCTCAAACCCCGAACTCTGTTGAATATTGTGATTGGTGGGGGAGCGGGCAGTGCGGCAGTGATGTGTGGCGGCGCGGCCGCGCACGCACCGAATGACGTGGCGGTTATTATCCTCGCCCTGTTGGTTTTCCTCTGGACACCCACTCACTTTTGGAGCCTGGCTTTGCTTTACCGCCAGGATTACCAAAAAGCCAGTTTCCCTATGCTCCCTGCCCAGGTTACGCCACGCCAATCGGCTTTGTGGGTGATGGTTCATACCGTGCCCACTGGCATGGCAACGATTGGTCTGATTCTAACACCTGGTTTAGGCTGGTTATATGGCCTTCTGGCTACCGGATTGACCATTGAGTTGCTTTACCGTAACATTCGTTTGATTGCGGCCCCCACACCAAAACATGCCCGCCGCCTTTTTATGTCATCCAATTACTACCTGATGGCTGTACTGTTGCTTATCTGTCTGGATGTCATCATTTAGTGTGCCACTTTTTGCCCCTTTTATGCTAACTTCGTAACGACTAAGGAGCAAGAATTAAATAACTTACAGGAGACTAGTACACCTGGGCAGGCACAAGACCAGCCCGTATATCTGCTGTCAACCCCCTGAATTCTCAAAAACTCCCTGTTATTTATCGCGGGCGTCCGCCCGCGATAAATAACACGAATGGGTTTTCCCTCTTCCTGCTGGGATCGTGGGGGGATGGGTCTTTTGTGGTAGCTATTCTATGCCTGTATTATTTCGGAAAAACTCAACAATGTGTCTTCTCCATAATGCAGGGTAGCCATGGGTTGAGCTTGTTGCAACCAACGGTCTGCGACAAACTCAGGACTCGTTATCTTCGAAATACTGAGAAGTTACTATTCAATTCCAAACAACCATGATGCCTGTAAAAATTGGTCGCTATGAAGTCCAATCTGAATTAGGTCGTGGGGGAATGGCCGTTGTTTACAAAGCCTATGATCCCCGCTTTGAACGCATGGTGGCGATCAAAGTTCTTCCCCGTGAGTTCATGCATGATCCCCAATTTATTGGCCGTTTTAACCGCGAGGCTAAAACCATCGCCGCCCTTGATCATCCGGCTATTGTGCCCGTGTTTGATTATGGTGATGAAGAAGGACAACCCTTCCTGGTCATGCGCTACATGCCGGGTGGCTCCCTGGCTGATCGGCTGGAAAATGGGCCATTGCCTCTAGACCAGGCCACGATTATCATCCAACGCCTCAGTTCAGCCCTCAACCGCGCCCATAGTCAAGGGATTGTGCACCGCGATCTCAAGCCTAACAATGTATTGTTTGATCAATATGAGGATGCCTATCTGGCTGATTTTGGCATTGCTCATATCTCTTCCTCGGCGGGCGCATCGCCCCTAACCACCAGCGGTAGTATGTTAGGAACACCCAGTTATATGAGTCCCGAGCAGATTCATGGTGAATCTACCCTGGATGGGCGCAGTGATATTTATGCCCTGGGCGTTATCTTTTTCCAACTGCTGACCGGGCGCGTGCCTTATATTGCGGATACGGCGACGAAAATCCTGATGAAACATATCATGGATCCTGTGCCCGATTTACGCCAGATTCGCCCCGATTTGCCCCAAGAGTGCCAGGATGTTATCACCAAAGCAATGGCCAAAAAGCCCGAACAGCGCTTTGGGTCAGCCGATGAAATGGCTTCGGCAGTAACGGTTGTTAACCAGCGAGTTCGTTTTGCCGAGTATTCTAGTGGCGTGGAAAGCTCTGTTTCAACAGGGGTAATGCCCAGTTCTATGACGAGCGGGCAGATAGCGCGGCCGCAGACCCCACCCCCTTTTCCTTCTACCGGAACAGGCGGGAGTGGCGTGCGGCCGCAAACACCCCCACCCCCTAAACAGGTCACTCCCCCGCCCGAGGTCTTGCCCTCGGCGATAGGGAGTTCGGGGGTGATGAGCACCCCCGAAACGAGTGGCCGTTCCCTTTGGGTCTGGCTGGCCCTGGGAGCTATTGTTCTTGTTTGTTTAGGGGGCATAGCCCTCGCGGCAATTTATGGTTTAGGAGAAATCATCGCTTCTTCCACAGCTACCCCAACGGCAACGCAGGCCGTGGTTGAAGCGCCCTCTGTAACTGTGGATGCTGAAGGAACGCGTATTGCTCAGGTGACAGAGACGGTTCTTGCCCAACAGAATGCTGAGGCCACCGCCCACGCAGGCACGGCTACGGCACTGTTCCGACCCACCATTACCCCACGGGGTACAGCCACGCCACCCCCTTCACACACACCCAACACAACCCCGGATGCGGCCGCGACCCCCACCCAGGTACTTGACACGCCAGCCCCCACAACCCCAATCAACCTGCCACCCATCTTCGGCCCGGAAAATGGTCAGTTACCCCATGAATTAGACGATTTCATCGAGACCTACTACATTGACGCCAACAGTCGTGACTTTGTTATGCAGGCCACCTTCGGTGTGCCCTTTACCGCCCTGGATGGCATTTGGGATGTTGGTTTCATCTTCCGCCAGGTCGAAGGTGATGACGCCATGCGTTTGGTCATGCGTTCTAGTGGGTACTGGAGCCTCAATAACCGCGTGGGCACAAGTGATAATTTTGTTGTTGAAGGGGATGTCAGTAACCTGCTTAATCTTCGAGCCAACCAGACCAACACCCTTACCCTGGTAGCGCAAGGGGATCGCGGTTATTTCTTGCTCAATAACAACTTTATTTCTGTTTTGGATTTGACCGGTAACCAAAATGAGGGCGATGTGGCTCTGGGAACCGGTTTTTACACCGAAGACGAAATCGAAGGAGCCATCACGACTTATAGCGACCTTTACATCTGGTCCCAAATACCTGATTTTGGCCCGGTTGATGGGGAATTAGAGCATGTGGATGATGGTTTCATTGAATCCTATAACGCCGATGTTTTGCTCACGAACTTCATCGCCGATGCCGTTTTCACCAACCCTTATGCTGTCACCGAGGAAATTAATTGGGATGCTGGTTTTTCTTTCCGGCATTTGGAAAATGGGGATCAATATTGGGTTGTTGCCGATTCTACCCTTTACTGGGCTTTAATTGATCGAGTGGATGAAGAGGATGTTTTTCTGATTGAGGGTGATACCGATCTGCTCAATCTAGACGCCGGGGGCGAAAACCGTCTGACGCTTATTGCCTGGAATGATATTGGCTATTTTCTCATCAATGATCAGTTGGTAGATAGCCTGGATCTCTCGGGGCGTGTAGCCGCCGGAGATTTAGCGGTAATAACAGCATTTTTTATTGAAAACGAACTGCCTGGCTCTATTACCAATTTTACCGGCTTTACCGTTTGGGCGTTGCCTTAAAGTTCCTCTAGTAGGCTGTCGTAAACGTCAAACTTTTAATCGTCAGGCGATTTGGTTTCTTGTGTACACACCGATAGCCAAATTGCTAAGGGCCTGTAAAAGATTAAGTTCCATCAAGACCTGACAGGTTTCCGAAAACCTGTGACTCCACTGAAAAAAGGTCAAAACAGTTAAAAGCCCGGTTTCTTTCTCTCTGGGAGCGACGGTTAGATTAGTCAGAAACCGGGCTTTTTGCAGTAGACTCACCTGTCAGGTCTAAACCGCGCCGAAGAAAGTTCTAGGGGTGGGGGTGGCTACGGATTCTATGTTGTCGTTTAGACCTCTTTTTGCTGTTCCTTCTCTTCTAACATAAAACGCTCCGCCTGTAACACCAATGACCGATTACCAATAAATAGAGGCACTCTTTGGTGTAGCCGTGTCGGTTCTATATCTAGCACGGAACGATATCCATCGGAGGCGTAACCGCCTGCCTGATTGATGAGATAGGCCAGTGGCCCTGCCTCATAGAGTAGGCGCATTTTACCGCTAGGTTGGTTGTCTTCTGCGGGATAACAGAAAACGCCACCCCGGAGCAGGTTACGGTGAAAATCGGCCACCAGGGAGCCAATGTACCGCCCGGAAAGTGATTTATCCGGTTTGACATCTAATTCCCCTTGTAGCCATTTGATATATTTCTGGACGCCGGGGGACCAACGAGGGTAATAAGCCTGGTTGATGCTGTAATATTGGGGTGGTTCAGGTAAACGCAGGTTGGGATGGGAGAGGATGAATTCGCCAATGCCGGGGTCCAGGGTGAAGCCATGTACGCCGTTACCGGTGCTGTAGACGAGCATGGTGCTGGCTCCGTAGAGAATGTAGCCCGCGGCCAGGAGATTGCGGGCGGGTTGTAAACAATCTTCAACGCGGCCGCGATATTCCCAATTTACAGTTCGGTATATACCAAAAATCGTGCCAATACTCACATTCACATCAATATTAGATGATCCATCTAATGGATCATAGACCAGCACATAAGGCCCTTTACGGAACTGTGAAGGAATAGGTATGATGTCTTCGTTTTCTTCTGACGCCATCACACACAACCGTCCAGTGTGATCATTCAGCCGAAATAATACATTATCAGCATACACATCTAATTTCTGTTGTTCTTCACCTTGAATATTGCTCGTGCCTGCTTTACCCAGAATATTCGCCAGTCCGGCACGATTGGTATGATGGGAGATTATTTTGGCCGCCAGCGCAATATCGTAGAGCAAGTTGGTGAAATCACCTCTGGCGTAGTCAGGTTGGTTGTCAAGAATAAAACGTTCAATCGTGTAGATTATGTCACTGGCCATCGTTGTCTTCTCCATGTCAAGTGGGAAAGGGATAAAGAGTAGGAACGTAGAAAAAGTAGGCGTTTTCAGGATTCCACGGGGTGTGTAGTTGGCGTAAATTTATAGAGTATCAACGGAAGATAGTCCATAGATAACGTAACTACAAGGCTCTCGAGGGCTGAGCTTGTCGAAGCCTCCTATTGCCTGCGATAAGTTCAGGCAACGGCTTAGTAGTTACGAGATAACACCTTATACCTTTTGCCGGTATTTTAACACGTAACCGTTATTGGGGTTTAACATGGGAGAGGAAAAAGGAAGGGTTTTCCGACAATCTGCTAGATCATTATGCAGAAATTTGTAACGACTAAAGCTCTCGAGGGCTGAACCTGTCGAAGCCTCGTGTTGCCTTTGACAAGTGGATTAACGGAATGCTTACCGTTCAAATTGAGAATTGCTGTTCGACAAGTTCAGCCCTTGCATTATTGGTTCGTTTTGCGTGTGTGTTCTACCGATTGTTGTACCAGTTTGCGTAGGGTTGCCAGGTTTACATCGGCGAGGCGTTTGATGTAAAGGCAGGCTTTACCGGTGGAATGTTTGCCCAATGAGGCCAGGAGTTCCTCGTATTGGTCGAAGCCAGAGGTGATGTAGAGGGTGAGGGCTTGTTTGCGGGGGGAAAAACCGGTGAGCGGCATATCGCCTTCGCGGCCGCTGGCATATTTGTAATGGTATTGCCCAAAACCGACGATGCTGGGTCCCCACATTTTGGCTTCGTATCCGGTGACTTCTTCCATGAATGCTAAGAGGGCTAAACTATCTTGCCGCTTCTTTTCGTCGGGGACATTATGTAGGAATTCCAGGACGCTGGCATCGTTCACTTTGGTCTTAAGCTCACTCATGGTTTTCTCCTGGCCGCAATTGGGCCGAATCCGGGGATAATCACGAACATTTGTGCGTAATTATCCCCAACTTACCATGAGTGTGCCACAACCAGATTGAATAATTAATGGTTGAACTGTTGAATTGTTGAATGGTTAATGAGTTGGGTGCACGCTTCATTAAGCATTCAACCATTCACAAATTCAACGATTGATTATTTTCGGCGTGGTTCAAAAGTCGGCAAATGGTGCTTAACAGTTTGTAGGGCGATTTACAAAATCGTCCTACAAATTTGTAAAGCTGATCGCAACCATGCCTTATTTTCTACTCTGGGCGTTGCGGCCGCAGACTGGACTCCACTTTATTCATCGCCTGCAACAAGGCACGGACAAAACGCGGGGCTGAGGGTTTCTCCTGCACCAATTGGGCCGCCAGATGCGCCACGGCCATATCCGGTTGCACAATTTCATCCCATTCCGCCTCAATCTCGGCCCGATGTTGTGCCAGCCAGACGTATAAGTCGGCCTCGGTGCGGGCCGGGAAATCCTGAAGCAAGCCATACTCTTCCATCAATTGCACGACGGGCAGGTAGACGAAATCGTACCAATGGCTAACCGCTTCTTCGTAAGTGATGTCGCGCTGTTGCTCCAACCCCATGAAATAGCGATGGACGGCGATGTGTTCCAGGATGAGGGGGTAACGGCCCGGAGAGGTGAGGCTGAGGTCGGCCTGCGGCCGCGAGACATCCAACCGGGTTGTAGCCAGAAAATCGGCATATTCCGCCTTCAGAATCAAATCATCCGGTTGCACGTCCGGCCCCAACGGAACCGCCGTTTTCAGCTCCGTCACATACGCTTCGATGGTGTTGTTGCCCATCTGCCGGGCCACTGAGACGCGATGATTGCCATCTTGCACAAAGTACACGCCGCCAATCTGGTAGACGGTGATGGGTGGAACCCCCTGAGTCAGATGAGCCACTTTCACCTGTGCCCAGCGCATGGCATCGGCATCGTGGCGCGGTAAAAAGGTGCGGGTAAAATCCCGATACCGCCCTACACTGCCCACAATCGCCACCAACGGGATTTCTTGTAACCCTCGCTCAATCTGCCCACTGGGGCGCAAATGGCGACGCACTTCCTCATAAGACAGCAAGTCCAGCGACTCACTGGTGAAATAGCCTAATATTTTTTCCAGAGCGACCTGGCGGCGGGCACGATGAAAATCCTCTACCGCCGAGCCAAAGTTGGTCATATTCATAAAGCATTCTCCCCTGATGGTTGGTTTTATACTGGCAACGGGCATAATCTGAGGTTTTTCCGCCCTGTCGCCCCTTCGCTTAGTCGCCGCGTCGGGTATAACTCTGCCTTGCACGTTCACGAATCAGGCATTAAACCAGACATCATTTTGGCATCACTGGGTTAGAACTGTGTTGATGGTTGGTTAAAATTTGGATCATGCCCAGTGAGCTATAGCTTTCAAGAAAAAGATTTTGGGTTCGTAGTAACCGCTTTAGCGGTCCCACGCTGGACGGCTAAAGCCGTTACTACCAACAAAAACCCCAAATGATTTTCTGAACATCTATATTTACAGTATGGGCATCGTTGGGGAAGGGAGCAACAGGTAAACTGCCTGAAAACGCATTTGTGCTTTTTGGCACAATTGCCCTTGACGCAGTGCGTTGTGGAGTGGGCTAGAGGAGAGGGGTGGGTTGCGGCCGCGACCTATTGTATTGTTACTTGGGCATGTTTTTCTGCAAAGAGGCTGTGATGGCTGTCAAAATAGCTTTGTAAGTTCCTTCTTTTAGGATCGCCACACGCTTTAACATTAATACCTTACGAGTCAACTTCTTGTACAGTTAGCAGGAAAATGCTCCGCAGATTTTGGGGATTAACGGGGATTTCGGCATGGTTCAGGTCAGCTTTACAAATTTGTAGGACGATTTGGTAAATCGTCTCGTGGGCGATTTACCAAATCGCCCTACAAAGTGTTAAGCACCGTTTGCCGACTTTTGAACCACGCCCTGTGGGAAGCCGAGATTCTCAACTTCGTAGATAGGATGCGCCGTTGGCGTCCAGGATACAGCCGGTGAGCCATTCGGCCCCTTCTGAGGCCAGGAACAGGACAGGGTAGGCAACTTCTTCGACGGTAGCGATCCGGTTCAGCGGACTCTGACTGCGGATGGCATCCCCTTGTGCCCCTTCCAAATGATCGGCGGCCATGTCGGTGAGGACAAAACCGGGGGCAATCGTCATCACGTAGACGTTGTAGGGAGCCAGGTATTTCGCCAGGGATTGGCCCAGGGCGTTCAACCCGGCTTTACTGGCCCCGTAGGCTGGCCCGGTGGGTTCGCCACGAAAAGCCCCACGAGAAGAGACGTTGACGATGCGGCCGCGGCCCCTTTCCATCATCACCTTCGCCGCACAATACATCACATTGGCCGTCCCGATCAGATTGGCCCCAATCACCCGGCTCCAACTTGCCTGCCACTCTTCATACGACACCTCAGCCAGCGGGTGATCCTCGTAAATGGCGGCATTGTTGATGAGGATGTCCAATCCGCCCATTTCCTGTACCACCGTGTTGACCAGCCGCTCCACATCCCCAGCGTTGCCGATGTCCGCCTGGACGGTCAGGTGTGGCCCACCGGGGAGAGAGGCGAGGGTCTGGTTCGCGGCCGCGAGGTTTGTATGGTAATGCACCGCCACTCGCGCCCCGCGTTCGGCAAACAACCGGGCAATCTCCTTGCCAATGCCGCGTGAAGCACCTGTCACCAATACAATCTTGTTGTCAAAACGTAGCATACTTTTTCACCTCGTTATTCTTACTGTTAGCCAGAAATGAAACATCCCGACAGAATCAGACTCATTCTATCGGGATGTGCGATCTTGCCAGGGTAGAATTGACTAGAGAGCATAAACTGGAACCAACTCTTCCCGTTGGGCGGGTTTGCGGCCGCGAACACTTTCCTCAATCGTTTTCAACACATTGGCACTGAAATACCGTGTTCCGCACTCAGTACAAACACCAGCGGGAACATTTTCTAACAAAATATAGTTGCCTTTTACTTTACGGTGTAAGGTCACGCGTTTTTCAACGATGGTTCCACCACAGTATTCACAGGTTTCACCTGCCCAAAAGCCGCCACTTTCTGCTTGTTCCTCAGGAGATGTCTCATAAACGGTTATCACCCTTACTTTTCCTGTCAGTGTTAAACGACAAACTACACCAATAGGTCGTCCGTCAGTGGCTTGCCCGACAATTTCAATCTTGCCAGTTTCAGGCCAACTCTTTCTTGCTTTGCCAGTCAGAATACCATTTTCTACATCGTAAATGTCAAACTCATCTACCATCGCTTCCTCGTCTGCGTGTTCCGTAAGATAGTATAACCCATTACGAACAAGCATTTGAATCTGCGATAATTTGCTCATGGTTACGCCTGTAGCTTCTATTCGCCATTTGTTGCCGTTTGTTGCATTATAGAGGCGGGCACTAGACAAAGCAATGATTCAGAGGTGGGTATGGAGCAGGTCATTATCATTGGTGGAGGGATATCGGGGTTGACGTGTGCAGTGCATCTGGCGGAGCGGGGCCTGCGGCCGCTGGTCATTGAAGCCGATCCCGTCTGGCTAGGGGGCCGGTTGCGCGATGAACCAGAAGTAGAGTTGGAACACCGCGGCCGCACCTGGTTTTTCCCCGGTGAACATGGTGTTCATGGCCTTTGGTCTCCCTACGTCAACCTGAGAGGGATGCTTTCCCGGTGGGGGATTGCTCCGGCCTATGTGCCTGCCCAGGATGAAACCTGGATTTTTGGGCAGGGAAGGCGGGTACGCAAAGCCAACATCGGTCGGGCGATTCGCTCCAGTTGGTGGCCCGCTCCCTTTCACTACATGTCGCTCTTGGCGCGGCCGCGGTTCCTCGCCATGATCAACCTGCGCGACATCGCCTCCATGTTCCGCGTGTTGGGTGGCCTCTTCTCCGCCATGGCCCTCGACCCCCTGGCCGA
Source organism: Chloroflexota bacterium (assembly GCA_018004935.1). Lineage (GTDB taxonomy): Bacteria > Chloroflexota > Anaerolineae > Promineifilales > Promineifilaceae > Trichofilum. The sequence goes on along the minus strand of JAGNBF010000022.1, from coordinate 40,555 downwards.
ACAAAAAGCCCTGGCTCACCTCTCCCTGGCCGATTTCACCAAAGGTTGGTCGCCCACGTTGCGTGGCCTGTTCGCCGGGTTAGCCCGCAATGCCCTGGCCGCCCACCCCGAAGACGTACCCGCCGCCGGATTTATCGCCTTTCTCCGCTTCTACACCGTTATGCGCCGCGACGCCTGGGCCTTTGATTACCTGCCCGCCAGCGCTGGCACGGCCATCATTGAACCCCTGGCGGCGACGGTGCGGCAAGCAGGGGCAGAAATCTGGCAAGGGGCGCAGGTGGTCAAGCTAATGCCCATGCCGGATGGGGCTGGCTGGTGGGTGACGGTTGATGAAGACGGCCGTCGGCAAACATTGGAAACGCACCAGGTGGTGCTGGCAGTTTCCTCACCGGCGGCGCGAAAACTGCTGGAGGGGAACTTGTGGGAACTCGTAGGAACTCAGCGGAACTCAGTCAACAGTGAACAGTCAACAGTTATCAGTGACCAGTTACCAGTAACCAGTTATCAGTCTCCAGTCTCTAGTCTCTCAGTCTCTCAGTCTCCTTTCCCTCAGCCCTCAGCCCTCAGTACTCAGCACTCAGTACTCCCCCCTCTCCACTTCCCCACCGGCGTCCCCACCGCCATCATACGCGCCTGGTTTGATCGTCAGCCGGAAGGAGTGAGTGAGGCGGGGATTTTCAGCGGCGATTTTATTATGGACAACTTTTTCTGGTTGGATCGGTTGCAAGATGGTTTTCGTGAGTGGTCGCGGGAAACGGGAGGCAGTGCCGTCGAAGTTCATATTTATGGCCCACCCGAAGTTTTGGCCCAACCAGATGCGCTCTTGTTGGCACGGGTGTTACTCGATTTGCACCGGGCTTTCCCGGAGTTACGTGGGTACAACCTCAAAATTAAACTACAACGAAACGAGGCCACCCATACCCTGTTTAGTGTGGGCGAACCAGGACAACATCTGGAAACGGTAACACCGTGGGCCGGGATGTTTGCCTGTGGTGATTGGGTGTACCACCCGGCTCCGGCCATGTATCTGGAGAGGGCGGTAGTGACGGGCATCGCGGCCGCGAACGCCATCCTCTCTTCTCACGCCCTCCAACCGTTCCCCCTGCTTCCCCACCCGGAACCCGAACCCCTGGCTGGTTGGTTGTCCCGCCAATGGGGCAAAGCCTACCGTCGCCTGGCTCGTCACAGCAATTCCTAACCCAGACAAGCCTCAACCCAAAAAGGGCACAGAGAGGCACCAGGGCACATAATCTTTTACAGCTTAGTAACTGTCCAAGAATAACTTCCCGATTTGCTGTGGCCGGTCTCCTGACCGAGCCACCCAAGTTATTTTTAGACGCTCACTTAGGATCGAAGATTAAATAACTGTATTAATACAGGTGTCCGAACTTATTCCCACGCTCTGCGAGGGAATACCATCTGGGACGATCTGCGTCCTACGCGATGTAGAGTGTCGTAGGGAGCATTCCACGCAGAGGGTGGAACGAGTACCTGTTTACCTCTCAAAATGAGAATTGCGGATCTCGTCAGTAACCGTTTGGCCCACTACAATACGTTGGTATAATGTTGATAGGCATTATTCTCGTCAAATGCCTTCTTCAACTCTCTATCGTGCATCATCCTCAATGTTGCCTCTAACCGTTCAGTCAAGAATTTGAACTTTTCTCTGGTAATGGGTTTTTTAGCAGAGTTAAAAGTTCAACTTCCCCAGAGTGATTGGACGTTTACCATTGCCCTCGTGAAAATTGATCTCATCATGACGGACGATTATTACTCGTCTGGGCATGGTTCAAAAGTCCGCAAGCTGTGCTTAACACTTTGTAGGGCGATTTGGTAAATCGCCCACGAGACGATTTACCAAATCGTCCTACAAATTTGTAAAGCTGACCTGAACCATGCCCTCGTCTGCAATTAGCCTGGCGATTTGCTGTGGCCGGTCCTCTGATTAAACCGCCCAACTGTGGGTCTTGGGGATTTCGCGGGGTACGGGCAACCCTTGTGCTTACCCCACATGGGGCAGGCACAAGGCCAGCAGGTTTATACCTTTGGGCAATTATTGGCATAAACCTTCGGCAGATTGTTGGTGACAAACGTTATTCTTCAGGAGTTCCCCATGGGCTTTGAGCGCACCAAGAGGAATGAAAATTTGTAGGACGATTTTGTAAATCGCCCACTGGGCGATTTACAAAATCGCCCTACATTTTCGTAGGAGGATTAAGATGAAACAAAAAAATGTATTGCTGGCTGGCCTTCTATGGTTAATGGTTTTACTCACGGTTTCTCTGGTATCGGCCCAGGGAGGGAGTGGTGAAGCTGAGGCCAATGGTGGGGATGACGCGGCCGCGTCGTCCCCACCTGCTCAAGAATATGGGGGGTTAACCTGCCCGGTTGGTGTGCCCACCGAGTTTTATTTCAGTGATTTTGAGACCAACAATGGGGGTTGGACAGCAACTGGACCAGCCAACTTTTGGGAGTATGGCCCGGTCGTGCCAGGTATCTATGAGATCTGTGACACCGCTCCCAGGCCAGAACCTACGGGAGCCTTCTCCGGGCTAAATGTTTGGGGAACCAACTTAAACGGTTGTTACCCCAATGCCAATACCGACGGCATTCTGAGCCGAACCTTTGATCTCAGCACCCTTTCCGCACCCATCGAACTGAGCTGGTATCATTGGTATGAAGTTTTTGAGACCTTTGATTTTGCTATTGCCCGTGTGAATGGTACTCAAGTATGGCGTACACCCAATTCCACACCAACGGCCAACTATATTTATCAACCCATTGACCTTTCAGCTTATGCGGGCAATGCCAGTGTAACGATAGACTTTTTGCTCCATGCCACCACCGTTGTGAATCGTATGGGTTGGTACGTGGACGATGTGGCGATCCGTTATTGTGATACGAGTGGTGGCACACCCACACCGACCGCCACGGCAACGGCTACTTCCACAGCGTTACCCACCGCCACCGCCACGGCCACCTCGACAGCGTTGCCCACGGCTACGGCCACTTCCACAGCGTTACCCACTGCCACGGCTACGGCCACCGTGGAGCCAACCGCTTCCTCCACGCCCCCACCTACAGATGTACAACTCATTTAGCGGCTCAACCAATCAATATGGTGGCCTGGGTGTTTTGTGGGTCCTGACCATCTTTGGTCTGTTGATTCTGGCTCGCCGTCATCGTACCGATGATACAGCTGGCGATGATTGAATGACCTAAACCGCCACTCTCTGGGAAAATGTCAGATTATGCCCTTTGGCAGTATAACCAGTCTCCAGTTTCTCCCTGCCCCTCCACCCTGAGCCAGAACCCCTGGACGGTTGGTTATCCCAACAATGGGGTAAAATTAACCGATACTTTTTGCACCATCATCAGATGATGGCATGCCAGGTAAGAGGTAACAATGCAGTGGCAAATGACCTATGATAAGGCCGATGGTATTCTTTATGTTAAGACTTCCGGTGTCCTGGAGATAGAGTCTGCCACACAAATGCGGCATGAAGGGGCGGCAATTCTCAAACAAGAAGGCTGTTTGCGTTGCCTGTTGGACCACCGCGATATTGAGGCTGATTTGCTCCAGACAATGGACATCTATAACCTGCCCAAACGGTACGGCGAACTAGGCCTATCGCACGCTCTGAAAATGGCAGTTGTTGTGCCTGCCTGGTTAAAAGAAAATCTGCAATTTTACGAGATCGTATGCCGCAATAACGGCTACTCCGTCTCGCTCTTTTTTGATCAAGAGTCAGCCCTGGCCTGGTTAAAAGCATAACAGTCACAGGGGTTCTCCATGAGGCGTGGTTCAAAAGTTGGCAAATGGTGCTTAGTAATCGTTCGGAAATAAGATAGGTGGCTCGGTCAGGAGACCGGCCACAGCAAACCGCTAAGTTAAAAACGAACGATTACTTAGTAGTCGTCCAAAAATAACCTGGGTGGCGCGGTCAGAAGACCGGCCACAGTAGTTTCGTCGGTTATTTAATCTTCGATCCTAACTGTACAAGAAGTTGACTCGTAAGGGCCTGAATCAGGTGATGTCAGAGGGGGGTGGGGTGGGCTTGAATTTGAGGGTGGTGAGTTTGCGCTGGGCGGTGGCTTCGGGTTTGTAGCTGGCCCCCACACCATCGTGGGCCGAGCGGTTGTGGGCTTTGAGGATGAGTTCGGGGGTGGGGGTAGTAAAGCGGCCGCATTGCCCACAACTGTACAGTGTCATGCCCGCCGGGAAACTAATTCGTTTAGCGGAGATGTCAATTTCGATGGGGGTGGCGTCGTGCCGCGGCCGCAACATCACCTTCAGCACCACAAACGTATTCCCCCGTTCAAACTGGGCCACGGGTCGCCGCACCACATCCAAAATGGCCTCAATCTCCCCCCAACCGGCATCACACTGAACCCACATCCCGGCTTTAATGATCTCTGGCTCCTTCTCCGGCTCAGCCTTCTTCTTTTTGGCCGGTTTGGCTTCCGGTTGTGGTTTCGCCAGCATTTCGGCCAGACCGGGGTAGGAAAGAGATTGAGAGACTGAGAGATTAAGAGACTGAGAGACTGAAGACTGGTTACTGGTCACTAACAACTGGTTACTTCTCACTGTTGACTGTTCACTGTTCACTGAGTTTTGCACGAGTTCCCGCCATACCACCGTCTGTTCCTCGCTCAACCCCAACTGCCCCAGAGCCTTCTGCTGAGTCGCGGCCGCGAAAAACCGCTCCACCTCCGCCACAATCGCCTCTTTCCGGGCCTGTTCTTCCCGCCACCAGCTTTGGAAATACCGTTCCAGTTTGTACACCTGCGTCTGCTTCAGGACAGTTAACGCTTCCGTGGCTTGCCAGCCTGGGGTGGGATGGTTGAGAGCGTGGTGGAGGGCCTGAACTTGTTGCAGGGTAATGTCGCTTTGGGCCTGGCGTAGAAACGGGGAGAGCGGCTCTTTTTCCAGTTGGAACAGGTGTAAATCTCGTTTGGTGCGGGTGAGGGCCACGTAGAGCAGGCGGCGTTCTTCCTCTTCGTTGGACGCGGCCGCGCCGTTAAACGGATAAATCGCCTCATTGACCTGGGGTACAAACACCAGCGGCCACTCCAACCCCTTGCTCCGGTGGATAGTCGCCAGGGAGACGGCCTGCCCGGTCTGGTACGCCTCTTGCCCCACCCGTTCATCGGCCAATTGTTTGACCTGCCCCATAAACGCCAGCACATCCCCCTTTTCCTTCGCATAATCAATAAAGGCCCGCACATTGGCCGCCCGACCTTCACCGGTTTGGGCAAAACCGCTGGTGTCCCGCAAAAACCCCTGGTAGCCGATGCGCTCATCAAACTTTTTCAGGGTCGCGGCCGCGTCCTGGCTCATGTTTTGCCGCAACCAATCCAGATCCTCGGCCAGGATTTGCAGAGGGAGTGCTTGCCACTCGTCGTCGGTCTCCTCGGCAAACTCGTGGAGCACGGCGCTGAGCGCACGACCCGATTGGAGCACCGCGGCCGCAATCGCCTCGCGCACCTGTACCGAAATGTACCGCTTGGGCCGGTTGCAGATGCTATTCCAGGCGGTGCTGAATTTGTCCCGGTTATCTTGTTTGCCGAACGGATTTTTGCCTGCCAGGAGCAACTGCTCGATGAGGGCCAGCCGGGCGTACTCGACCAGGGTGCGGATTTCGGGGCGGTCGTAGAAGGGCTGTTGTACCCGGTAGGGGATGCCCTGGTTGATGAGGGCTTGCTCGATGTACGGGGTCTGGGCGTTGATGCGGACGAGGACAGCCATTTCGTTGTAGCTGAGACCCTGCTGGTGCGCGGCCGCGATGCGCCGCACAATCTCCCCGGCCATCGTCGCCACCTCTTTGACCCGGTGGATCATTGTCTCGCCCTGAAACCCTTTGGTCAGGCTGAGCTGTTTGGGATGCCGTTTCTGGTTGAACTGGATAACCTGATTCGCCAGCACTAGCGGCGCGGCCGGACAACGGAAATTGTCGTTGATGAGGTAAGTTTGGGCCTTGTACCGCTGGGCGAATTCCAGAATGAAACGGGGATCCGCCCCGCGCCATTCGTAAATGGTCTGATCATCGTCGCCAATGGCCATGTAGTTGCGGTGCGGGGTGAGGATGTCGAGCAGTTCCGATTGCACCAGGTTGATGTCCTGGAACTCGTCTACCAGGACACATTGGTACATTTCGCGCACTTTACTGGCGAGGGGGGGCAAACGGAGCAAAAGCTCCCAGGCGGTGAGGAGCATGTCGTCGAAGGTGATAGCTCCTTGCTGGAGGCGTATCTCTTCGTAGAGGCGGTACAGGTCGAGATACCAGCCCAGTTTTTGCGGTGGTTCGGCCTGGGTAGCGAGTTTGTGCGCGGCCGCGGGCAGATTCGCTCTCTCCAGGTGGGCATATTGCAGATTCCCCTTGCAATACCCCACGTAGGCCAGGAAATCCACCCAATCCAACCCGTCTAACTCTTTTTTGAACGGCACGTTGCGCCGCCGGGCTTCGGTCAGGGTTTTGCTGAGAACCGATTGACCACCACTTTCTTCTTCGTCATCGTCGCCACCCAGGCGCAGGCCGCGCACGAGGCCCTGGTCTAACGCCTGCCGGATGATCTGGTAGCCGAGGGAGTGTAGGGTGCGGAGATGGACGCGGCCGCAGTGGGGCCATTTCTTCATCGCCTCGCGCAAATCCTTCACATTGGCCCGCGCAAACGAGGTCGCCAGAATCCGCTCCGCCGGGAATATGCCTTCCCGCACCAGCCGTTCAATGCGATGCACCATGGCCGTGGTTTTGCCTGCCCCGGCCACGGCAAACACCAACGCTGGACCACTGTTGTGAGCGATAACGCCTTGTTGTTGCGGCGTTGGTTGAAAGGGGTTACTCATGAGAAAGTGTCAGAAATGGGGCGAATATGCCTTTTTCACCGCCCCCGCTGATACCGTTCAAAGATTCGCTGGGCCACGGAGCGTTTGTGGACTTCATCTGGGCCGTCATAGATACGGGCGGCGCGTTCATGCCGATACCAGTAAGCCAGCGGCAAATCATCTGTCATTCCTAACGCCCCATGAATCTGGATGGCTCGATCTAACACCTTCTGCAAGACACCCGCCACAAAAAATTTGATAAGGGAAATCTCGTCACGAGCGGCATGGCTTCCTACCTGATCTATTTTGTGGGCGGCTTGTAACACCATGAGTCGGGCGGCATTGATGTCGGCCCGGCTTTCTACCACCCAATTTTGCACCGTTTGTTCGGTGGCCAGGGGTTTTCCCGGGGCGACTTGCCGCAACAGAGCATAGCGACACATGAGATCAAAGGAGCGTTCGCAGATACCAATCCAGCGCATACAGTGATGAATGCGCCCTGGCCCCAGCCGTTGCTGGGCAATGATAAAGCCATCCCCTTCCTGACCGAGTAAATTGCCTTGCGGGACACGGCATTCGTCATATTGCACCTCGCCGTGGCTGGCAAAGCCGTGGCCGGTTTCGCCCATCACCGAAATGTTGCGCACCAGCCGGAAGCCAGGTGTATCGGTGGGAACGATAATCATGCTGGCCCGACGGTATTTGCTTTCATGGCGGGGATCGGTGACTGCCATGACGATGGCAAACGCAGACCCATCAGCGGCACTGGTGAACCATTTGTGGCCGTCCACAATGTAGGAATCACCTTCTTTGACGGCGGTGGTGCTCATCCAGGTGGGGTTAGAGCCGGGATTTTCCGGCTCTGTCATAGAGAAACAACTGCGGATTTCTCCGGCCAGGAGCGGTTTTAGGAAACGCTCTTTTTGCTCTTCTGTGCCATATTCGATGAGGATTTCCATGTTACCGGCATCAGGGGCCTGACAGTTGAGCACATAATGGCCGATGGGGGTCTGGCCCAGGATTTCGCTTACATAACCATGTTCAACCAGGGAAAGGCCCATACCGCCATACTCTTCATGGATTTGGGGTAACCAGAAGCCCAGGCTTTTGGCCTTTTGTCGTAAAGCCTGGAGTTGGGGTTCTAGTTCGCCAAATTTTTGCTCCAGAAAGAGTTTTTCCAGGGGGATGATCTCTTCGCGGACGAATTGACGCAGAGTGTCAAGGAATGTTTTGATTTCGGTGGATACGGAGGGGATCATGAAGGACTCCTTGAAGGGTAAAAGGTGAATGAGATTGAACCAATCGGCTCTTGGAGAATCCAGGGGTCGGGACCATCATTTTCCGGTAGAAAATGGTTCGTTTCCCTGGGCGATTAGCGGTTACTGACGATGAAACAGGCGACAGTGGTGGCGCTCCCGCCGATGTTCAGGGTGGCGACGGTGTGGGCGTCTTCCACCTGATAAGCTCCGGCCGTGCCCGTTACTTGTTTGCTGGCATCGAGGAGCATCCGTATGCCGGTGGCCCCGACGGGATGCCCGGCTCCAATAAGACCCCCACTGGGATTGACAGGTAAGCGCCCCTCTTGTTCGATGTCGCCGTTTTCGATGACCTGCCAACTTTGCCCGGGTGGTGTCAGGCCAAAATGATCCAGGGCGATGTATTCGGTGATGGTGAAGCAATCATGGGTTTCGATGGCGTCAAGGTCGTGTGGGCCATTTAGCCCGGCCCGGCGATAGGCATCGGTGATGGTTTGGCGCAGATGAGGTAGGGGATATTCGCTGTGTTGGCCGAGGGTGAATTTATCGGCCAGGCGCAGGGGGGCGGTGCGGTGGCCCCACCCTTTGATGAGGGGGATGGTGGTGAGATCGCGGCCGCGTTTTTTGGCATATTCACGGGCATAGCGGTCACTGGCCAGGAGCACCGTGGCCGCCCCATCGGTGATGCGGCCGCAATCCTGTTTGCGTAAGCGGCCTTCAATTACCGGGTTTTCTACATCATCCAGGGCAAAACTGCGCTCCGTGAATTGCCAGGTGCGGGCCTGGGCATTGGGGTTGCGTCGGGCATTGCTCAAATTAAGGCGGGCAATGTAGGCGAGGTGTTCATAGCGCAAGCCATATCGTTCGGCGTACCAGTCGGCAATCTGGCTAAATTGATAAGGCCAGGGAAAGATGGCTTCCTGGGCTTCTTGCCCTACCCAGAGGGCCGCACCCAGGTGGTGGGCCGCCTGCTGGCCAGAGACATGGCGCATGAGTTCGACTCCTGTGACACAGGCCAGGTCATAACGTCCCGCTTCGATCTCGGCCGCGGCCGCGAGCAGAGCCATACTGCCAGAAGCACAGGCGGCTTCGTGGCGAGAAGCTGGTAGATTCGCTAATGCCGGATCAATGCTGGCAAACATGCCCCCGAGTTGCCCTTGCCCACAAAACAGTTCGGCGACAAAGTTGCCCACATGAGCTACGTCAATCTCTTGGGCTTCTATTTGAGTTGCTTCTAGTGCCCCGCGCACGGAGGTTTGTAGCAGGGGGAAAAGGCCTTCAGCTCCCCATTTCTGGGCAAAATCAGTCTGCTGGCCGCCGAGGATGTAAACAGGGGATAGGGACATAGGGAACCTTTGGGTGGTTATGGTGAGGTGGTTAGTAATCGTCCGTATTTAACTTAGCGATTTGCTGTGCCGGTCTCCTGACCGCGCCACCCACGTTATTTCTGAACGAGTACTGAGTGGCGATTGGTCATTATAGACCTTCAGAATGCGCCTACTCCAACGTTGCCAGATACACCTTATTCCCGGCGGTAATGGCGATACGGAGAGGTGGGTTGGGGGGGATGTCAAAGTCGGTTATCTGGCTGAATAGCTCCTGACCAGCGGCATCGGTGGCTTTGTATTGGGCGAGAACGTTGCCCCCGCGACTGATCTGGATGATGCGGCCGCTACCGGGGTCAGCCACAAAAATGGATTGATTTAACCCCTGGCCAACCAGGTGCGCGGCCGCGGGAGCCACTAATGGGGCACGCAAACCACCATCTTCCGCCAGTAAATGTTGTTCGTTCCATTGCACCGTATTGCCCCGTGTGTTGTAGTAGCCGATATTGCCGTTTTGGTAAACCAGAAGCAGGCTGGCATCTTCACTATAGATGCTCATGTCCACGGCTTGGGCGGGATCGGCATCGGGTGGTGTGGTAACGGTTTGTTCTCCGGCGGTGATGGTGTAGTTATCCCCATCAGGAAAATAACGCCAGATTTGGCCAATGCCCACATCTAAGAGGTAGAGCCGTTCGTTATACAGGGTGATAGCGGTAGGTAAACGCCAATCAGCCGCAAGGCCCAGCGGAATGGCGCGGGAATCGCCAAAGTTAGGCTGGTAGGTAAGGGCGGCACCTCGTTGGTCTAAAACAATGAGACCGGCACGGCTGACGGCGGCTCCTTGCGGCCGCCAGATCATGTCTACCAGAGTGCCGACGATATGACTGCCAATGACCTGTCCCTCAAAAAATATCTCCTCTGGCTGAGGCTCCGTGGGTGTAGCCGGATTAAGGGTCATGTAGGTGGGGTCCGTGCGGTGCAGGTAGACCCGGTTACCGGCCCGGTCTAACACGAAGATATTGCCGTTTTCGCCTGGTTGTAAAACGATGGCTGTAAGTTGGCTGGTGGCCGGATATTCATAGAGCAGGGTGGCGTTAAGGCGGGTGATGCCATCGGTGGCGTCTAACTGTTCTTGGGCAGTCTGGCGCATCCGGGCTACATCGGGGTCGTTGGGGAAGAGGTCATCCGCAGTTTGGGCCAGGGTGAGGAGTTCGTGGTAATGAATGGCGGCCAATTCATCATCGGGTGCTTCCTGAGCCTCATTGAGGGTTGTGATCATCTCTTGTTTAATGTTGGCCATGGCTTGAACTTCACCTCGCCGCAGGTAAACGGTGGCAAAGATGATGGCAATGACCAGGGGAATGAGGACGGCGATGGATGCCGGAATGGCCCAATGGGGTGTATCTTCGTCTGGGGGGGCGGTTTGGCCGGTTCCTGGTGGCCGCAATCGGGTGAGAAGATCGGCCAGGAAGGATGTGCCTTTGGCCAGACCACGAGCTGTTTGGGCGGTGGCATGGCGAGCGGTTTTTTCCAGGTCATGGGTGGGTTGCGGCCGCAACGGTTGACCGTCTATTTCTGGCCGGGTGGCTCGGATGGGTGTGGTGGGTGGGGTGGGTGTGGCGGCTGATTCAGTGCGGGTTTGCGGCCGCGCTACCGGGCGTGTCAGGTCCTGGTACTCGATCATTGGCTCATCACTGAACTCAACAAGAATCACGCGGCCGCTACCCGGCCCAATGAGTTCCGCGAGTTTGTCCAGGCCGGTTTCTACCTCGGTATTTACCAGGGCGGGTTGGAATGATTGGGGCGGTAGATGACCCAGACGGGGATCTCCCAGCAAAAGCATGTCCCCGCCTTCGAGCCGGTTATGGTAGAAGCGAATATCTAACCCGGCAGTGCGGCCTAAGGGGGTGATGCGTTCTGGGGCACGAGGGGGGAGCCGTTCGACACCGAAGTTACGCCCAATGGCGGCAAAAGATTCCCCAGCCTGCACCATAAACAGTTCATCCCCTTTTAGAACGGCACAACAAACAGCCCCTTCATGAGCCGTTTGTCCGCCGCGCATATTTTGTTGCAGGAGTATCTGGTTGACATCGCTGATGGCTTTGCGTAAGGCGGCGGTGACACTCCCTGGCGATTGGTAGTAACTGTTACTGATAGCGTCTACCAGGTCCATAGAAAGGGAGCGGGTTTCATCGAGGGGGCCAGTGAGGGTGAGGTGAACAAAGAGGAAGTCCCGATTGCGGCCGCGGGCGGTTTTGGCGGGTGCCGGTTGCGCCAGCAAGCCGGGGATCATTTCACCTTCTTGACGTTGGCCGTTAATGATGTGGAGTTGTCCGGTTAGTGCCTGAAGTTCCATGCTTAGAATAGGAGTAAAAGGTGAAGGGGTTGATGTAACCAAACGAAACGCTTACAGCTTGTCGAAGCCCGCTTGCCTTTGACAAGCTCAGGCAACGGGTTTAGTAGTTACAAGGGTAAAAGAAAAGGTCAGTCGTTTGTCGCCCCATGCCGCTTGTTCATAGATGATCAGGTGGGCAACAAACCGAGCGACCATGAGTATACCACAGAGTTTCAGGCTATCAGAGTTCCCCCACCCCCAACCCCGCCCCCAGGGGCGGGGAACTTTCTCCTGTGCTGGTTATCGGGCGCGGCCGCGCCCGATAACCGGCACTTCTGCTGTTTCCCCTTCCCGTCGGAGATCGCACGGGGATGGGCGAACAACTCATTATCCGATTAATCGGCATGGTTCAGGCCAGCTTTACAAAAAAACGTGGATATACTCGGCTCTAAAACAGGTTTTTGACTTAGCGAGAAAGGGTGCTATAATACTCTTCTGTTGTTGCGGGGTGGAGCAGTGGCAGCTCGTCGGGCTCATAACCCGAAGGTCATAGGTTCGAATCCTGTCCCCGCTATTCAAAAAGAGCATCTGCAAAGATGCTCTTTTTTGTTGGTTACAGATGAGTCTACTGCAATAAGCCCGGTTTCTAACTAATCTAACCGTCGCTTCCAGAGAGAAAGAAACCGGGCTTTTAACTGCTTTGACCTTTTTTCAGTGGAGTCACAGATAGCTTCTCCATATTTCGGGAAGAACGTGACCTGAGCTTGTCGGAGGTCGCTGGTTTCGACAGGCTCAACCAATGGCACCCCGTTTTATTAAGAAGATACGTTACAGGTTTTGCGCCAGAGTGAGAAGTTCATCGGCGCAACCCCAGGAAAGCGTAAAACCTGCCCCCCCATGCCCATAGTTATGAATGACAGGACAATCTGGAGTGAGCCATTCCCGTTCCAAACGGATCGTGGGTCGGCCGGGGCGTAACCCAACACGGTGGGCCAAAATATTGGCCCTGGTGAGGGCCGGGACCAGCCGGGTGGCTCGTTGCCAGATGCCCTGAGCGTCTGTTTCATCTAGCGTGAGTCGCCAGTCGTTTTCTTGTATGGTGCCGCCCAGGATGACGCCATCGCGCCGGGGAATTATGTAGGTGAGGCCATCGGCGTGATGTTCATCGAGAATGGTGGGGATAGGTGTGTGACTGCTGACGCGGAGTATCTGGCCCCGAATGGGGTAGAGTTCAGGGTCGTGAACCAGGTCGCGAGCGCTGAGACCGGTACAATTGACAATAAGGGTTTGCGGCCGCGCTTCTTCTGCAATATTTGTGACTGTCCGTTCTTCGATGATGCCGCCACCCGAGCGAAACCGATGGAGCAGATAGGCCAGGTAGAGAGGTGTTTCGATGAGGGGTACAGTGACAGCGATAGCGTCGCCATAACCGGTGGGCAAATCTGCGGCCGCGATGTGGCTAAAAGTGGGTACGGCGGCTTGCCACCAGGGTTCTGCAATGGGTTCTGGGTAAAGCTCCCAGAGTGTCACCATACTGACACCGGTGGATGGGTCTTCGGTCAGTGCCTGGTACTTTTGAAACGCTTTTTGGCCCCACCCAATGACCCGTTCGAGAGGGTAGGCTTTGAAAGGGAACCAGATCGCGGCCGCGACACTGGAAACAGTCTGCTCTGGTAATTCCCGAGTGATGATCCGCACGGGCCACCCGGCTTCTTGTAACACGATGCCACTGGTCAACCCAATGACCCCACACCCGATGATAACGACTTCCATACGTTTCTCCTTCATACATTGACGGGTATTCGGGATTTCGTGGGGTACGGGCAACCCTTGTGGTTGCCTCACACGGGGCAGGCACAAGGCCAGCCCGTACATTTGGTGTTAACCCCCTGAATTCCCAAAGAACCACATTGACGATTACCGAGGGACGATTTACGATTCTGGCCTGATCAGGTCTTATTGTTTTGTAACTATGCAGGTGTCCCAACTTATTCCCCTGTTGAGGGCTATATAGTTACTAGTTTTTTGATTTTGGCCAACAAAATGGGCAAGGTCAACGATTGTAACGGAAAAGGGCGTTTCATGGCACGGTGGCGACAGTGGCAGGCAAAATGGGACTGGGGTTATGTTGTCGTATTGGCAATTGCGTTGGTGGCGGTGTGGCCGTTCCTGAGCCGGTCGGCTTTACCTCAGGAGACAGATGCCGAGTTACACGTCTTCCGCCTGGCTGAACTGTCTCGATTGTTGCGCGGGGGTGAGTGGTATCCTCGTTGGTCGCCTAATTTTTATTATGGTTATGGCTATCCCATCTTCAATTATTATGCGCCACTGACTTATTATCTGGGTGTTGTGGTTGAATTTATGCCTGGTTTGGGGGCTGTGGATGGGGTAAAGGCGATTTTTGAACTGGGCTTGCTGGCGGCCGCAATCGGGATGTATGGTTTTGTGCGGGATAACTGGGGGCGAGAAGCGGGTTGGGTCGCGGCCGCGAGTTATCTCTATGCCCCCTATATTTTGTACACCGATCCCCATGCCCGTGGTGTTTTGGCCGAATCATTTAGTTTTGGCCTGTTTCCCCTGGCTTTGTGGGCATTAGATCGGTTACGCCGCCATATAAGAGAGGGAAAACCGGCCGCGGCCGCGTGGCTGGCTTCTGTAGCGGGTGTTGCGGCCATCACCCTGACTCATAACCTCATGGCGATGACTTTCTTGCCCATCCTGGCCTTCTGGTTAGTGGTCATGCTCATTTATGATTGGCAACAGACTCCATCACCCCGCTCTTTTTTCTCCCTATCCCTTGTTCCCTGTCTCGCCTTCTTTCTGGGAGTCACTTTAGCCGCCTTCTTCTGGCTTCCTGTCATTTTAGAGCGCGAGGCCATTAATCTCAGCACCCTCATTGGTCAAAACGACAATTTTGATTTTCGTACCCATTTCTTGAGCTTGAAGCAATTATTGGGGGCATCCCCCTGGTTAGATTGGGCCGAATCTGGAGCCGTGTTCACCTTTAATCTGGGTATCCCTCAATGGGTGTTGGGGTTGGCAGGACTGTTGGTGATAGGGACACAATTCCGGCGGCGAGCCTGGACAGATTGGTTTTATGTAGGGGGAACGGCCGGGTTACTTTTTCTCATGTTGCCTCAGTCCCTTGCCTTATGGCAAAAAATACCGCTTTTGCCCTATTTGCAATTCCCCTGGCGGCTCCTGGGACCAACCGCAGGGTTTCTGGCTATCCTGGCGGGCATTGCGACCCAATTTTTGCTTGGGCAGTCACGTTTTGGGCATGTTCCAGAGGGGGAACAATCGAGAAAGGGTAGTACCCTGAGTGCGTGTTGGAACCGGCGTGAGGGGGGGCGATTGGCCCTGGTTGTGACGTTTATTACCTGGCCTATTTTATTTGGCTTACCCCTGACCCAGATGCCACCCTGGTTAGAAGATTTCGGTGAGACCAGCCCGGCGCGGGTGTTGGTTATTGAGCTTTCTGGTCGTTGGTTGGGTACAACCTCAACCGCGGATTTTGTTCCGGTGACGGTACAACAATTGCCTGCCCCGATTCCGGCCGTGGCGGATGCGATTTATTTTGGCTGGACGGTAGATCGGGTGAATCGAGCTACCTTACCGGCTGGTACAATGGTGCAAAGTGAGACATTGCGGCCGCTTCGTTACCGTTACACCATCACCACCCAGGAACCGTTTCTCCTGCGCCTCTTCCTTTTTGCATTTCCTGGCTGGGAAGTAAAACTGGATGGTCAGCCTGTCCCCATTGAGTTAGGTCAGCCCGAAGGTTTTATTACCACCTCGGTTCCCGTGGGGGAACATGTGGTGGATGTTGCCTTTGTTAATACCCCTGCGCGAAGCTGGGCCTGGGGTATTGCCGGTTTGTCCCTGTTGAGTGTCGGGCTGATGGCGTTTTACCTGACCCAGAGAGCAGGGATTCCCTCTTCCACTCCGCCTCTTGTATCTGTGGGTATGATGGATAAACCCATTTTAGGGTGGACGCTGGCAATCTTCTTGTTGTTTGTAGTGGTTTTGGAACCGAGGGGCTGGCTTCATGCTGACTCCTCCCCATACAAGGTGACTAGAGCTGACCAGGCGGTGCAGGTGGATTTTGGCGGCCAGGTAGCGTTGATTGGTTATGATGTGGATTTAGCCGCGGCCGCGCCCGGCAAAACCTTACCCCTCACCCTCTATTGGCAGGCCGAACAAACGATGGAAATTGAGTATCAGGTGTTTGTGCACCTGCTCCGCCCAGATGGATCATTGGTTTCTGGGGCACAATCCGATAAACTCAACCCCGGTGATTATCCCACATCCCGTTGGCCTTTAGACCGGTATATACGGGATGTGCACGAGATTACACTACCCAATGATCTTCCCCCAGGTGAATACTGGCTGGCAACCGGTTTGTGGGTACAGACGGAAGGGTGGCGCCTCCCGATTTTGGGAACCGAGGGGCAACCGGTTGGTGATCATTACCGTTTTCAGGCGTTGACGATTGAGCCATAGGAGCTGTACGGGTGGGGGGAAACCTGTTACCTGATTGTAGGAACTTACGACTATGCGTGTTATTAGCGGCCGCGCCAAAGGGCGTAAACTCAAACTCGTTCCCGGTCATACAACCCGGCCCATACCCGAAAAAGTTAAAGCCAGTTTGTTTAACGTGCTGGGCAATCTGGTGCCGGGAACCCGCTGGTTAGATTTGTTTGCCGGTACGGGGCAAGTGGGTATTGAAGCATTGAGCCGGGGAGCCAGCGAAGTGGTATTTATTGATACCGCGCCCCTGGCCATACGGGTGATCCATGACAACCTTCAGCATACGGCGTTAACCCAGGGCACGCAGGTCACGCGGATGGATGCTCTGGTCTATTTGCGCCAGCCACCTACGGCTAAATTTGACGTTATTTTTGTGGCTCCGCCGCAATATAAAGGTATTTGGCTAGAGGTAATGAAGTTGCTGGATGCGCGGCCGCAAACTTATCTCCATGAAGGTGGTCTGGTGGTCGTACAAATTGACCCCCGTGAATTTGAGGAGTTACCCTTGACTGGCCTGGTTCTGACCGACAAACGGCGTTATGGGGATGCTTTGTTGTGTTATTACGAACTGCCTGGAACGGACACAATGTCACCTGATGAAGAAGAATGAGGCATCTGTGTTTTGGTTCTGACTCGTCCCGATCAGGGTGTTGTCAGGGTGACAGAAACGGCACAAACGCCAAAATCATTACTTGATTGATCTACCACGGTCAGGCGAATATTATATTCTCCCGGTTCCCAGCCCGCGAGATTGGCCTGTCCCAGTGAGCCATTATTCACGGTTTCCTGGACAACGGCACTCAACAGCGAAGCCCAAACACCCCCTGTTTCTGGCCCTGCAATTTCTAATTTGTAGAAGAAAAAATCGGGAATATTGGCTGTTCCCACAATGGTAACGGTTCCTGAGATGAACGAACCCGGGGTGGGATCCGTAATGTTCAGGCCGGAACCACAACCTGCCAGGGTAGTCGCGGCCGCGTCCGTGGGCGTTGTTGGCGTTTCCCCTGGAGCTGTACCTGTTACTGTAGTGGGTGTGCGAGGCGGCCGCGTCTGCACGGCTCCGCCTGTCACCGGGCCAATCCCTGGGGGCAGAGTAGCTGTGGCCACAAAAAATGGAGTATCAGTGGGGCCTTGGGAAGGAGCGGTAGACAGAGGAGTGGGTGAGGACAACGGGGTGGCAAAAATGTCTGGGGTGAAAGTGGGGGGAATCAAGAGTTCGGGGGCTAAGGTGGGGCGTATGGCAGTGTTGACATAAATTACCATGCCAATGACCGCCAGCAAAACAAATACAACAATCAGGGCAGTATTTTGCAGACGGATGGCATTTTCCCGTTCGATGGAAAAAATGGCTCCTCGGAGCATATTTCGTGCCCGGATCAAACTACTGATAAACCAAAACAGTCCGAGCGCACAGAAAATATAAATTCCAATGCGGTTTTCTATGAGGAAAACGTAAAGGCGTTCCATAAGTCAGTCAACCGCCACGATTTCCCCCAATCCGGGGTACATAACCGTACGCAGAGAAAATAATGGTTTATTTGGTGGCGTAGGCCAGCCCTCTGTTAGCCTGAGCTTGTCGCAGGCTGTTTTTGTATAGGTACCTGGGGGAATCTGGGGGTTGTGGTGCCAATCATTATTCTTGGGGAGGCACGGGCAGTCCGCGTAATATTTCCAGGAGTAGATCTGTAAGGCGTGGTACCACCAATTTACCCATCTCCATCACTTCTGTGTGGGAGAGAATCGTACCTGGCTGGGGATCTGCCAGGGCCATATTGGTAATTGTAGAAATACCGAGAACTTCCAGGCCACCATGACGGGCGACGACGACTTCAGGGGCGGTGGACATGCCCACGGCATCACCGCCGATGGCTCGCAAGAAGCGCAATTCGGCGGGGGTTTCGTAACTGGGACCAGCCACATAGGTGTAGACTCCTTCGTGCAGAGGGATGTTGAGGGTTGCGGCCGCGTCGTGGGCCAGTTGGCGTAAACGAGCCGAGTAGGGTTCCGTCATATCAGGGAAACGTGGCCCCAGCGTGTCATCATTGGGGCCGCGCAGGGGGTTATTACCGGCCATAGCGGGCAAATTGACATGATCCCGAATGAGCATCAGATCCCCCGGGTGAAACGAGGGGTTCATACCACCCGCGGCATTGGTCACGATGAGGGTACGCACCCCCAGGCACTGCATAACCCGAACCGGCAAGGTAATTTGTTGGGGACTGTACCCTTCATAAAAATGAGTACGCCCCTGCAAAATAACCGTTGTGTGCCCTTGCAATTGCCCAATAACCAGGCGCCCCTGGTGTCCGGCTACAGTGGACACAGGCCAATGTGGTATTTGCGTATAGGGAATGCTCGTGGCATTGGTGAGGGTATCGGCTAAACTGCTGAGGCCCGAGCCGAGGATGAGACCCAGGGTAGGGGTTTGGTCGCAAAGGTGGCGTACGGCGTCTGCGGCCGCGTCATACTCTTTCCGTGTCAAAAACTCATTCATGGGAATTGTCTACTTCTACACACCTTCAGGTTGGGGTGTCAGTTGGGTATAAATCTGCGTGGTGGAAATATTGGCGTGGCCTAGTAATTGTTGAATTTCTCCCAGACCGGTGCCATTTTTTAATTTGTGGGCGGCGAAACTGTGGCGCAGGGTATGAGGTGTAACGGCGGCACTAAGACGTACTTGCCGGGCATAAGTTTTGATGATGAGCCATAGCCCCTGGCGTGTCAACTGTTGCCCTCGATGATTGAGGAACAACGATTTTTCCGCCCGGTCTTTAACCAGGTGCGGCCGCCCAGAATCTAGATAGGCTTGCAAAATCATCTGCGTTTCTTCATCAATGGGCAGTGCTCTGGTATCACCCTCTTTGCCCGGGCATATCAACCACCCTTCCGACAAATTTACATCCGCCATTTTTAAGGAAACCAGTTCTGTCACTCTCATGCCGGTGGCATAGAGCAAAGCGAGCAAGGCGGAATCGCGTAAATTTTTGGGCGTTTTCTTTTGGCGCGGTGCGTGTAGTAAGCGATCCACATCATCAAAGGTAAGTGTTTTGGGCAGGCGCTTTTTGACTTTGGGGGAGTCAATATTCGTTGTTGGATCCAGGCTAATTGTTTCGTGATCATACATGAAGTGGAAAAATGACTTCATGGCGGCAACCTTTCGTGCTACGGATGAGGAGGCATAGTCACCTTGCTTCATGGTGCGAACATAGGTGTCTATCATCACCTCATCCGCATCATCCCAAATTTCAACGCCAGGAAATTGTTGCAAAAAATGTGTTAGTTGGCCCAGGTCGTTGCGGTAAGCAACAAGGGTATTGGGGGAATAGTGCTTTTCTGCCTGTAAATAGGCGAGAAATGCATTGAGTTGCTCATCCATCCTCTCTACTCCTGATCAGAGTCAATGGCCCCGATCATGAAATTGCGTATAGCAATTTTTCTCTCTGCCTGCGAATTGACGATTGATCAGAAAAATAGCCTAACGTTTCCGGCACCAAGCTATTTGTGGTTACATTATGTCCTGAGATTATGTCACCAATTCCATTGATCATTATAGCAAGAGTTTTCATAAGATCAACATTAACTGAACATAATCTTGAAACCGAGGTGAGGTCTATAATTCGTGTAGCAAACAATATGACACTCGTTGATCTTACTGGTATGATCCTCACACCCACTAACGTCTGATGGTGTAGGTGTGCCAATTGAAGCCTATCATCGCATCAGCTTTTATAAACTTGGGGCCGATTCGGGCAAAATAGTGCCGAACGCCCTGAGATCATTGATTAGGACTTACGTGCTATGCCAGTGTCCCCACCGAGCTACGCTGGGCACGGTCAAGAGATCGGCTCGAGTCTCCCCGTGAGTCCTATGATAAATGTTCTAAGGAGTTACTGATGAGTATCGCAAATCCTGAAAAAGTATTGATTGCCGGAGCCGCTGGACGCGATTTCCATGATTTCAATGTTTGTTTTCGTGATAATCCGCAATATACGGTGGTAGGTTTTACGGCAACACAAATCCCTAACATTGACGGGCGGCTTTATCCCGCAGGGTTAGCTGGCTCGCTCTATCCGGCAGGCATTCCCATTTACCCAGAAAGCCAACTTGAGGCATTAATTCATGAGTACCAGGTGGATCGGGTGATATTTTCTTATAGTGATGTTTCTCATGAATATGTGATGCATCTGGCTTCCCGCGTGTTAGCGGCGGGGGCCAGTTTTGAGTTGCTCAGTCCCCGGCGGACGATGGTGAAATCGAGTAAGCCAGTGGTTTCTATTGGGGCGGTGCGTACGGGGAGTGGCAAAAGCCAGACTTCGCGACGGGTGGTGCAGATTTTGCAGGAGATGGGATATGAGCGGGTGGTGGCTGTGCGTCATCCGATGCCTTATGGCAATTTGATTGCGCAACGGGTGCAGAGGTTTGCGAGTTATGCGGATATGGATCACCATGAATGTACGATTGAGGAGCGGGAAGAGTATGAGCCGTATGTGGAACGAGGGGCGGTGATTTATGCCGGGGTAGATTATGAGGCGATTTTGCGTCAGGCGGAAACAGAAGCGGATATTATTGTGTGGGATGGGGGGAATAATGACGTGCCTTTTTATTTCTCTAACTTTCACATTGTGGTTGTCGATCCGCACCGGCCGGGCCATGAGTTACGTTATCATCCGGGGGAGACAAATTTACGTCTCGCGGCCGCGGTGATTATCAATAAAGTAGATACCGCCGATCATCACAATGTGGTTACTGTTCAACAAAATGTCCGTTCTGTGAACCCACAGGCTATCCTTATCAAAGCCGCTTCTCCCATTTTTGTGGACGACCCGGCCGCGATTCGGGGTAAGCGGGTGTTGGTGGTAGAAGATGGTCCTACATTGACCCATGGGGAAATGACGTATGGCGCGGGAGTGGTTGCGGCCAACTATTTTGACGCGGGTGAAATTGTGGATCCCCGCCCGTATGCGGTGCGTTCTATTAAGGCCACCTATGAAAAATATCCTAAGACGGGGCCAGTGCTTCCCGCAATGGGTTATGGTGGTGATCAGATGTCTGACCTGGAAGAGACAATTAACCAGGCACCGGTAGACCTGGTTATTATTGCGACTCCCATTGATTTGGGGCGTATCATTCACATTAAGCATCCTAGCCAACGAGTACGCTATGAGTTACAGGAGATTGGTCAACCGACGCTGACTCAATTGTTGGCGGAGCGATTTAGCCGCAATAGTTAGGGGGGCCGTTTTTCGCGGGCAAACGCCCGCGAAAAACGGTTCATAAAGGGTTCCTACCTCTGGGGACGGGGTTAGGGGTGTTGGGCTGGGTGCAACGATTCAAATGGCGGTTGCGTACTGGTTGACGATATGATTACAAACATAGGAGCATGAACATGCGAATTATCTTGTATTTAGGTAAGGGAGGCGTGGGAAAAACAACCATCGCGGCCGCGACAGCCCTTCGTTCCGCTCAGTTAGGGTACAAAACCCTGGTTGCCAGTACCGATATCGCGCATAGCCTGGCTGATTCCCTGGATGTACCGCTTGGTGCTAAACCGGTCGAAGTTGCCCCTAATCTTTGGGCGCAAGAGATCAGCGTGGTGGCTGATATTCACAATTATTGGGATGTTTTACAGGGGTTTGTCTCCGGTCTCATCAAAGGGCAGGGCATTAACAAGGTCGTTGCTGATGAGCTTTCCGCTTTTCCGGGGATGGATGAGATAGTGAGCCTGTTGCACATTAACAAACAGGCCAAAGAACGTAACTTTGATCGGGTGATTATTGATGCCGCGCCTACTGGCGAAACGATTCGCTTGCTGACGATGCCGGACACGTTTCGTTGGTATGCCGGGCATCTTTCCCGTTTTGAGGGAGGGGTGGTGAAGGTATTGCGCCCGTTTGCCGGACGGTTGTTGAAAGGGCCAGCGGAAATTATGGAAGCGGTGGCGAAATTGGATGCGGCGACTGCGGAGTTGCGGATAACGCTGAGTAACCCGGAGATTTCCAGTTACCGGGTGGTTTTGCAACCGGAAAAGATGGTGGTGCGGGAAGCGGAGCGGGCGATCAGCTACCTGGGGTTGTTTAATTACCCGGTAGATGCGGTGATGATTAACCGTATTTTGCCCGACGCGGCCGCGGAAGGGGCCTTTTATCAACAACGCCGTGAGATACAAGACCGCTATCTGCAAATGATTGAAGACAATTTCCGACCGCTCCCCCTTTTCCGGGTACCTTACTATGCTCATGAGGTTGTGGGGCTAGAGTCATTGGCGCAATTAGCGCATGATTGTTTTGCTGAAAAAGATCCTGGTGAGGTGTTTTACCAGGGAGCACTTCAGGAGATTACCGAGTTAGATGATGGGGGGTTCCGTTTGCGTTTGCCGTTGCCGTTTGTTAGTGGTGGGGATGTACGGTTGCGTAAGCGGGGCGATGAGCTTTTTATTACGGTGGGCAATTTTAAGCGGGAGATGATTCTGCCTACGGTATTGGCCAAACGTAAGGCCACCGGCGGCCGCCTGATAGACGGATCCTTGGAGATTACGTTTGCCTCGTTGGAGTCAGGCGAAGTTGAGCCGGTAGCGGCTTAGTCATTTATTTCGTGAACATCTAAAAATAGTTCCCGATTTAGACCTGACAGGTTTTCGGAAACCTGTCAGGTCTCGCTGGCGCTTAAATTTTTATACGCTTTGAGTGCCCATCAGGATGTCGTGTATGGCCCAGCCGAGTGCTCCAGCGCAGTTGCTTTGATTGCCGAGTATAATGACATCTAGCTCAAGGCTGGGGTAATGATAAAGGCGACAGCTCACACCAGCTTCTTCCCCTGTGTGCCCATAACGAACAATCTGGTTTGCGGCATCTAGCAAAAAGGCGTTGCCGAAACCATAATACCAGCCATAACCCCGGAACTGTTCGGGATCAGCCAGGACATGGGGTGTGAGTATGGCTTGTGTGAGAGTGGGGGGAAAAAACAGGCCCGCCCGGAGCATCTGGAGAAAACGAATCAGGTCGGTGGCTGTGCTGATGGCACCCCCGTCCGCGGCCGCGTCGGGGGTAGTCTCATAAATATTTCGCCACCAACGCCTCACCTGCCCGTTTTCTGCCCACTCAGGAATGTACCCTTCCGCAATACCTGGTACTGGATCTGCCAACCCCCAAAAGCCGGAATCAACCATCCCCGCTGGCGTAAATACGTATTGCTGAATGAGTTCTGTATAGGTCAACCCGGTTATTTGCTCTAATAGTAATCCCAACAAAATATAACTGGCATTATTGTAACGATGAACGCCCATCGGGCCAGATGGGGGTTTCTGGCTAAAGAGGGGCAGGTAATCCCGATTTTGTCGTAATAGATAAAGCGGTGTGTTCTGCCGCAATATGGCCCACTGTGCCTCCCAGTCATCCGTTTCTTCAAACCAGTCGGCAATGCCTGCGGTCATTGTGAGCAGGTGAAATAAGGTCGTTTCTGGGGGAATTGTGGAGCTGGGCAACGGCAGGTGATCCAGGAGACGTGTTTCCAGGGTGATTTGGCCCTGGTCAACTAACTGTAACAGGGCCACGGCGGTAAACATTTTGCCGATTGAGGCTATGCGGAAGCGGGTGTGGCGGTTGTTCGTTATGTTCCAGGCCCGGTTGGCGTAACCAAAACTCCCTTCCCAGAGAATTTCTTGGTGTTGTTGCAGGCGCACCACACCGGAAAAAGCATTGGTGGCCGCTTTGGCCTGAACGAGTGAGGAAATGAGGGGGAGAAGGTGAGCGGGGAATGACATGCGTTCTTTTTAACCTCCTATCGTCTGCTATAGCTTTTAAGAAAAAGATTTTGACTATACGGGCAACCCTTGTGGTTGCCCCAGTGCAGGGCAGGCACAAGGCCAGCCTCTACTCAAAATCATTATCTTAAGGTCTATATAAATGTTAGTATCTATACAGGTGTGGCCTGAGCCTGTCGAAGGCGACACCGGGCGGGCTTCGACAAGCTCAGCCCTTGAGGAGGTGTATAGTTACAAATGTTATAGCTGGTAGGCCAGACGTATCTGGTGAAGCAGGTGAATGGCCTGGTCAATAAGGGCCTGGTTTTCGGGTTTGTTGGGCCACAGGCTGGCTCCAGAGGGGTGGGGGAGTGGGATAATCCAGCGGCCGCGTTGCTCTTTTGTCGCTTCAAATTGGGGCCACCGTTCTGCCTGGTTCAGGTCAAAATTGACCGGGTTGGTTAGTGATGAAGGCGGAAAATAGGCGGCCGTGCCGATTATCTCTTCCAGGCGTGCCGTGGCCGGGTAAAACAGCTTAATGGCCAATCCCCCTACCAGGATGATGAGGCGAGGCCGCACCAGAGCGATTTCTCGTTCTAGAAAGGGGCGGCATAGGGCTTGTTCTTCTTTGCTGGGAACACGATCTCCTTTGCCGTTGCCACTTTTGCCAGGATAACATTTGGTGACGGCGGTCATGGTGTGGCGTTGGCGGAAAACAACTTCGTCCCAGCCTGCCGCGCCGAGCCATTGGAATAGTTTGCGGCCGCTACCGGCATTGAAAGGGCGTCTGGCTGTTACTTCGGTGATGCCGGGGGCCTGGCCGATGAGCATAATCTGACTGTTGGCCTGCCCTGGGGAAAAGATCGCGCCCGGTGTGATGGCATGGCCTGCGAGCCAACAACGGCGGCAGGCGTTTAATTCTTCATACAATGAATCCAATGATGAAAGCTCCTCAAACTTTGTCGTAAGCGTTCAGTTTCCTGCGAAAATGTAGGGCGATTTGGTGTAGGTGAATTTGTGGATTGTTGAATGATTAACGAGAGGAACGTCTACCGCTTCATTAACAGTTCAACAATTCAACAATTAATTATTGGTTCTTGGGAAATTCAGGTGTTAACACCCGATGTAGGGGCTGGCCTTGTGCCGCCCTGTGTGGGCAACCACAAGGGTTGCCCGTACCCAACGAAACTCCAAAGAACCCTCATTATTCAACTCATTTGAAATACACCCTTTGGCAAATCGCCCGGTGGACGATTTACAAAATCGTCCTACAGATTTTCATCCCTCTGGGTGAGCACTTGCTTATGGGGAACTCTTACGAAAATAATCACTGATTAAAAAAACACGGATGGGAAGGAACACGGATAGGAATGAAAAATGGTGGCGTTATTTTCATTCCTCTTGGTGCGCCGTAGGCCCATGGGGAACTCCTACGAAAATAGCCACGAATGACGGGAACACGGATGAGGATGAAAATGGTGGCGTTATTTTCATCCAATTAGCCCTGGATGTGGGGATGGGTGGGTCTGGTACGGATGAGAGGTGTAGGCTGGTGTCATGATCACAGGGCTGGCCGGATTGGTTTTATTTTTGGCCCGGTGGGGGTGTCTTCAACCGTGTAGCCCAGGGCAGTGAGTTGTTGGCGTAGCTCATCGGCATAAGACCATTGACGGGCCTGCCGTGCGGCCGCACGTTTTTCTACCAGTGCCATGACTTCTGCCGGAATGGGGGCCGCATCCGGTTGCAGGGTTGCCATGTTAAATCCCAATACGGTGTCCATTATCAGCAAGGTAGCATATTTACTGGCCGGGCTGACCGCTGTATCACGTAACAGGCCCCACAAGGCGGCTAGAGCACGGGGCATGTTTAAATCGTCGGCAATAGCCGCTTGAAACAGGTTGAGATGAGGCTGATTGAGGGGAGCCTGGGGCTGAGCGTGGCTCTGTAGCTCAAGAATGTGGTGTTTGAGGCGGGCGAAGGCGTTCGCGGCCGCGTCAAGCCCTCCCCAAGAAAAGGTCAGAGGTGATCGGTAATGCCCATTGAGGCAGAAATAGCGATAAGCCAGGGGGTCGTAACCTTTCTCGATCAGGTATTCTAGCGTC
Source organism: Chloroflexota bacterium (assembly GCA_018004935.1). Classification (GTDB taxonomy): domain Bacteria; phylum Chloroflexota; class Anaerolineae; order Promineifilales; family Promineifilaceae; genus Trichofilum. Next base: position 14,443 of record JAGNBF010000022.1, on the reverse strand, counting down.
AAAAAGTTGTCCTTTGACTTAGACATTTTCACGCCTTCGGTTTCCCCTTCTTCGCTGAGTACTAAAAACTCGCCGTGCATCCACCAGTTGACCCATGGTTTGCGGCCGGTAGCACTTTCGGTCTGGGCAATTTCATTGGTGTGGTGAACGGGAATGTGGTCAATGCCACCACAATGAATATCAAAATGCTCCCCCAGATATTTGACGGCCATTGCCGAACATTCGATGTGCCAGCCCGGGAACCCCACACCCCATGGGCTGTCCCATTCCATATCGCGCTTTTGCTGGCGCGGGGAAAATTTCCACAGGGCAAAATCCGTGAGTTGCCGTTTGCCCCCCATCTCAATGCGTGAGCCAGCCTGTAAGCCTGCCACATCTAGCCGGGCCAGTTTGCCATAATCGTCCAGTTTGGTGGTGTCAAAATAAACGCCATCATCAATTGTGTAGGTGTATCCTTTGGCTTCCAAGGTTTCAATTAGAGAGATTTGTTCGGGGATATGGTCGGTGGCTTTGCACCAGATGTCTGGCTCTAACAAATTGAGCCGCTCCATGTCGTTTTTGAAGGCTTGCCAATAAATAGCCGCCATTTCCCAGGCTGATTTACCGGTGCGGCGCATACCTACCGCCATTTTGTCTTCGCCCTCATCGGCATCAGAAACCAGATGCCCCACATCGGTGACGTTCATGACATGTTTTACCCGATAGCCAAAGAAGGTGAGTGTGCGGCGCAATAAATCTTCAAAGATATATGTGCGCAGGTTGCCGATATGGGCGAAGTTGTAGACGGTAAAACCGCAGGTGTAGAGACCCACTTCATCCGCCGTGATGGGGGTAAATAGGTCTACGGATCGGGTCATGGTGTTGTAGAGTTTGAGTGACATAAGGCACTATTTGCTGACTGTGTGAATGTGAGGATGTGTGGGTTATTGGTTCTGCGGATGGGTGATGATGGCTGGATTTAGATTGTGGTGGATAAGGGTGCTATCCGGGTGCAGAGATTGGAGCCACTGGGAAAGGCATAGAATGGCGAATTGTACGCCTGGTGTGGGGCGGGGGAAACCAAATTCGTGTAAGCCGATGATGTAACGATTGTGATCCCGGCGGTGTATGGTTAGACCTACGCGCTGGGTGATGGCTTCTTCATGGACATAGGCTTCTACCAAAAAGGCCTGGGTTCGGGTGGAAAGGAACAATTCGTCCAGGTTGATGAAGCTGGTTCCTAGATGGTAGGTTTGTTTGCTGAAATGGTGGCTTATCTCTTCTGGGGGTAGCGGAGAGTGGAGAATAACATGGGGCATAGGTTGCTCCTGAAGGATGGGAAATACGTCCGCGGCCGCGACCTCATTCCTTTGCCATTTAAAGTAGTGGCACACCCGCCCCTCAGTCAGGGCTTTTAGCTCATACTTGGTACGGAACCGTTCGTTGTCTTCTGTTACAAAGGTTGTGGGGAGGCGAGAGGTGAAATATGGGGTGCGTTCCAGATGTTCAATAACCCAGGGGATATATTCAGGGTGATCGGTGGCGATGTCGAGAGGGGAACCGGGCCGGAGGCGGGTAGCGGCCAGGTGTAAAAAGTGATCGTTGACGACACGCCGTTGGATGTGTTTGGGCCAGGGATCGGGAAAGTTAATGATGAGGCCACTCAAACTTTGTGGGGGAAGGAGTAGCCAAAGAACCATGTTGGCCGGGTTGTGCAGGGTGCGCACATTGGTTAGCCCGGTGTTGTAGATTTTGCTTTCGGCCTTTCTGAGGGAAGGTAGGGAAACTTCTAGACCGATGAAATGGGTTTGCGGCCGCGAGAGTGCCTGGTGAATGAGAAAATCCCCATTCCCAAAGCCAATTTCCATCACCAATGGCCCTTCTTGACCAAACTCTTGCCGCCAATCTACCGGCCAGTGCAGAAGAAACGCATCAAGGCTGTAACGAAACATAGGAGTTAATTATACTTGTCGTTGATGGAGTTGCGTATTTTCGCTTACACTTTACGCGAACTGGGAGTGGCGCGGCCGCGCCGGAACAAACCACCTATTTTGCGGAATGACCAGGCCCCGGCATTGTAGATTCCGGCCATCACCCGTAAGGGAACAAATAACATTACTTTGAGGGTGCCCAAGGCCCCGATTCTCGCCCCCCGAGAGACTGTTTGCCCGGCTTTGCCCACGACGATCTTTGTTTTGGCCGCTCCGGTGACGACTAATTCGCCCACTGATTTCCCAGCATTAATGGCTAATCCCCCGGCATCTTGGGCGCGTTCTTTAACAAGCTCCCAGGAACGCTCGGTGCTTTCTTGTAACCAGCTCATCAGTTTACGCTCATCTACCCCAGTGATGGTCCGCACATCGTCGGCCCAATCTCCCATGGCCTCTGGCCCTCGGCTGAAATATGCCACAGCCCTTTGGCCGATGATGTAGGTGGAAGCCATATTTGCTCCGGCTCCGGCAACGACGCCTATTACGGGAATGGCTTTGGCGACTGATTTGGCGGCCAGCCGTTCGCTGACCTGCTCGGCGATTTCTCGCCCGGCACGGGTAAGAAGTTGATTTGCTCCGGCGCTCATGCCGGTTACGACGAGGACAACGTTTCGTTTTTCGACTTCGTTGAGGGGGTGATTAAACGCGGCCGCGATCTCCAACACCAGTTCCGCCTGCATCTTAAAGGTCAGGCCAATATCGGCGGCCACGCCAAAGGTGAGTGATGCCACGGTGCCCAGCCCGGGGATGAGTGAAGTGCCGGAGGTGATGCCCCCCACCGCCCCGGCTTGCAGACATTTATTTTTGATGAGGCCATCGGCCAGTTCTTCTGGTGTGGCGTTGGGGGTCTTCTGGCGTAATTCGGCCACACGTTGCGCGGCCGCTTTTTCATCGGCGTCGTTAATGGCCTTCATCACATAGCCAAAGGCATACTCGGCGAGTCCTTTGCGGTCATTCGTGGCAGGGACAAGAGGCTGGGGCGCGGCCGCGACAACGATTTGTTTTTTGTCATTTTCTGATTCGTTCATAGGTAACTCGGGGAAGAGAGCGAACTTTAGAAGTGGGCGTTAGATTCTTCCTGGGTGATAGATTCCTCTTCGGAGTAGAGATCCTCATAGAGGGCGGCAATGGGATGGGGTGTATGCGCCTGAGCCAGCCACTGCAAAACGGCCAGAACTGGCTCAGGGGTGTAGACCAGGTTATCTCGTGCGGCGGTATCTTCGGCTAACAGGTGGAAGAGGCTAACAGTAGCATGAAGGGCGCGGATTATATCTTTGGCTTCGTAGGCGGCAAATGTGCCGGGTAGCGCCTGCACCGCGGCCGCATCGGCCCATTGTTCCAAAAAACGACCGTCGTACCACACATCCAGGTCATCGCCATATTTGGCTACTGCCTGCCACTCCATCATGGTCAGCAGGTGCTGTTTCATCACATGGTCACAGAGCATCTTCCCACGCCAGAGATCCCCACGCTGGGCAAATTTGAGGGCACGTGTAGCTTCTAATAGGAGTTCTTTCACAAAATGATCAAAACGGGTCTGGTTGGGATGGAGCGCGGCCGCATGTAGCCATTTACTCACTTCTACCTGATCCCCTCGTTTGTTGATCAGTACCCGGAACCCACGGCGTAAAACGTCCTGGTGCGGAAACAGTTCGGCCATTTCGGTGAGTGGCCCGGCTGTTGCCTGAATGACAACAACATCCAATTTGTGTCCATCCTGGTAAATCATTTCCCATTCGGGCAGGTGATTGCTGGTATGGCTAAAGACGGACAGGATGGGATGACCAAAATGGTGGAGCCAGTTGTCTGCGGCCGCGTACTGGTCAACATTGTTGGTCCAAAGAAGCAAATCTAGATCGGAGTGTTCATCGGGTGGGGGTTGAATGCGGCCGCGAGAGCCAATCGCCACAACGGCGATCACATCATCCTGGGTTTCGGCCCAGGCTGTAAACTGTTGTTCGAGTATGTGGTAGTTCATTGTGTGCCTCGTGAGATGTTGTGGGATCTATGATGTATGTTGCCTGGAAAGGGTAGCGAACGTCACCGGAATACGCAAGTGATGTTTGTAATCAACCGTAATTCTCAATGGTTTTTGGGGAATTCAGACTGTTGGTTAAATGAATAATTGCGGGATTAAATTTGAGTTCCCAGAGTTCCCCAACTCAGGTTACAATCCCCTTCATGAGTAACAGTAACAATCCCCTCATCATCGGCTTTGTTGCCGATTTAATGTTTACCGTACAGATTCAAACAACCCTGGAAAAACTGGGGTATCGGGTGGAATGGGTTGAGGAGGCGACCCGGTTTGGCCCTATGGCTGAGGGACCTACAAAACCAGGAGAGGTTTTACGCGGCCGCGATGGGGCTTTCACCGATTACATCACCCGCCAACAACCGGTCCTGCTCCTTTTTGATCTGCACAATCTGGCTATTCCCTGGCAATATTGGATTTCTCTGATCAAAACCTCACCAGCCACCCGGCGAATACCGATTTTATGTTTTGGCTCGCATGTGGATACTGAAGCATTAAAGACGGCCAAAGCGGTGGGTGCGGATGAGGTGGTGGCCCGCTCGCGCTTTTTTGCCGCTATGCCGGAATTGGTGCAAAAACAGGCCCGGCAATGGGATGTGGCTGGTATCGCGGCCGCATGCCAGCAACCTCTCTCTGATCACGCCCGCACCGGCTTACACCTTTTCAATCAGGGGGAATACTTTGAGGCCCACGAAGCCCTGGAGCATGCCTGGAATGAAGACACATCTCCCGCCCGTGAATGTTATCGGGCTATTTTGCAGATTGCTGTCGCTTACCTGCAAATTCAGCGCGGCAACTACAATGGTGCGGTTAAAATGTTCTTACGGGTGCGCCAGTGGCTTGATCCCTTGCCTGACACCTGTCATGGCCTAGATCTGGCCCAATTGCGAGCTGATGCTCAGGTTGTAGAAACAACCCTGCTAACACTGGGCAAAGAACGCCTCAATGAATTTGATTCCGCTCTATTTAAACCTATTCGTTTGGGGTAGGATGGGTATATCCAGGGCTACTCCCACCCCTAACCCTGCCCCCCGGGGCGGGGAACTTTTCTGAGCGCGGTTTTTCGGGTTTTCGCCCCGAAAAACCGCGCCGTCGGGTCCTCTGGAAAGTGGCAGGGGGATGGGTCTGCTAACTAAATCTACGAAGGAATGAGAACTAAATAACTTATTCGCTGGGAGTGGCGCGGTCAGGAGACCGGCCACAGCAAATGTTCAACATCGTCCAAAAATAACTTGGGTGATATGGTGAGGAGACCGGCTACTCCCACTTTATGCCATACGGCGGCGAACAAACTTCTGAATCTCAATCACACCAAAGACAATGACACTCATCCCTATACTTAAGGCCAATTGTTCGATATTGAGTGGTACGGTGTTAAAAACTTTCTGTAAGAAGGGCACATAGAGCAGGGCCATTTGTAACAGAACAGTCAGGAGCACTGCCGCTACCATTGGTCGGTTAGAGAAAACCCCAATCTTAAATAGTGAATCATAGTCAGAACGGATGGCCAGGACATTGCCCATTTGTGCCAGGGTGAGGGTCGTAAAAATCATGGTTTGCCAGACAGTGGCTTCCTTATGTACATCTACCACTCCGTTGTCCCAGTAAATGTATCCGGCCAGTAAAGAGACAGACCCTACCAGCGTTCCCACCCAGATGATCATGCTCCCGACACCCCGCGCCAGGATGCTTTCTTTGGGGTGAAATGGTTTGCGCTTCATGATGTTCCGTTCGCCTGGCTCAATGGCCAGAGCCAGACCCGGCAATCCATCTGTCACCAGATTTACCCAGAGGATTTGTAGTGGCAGGAGAGGTAAGGGCATTCCCAGCAAGGGACCGACAAACATGACGAGCAGTTCGCCCATATTGCTGGAGAGAATGTATTTGATGAATTTGCGGATGTTGTCGTAAATGACTCGCCCTTCTTCAATGGCGGCCACAATGGTGGCAAAGTTGTCATCTAAAAGCACCATATCGGCGGCTTCTTTAGACACATCTGTGCCGGTGATGCCCATTGCCACGCCGATGTCAGCGCGTTTGAGGGCGGGGGCGTCATTGACGCCATCCCCTGTCATGGCGGCAATGTGCCCTTTGGCTTGTAAGGCCTGAACGATGTTGAGTTTGTGTTCTGGGGCTACGCGGGCATACACAGAAACATCTTCTACGACCTTTTCCAGGTCGTCCTGGGTCATTAGGGCCAGGTCTTGCCCGGTCAGGTAATGACCGGAAGTGCTGTCTATGATGTGGAGTTCTTGGGCGATATTTTGGGCTGTGAGCGGGTGATCGCCGGTAATCATAATGGGGCGAATTCCGGCTTCTTTGGCGGTGGTGACGGCCGCTTTGACTTCGGGGCGGGCTGGATCCAACATACCTACCAGGCCAATGAAGATGAGTTGTTGTTCCAGGACATCTTCATTCATGGGTTCTGGCAAATGATCCAGAGGCCGGAAGGCGACACCTAGAATGCGCTGACCCTGGGCGGCGAGATCATGGTTACTCTGCAAAATGCGGCCGCGTAATGCTTCATCCATCACGACCTGTCTGTTTCCTTCCCACACTGCGGTGCAATTTTCTAGCAGGCCATCTACTGCTCCTTTGCAGAAGGCGACATATTTGGCCTCGCGCCAGGGGGAGTCACTTTCCGAGGGTGAAATGGCCGCCTGATGTACAGTAGTCATCCGTTTGCGGCTGGAAGTGAAGGGGACTTCAGCCACGCGGGGCCACCGGGTTTCCAATTCTGTTTTATTGATACCGAGGCGTGCGGCCGCGACAACCAATGCCGCTTCGGTCGGATCCCCTACCGCTATGATTTGATCGCTTTCGGTATTACTCTTTAATTCAGCATCGTTGACCAGGGCCATAGCTTTGAGCAACAGCCCCAGGGAGCGGGTTGAAGGGTATATAGAGGGGTCAATTTCGGCATGTACTAATGGTTCCCGGCTTGCCATCAGGTCTTCAATCGTCTGTTTGGCGTTGGCCACATCGAGTACCGTCACAGTCATCCGGTTTTCGGTCAGTGTACCGGTTTTGTCGGAGCAGATTACGGTGACAGAGCCAAGCGTTTCAACGGCGGGGAGTTTACGGATGAGGGCGTGCCGTTTGAGCATACGTTGCGCCCCCAGGGCCAGTGTAATCGTCACCACGGCAGGTAACCCTTCCGGCACGGCGGCTACGGCCAGACTGATGGCCGTCAAAAGTAACTCGATCCAATCTATCTCACCACCGGAGCGGGTAATGCCTAGAACGACGACAAAGGCAATGATGACCAGGGCAATGAGGGCCAGGGTTTTGCTCAGTTGTTCCAGGCGGCGTTGCAGGGGGGTTGGCTCACGCTCGACTTCCTGGAGCAGGTTGGCAATGTGTCCCAATTCCGTGTTCATGCCTGTTTCGGTAATAGCGATCAGCCCGCGACCATAGGTGACAACTGTGCCCATGTACACCATGTTGAAGCGATCACCCAGGGCCAGATCCTCTTTAGGAATTGCGAGCATCTGTTTTTCCGTAGACTCGGATTCGCCGGTGAGAGCGGCTTCTTCAACCCGCAGGTTGGCGCTTTCCAATATGCGCCCATCGGCGGGCACAAAGTCGCCTGCTTCCAGGCGTACGATGTCTCCTGGAACCAGGTCACGGGAGGAGATGGATTGGGGCTGGCCGTTGCGCCGAACTTTGACGGTGGGCACGGCCAGTTTTTTGAGGGCGGCAATGGCCTGCTCGGCCCGGTATTCTTGGGAAACGCCGATGATGGCGTTGAGGACGACGATGAGGAGAATGACGACAGCATCTACATATTCACCCAGAACAATGGATACAATCGCGGCCGCGATCAAAACAAGCACCATTGCTTCCGATAGTTGCTCTAGTAGGATTTGCCAGGGGCTTTTTAAGGGTTTTTCGATGAGTTCATTGTGACCGTATTCGGTCAGTCGTTGCTGTGCATCTTTGTCGTTTAGACCGGTTTCGGCATTGCTTTTTAGTTCTTGGAGAACATTCTGTGGGTCAAGTTGATACCAATTACTCATGGATGGGCCTATTCGTTCCGGATTGGGTTTGTGTTTTAATGATTATTCCATCAGATGGATGGAATGGATATGAGGAGGAAACAACTACGGGTTTAGCCAAGTATAACATGGTTGTTTGCTGGTGAGAATTGCCTGGAGAGATTGGAGGTAATTCTCAATTCATGGTTATGAAGTGTGGTTTGGGTTGGGGTAAGGGTGGGAATGGGTTTAAGCTGAAGACCCATCCCCCTGCCCCCTTCTCCGAGGGAAGGGGGGAAATCCAACGGCGCGGTTTGGGGGCAGACGCCCCCAAACCGCGCCAGGGAAAAGTTCTCCACCCGGGGGCGGGGTTAGGGGAGGAGTGTAAGGGGTGAGGGGGGAAAAAGTTCTCTGGGCTGAAGACCCATCCTCCTGCCCCCTTCCCCTTTGTTCATTAAATTTTTAATCGGGTAACGCATTCATTGATCGGGAATTCCAATGGGGCATTTTTCGGGGCATTCGCCCCGAAAAATGCCCCTTAGAAAAGTTCCCCGCCCCTGGGGGCGGGGTTAGGGGTGGGGGGGGATTCCATTACCTGATTAATTTTTTAAACGACAAGAGGGAAGGGGGAAAAGTTCTCCGTCCGGGGGTGGTAGATTTGGTGCATGCTTTTGAATTCCGAAGGACCCTACAATAATGAGGTGTAGGGGCCAAATTGTTTTTGGCTCTTACGTAATGTTTGTGTTCCTGGTTGCGTCTGAATCGCTATAATTCGTGCCTGCTCTTTACTCTTTGCCGGTTAAAAACGTTGGTTCTTCGGGAATTCAATCGAAAAACCCCGGCTCTTCCCGGAAAGTATGTCTAGACTTTTAGAAACTGATTAGGCCAGGGGCTGGTCTTGTGCCTGCCTTGCATCAGAAGGCAAGCATAAGGATTGTCTCTACAGCCGATATGGTTTGTAACGATACAGCCCTGCTGGAGAAACTGGGTTTTGGCTGAGGCTAACTCATACCCTACAAAAGAAAAACCCGGTTTCTGACGTGTGTAGTTACCAGGGTTTTTTGTAAGCGATAATTGGGGAGAAAGGGCAATTCTGGCAAGTGAAGGGCAGACAAGAAACAGAACAACTCATGGAGGTAGATGAATGACACAACAGTATATTCCGGCCCGGGCGATGTTTATTTATGCTCACCCGGATGACATTGAATTTGGTGTGGCCGGTACAGCCGCGAAATGGGCCAGACACGGTAGTGATGTGACGTATGTGGTGCTTACGGATGGCAATGTGGGAACCCATGATCCGGAATTGACACAAGAGGGGCTGGCTGAAATTCGGCGGACGGAACAGACCGCGGCCGCGAACGTGGCTGGGGTCACTCGTTGCCTTTATCTGGGTTATCACGATGGTTTGTTGGAACCCTCGTTGGAATTGCGGAAGCAATTGGTGCAACTCATCCGCACCTATAAACCTAATGCGGTCGTTTGTGGCGACCCTGCCATGTATTTTCGGGGCGACCGCATCAATCACCCGGATCACCGCGCGGCCGCGAAAGCCGCTATTGATGCCGTTTTCCCTGCCTGTGAAATGCGTTTGCTTTATCCTGATTTACTGGCCGCCGGGCTAGAACCGCATAAAGTCAACTACGTTTACATCAGCACTTTTGAGGATGCCAATTATTATGTGGATATCAGTGAAACTATTGAACTCAAGCTAAAGGCTTTACGTGAGCACAAAAGCCAACTAGGTGAATGGGATCCGGAAGAACGAATTAAGGGTTGGAACAGTGAGTTGGGCCGAAAAGTTGGGTTTGCTTATGCGGAAGTTTACCGCCGTATGACAATCCATGAGCCAGAGCCGCCAGCCATCAGTCATCAATGAGTAATGAGGTTTTTATGATTCACGAATACACCCCTCAACGAGCTATGTTTATTTTTGCCCACCCGGATGACATTGAGTTTGGTTGTGCAGGCACGGCGGCGAAGTGGGCAAAAGCCGGATCGGAAGTGACCTATGTCCTCATTACCGATGGTAATGTAGGTTCCCACGATGAGACATTTGACAAGGAGAAGCTGGCTGATACCCGACGCACGGAACAGAACGCGGCCGCGCAAACGGCCGGGGTGCAACGGGTGGTCTACCTGGGATACCATGACGGTTTGTTAGAACCCACCCTGGCCTTGCGCCGCGATTTGGTGAAGGTAATTCGCCAGCATAAACCCAATGCGGTAGTTTGTGGTGATCCCCGCTCCGTTTTTCCTAGCGATGATTACATCAATCATCCAGATCACCGTGCGGCCGCGATTGCCGCCATAGAAGCTGTTTTCCCTGCCTGTGAGATGCGTCTGCTTTACCCGGAGCTAGAAGCCGAAGGGATTACACCCCACAAGGTCAATCATGTCTATATCAGCTTCGCCCCAGATGCCAACCTTTACATAGACATTAGTGATACATTGCCAGCCAAAATTGAAGCCTTACGCCAACATTCCAGCCAGTTTGGTGATTGGGATCCCTCACCTATGGTTACGGAGTGGTCAAAAGAGACAGGTAAGAAAGTGGGGTTTGCTTATGCGGAAGCGTTCCGCCATCTGATACTAAACCCGGAATAGGGCGAGTGCCTGCCCGGTTTTCCCCACCCCAACCTCAGGGGCGAGAGGTTGGGGTGGGGCCAAAAGGGAGTACCTGGCATTCCCTTTTGGCCGCCAATGGGGTTTCCCCTTCCCAAAAAGGAAAATGCAGGGGAATGGGTTTTGTTTGCGGATTTATTGAATGATGAGGGGTGTACCCACACCTTCGGCGCAGGTTACATTCGGTTCAGGGGATTGTGCCCCATGCAGATAAGTGGCAATGAATTGGGGAATGCGCGGATCATCCGCTGAGTCTACTTCAAGCTGGCGTGCCCAGGCGGTTAACACAATCGGGCTACGAAGCCCCGGATAAGGAGTGACCAGAATGTGGGTTTGCCCTTTTGCCAAACCTTGCAGAGTTGTTATGACTGTTTCATCCAGTTCAGGTTGGTAGGTTATCCAGACGGAGCCGTGCTCTAAAGAATGGATCGCCATCTCGACCGGAACCATCTCGGTGTATACACCGCAATTTACCCAAATGGGGTTATGAATGCCCCCGGCTGGGGGCAGATCGGAAAACGCATACTGGTATTCTGGGTCGTGACTGCGGTCCTGTTCGCCTAATTCAACAACCCCTGCAATGGTAGAACCAGTTTCTGCGGGAATGGTTGCCGCGATGGTCGCGGCCGCGGCCATAGGATCATTTTCATTCGTGGTATTAGTTGTCTCGGTGGCCCCACAGGCCACCAACCCTGACAACAAGAGCAATAATACACTCCAACCCCAAAATCGTTTTTTCATTACATTCTCCCTTTGTTGCTTGGTAGGTAATCGTTCGTTTCTAACTTAGTGAACATCTAAAAATAACTTCCCGATTTAGACCTGACAGGTTTCCGAAAACCTGTCAGGTCTGTGCGGAACTTATTTTTGGACGATTACTTAGTGAGTGTCAAATGTGGCCTGGCAGATGAATTGACGCAACTGAACAGTTACTCTTTGGTCAACTCTGTGCGTACCCGCCATAGATAGGGAAAACACCGTTTGACAGTTGTTTTCTGTAAATAGCCAATACCGGTTGATCCCCCTGTGCCCGGCTTGTGGCCGATAATCCGTTCCACCACGCGCACGTGATGGTAGCGCCAGATGTTCATATATTCATCCAGGTCTACCAACGCTTCACTGAGAACATAAATCGGCATATGTTGGATGGGATCCTGGTAGATGGTTTTGAGGGCAGAGAGTAGTTGTTCTTCCGCGGCCGCGTTTTCGGCCAAATATTCTACCGACACATTGACGGGTATGGCAAAACCTGATTGCCGGAGCAGATCCAAAAAGGCCGAACTCAAATCAGGCTCTTCCAGACGCCGTTCCAGAATGGAACGTAGTTCTGGCCGATTATTGAACATACGCAAATAGCGGTCATCCTTCAAACCCATGACAAACTCCACCTCGCGGAATTGCACCGATTGGAAACCACTGGCTGGCTCCAACCGATCCCGAAACTGGAGAAAATCAGCCGAATTCATTGTTTCCAGAATGTGAATCTGTTTGACTAACAGACGCATAATTTCTGCTACGCGATGCAAAAAATGACGGGCAGGTAAAATTTGTTGCCGTTGTATCAGGTGAATGGCCTTTTCTATCTCATGTAAAATGAGCTTGAACCAGAGTTCATATGCTTGATGGATTACGATAAACAGCATCTCATCATGGTGAGGTGGTTGGGAGCGTAATTCCTGCAACTGTAATAACTCTGGCACTTTGAGGTAGTCATTGTAAGTCATATCGGTTGGGCGATACGGTTTGGCCGCTGGAATTTCATCAAAGGGATTCGGGGTGGTGGATTGGAGGTTATAACTGGTCATGAGTTTTTCCTTTTATTCATTGAGTGGGGAGATTTGTGCAACAGCGGCCAATGGTATGATAGACCTTAAGATAATGATTTTGAGGAGGGGCTGGCCTTGTGCCTGCCCTGCACTGGGGCAACCACAAGGGTTGCCTGTACAGTCAAAATCTTTTTCTTAAAAGCTAGAGATGGTTCTTTTGGAACAGGCTCTATAGCTTCTTGATAAAACGCGGTGATGTTGGTTGAGTCTGTCGCAAGCAACAGGCTTCGGTGGGCTTCGGCAGGCACAGCCTGCGGTTTCCCGGAAAGATTGGGAAGATACCCTGTTCTGGCTAAAAAGGGCAGAATCAGTATAACAAGTCGGTTTGCCTCTTGCCAGTGGGGAGTAGGGCTTTTCTAGAGTGTCCTGGCTTATACCGGTGGGGGTGGTCTCGGATGTTCCCAAGGTGAGGATAAAGCGGCACGGCGATACGGCAGGAAAATGTCAGATTATGCCCTTTGGCAGTATAACTGCTGTTTTGCGGCAATGGTCGCTACTCGGTATCATTCTCTCATGCGTATCGGAATTCTTTCGCGTAATCATGCTCTGTATAGTACCAGACGCCTGGCATTGGCCGCTCGGGAGCGTTTGCATCAGGTTGAATTAATTGACACCATGAGTGTGGCGGTAGATATGAACCATGATGCACCTCACATGAAGACTGTTTCCCGGCAGACTTTACCGGAAGTAGAGGGTATCATCCCCCGTATTGGTAGTTCAATTACGTATTATGGGCTGGCGGTAGTGCGCCAGTTTGAAGCGCAGGGGGTGGTCACGACCGCCAGTTCCGGAGCTATTGCCCAGTCACGAGATAAATTGCACAGTATGCAGATTATGCACCGGGCCGGTTTGCCTACGCCTAAGACGGTGGCAGTGTTTAGTCTGGTCAGTTTGTGGTATGCCATTCAATCGGTGGGGGGATTGCCGGTTATTTTGAAGAAGGTGCAGGGGACACAGGGCAATGGGGTTTTGTTGGCGCGTGATTTTCAGGGGGCCGCGGCCGCGTTTCAGCAATTGCATCAAGGGAAGGAAGCCATTCTAGTCCAAGAGTATATCCCTGAAGCCAGGGGACGAGATACGCGTATCATTGTGGTGGGGGGGCGTTGTGTGGCGGCAATGGAACGGTGTGCCGCGGAAGGTAATTTCCGTGCCAATTTGCACCAGGGAGGAACGGCCCAGACTGTAACCTTGAAGCGCGAAACAGTGCAATTGGCAGTACAAGCGGCCCAGGTTCACGAACTTGATGTGGCGGGGGTAGATATTATTTTTGCTGAACGGGGACCTTTGTTGTTAGAAGTGAACGCTTCACCCGGTTTGGAAGGGATTGAGACGGTCACAAAAACGGATGTTGCCACGGAGATTGTGGTTTTTTTGGAGAAGCTCCAGCACAAGCAGAGCCGCACGCGGGGGAATCGGCGCAAAGGAGCAGGGAAGTGAGGGGGTGAACAGTGCCCAATTGGAAATGGCTGGCGGCTATTTCAGGGTTTTGGGGTTTTAATTAGTCCTGTTTTAAGGGCTTCAGCCAGGGATATACTGACCTTTGCGGGAGCCTGTTGCAGTTCGGCGTTGATGGCGTCATCCCAAAAAGCATCCAGATCTATATCGGTTTCAGGCAAACCTGCGAACAGGTCGGGTAGTTCCTCAGTTGGGGCTGGCTCTGGCGGCCGTGCGGCCGCGGCTGGTACTGGCGGACTTGGGGGCGGGGTGGGGGGTTCAGGCTGAGTCGCGGCCGCGTCGAGTTTAATTACCCCCTGGGCCTGGGCTTCGGCCAGGCTGATGCCGCGAGATTCTGCTGTGGTTTCCTGGGCCACCGCATCGTTCCAGAAGGCGTCAAGGTCAATGGCTGTTGTGGGTTCATCCAGAGTAAACAGATCGGCCAATTCGTCGTGTGGGGGGGGGGGGGCTTCGCCAAGCAGTTCGGGGGGGGGTAACCCCCGGGCCCGGGCTTGTTCCAGGGATAACCCATTGCCTGTTTCCGGGGTATTGGGGGGGTCGTTTGCGGCCGGGTCGGCC
>JAGNBF010000021.1 GCA_018004935.1 Chloroflexota bacterium | reverse complement strand
GTAAGGGGGGCTGGTTTGGGGGCAGGTGTCGTATTTGGGTCAGTCATGGCATAGCCTCTCCGGGGAAAATAAGTTTCAGGTTTCAGGTTTCAAGTTCTGAGTTCCCACTCGCTACTCGCTACTCGCTACTCGCTACTCGCTTTTTTCATTCATCTTGGTGTGCTGTAGGCCCATGGGAAACTCTTAAAAAAGTAGTTCTTGTCAGTCATTCGGGTTGCGGCGTAATCTCAGCCACCCCTCGCGCAGTTCCAGCGGTGGGAATTTGACCTGGGTGTCGGGCGATTCCAGCGTCCGGCTGTTGATTTCTAGCACCCGTTGCAGGTCGGGACGTAGGGTGGCCTCGAACTGTTGTAGCCCCTGGGCAAAGGCGTCGGCTTTAATGAGGGCGCGGCCGCGCACGCCCGGTATTACTTCTAACACCCCGGCGGCAATTAACTGCCCCCACAAGAGGGGTTGATCGGGAAAAGCCTTCTCGATTACCTCTTGGGCCAGTACCGCCACATCGGGCAGGGTGAGCCACCGCCCCTGTTCCTGGGCAATCCAGGACCAGCTCCAGCCTGGTTCCTGGGGTAAGGCCAGTTGGATATGTCCCTGGGGGGTTAAGATGGGGGCGGTGAGGAAGTTGATTTCGATCCGGTTGAGCGCGGCCGCGTACTCGTCGGCGGGTAAACCAATCTCTTTGACGGGTAACAAGCCACTGGTCGCATGGACGCGGCCGCGTGGGTCCAGGAGTAACACCAGATTCAACGGCTCCCCGGCCAGACTCAGCCCCAGGTTTTGGTCGCCACTCTGATCGCGGTAAATATCCAACCCGGCTTCCTTTAGCCAATGACTTTGCGGGGCATGAAAAACATCCCCCTGATAATCTCCTGCTTCGTCCTCAACCCAAAAACCGATCACCCCATCATTAAATCGTTGGTGTTCGCCCATCCGCAGGGGCAAAAGCACCTGTTCAAACCCCTCGGTCTGGCGGTCGCCCCCTTCGACTTCGTGGGCAAAGGCGGCCAGGCTCTGATTGGTGGCGGGGGGGTGTTGCAGTTCAAAACTAACCTGTAGCTGAACCAGGGCCACCGGGCGGCTCATCAGCAAGGATAAGGCTTCCTGTGACTGGAATGTTTCCGGGTTGATGTTCTCCAGGGCTGTCTCGACGGTTTCGCCAAACGCTTCGATAAAGGTATCGTCGGCGCGGCCGCGAACCTGCAACCAGTTCACCATCCGACGCAACGTCAGGTTATCCAGGTCGTCCGGGCGCACCGGGCCGGTGGCCCCCGGCGGCAGTCGCCACTGCCCTTCGATGTCCAGCGAACCTTGCAACACCCCCTCGCTATCGTAAATGGTTAATTCGGCTGTCAAATTATTGACCACCAACCAGCCACAGATGGGGGTCAGGGCCGGGTGACTGTTCCACTCCAGGCCACTGCCATCTCCGGCTAACCAGCGCAGGTTGAGCCGGGCCGGTTGGGTAAGACGTGGGGGGAGCATCATGTCGCGGCCGCGAGGGGTATCTAGAGTAGTCGTCGTGTGAATGTTCTCCAGGTTAAGCGCCTGCTCCTGTCCAAAGGTGTCTACCAGGCGGAGCCGCATCAACGCCAGATCACCGGCCCGGAAGGGGTGAAACTCATTTTCCCAGAGGGGGGTGCTCCGGTTACGCCCGACATTGGGCCGGATTACCTCTTCGGTGAAGGCGCGATAATCGTCAAAGGCCAGGGGATCGGCTACCGGTAGTTGCCAACTGCGCTCCCGCATGAGCAGGGCGTCATGAAACCCGCCCATGGCCTGGGTCAGCACATTGGGGAATGTTTGTAGATAAACCCAGGTTGCCAGGGTTGTTTCCAGGGCATCCACACGCGCATGGCCGTATTCATCGGGCCAGCTATGCCAGGATGAGGGTGGGGTCGCGGCCGCGCTCCGTTGGAACTGCCCATTTTGGTCGGCAAAAACGAGCAGGCGGGCCAGGGTGGCCGCCGAGACACCCGGCAGAGAGGCCAGTTGTCCCAACGACGCCAGCGGTTTAATTTCCCGGGCTTCAACAATCGCCTGGACGGCTGAGGGGCGTAACCCCATCCGCCCGGACAGGTCGGCGATGGTGCTGTTATTGGCCAGGTCGCACAAGACCTGCTGGATGGCTCCCCCTTCGGGTAGCCCCATCACCAGGGGTTGGTTGAGCACCGTCAGGCGGTTGGGGTGGGGCAGGATATAGCCATAAGCGTCGGCACAGCGAAGCAGGCGGATGAAGGGGGTTGGCCCGGCCTGGATGGCTCCATCCAGGGCCGATAATGAGCTGTAGGTGCTGGCGCGTAAACGGGTTATCACGGTGGCATCTAGCATGACGGTGTCTCGCAAAAACGCGGCCGCATCTCCCATTTCACCCGCCAGAATGTGGTGCAGGCAGGCCAGAATACCGGCCGCCAGCCCTCCCTGATCCGGTAGGCCGTACAGGCGTGGCCCGTTGGCTAACCAGGCGGGTGAGGTAACGGCCTGGAATTTGGCCCAGGCTTGCACCGCCGCCAGCAGGTCGCGGCCGCAAATCGTGGTGCGTATCCAGGTAGTGATGTCGGTCTGGCGGCTGGTCAACAGGTCCGTGCAGGCGGGTGTACCGGCCTGGGGGGGCTGGCCGTTTACCAGTTTGTCGGGGGCATAATGGGCTAACCAGGAGACATAGGTTAGTTGGTCGGCGGGGTAGGTGGCGGCCTGGGCAAAGCTGAGGCTGGCCCCGCTCTTTTTGTCGGTGGGGATGCTGGGTTCTTGCAAACGGAAGAGCAGGTAGTTTTCTAACTGCCGGGTCAGGACGGGATGGGCATGACTGCTGAGGACGGCGCGGCCGCGAACCATCGTGGCACTGTGGGTTAATGCCGCCTGGGACACACTGGCCGCCAGGGCATGTTCGGTTTCGGCCAGCGACCAGTTCCGTTGTAGATAATCCGGGGCAAACCCATCCTGCTCGCTGTCGAGATTGCTCCCGGCATGGACAGCGGCAAATTCGGCTTCCCATTCCAGAAGGAAGGGATGAACGCGGCCGCTCTGACGTTTGTCCAGCCTTAACGCCGAGGCTATCTGTTGCCAGCGCTGGCGACCGGCTTCGCTTTGGCGTGTCTGCTTCCAATCTAACTCCGCTGTGACCGGCTCCGTGTTGGGTAATCCGGTTCTATCGGTTAAGAGGCAGGTGAGGTTGCCTGCCGTATCATGCCAGGGGGTGCCATCCGTTTGCCAGCGGTCGGTGGGGGTTGCGCCCTGGCCCGCCAGTAACAGAACCGGATCATTCGGTTGCCAGAAGCGGGGGCCGGGGGTCTGATCCAGCCGCCATTGCTCGGCTACCAGTGACCAGATGAGGTCGTGGAGTTCGCCCGGCAGGGGGATGCCGACGGTTGTTTCCCCTTCACGCCGCAGGGCCTGCTTTAAGGTTTCTCCAGGTTGACGGGCGGCAAACGTGCGGCCGCGCCAGGTGTCTAATTTTTGGAGCGCGGCCGCGAGGGGTGGGGTTAAAGGGGCCGAACCAAGCGCCTTTTGTAGCGCCGCGAAGGTCAGGTTGGTAAACCGAACCTCGGCCGGGTCGTCATTGTGTTGGCGGAGCAAATTTCGTGTGGCTTGCAGAAAATGGGCCACTTCTAACGCCAGACAGACGGGCAGGATTTGCCCCCCGTCGGCACTTTGCCACCATCCCCCCAGCCGATACAACGTGGTGGGTTGGCCGGTGGCCGAGAAGAGTCGCCACTGATCCAGGCTGGTTTCCGGGTGGGTTTGGCCCGGTGTATCCGGGCCGATGTGGTCGGCCAGGTCAAATTCCAAAGAGCGATCGGTGCCGGGAACGGTCTGCCAGCAGTCGTCGCGCCGTTGTAATTGCAGGGTGCGGACGGTATCAAACAGCGTATCGGCTCCCACAAACCCGAGTTGGGCGGGTAGGGTGCTATCGGCCAGTTGGTAGCTGACACGCATCGCATCGGGGGCCAGGCTGATGATTTCGCCGACGGTGGCTCTGGCCTGGGCCAGTTCGTGCAAGGTGTGGTGGCGCAGGTGGCGGAACATGGCGTCCACATCAGAGTTACCGTCCAGGTGTAGCGGGGTGGATTGGAAATCACGCACCTCATCGGCGGCGGGGTAGCTATGGCGCATGGTGCGGTACCAGTCGGAGTAGGTTTGCCAGCGCAGGGAGTCAATCTGGTTGCGGCCGCGATCATAGGCCGCCTGAGCCGCATTTAACCCGTCTAAAAAGTGGGCCAATTCTAGCGGCAGGTTGATGCCCCCACGCCCATCTTCCGGGCCGTGTTCATCGGTGGCCCCTGTCTGGGGGCGAATGACCCACAGCGCAGTTCCCGGCACGGCCGTAAAAGAGCGGCGATGACGGGCAATGGTCAAGGCATCACCGACATCCAGGAGTTGGTTGGACAAATCACTCTGGAGCATGAGGGCTTCCAGGTGGGTTTCCAGGCGGGCTTTTTCCTGGAAGCGCAAATCTGGCTCCAGGGGAAACCGTTGCTCGGCCAGGTGGGTGGCAACCAGGGCGGCCAGGGCTTCGGTGCCGGAGTTAGCCACGGCTACCTGAATCTCTGGGGCGGTGCCAGAAACCGGGGGGACAAAATCAGCCTGGTATACGCGGCCATAACAGATCAGATGATCGGGCAAGGTGTCGTCGGGCCAATCCCAGCTAAACTGCTGGCGGATTTGCTCCCGCACCATTTGGGCGGGGGGAGTGGGTAAGGCACAGGCCAGAACGGCGGACACAATCGGGGGGGCGATGTTTTCTCCCAGGCAGGTGGACAGGGCGGCCATGAGGGCCGCCTGACCGAAGAAATCGCGCCCAATGAGGGGTTGCAGGCGAGTGCGTACAGCTTCAGGCAGGTTGAACCCGGCCAGATTTTGGTGGCCGGACTCACTCAGGCGGAAACGGATTTGTCGCCCCAGGCTGGTTTCGTAGGCGGTGACGAAGGCCGGAATGGGTTGGCGGGGATCGAGGCGGGTGACAAGCTGGTGGAACGGATCGTCTTGGGGGTTGTCGTACCAGCCAAATAGCTCGTACCAGAGACCATCGGCCGGGGTGGGGTTGTTGTCGTAATGACCGAAGACGCTCCGGCAGTTAGGGTAGAAGGCGGCGAAGTTGGTTTCGCCGTAGCCGATGGCGGTTAACCGCTGGCCGATGTCTTTGAGCCAGGCCGGGTTACTTTTTTGCGGCCAGGGTTGACCCAGTTCGCGGCCGCGGCCCAAAAAGCGGAAGGGGGGTTCCCCATCGGGCATGATGAACCGGGGCGGTTGATCCGGTTTGGCTTCGATCCGGTAAGGCCAATTGGTCAAACTTTCCTGGGGCTGGTGCAAAACATCTTCCGGCGACCAGAGATAATCGCTCTCCCGGAGCCAGGCTTTTTCTAGCTGATCATGACGCCAGCGGCAGACAAGCCAGCGGTCAGGCGCTGAAGGAAATTCCGTGCGTTGCCGATCTGGTTGGCCGGTTTGTTGATCCAGGGGGTGGACGGCTCGGGTAAGGGCGGTGGGTAAGGCCCAATGGAGATGCACCCCAGGTTGGAGCAGGAAGTTGGTGTCGCTGAAGGCGGGAGCAACGACGGTTTCGGTCAGAAAGGGGCGATCACTGTGGCTATCATATTCGCCCGTATTGTCGCGCCCGACATAAGGCAACTGAGTGAAATCGGCAAACGCATCGACGGCGTTTTGTCCGGCTTCCAGAGCCAGGGCATCAACTAAAATCGGAATAACCAGAACAGATGACATGGATGATATTCCTCGAAATAGATAATGATACCGTCCCCCACCCTTAACCCCGCCCCCAGGGGCGGGGAATTTTTCTGGGCGCGGTTTTTCGGGGCCTTCGCCCCGAAAAACCGCGCCGTTAAGTTCCCCCATTAGGGGGGTGGGTCTGCCGACTAAACCTGCCAGGGACGTGTGTAAAGCTATAGTAGTTTGATCTGCAACTGGGGCGGGGCGGCCAACATCTGTAGCCCTAACTCGGCGGCGGTGAACAGGCCGGGACAGACGGGCCGGGTACGGTCAGCCAGATCCCGGGCCAGATGGAGCAGGTTTAGGATGTTACTACCCGGCCGCCAAAATGACGCTCCGATTTGTAAATCCAACTCGTAAACTCGTTTGTCGGCCAGTTGCCAGGCTTGCTGGCACGCTTTGTCATCGAAGCCATGACCTTTTAAGCGGGTGATGAATGCTTCTCGGGCCTGTTCTGATGACAGGATAAAAGGGTTTGTCATCATCGTCAGGGCCAGAGAGAGGATGGCGGTATCAGGGAGTTTGTCCTGGCTCAGTGCCGCCAGTTGTGCCGGTTCTAACCACAACTGGCCGTCTTTTGTTTGTACATGGGCGGCAATTTTGGGTGTATAGGCTTCGTTATAAGCCCCGCCCATCTCGCGGAGCAAGGCGGGGCGGATGGCCTGGGCCAGAAGGGCGGCGGTGGGTGGTTTTCCATCGCTGGGGGCCGGGGCCGGGGCTACCGGCCAGGGTTGGAGTAACTTTTCTGCCTGGAGCCAGGTGAGAAGGGGGGTGGTTTTGACGCCCGCGGCCGCGAGTTGGGCTACATCCTGGCGGGTCATCACCACCTGCTGAATCCGGTCATCGGGCAAATTAGGGTTGTGGGTCAGGAAGGTGACGCGGCCGCCATCCGCCGGGTTACGCATCTGTTTACTCCAGGTGTCACCGGCCCCTTCTTTCAGCCCAAAATGTAATACCTGGGGGGGGAGATGCACGCTGAGCCAGGTTAAATCTTCTTCACCCGCATAAAGGCCAAACAAAATATCGGCGGACAGCCGTTCCAGCCGGAGCAGAGGCAGGGAAGCGTCCGCGCCGGTGTGGGGGAAAGCCGCAATGGCCGCCGAACGGAGCAGGAAACCGGACAGGTGGGGTGGGGCGGGCAGTTCATCCCAATGGTTGGCGTCGTGGGCCTGATCCCCGGCTAATACCCGGCCCAGGCTTAAGGCCCCATCGCGCAGGCATTCTAACCAGAGCGGGTCTACGCTGAAAAAGCGGATGGATTCGACGGGTAGGAGGGCTTCCTGGGGGACAAGATAAGAGAATGGCACGCCCTGGAGCCGGGTGAGACGATCAAGAAATGCGGCCAGTTCGGGGGGGAAGGTGGTGTCGGCGGTTTGCGGCCGCAATTGAGGCACATAGGTTCGGTCTAGCTCTTGCTGTAAACGGGTCAACTCTTGAGCGTGGGCGCGTTTCCAATGGTACAGCCCCAAGGAAAACTGTTTGTCGGCCAGGGCCAGCGTCCGCCCCAACTCCCAGGCTGAGGCGTAGGCGACGGAAAACATGCCCACGTTGGGGTCAAAGATGAGTAACTCATCGGCGGTGCGGGCCGGTAGGGGGAGGGTGCGGTAATCGTTGGCGGTGGGTAAACGGGGAATGAGCGGGCCACGATACCAGGAAACGGTCTGGTCGCCTTCACGCAAGGCATGGGGCAGGGGGACATAACCGGCCTGGAGATAGGCTTTGACGGTGGGGGCGGTTATCGCCGTGGTATCCAGTCGCAGGGCGACATCGTGGGCGGCCCCATTTTCTTGTTGGCGGACGCCGTCGAGGTTTTGGATCGTTTTGACAAAATCCAGACTATCGGGGTCGCTGGCAAATTCCCAGTGGTAGAGGCTGATCAACTGGATTTTCTGCTCGTCGCTGGCCCCCTGGGCATCAAAGGTGAGGCGTTGTTGCGGCCGCAGACGAATCCTGGCGGTTATGCCGGAGCCAGGAAAATCCTGTTGTAAGGTGATCTCCAGGCTCCGCAATTCATTGTTCAGGCGTAGGACGCGGCGGGTCTGAATATCGCCCCGTTCCTGAAGCCGGGTCCACCCATCCTGATCCCCAAAAAGGGTGTTGACCAGGGGTTGATCGACCCGCAGGGTTTGGGTTTGGGGGGTGGCGGTGAAGGGGAGAGCCACCTCATTTTCGACGAGTTCTACATAGCGACAACCGGCTTTCTGTACCGCGAGGAGCCATTGGGTCAGACCGCTGTCCAGTCCCAGGCAGGGGGTAAAGTAAAAGGTGAGACTGCGCCAGGTTTTGGTTCCTGCACCCTGGTAGGTCACGAAGAGGGATGTGCCGTCATCCAGGTCGGTAAAAAAGGAGCCGGTGACGTTTTGGCCGGTCTGCCAGTTGCTGAAGGTAGCGGCGGGCATGAGGGCGCGGCCAATGGCATCCACCTGAATCTGGGTGAGGGTGTCAGAGGAAAAGGGGGGAGCCGGGGCCTGGGGCGCGGCCGCGTCCGGTTTCAGTTTGGGGGCAATGACCAGGGGGCCAGCCGCCCATTTTTCCTGGAACCAACCGCGCAAGGCCCCGGTGGTTTTGGTCCCTTTCAGGTCGTTTTGGCTGACGGTGCGGAGTGGTTCGGGCAGGTGGAGAGCGATTTCCAGATGGTCTACGATGCGGCCGCGGGCGTTCCGGCCCTTACGGGTTGTTTTTTTGATCTTAACCTTGCCCACATCGGCCAGGAGTGCTTCTTCATCGGGCAATGGGGTTAACAGGGCCAGCGGTGTGGTGAAAGCGGGGGCCAGGGTGGGCATGGGGGTCAGCAGTTCCAGCTTCCCCTCGGCCTGTCCGCGCAATTCGACGGCAAAGGCTCGTGAATCGGCGGCTTCGTCGTCGGCCAGGGGGTTGGTTTTGATCACCTGGCTTAACTGCTGATTCACTGATTGCAACAGGGTCAGGAAGGGGCCATCGGGCAGGATCAGATCGTCTGGTTCGGGGGCGGGGGAACCTGTACCCGGCTTAAAACGCTCTTCGAGGGAGACGAGGTGAACGACACAACGCCCTTTTTGGGGCGGCCGCGCCAGGCTAAAAACGACGGCGACTTCCGTGGGCGGTGTATTGGCGTTGGCATAGACAAGACGGCGGGTGTGTGTCGTCCAACTCAATTCCTCATAGGTGGGCAGGATGCTTTTGAGTTGTGACCAGGGGAGATCCATGACCATCGCTCGTTCTTCCGGGTCTTGGGACACTTCCAGTTCCAGGCCGGGCCAGCGAGAGGCTGTGGTGGTTTCTACGCGGGGAATGAGATCGCTGGCTTTGACGACACGCAGTTCTGGCGCGGCCGCGGCGTCAAAAAGGAGTAAGGCCAGCCAGGGGGGGGCTAACACATCGTCGGCCCCATCGCCACGCGGCGTCCGTTCCCAGGGGAAGGTGCTCCGTTGCAGGATGACGTGGGGGAAGATGTGGGCGTAGGGGCCATCACTCCCGGCGGGGGGGAAGGTGGCATGGACATCGCCGGGCTGGAGCGCGAATCGTTCACCCGCCACATTAAAACGGCCGGTGAGTTGGGGCGATAAATCGTTGAAGGTTTGCCCCATTTCCAGCACATAGTCACCGGCCATGAGTTGCGGGCGGTGATAGGCGACAAATTCAACCTGATCATCTGGTGATAGTTCGGGGGGCAAGGCGGTGTCGTTGGTCATGGGAAAGGTTGTTGGTGAATTGGTTATTGGTGTATTGGTGTATTGGCGTGTGACAATAGTGCATCAGTGTACCAATAACTAATACACTAATAACTAATAATCAGTGCCTTAATCCACTAATCCCCCCCACAGGCGTGGTTCTACGATGAAATCGTCGGCGGTGGCTGGGGTCAGGTGGACGGTGCGGGCGGCGTCTAGCCCTAAGGCCGCTAAAGCGGATTGACGGGCGGCGATGATGGTGGGGTCTTGTAAATTGGCCCGTAGGGTGGCCCGGTCACGCTGGCGTTGGGTATTGTCCCGAGGGGGGAAGGGGGCATAGGTTTGCCCCGCGGCCGCGTCGCGGGTAGCGAACAGGGTGTAATCGTCGTAGTTCAGGTTGCGCCGGGTGATAAAGCTGGTTGTGCCAGGGGCTACCGGTTCGTGGGGGGTGATGGTCAGGCCACCGGCCCCACTGACGAGACGTTCCCCACCGGCGGATTGGAACCCCTGGCCCCACAGGGCGGCTGGGAACTGTTTGGCCTGGGTGGTGAAGGTGAACTCCGCGGCCGCGGGCTGGGTCCCATCTCGTTTTACCGTCACCGTCAGCGTAGAAACCGGGAAATCCTTTTGCCGCTTGTTCATCGGGGCCAACCCCAAAGCGGTCAGTTCCGGCGCGAGAACCGGTTTCTGGGTTGGGGGCAGGTGGGGTTCATCGGCGGCCACCACATATTTTGTCACCGGCAGAACCGTGCTGGCATCCAGGCTGAACAACTTGGGATTAACCAGCCACCAGGTTCCTTGTTTGGGGCCGTCCTTTACTTCCAATGTGCGCAACAGGCCATTGGTGACGGTCAGGCTCAACAATTTGCTGTTGTCGGCAGGCAAAAAGGAGCGTTTGAACTCCGGCCAATCTAAGGGTTGGGGGGCACTGTGACCGCCACTGCCAAACTCCACCGAAAAACCAAATGGCCCAAAATGGAAGTGGGCCTGCCCGGAAAAATCTGGCCCCCAGATATTAACATCAGCCCCCAAACTGCCGCTAATCGTGCCAAAAGGCGATTCGTAACTGGCCCCGATCTCGATGTAGGCACTGGCTTCATAATGGAATGGTTTCCATTGGATGAGCAGATCAATCCCCAGGTTAAACCACGCTTTCAGGTCGCCGCTGTGCCAGTTGGCCGAGAGGTGGCCCCCAGCCATAGCCGCAATGGGGGTCAGGGCATAGTACAGATCCCCCTTGATGCTAACGGCATCACTGATACTCCAGGAAAAGCCTAAGCGGGGCACACGGGGATAATGGGCGGGCAGGCGGAAATGGGGATGATAACCCCCCACGCAGTAAACAAAATCACCGGCATTTTCCCCCAGGAGCCACAACCCATAAGCCACACCGCCCTGGAGATGACATTCGGGAGCAATGAGCCAGGATTCGGGGGTGAGTTGGGCTTGAATGAGGATGACCCCGGCCTGGGGGTCTATGCTGGCGCGGATGTTCAGGCGAATAAAGGCCAGAATTTCCGGGGATTCGCTGGGCACTTTCAGGGTGGCGACCCCCAACAGGTCAATGAAGAAGTGCATACTGTTGGTGTTGAGGCGCAATACCAACAGGGCGAAGGCGTCTAACACGCGGAAGGAGTTAAATTTGACGCCCACGGCCAGGAAATATTCGCCGAGAGCCGGTGAGACGTATTGGGCCAGGCGGGTGAGTTGTGCCCCAATTCCGTCGGTGGGGTTGCTGGACAAGGCGCCCATGCCCGGCGGTTGCACCCCTTGCGCCGCCCCCACCGCGTCGGCCACAAAGGGGAACTTGTCTACCTGACTGACATCGGGTAGGGCCAGGTGGCGGTTGAAGCCAAACCCGGCGGCTAACCCTTCGACAAAGAAGAAGACAGGGCCACCCAGGGGGTAATCGAGCAGGCCATAAATGAAGAGAGAGGGCGGGCCGAGTTTAGTCGTGAACCCGCCCATTGCCGACAGGCCGAATTTGGCGGTGACAATTTGGGCCTTACCCACAAAATCGCCATCCAGATTGAGGAAGGCGGCGGTGATGATGAGTGGATCCCGGTTGAGGGAGAGACCGATTCCGGCCAAGGCGAAGGCCAGGGATTTGTCTTTGAAGTTGTATTCCGCGCCCAACCCCATCAGGTCAAGGGTGAGGCCACCCAGGGAGATGCCCCCATCGAGCAGGATAGCCAGTTTGGGACTGGCAAAACCAATACCGACACGGCGCAGGGTGAGAATTTTGGCTAAGGTTTTCTGGATGGGTATCCAGGTGACGTTGGCGGGTGGTTTGGGGGGGGTGAGAGCGGCCGCGGCCGCATTCGGCACAGCTACCCCACTCGCCGGATCGTTATGCACCTGTTGCCCTGGCCCGTCCAGGGCCAGTTGCAGGCGTTCACTACCAATCTGGACGGTGGTGTGGAGCTGGAACCCTTTTTTGATGGGGGCTGTGGGCAGGCGACCGGCATTGGGGGGAAGCAGGGCGGTGATGCTGGTGGTATCGGTGAACTCTTGTGTGGCGATAATCGGGCTGAACTGAATGGCCAGCGTTTCCCCACCATGAAACGCCTGACCAACCAGGGGCAAATTACCCAGGCCGGAAAGGTCGAGACCGGCATCCATGTCCAGGGAGAAGAGTAGTTTAGAGCCGTTTTTCTGGCCCTGATCGGCTCCGGGCTGGCTGGCTTTGATGTTGCTCCGGGCGTAGGCGATGAGGGCACTTTTCAGTTTGAAGTTGAGGGCGTTGACCGCCGAGGCGATTTCTTGATCATCAGAGACGGCGGCTAACAGGTCGCCCACTTTAATGGCGGAACCACCGGTGTTGCTGAACACCCCCACCAGGGCATCGCCGTGGCCGTCATGGGCAAAGAGCAGGTCAAACTCCAGGTCGTGGACGAGGAGTTTGCCGCTGAAACGAATGGCACTGCTTTGATCGGGCTGGCGGTGGCGATCCAGGCTGAGAGCCAGGGTGGCGTTACTGCCCAGGCGAGCTGAACATTCCAGGGCGAATTGGCTATCGTGGGTATCGTATTGCAGGCCCAGGCTGAACAGGCCACAGTCGGCGATTTCACCGAGGGGAGCCAGGTCGGTGGCGGAAAAACCGAAATGAGCGGCGACTTCTTGAATGGTGACGGCGTGGGCCGGGTCTACCCAGAGTCGTCCCTGGAGTTTCCAGCCCAGGTTGGGGCCAGGGTGGTCGGCGGAAATCTGGAGTTGGAGCGGGTTTTGGGGGTCGCTGGTGCGTGTGATGAGGCACGCGGCCGCGAACTGAGCCGACACACCCCCATCTTGCCCTCCCTGGTAGGTCAGGTCGAAGGCGACATCCTGAATATGGAAGTTCCCCATATCCCAGGGGTCGGCCAGCTCCAGGTGGAGCATGGTGGTGTGGGCGGGGGCGTCGAAGGTCATGGACGCGGCCGCGAGGGTGGCCTTCTCCAACCCCCCTACGGGCAGATGGAAATGGTCGAGCAGGTCTTTGATGTGATAACCGTCACCGGCGAGGGCCATGCGGCCGCGAAGCGTTGGCAGATGCACCTCTATGAGCCAGGTGACACCCAACACCGCGATTGTTTCCTGTACCGTCGCCTCGACTACCCCCCCGGCCACAGTCAGGCCAATTTGCGCCGGTGAAAAAGAGAGCAGACCCGGGATGAGTTCCCAATCCCCTTCACTGGATTCCAGCGTAAAACGCACGGCCAACGAGCGTGAGGTCTGGGAAACCGGTGCGCCGTTCTCGTCCTGGCTATTTTGCTGGTTGACCGATAACTCAACATTCAGGTCGCCTACCGCCAAGTTGTGCAAAAAGTCCGGTAAGGGTAGCTCCAGCCTCATCTCCGTCAGCAGTTCTGCAACCAGCGCCCCCAGATGAATGGTCTGTTCGGGGGCGGTGGCCGCCACAAACATCAGGCTTCGGGATGAGTCGTCTTTCTGGAACTCGGCCAGCAAATCCAGCCCAAATTCGTCATCCGTACCGGCAAAAAGCCGCCAACTGGCGTTCAGGGTGACATCTACGCCCCCGGCTGATGGGGTTTTCAGGTCAACGCCGATGGTTTCCAGGTGAATACCCGGCAAAATGGCCCAATCCCCGGCAAAGGCCAGGGCGAACTCCTTTGTGGGGTCGCCTTTGGGGGCATAAAGCAAGAAAAGGCGGCTGATAAACACATCATCCGGCCAGATATCGAATTCTGCGCCCAAATCGCCTAATAATTGGGCCATCGAAACCGGCCCTTGATCGGTGTCTAGTTCCCCCTGGAAGGTGATTTCGGGCAGACCTAAGGAGAGGTTGACGCGGGTGCGCTGATGCAGAACGATGGTTCCGGCGATGGTTAAAATTGGGGTGAAGGTGGCGGTGGGGGACCAGTTCTGGTAAACGGTCAGGCGCGGCTCGGCGATGGTGAATTCATCGCTGATGGGCCAATCGGGCAGGCGCACGGTGAGGGCGGTGAAAACGACCTGTTGCTCATTGATCTCCCAACTTAGCGATTCGACGACCAGGTTTTTGTTGTCCAGGGGGGTGAAGTGGGGCAGGGTAAGGCTGTTGTTGATCTGGGTGAAATCGTGGCCGACGCGCTCAGCCTGCCCGGCGTGCCCGGCATTCGCCAGCAGGAGTGGTTGGGTGTGGGGTTCGGCCTGCCAGTTGAGGCGGAGAAAGGTGGGGCGATCTACGGACCAGTCGAGGGTTAGCGGCCGCAGATGATCACCATCTTGTGGTTCATTACCTGCATAGATCAGGGCTACCAGTTCCATCCCTGGCTCATCTGACTCGGTGAGTGTGGCCGTGAGGGTCAGGCTGTGCAAAACAAAATGACCGGCCAGTGACGCAGGCGATTGGGCACGCTCCACCGTCAGGGTGAGGGGATCCGCCGGGTTCGTTTGCTCCACCAGGGCCTGCACGTCGGGCAAGGTTTTCCCCGTCAACCAGGCTACCTGGTTGAGAACCTGGCTTTGTTTGAGTTTTTGTTTCAGGTCTTCAGCAGTCACCGGTTATTTCTCCTGAGTCAGTTGTTCATTCGTTACCACTAGCCTGAACTGGCTTGTTCTAAGAGCGATGTCTTCACCGCAACTATTGGGGGGATATTGAATATGTACTTCGTTCATTAACTCGTGCGGCTAGGGGGTCTAATAGCGGGAAATGCCGTTGGTGGTCCCATTCGTTGCATTTCTCCTTCCATTTGTAAGATTCTCGAATAGACCAATTCCATAAATAGCCGCTGTTTCAAACCGGAATTATAATTCCCCTGAAAACAGGTTTTATTGAGCATGTTTTTCAGTTCGCTATCTAATGGAGGGCTTTCAGGTTTACTCTTTAACCATTCAACCTCACCAATGAGGAATGTGTAAATTGATGCAAAGCCCATTTCTGTAGCCATGAGGTTCGTAGAACCGAGTCGGCCATTCAGGTTTGTCAAGAGAGGCTGTTGATGTTCCTTTGCACGAAGGCTATAGAAATGATTTATTTGTACCCGGACTTTGCTCGCTGTTGTTCTAATAGTGGCAAAACCCTGCCGAATATTGTTGCGCCGTTCGTCGAGTTCGTCGCCCGGATCATGAATCTGGCCAAGATTTACGAACAGGCTGTGATAGTAACCGGAATAAAAAGCCAATCGCAGAATGGTGCGATAGGTATCGCGCAGAATTTGTTTTATCCGGGTGGCATTTTCCCCAGTGGTGGAGCTGGGGTTTTCCGCCCGTTGTACGGTTTTGTTCCATACCATGAGCAAGGTGGAGTTGAGTCGTCCGGTCACAGTATCCGCTGGTATATCCTTGCTGAAGAGTAAGGGGGTTTCGCCGGGGCGATGGTCGTTATCATTCCACTGCAAATTGTACTGAAACAAATAATGGTTACTGAGGGCGGGATTATTATAGGTGAACCGTTGCAAAGTACCTGATCCCACCAGGGTTTTGATATTTAACTGATCTTCGGCAACATCGCGGCCGCAGGCCATATTAACAAAACTATCAGCGGAAAAGGTGAAACGCCGATTTCCGTCTAACCCATCGGGGCGAATAAAAATCAGGCGATCAAACTTTTCCGTGTAAAAGTAATTATTGACCTCACAGCCATGTAGCGCGAAACGTGGGCCTGACTCCACTTCGAGCGGAAGGGCCACAGAACTGGAACTGCTCGCACCAGACGAAGAGGCTTCAGGTATTGCTTCTGTAGCCGTTGTGTCCGGTTTTTGCAGAGCCTTCAGGAGAGCTATATTAATCTGTTTGCGTATGTCTTCTTCAAAGAGCGAAAGCACCCCTCGCTCACGTTTTTGCTTTTCTGCACCATCCCTGATTTTCGTGATTACTTGAGGATAATAACGACGCAAAACTTCTTCCCAATTGGCGTTTTCGCCTCTGAGGGCGTCTTCCAGCGACTTGATGCTGGGGCAGATAGCGAAAACATCAAAATCAGCCACGATTTCATAATAAGCAATCTGGTTGCCCTGTAGTTTGGCTTGGGCCAACACGGGCATAATTCGCCATGTGCCCGCAGGCGGTTGCAGATTTGACCCATCGAGGCGAGGGGCAAGAGTCTGGAACCAGTCTGAAACTGAGCGATCAAGAAGAAAATGCGGGGTGTCATCTGCCGGAGGGGTTGTAGCCTGTGGCGGTTGCCAGTATTGATCAGGATAAACATCCTTTAACACACTATCTTCCAGGAAATACAACTGATAAAAAGGTTCATTGGCTGAAATACCTTGATGAGAAGCAAGTCGGGCCGAAAAACCTTGCCACCCAGGAACCTGGCCCATCCTTGTGACAAAATCTGTGTTGACCCCATCAAATTGACCTTTTTTAACCCAAAGAAAATTGCGGCAAGTTTTTGCCGGATCAAGCTGGGTGTCAGTTGGATAGCCAGAAGCATTCAACGTTAGCGGGGACCAGCCTAGTCCAGGGGGAAAAGATACCTGGCAAGTATAATCCGTATCTATTTGCAGATGAATCCAATCTGGCTCAAGGTTCTGAATCTGGTTAGGGGCATAGGTTGCCAACAGACGATGCAGAGGTAGTAGTTTTGGGATGTAGAAGAAGGTAGGGTGTTGAACTGCACCGATCCGAAGTTTGTCTCTGAGATTATCAGCCATTCCTTTTAATAGTTTATTTTGTTCATCCTTAACCTTTTGTTGATATACCTGTATCTTT
Organism: Chloroflexota bacterium; assembly: GCA_018004935.1. Taxonomy (GTDB): domain Bacteria; phylum Chloroflexota; class Anaerolineae; order Promineifilales; family Promineifilaceae; genus Trichofilum. The sequence continues at coordinate 66,206 of JAGNBF010000021.1, read as the reverse complement.
TCAAATTTCTGTGCGTCAGCGATTCTTTTCCCCTTTGCTGATGGAGGTTGTTGTAGATCGGCCCAATCTGTGACCAGTCGTTTAGCCAAAGCGGAGAAAAAGGCGATATTGGCCTTGATGGGTAAGTAGCGGGATGATTTACCTTTGGTGGCCAGGGTTTTGCCGGTGATATTGCCGCCATGTTCCAACCCTTCCAAAATGCCTCCGTTGGTAGCACGAATAAAAATAAGGCAATTATTGTCTTTGGCTACCTGGCTTAGCGCTTTATAGACGTTTTCATCAAGGCCTAAACTCCGCAAAATGTCCATCCGCTCCAAACCATCGTACTTTTGATCGGGATCCACAAGTTCGGTCAGGGCTTTCATGGCCAGGTCTTTGAAAGTGCCAGGAGGGTTTGGGGGGGTATGCACGATGGGTGATTCGGGTTGTGGTTGAGAGGCGACAGCAGTTGATTGGGTGTTTCCGGGTGGTAAGGTTGTAATCGTTGGGGTGGTGGCCCGAGAAGGGGGCGTTGGGGTTAGCCCTGACCGGTTGTTGAGTACAAAGGGTAAGGTAACGGACCTACCCGCCGGGGTGTTTGCCCGTGGTTGGCCTGATAATCCCCCAGACACGGTTGCTATAGGTAATCTTGTTGAACGACTTCTCGTTGAACGACTTCTCGTTGTATCGCCAGGCATCTTTGGCCATCCTTCCCTGATTATTGATGAAACAAGGCCACATGGGGTACGGCCCCTTCGTAGGCTTCGGCGGGGTCGGTTGTGGATAGGGCACGGCGAGCCGTATCCACCCACCAGGTATCTATGTCTACCACGGCATTTGTGCCCGCCTCGGTGACTTTTTGTAGCTGGATACCCAACTTGACGGGCAAATCCATGTCGGGGAAACCCAGTTTGAACAGGGTTTTGCCGCCGGTAGCCATGTCGGCCAGACGGTAGCGGCCGCAAATGGATTGCAGTGTAAACGGTGACGCCGTCGTGTTGGTGACGAGCCGGGGGAGTTGCATCTTTTTGAGTAACTCCTCGGCTTTGGGGGCCGGTTCCCTGGCGGGTTGGGTCAACGTAATGGTGTAACCCGGTGACACCGCCCAGGCCGATTCCAGAATGATGGTATCGTTGGGTAAGGTGATGGGGTTGGCCGGATCGAGGAACCAGGCCTGGTTGATGAACTCGATCAGGGTGGCGGGGGGAACCCGTAGCTGGGCGGCCAGAACCTGGATGTAGGTTTCGCTGGTTTTGGGGTTTTGTAGTTTGCGGCACAGACGGGAATATTGCACCGAAACGCCATAACAGAGGCCACTGCCTTGAGAACAAATTACTGTTCCCGCCCGGTCGGTGGCGTACCAGAAGGCCACGGCGGAACGGTAGGTGAGCATGTGGTAGGGGAGTGTGCCTTCTTTGCTGAGAAGTTTTTTACTGCCGATGGCGACTTCGCCCGCGGCCGCGAGCCGGGCTTCCCGGTAGGTCAACGTGGTATCCTGGGTCATCACCAGGGGGGCAGGGCCAACTTGGTTGGGGGACCAGGTTTGGTAGCGATAGCTGGTGAACTTCATCGAGCCACCCGCCCCGGCCGAGGCCTGGAGTGTGCCCCCTTTTTCTTTTTCTCGCACCACAATGTTGGCTTTGAGCGCGGCCGCGACTTGCACCTCACCGCCCCCGCCATGACCCCATAACCGGAGAAAACAAAGGTTGTCGGTCAAACTGGTAGGCGTCGTGGGGCTGGTTTTCTCTTTGATCTCATTGAGCAAAACAATGTAATCCTTCTTGCCCCCGCCATCATCTTTTTCTGGGAGCTTCAGCCCTCGTTTTTGCGCCACCTGCAATGCCAGAATAAGCCCTTCGGTGGTGGCTGTGCCCCAGCGGGTCTTGAGTTTAGGCAGGACGGTGGGATCAGTCAGGGCGGTGGGAGCCTGTTGTTCCAACCAGGCCAGGGCATCCGTCTTGATGCGGTTTTTGTCCTGAAGTTGAATTTGCCGGAGTTTCTTTTTGTAGAATTGGCTGGCCGGAGCCTGAGGGGAATGAGCGGGAATGGTAGCCAGGAGTACCAACAAATCATCTGTCATGTAAGTGCCGAAGAGACCCCGGCTTTTGGCTGGTTGTAAGCCGACCGTTTTGAGTAGCTCCGCGGCCGCTTTTTTCAGCTCCCCCTTTTCTTTTTCACCCACCAGTTCATCAAAATAGGTGATAAGGCCAGCGTCGCGGCCGCTGGTGTATGATTTGGGCTGAATATCCTGACAGAAGAGATGACTTACGTCGTAAGACACCCCCGCTTCCGCGCTCACACTGGCATCCAGGCTTAAGGCGACCTCTTCTGGGCCAATCTCTGCGGCCGCGGACAGGGCACTTTTTACGCTATCCGGCAACCCGACTTCGGCGGTCAGGTTCAATTTGGTCTTAAACTGCCAATGCACTCCGGCCAGGTTCATCACACAGATGGGTTGACCGCACCAAAAAGAATCGCTTGGAGAGGGGGATTGGGGTTGGCGTTGAATAACCAATAAGGTACGTCTGGCCCGTTGCCCGGCCCCGGAAGCCGTGCTTTCCAGGGTGAAAGGGCCAAACGGGGCAATGAGTTTGCCCCAATCAATGCCCGCTGTTACGGTCAGGCTGAGGCCGCCTTCGCTATAGCCAGAACTGAGTGCCCCGGCATAATCCATCCCAGAGGCGATGAATTGCTCGTATAACCGTTCCACCGGAATGAACGATTCGTCGCCGGTATCTTGCCGCACGGCGGTTTCCAGGAACGTGGCCAGTGAACGGCTCGTGTCTCGGTTCTGTTTGCGAACAGGCATCGGTTTCTCCCCCAACGATGGGTTATAGTGAGAATTTACTTTTTAGGACTTACGGACTGTGGCCGGTGTCCTCACCGAAGCCGAACGAACACGGTCAGGAGACCGGCTCGAGCAATCGCATAAAGCCTATCTTAATCCTCATGATGTATGACGAACTACGAATGTTGGTCTGGCAGAAGTAAAACGATGGGGGATTATATCCAACTGAAATCCAAAGAGCTATTTTAGTTCTCATCTCCAACAAGTTTCAATTTGGGCATGGTTCAAATCAGCTTTACCAATTTGATGGAATCACCCCCACCCCTAACCCCGCCCCCAGGGGTGGGGAACTTTTCTAAGGGACATTTTTCGGGGCATTCGCCCCGAAAAATGCCCCATTAGAATTCCCCCCTTCTCTCGGGAATGGGGGATGGGGTCAATGAATGCGTTCCCCGATTAAATATTGGGTCTTCGGGATTTCGTGGGGTACGGGCAACCCTTGTGGTTGCCCCACACTGGGCAGGCACAAGGCCAGCCCGTACATATTGTGTCAACCCCCTAAATTCCCAAAGAGCCTAAATATTTAATGAACAAAAACCGCCGGGCTATCAGTACCAGGCCCTACGGGGTAAGACCCCAGGCCAACGGCCTTCGTAAATATAGCCCGGCCCGTTTTACGGCTGGGCGGCCTCACCATTTTTAGGCGTTCAGGCCCAATTGAGAATTGCCGTTTTTCGTTTGTCCTTCTTGGCACATCCAGCGAGAATGGCTACCATAGGGGGTAATTCTCTAACTCTTGCGTTTCCATCAACAGTATTCAGTCACTGGGAAACAAAGCTATGACAACTGTTGCCCCGGCCACAACTACGCCTTCCCCATTGATCATTTTTCGCAATCGCAACTTCACCCGTTTATGGATCGGCCAACTGATCGGTGAGATGGGATCGGCTCTGACGGAGATGGCGGCTTTTATTTTTGTTTACCAGCAGACCGGTTCGGCCTTAAGTGTGGGGCTGATGATGATCGTCGCGGCCGCGCCAACGCTCCTCATCGGTCTTATTGCCGGGGTGTTCGTAGACCGCTACAACCGTCAACGCATCATGGTCCTGGCCGACCTGCTCCGCATGGGGTTGATTTTTGCCCTGGCCTTCCTGCTTCCCTACAACATCATCTGGCTCTATATCCTCATCATGTTAGCCAAATCGGTGGGGCAATTCTTTGACCCCGCTCACGCCGCTGTTCTGAGCGAAATCGCCTCAGAGGAAGAACTCAACGCCGCCAATTCGATGATGGCCGTCAGTTCGTATGGGGCACAGGTGGTAGGATATGCCGTAGCTGGGCTGATCACATCCCAATTTCCTATCGCCTGGGCCTTTTACCTCGACGCGGCCTCATTTTTACTGTCCGCTCTCTTGATCGCTCAGATCAAGGTTCCCCTTATCACAACCACTGATACCACCAATGTGGCCTCAATCGTGCAAAACCTGCGTGTGGGGTTTCGGGCCATTGACGAGACGCCGATTGTTCGTTCCCTCTTTCTCGTTTTTACCCCCGCCTTTCTCTTGTTCAGCCTGGCGAATACCATCCGCCTGCCCTTTGCCATTGAAGCTTTGGGGGCTTCGGAATTTGAATACAGCCTGATAGAGAGTATTTCTCTGGTGGGACTGGTGGCGGCCAGTTTTTTCCTGGCACGGGTGGGAGATCGGTGGCGTGAAGGGCAATGGCTGGCGGTCAGTTTTATCGGTGTGGGGCTGGCAGAGACGATCTTTGCCTTGCTACACTCCGTGCCCCCCGCGTATGCCTTAATGGTGTTGAGCGGATTCGTCTATGCCCCATCCGTGATTGCCAACACATTGATTATTCAGCGACATGTAAGAAGGGATGTTCGCGGCCGCGTTTTCAGTGCCTTCTTCGTTCTTCGTGACACCCTGTTTATGGGGGGCATGGCCTTAGCTGGCCTGGCCGATGTGTGGGATGTGCAATGGCTTTATCTGATCGCCGGGGTGGGGGTCCTGTTCGTCGGCATTGTCACCCTGACCATGCCCGGTCTGGGCCAACCCGCCGCTGAGTGGCGTCAGGCCATCCAACTCCTACGTACCGCCCCCTCCGCCCCTGGTTTGGGTCTGGGTCATGCCCTGACCACTACCCAATTTGGCCGCCTGTCTGCCTTGCTCCCGGCCATCGCCGCCCTGCCACCAGAAAAACAGCGCAAATTGCAGGCCAATATGACCATCATTGACGCCCCCGAAGGTACAGCCGTCATCCGCCGTTACGAAACCAGCGACGCCGCTTATTTCATTTTGGAAGGGCAGGCCGTGGCTGGTTGGGAAGAAGAGGCAGGGTACAAAGCGTTAGAACTGCTCCGAGCGGGTGATTTCTTTGGCGAGATTGCCGCTCTGACGGGCATTCCTCGCACCGCCCACGTCATCACCGACCGGCCTTCTACCCTCATCCGCGTCACTGCCGCCACCCTGCGCGAGATGGCCGCCGACCCCCAGATGAACCGCATTCTGATGACGCGTATGACCGAGCGTATGATCCGCATGAACATGATCGATCTCGGCCACCAGGGCCATTTTGACCAGCAAATACTCCGCGAACTGCGTACCCCTGCCGAGGCACAAAAAAGAGACTAGTACATCTGGGCGGAAGTCTCTAGCAGGTTTAGAAACCCGGTTTTTCTCCTGAAATCGCTTCCGAACTTGATATAAAAACCTGGTTTCTACTTACGCCGTACTGTACTAGTATAACTTGGCGACAATCGCAACCATGTCTTTACATTGAATTCGGAGCATTTTACAGGAGTTCCCCATGGGCCTACGGCGCACCAAGAGGGATGAAAATTTGTAGGACGATTTTGTAAATCGTCCACCGGGCGATTTACAAAATCACCCTACATTTTACCAAGATGAATAAAAATGACGCCACCATTTTTCATTCCTATCCGTGTTTTTTCCTATCCGTGTTTCCATTATCCGTAGCTATTTTCGCAGGAGTTCCCCATGTGCCTTGGGCACACCAAGAGGGATGAAAATCTGTAGGACGATTTGATAAATCGTCCGGGCGATTTGCCAAATCGCCCTACATTTTCGCAGGAGAAAACCTGGTTTCTAAATCTGCTAAAAGCCCGGTTTCTGACTAATCTAACTATCACTTCCAGAGAGAAAGAAACCGGGCTTTTAACTATTTTGACCTTTTTTCAGTGGACTCAAAAGTTATTTGTGAGCGAATCCGGTGCCGGTTTAGTGGGAAGCCCCATCCCCTCTACCCCTTTCCCTGCCTGATTCTTCCGTGTGAGATGGCCTGTTTACATGCTGGCCTGTGTAAGTAAACCAGACAATAATCAGCCAGATCATTCCAAGAGCCAAGGACGCCAGTACATCACTAGGGTAATGGGCCCCAAGATACACTCGACTGAGGGCCACTAAGGGTATCCATAAAGCCGCCAGTACCGCCCCGCCGTACCGCCCCTGTTGCCAGAAAAAGAGGGCCAGCATTCCAAAAAATGCGGCCGCGGCCATAGTGTGACCGCTGGGAAAGCTGTAACCAGTGGATATTACCCGTGTGGGAAATAAGTCGGGGCGGGGACGGGCAAAAAAGGTTTTTAGTAAGCTATTTAACAAAGCTGTTCCGAGGAAAGAAACAATAAATAACAAGGCACGTCTCTGTTTGCCTTGTTGCCACAGGTTAAAAGCTAGAAGGAAAAGAGGGAGTAGCAGAAGTGGCCCGCCGCTGAGCGTAATGAGCCAAAAGATCTCATCCAACCAGGGCTGACTCCCGTCGTGTAATTGCCTCATGACAGTTATGTCCCAGCTTAAGGCTTCCTCTTGCCAGAGAGATTCGGCCAATTCCCAAAACAGGTTCACGGCACCAAGAAAGAGAATCAAGGCCACAAACCAGATCACAAGTTGGTGGCGTGTTTGATGGCGAATAAATGACAGGAATTTGCTCTTCATTTGGTTAGCCGTCAGTGGGGAAGCCAGCAGAGCCAAGGGGATTTCGGCTAATTGCCCAGGGTTGCCCATCTGATCTGTGCCCTCTCCAGGGAATGGTTTTGGCTTTTGGTGTAGGGGTGATTGCATACGCGTGGGTTTCCCCCACCCCTAGCCCCGCCCCCAGGGGCGGGGAACTTTTTAAGGGCCGTTTTTCGCGGGCATTCGCCCGCGAAAAACGGCCCGGATTGGGTTTTTCCCGTAGGTCGCCACAATGAAGGTGCTACTGGGAGCAGGAATGCCCCTGAAAAACGGCCCGGATTGGGTTTTTCCCGTAGGTCGCCACAATGAAGGTGCTACTGGGGGCAGGAATGTCCCTGAAAAACGGCCTGGATTGGGTTTTTCCCGTAGGTCGCCACAATGAAGGTGCTACTGGGAGCAGGAATGTCCCTGAAAAACGGCCTGGATTGGGTTTTTCCCGTAGGTCGCCACAATGAAGGTGCTACTGGGAGCAGGAATGCCCCTGAAAAACGGCCCGGATTGGGTTTTTCCCGTAGGTCGCCACAATGAAGGTGCTACTGGGGGCGGGAATGCTGGCGAAAAACGGTCCAAAAGGAACGGATGAAAGACGGCCTCGGGAAAATCTGTTTATTTCCTAATCCGTTGATGTAACCCTACTGAACGCTTACATGCAATCGCCCTACTTTCGGTGTTTGTTTAGTTGGCCCAAAATGGCTGGTAATAAATAGGGATTACCCGGGTAAACCAGAGCAGGAAGTTTAGGCCAATGTGTAGTGTAATGACTATATGCGGTAGATACGGTCGGGCACGGGGGGGTAAGAGTGTGTACCAACCTGTTATTATCAACAGGGATAATGCCCCTAACGCGGGGAAGAGGAATCGTCCCTGATATTGGGGAGTGACCAGGCCATTTTTGATAATGCCAAAGAGGCTTAACCCGGCGACCAACCAAACCATAGACCAACTCCAACCGGTGAAGGCCAGGGTGTAGGCCGGATCCGAATGGTTGAATCGCCAGTAAGCTAACAGCCACACACCCACGACACAGAGGATGATGGGGCCAGGCACCCGCCACCAGGGGTTTGCCCGGTACAGATAGATGCCGCTTGCGCTAACCAGGATCAACAGGGTGAATAGCCAGCCCCAAAAACGGCGTGGCGTCCAGTGGGGAAGTAACAAGCGTAGGCTTGCCAGCCATCCCAACCAGGCCAGACTCATTAATGATACGATACTCCACCCCGGTAGACCGGCGTCTTTCCAGCCTACCTGGCCCCAGTAACTGGTAACATAAAATGTCACGATATTCCATAATGGCCAGCCGGAGAAGGCTCCAGGGCGGATATAGGTTACCCGCCACACAAAAGACCGCCAGAGTAAAATGGCTGATTCCGGCCATAGCCAGTTGATGCACCCACCGAGAAATAGAGTTAAGAGCACCATTCCTACGACCACTTGCGCCCGGTGGGTACGATATTGTTGCCATTCTTGTCTCAATAGGGCAAACAGAATAGTGAGGGACAGGGGCAGGATGGTAAATTTAATCAGGGGGGGGAAAGCAAGCGCGGCCGCGGTGATAGCGACGCGGCCGCGAATACCCATCTGGGTACTGCTCACCACACTTAATAGCCAAAACAGACACGCCCCGGCGGCGTTGGCTGGTGGATCATTGCTGAAGGATGCCGAGTTATATAAAAATTGAGGCAATAACCCCATAACGGCAACCGTGGCAAGCGGCAATAAGCGCTGGGCTTCCACATGATGATCCGGCATATCGGGTCGTATGGCTGTGCTTGTGAAGCGCGTAACTCCTTTGTGGACAAAAAAGAGTGCCAGACCACCCCAGGCGATATTTAGCCAGCGTAAGATTTGGACACCCCAAATGATACGATAATTTTCGGCCGTCCAATGATAGCGGGTGAGCGTATCACCCAGGCTAAGGTGGGGACGATAGAGTTGGATCAATTCTGGATTAATGGCCCCCAGGAGACGAAGAAGCTGGGCGACCAACCAATAATAAGGGGGTGGTTGGGCGGCTTCATACGTCTCATCCATCGTAGGCATGGTCCCCTCTTTAGCCAGGTGCAACACGACCAGGTAATGGGCTGTTTCATCGGGGGCTTCCCACATGGGCATGAGCAAACTGTAGCCAAAGGCAAACAGTGTATAGAGAAACAGAATGAGGCGAAAACCAGGTAGAGCAGGTATGTTCATTGTTACCATAGCCCGGTCCGTTTAACGACCGGGCGGTATCTGCATGTTTTGAGGCTCGAACCAAATTGAGAATTGCTTTATCATAAACCGGTCTTGAGCCGATAACCGACACCTGGCTCGGTGAAGATGTACCGCGGCCGCGCTGGCTCCGGTTCAATTTTGCGCCTTAAGTTGCTAATGTTCACCCGCAACAAAGGAGATTCCTGGTCATAACCTACCCCCCACACCTGGCGCAACATCTGCCGGTGGGTCAACACCTTGTCAGCATGAGCCACCAACAGGCGCAATAAATCATACTCGGTGGGAGTAAGGGCGATTTCGTGGCCGTTGACCGTCACCAGTCGCCGGGCTGTGTCTACCACCAGCCCATTGGCCTCAAATACCGCTTCTTGCGTTGTGGGAACAGTATGCCGCAGGGCTACGCGCAAGCGAGCCATCAACTCCCCGGTGCTAAATGGCTTCGTCAGATAATCGTCGGCTCCGGCATCCAGGGCGGTAATTTTGTCTGTCTCCTGGTCCCGCACGGAGAGAATGATAATGGGCAGGGTTGTCCATTCGCGCAGGCGACGGGTGACGGTCACACCGTCCATGTCGGGCAGACCCAGGTCGAGGATGAGCAGATCGGGGCGGTGTTGGATGACGGCGTTGAGGGCTTCCTGGCCGGTGGTGGCTTCAAAAATTTCGTATCCATGAGCAGACAAGGCGGCGTGCAAAAAGCGACGGATAGGCCGCTCGTCGTCTACAATCAGAATACGCACCTTTGACTCGCTCATGGAATAGCCTGAAAGGGGTTGAATAATTAATTGTTGAATAGTTGAATTGCTGAATTGTTAACCCTCACCCCCAGCCCCTCTCCCGCTTCGGGCGAGGGGAGTTGGTTCCCTCTCCCTGGGGAGAGGGTTAGGGTGAGGGGTTTCCCTCTGCCCTCATCCCCAGCCCCTCTCCCGCTTCGGGCGAGGGGAGTTGGTTCCCTCTCCCTGGGGAGAGGGTTAGGGTGAGGGGCTTCCCTCTGCCCTCACCCCCAGCCCCTCTCCCGCTTCGGGCGAGGGGAGTTGGTTCCCTCTCCCTGGGGAGAGGGTTAGATGGATTGCCTGGTTGTTCAGGGGTAGGGAGAGGCCAACCACTGTGCCACCGCCGGGGTGATGACGTGCCCATACGCGGCCGCGATGCGCTTCCACAATCCCCTTACTGATAGACAACCCCAATCCCGTTCCCGCCACACCATCCGCCCGTTGTACCCGGTAAAATTTGTCAAACACCCGCTCCAGGTCTTCAGTAGGGATACCGATACCCCAATCTACCACTTCCAGGATCAGTTCATCCCCTTGTTCCCGGGCGCGAATAAGAATGGGCTGATCAGGTGGAGAATATTTTACGGCGTTATCTACCAGATTGACCAACACTTGCACCAGCAAGGAAAAATCCACCTGCACCAGCGGCAAATCCGGCGGGATTCCCAGGTCTATATGCCGCTGTTGCAACCGTGAACCCAGTTGCGCCAATGTCACTCCCACCAAATCCTGCACCTCGGCCGCCTTCAGGTTAATCTTCAGTGCCCCCGACTCCAGCCGGGTCATATCTAACAGATTGCCCACCAGCCGGTTCAGCCGCTCCGCTTCACCCCAGGCGGTGTGAAGCAACTCCTCACGGGTGGCTTCATCTAATAAAGAACCATCCTCACGCAAACTGCTCAATGCCCCGGTGATCGCCACCAGCGGCGTGCGTAAATCATGGGAGATGGAGTTGAGCAGGGCGGTTTGTAGTTTTTCCGTGGCCTGGAGTAGTTGGGCCTGGCGAGCCTGTTCGGCCAACTGCACCCGCTCAATGGCGATGGTGGCCTGGCTGGTGAACACGTCCATAAAGTGTCGTTGCCCCGGAGCCAGCGACCCGGCCACAGTTGGCGGTTTGACTCCCAATATGCCAATGACGTTGCGCCCCGTTTTTAGCGGTAAATAACGGATGCGGGCCGAGGGCAGGGTGTCGGTGTCTCGACCGGCGGGTTGCCCCTGTTCATAAGCCCAAACGGCTACGGCCATTTCGCTCTCGTCCAACCCATTATCAGGGGGGTAGGGTTGCAGGATGGGTGGTTGGCCTTCCGGGAGTAGAACCACCACTTCCCGGCCAAAATTTTCTTTCAGATGGGAAATGATAACCTGAATGATCTCGTCCAGGTTCGCGGCCGCGGCCAAATCCCGACTAAACGCATACAACGCCGCCGTCTGCCCCTCGCGGAAGCTGGCGGCCTCGGCCTGTTCCCGCGCCCGTGCCGCCAATGAACTGATCACCAGCCCCACCGTAAACAACCCGGCAAACGTCAACAAATATTGGGTATCGGAGACGGAAAAGGTGTAATAAGGTGGAACAAAGAAGAAGTCGAAGGCGACAACGCTCAAGAATGAGGCCAACACCGAAGGGCCACTGCCCAGGTAAGTGGCGGCAACAGCAATAGCCGCCAGATAAGGCATAACCAGATTGGTCGGGGGCAGGAACGGGCGAATCAGATCACTCAGCAGAGTGGCCACAATCACCAGCGCCACACTTTGCAGATAACGCCGCCAGGGGGGGTGAGATCGCCAGGAACGGGACCCCTCGGCCTGGGGGGTGCTTTTGCTGGCATTGCTGATGACATAAATATCAATTGGGCCGCTGAGGCGAATGATCTGATCCACAATCGAACCCTGGAGAAGCTCTTTGAAGCGGGAGCGCAACGGTTTACCGACGATGATCTTGGTGACGTTATGTTTGCGGGCGTGGGTCAACACCGCTTCGGCAATGGAAGGGCCAGAGAGAATCGCACTCTTGGCCCCCAGCTCTTCGGCCAGGCGCAGGTTGCGGGTAAGTGTCTGATTAGCCGCCGGGGTCAGGCGAGATTGGCCGGTAATTTCTACATAAACGGCAAACCATTCGGCACGTAACTCGTCGGCCAGGCGGCGGGCCGAACGGACGAGCCGTTCCCCCAGCGGATTGGGGCCGATGCACACCAGGAGCCGTTCGCTGGCGGGCCAGGGGCCAGGGATGGCGCGGGTTTGCATGTAGGCCCGCATCTGCTCGTCCACCCGTTCGGCGGCGCGGCGCATAGCGATCTCACGCAGGGCGGTCAGGTTGCCTTTGCGAAAGAATTTTTGGATGGCCCGTGCCGCCTGCTCCGGCACATACACCTTACCCTCGCGCAACCGTTGCAGAAGTTCATCCGGGGGCAGGTCAATCAGCTCGATTTCCGTGGCCGCGTCAATCACCCGGTCAGGCAGGGTTTCCCGAATGACGACCTCGGTGATTTGGGCCACGACATCGTTGAGGCTCTCCAGGTGTTGGATGTTGAGGGTGGTGTAAACATCTATCCCGGCGGCCAGGAGTTCTTCGACATCTTGATACCGTTTGGGGTGACGGGAGCCGGGGGCGTTGGTGTGGGCCAGTTCGTCTACGAGGACGAGTTGCGGCCGCCGCGCCAACACCGCATCCAGGTCCATTTCCGGCAGGGTTGTACCCCGGTAGGGGATTTGCTGGCGGGGGATGAGTTCCAGCCCGGCAATCAGGTTCTCCGTCTCGGTCCGGTGATGGGTTTCCACGTACCCGATGACAACATCCACCCCTCCAGCCTGGCGCTGGTGGGCGGCCTCCAGCATGGCATAGGTCTTGCCCACCCCGGCCACATACCCGAGGAAGATTTTCATGCGGCCGCGTTTCTTCTGCGCTTCTTCAGCCTGGACATGGGTGAGCAGTTGGTCGGGGTCGGGACGTTGGTGAGGCATAAGGGGGGCAGTGAACAGTGAACAGTGGGCAGTGGGCAGTGGCATTCACCATTCACCATTCACCATTTACCATTTCTCAGGTTCCTACCGCTCGGCCAACGCCAGATTGAGCCGCAACACATTGACGCGGGGTTCGCCGAGGAAACCGAATTGGCGGGGTTCGGTGTATTGATCCACCAGGGCCTGCAATTCGGCAATGGTCAGGTTGCGGGCCTGGGCCACACGGGGAATCTGGTAGATCGCGGCCGCGATACTGATATGCGGATCCAAGCCACTGGCTGAAGCCGTCACCAGGTCCACGGGAATCGGGGCCGTGTTCTCCGGGTCGGCCGCCCGTAACGCCTCAACCCGTGCCCCCACCCTGTCCAGCAGGGCCGGACTCAGCGGGCCGTCATTGGAGCCAGATGAAGCGGTCAGATTGTCGGCATTAAAGGCATTATAGGCGAATGTGCCCGTAGCCGATAGCCGTCCCCAGAAATAACCTGGGTCGTCAAACGATTGGCCGATCAGTTCCGAGCCAACGGCCTGTCCATCGGCCATGATTAAACTGCCATTCGCCTGCTCAGGAAACGCGACCTGAGCAATGCCTGTTACCACCAACGGGTAAATCAGGCCGGTCAAGAGAGTAAACAGCACCAAAGAAACAAGTGCCGGACGAATTTGGGAACGCATGTTGAAAATCCTTGGGGTGGGGATTGGTGTATTAGTTAGTAGTTATTGGTTATTGGGGTATGGTTCAGGTCAGCTTTACAAATTTGTAGGGCGATTTGGTAAATCGCCCTACAAAGTGTTAAGCACCGTTTGCCAACTTTTGAACCACGCCCCAATAACTAATACACCAATACACCAATATACTAATACCCCCTCACTGCCACCAACACCATATCCACCAGTTTAATGCCAATAAACGGGGCAATCAGGCCGCCAACACCGTAGATGAGCAGGTTGTCGCGCAGGAGTTGGGCCGCACCGACGGGGCGATAGGGAACACCGCGCAGAGCCAGGGGGATCAGGAATATGATGATGAGGGCATTGAAGATAACCGCCGACAAAATCGCACTTTCAGGAGTCGCCAGACGCATAAAGTTCAGGCTGTTCAGCACCGGGTAGGTGCTGGCGAAGGCCGCCGGAATAATGGCGAAATATTTCGCTACGTCGTTGGCAATGCTGAAGGTGGTCAAGGCTCCACGGGTCATCAGCAGTTGTTTGCCGATCTCCACGATCTCGATCAACTTGGTAGGGTTGCTGTCCAGGTCTACCATGTTGGCGGCCTCGCGGGCGGGTTGGGTTCCCGTGTTCATCGCCACGGCCACATCGGCCTGGGCCAGGGCCGGGGCATCATTCGTGCCATCGCCGGTCATAGCCACCAGGCGACCACCGGTCTGGTATTCCCGGATCAGTTTGAGTTTGGTTTCAGGGGTGGCCTGGGCCAGAAAATCGTCTACTCCGGCTTCGGCGGCAATCGCGGCCGCGGTCAACGGATTATCCCCCGTGATCATCACCGTCTTGATCCCCATCTGGCGCAAATGGACAAACCGCTCCTTCATGCCACCCTTCACAATATCCTTGAGGTGAATCACCCCTAATGCCTGCCCGTTTTGAGCCACCACCAGCGGTGTGCCCCCGGCACGGGCAATTGTATCTACCGTCGGTTTCAGGTCTGCCGGAGCCAGGCGGCCATTCTGCTGGATGAGCGCGTGCATGGTGTCCGGTGCGCCCTTGCGGATACTGACCCCATCCATGTCCACCCCGCTCATGCGGGTTTGGGCCGTAAACGGGACAAAGTGCAAACCATCGGGTGTGGAAGGAGCCGAGCCGACGGTGCGGCCGCGAAGTCCATATTGCTCCTTCGCCAACACCACAATACTTCGCCCTTCCGGTGTTTCATCGGCCAGCGACGACAGTTGCGCCGCCTCGGCCAATGCCTGTGCCGTGACCCCACCCACCGGCAAAAACGCCACCGCCTGCCGATTGCCCAGGGTAATCGTGCCCGTTTTGTCCAGCAGGAGTACGTCCACATCCCCCGCCGCCTCCACTGCCCGCCCCGACATGGCGATAACGTTGCGCTGAATCATACGATCCATGCCCGCAATGCCAATGGCGTTGAGCAGACCCCCAATCGTGGTGGGGATGAGGCAGATGAGCAAGGCGACCAACACGGTAATGGTGATAGGTGTGCCCTGTCCGGCTACGTCCACGCTGTAAATGGAAAAGGGGAGCAACGTGGTACAGACAATCAAAAAGATGAGGGTAAACCCGGCCAACAAAATATTCAGGGCGATTTCGTTGGGGGTTTTTTGCCGTTTGGCCCCTTCCACCAGATTGATCATCCGGTCCAGGAACCCTTCGCCGGGATCAGCCGTGACCTGGATGATGAGCCAGTCGGATAGCAGGCGGGTTCCGCCGGTGACGGCACTGCGGTCCCCCCCCGACTCGCGGATGACTGGGGCACTTTCGCCGGTGACGGCACTTTCATCCACCGAGGCAATGCCCGCGATGACTTCCCCATCGGCGGGGATGATGTCGCCCGCTTCCACCAGGAAGGCATCCCCCCGGCGCAGGGCAGTCGAAGCGGTCATATCAAAACCGGCATCTCGCTGGGGTTGGCGCAGTTTTTTGGCCTGGGTCTCTTGGCGGGTACGGCGTAGTGCATCGGCCTGGGCCTTGCCCCGCCCCTCGGCCAACGCTTCAGCGAAGTTGGCAAACAGCACCGTAAACCAGAGCCAGACAGAGACCACGCCAATGAACGCGGCCGCGGCTTCCCCTTCACCGAATAGGGCTTGAAGCCAGAGGAGTGTCGTCAGGAGACTGCCCACTTCCACCACAAACATAACCGGATTCCGCACCATCCAGCGGGGGTCTAATTTACGAAATGAATCAACCAGAGCACGTTGTACCAGGTCGCCGCGCCACTTGGGTTGTTTTTTGAGTTGCGTCGTCATGTTAATCCTCAAAGAAGCGATTCGTACACGGATTTTCACGGATGGACACGGATTTGTTGGGCGATTTGCCCATAACCGCAGATAAAAGAACTATGGACAAATGAAGGAGTTCCTAGAGTTCCTACGTGTTCCTATGAGTTCCTATGAGTTCCCAATCCATCCGCGCCCCAAACCCTACCCGCCTATCATCAGCAGGTGCTCGACGATGGGGCCGAGGGCCAGGGCGGGAATGAAGCTGAGCGCACCAACGACGATGATGACGGCGATGAGCCAGCCAATGAACAATGGGCCATAAGTGGGTAAAGTCCCGGCCCCGGTGGGCACAGCTTTTTTTTGCACCAGCGAACCGGCAATCGCCAGGGTAGGAATCGCCAGCCAATACCGGGCGAAGAGCATAGCCAGCCCCAGAGCCGTGTTGTAAAAAGGCGTATTCGCCCCCAGTCCGGCAAAGGCACTGCCATTGTTGTTCCCTGCCGAGGAGAAGGCGTAGAGCAGTTCGCTAAAGCCGTGCGCCCCCGGGTTGTAAATAGTGGCTCGACCGGCCGCGCTCAAAACTGCCACCGCCGTGCCCGACAGGACGACCATCACCGGAATCAGGACAATCAGGGCGGCCATTTTCATCTCGTAGGCTTCGATCTTCTTGCCCAGATACTCCGGCGTGCGCCCCACCATCAGCCCGGCGATGAACACAGCGATAATGGCGAAAGCCAACATGCCATACAAGCCAGAACCCACACCGCCGTAAATAATCTCGCCTAACTGCATGAACCACAGGGGGACGAGGCCGCCGAGCGGGGTAAAGGAGTCGTGCATGGAGTTGACGGACCCATTAGAAGCGGCGGTGGTCGCGGCCGCCCACAACGCCGAATTGACGACGCCAAAACGCATTTCCTTGCCTTCCATATTGCCACCGGGCTGTAAATCGGTCTGGGTTTGGTCAATGCCGAGACTTGTCAGGGCGGGGTTGCCGTTGGTTTCCGCCCACACGACGACACCCAACAAAACGACAAAGATAAGGGTCATGGCGGTCAGGATGGCCCACCCCTGGCGCGTATCTTTGACCATCTTGCCGAAGGTGTAACAGAGGGCGGCCGGAATGAGCAAAATAGCGAGCATCTCGACAAAGTTGGAGAGCGGGGTGGGGTTCTCGAAGGGGTGGGATGAGTTGGTATTGAAGAAACCGCCCCCGTTTGTGCCTAACTGTTTGATGGCAATTTGCGCGGCCGCGGGGCCAACCGCCAACACCTGTTCCGTCACCGTCGCCCCATTGGCATCGGTGGTAGATTGGAGCAGTGGCACGGTTTGGTAGGGGCGCAATGTTTGCACCACCCCTTGCGAAACGAGTACCAGGGCCACAACAAAGGCCAGCGGGAGCAGGATGTACAAGACGCTCCGGGTCAGGTCCACCCAGAAGTTGCCGATGGTTTGGGCCGTGTGCCGGGTAAAACCGCGAATAAACGCCACCAATGTCGCCATGCCCGACGCGGCCGAAACAAAGTTCTGCACCGTCATCCCCAGCATCTGTGTCAGGTAGCTCATCGTCACTTCGCCGCCATACCCTTGCCAGTTGGTATTCGAGGCAAACGAAACCGCCGTATTCCATGACGAATCGGGCGTAATAGCCACCAACCCTTCCGGGTTCAGCGGCAGAATCACCTGCAACCGTTGGAGCAGGTACACTGCCAGCAACCCTAACAAGTTAAAGAGGAGCAAGGCCACGGCATACGTTTTCCAATCCATCTCCACCTCCGGGTTGGTGCCGAGGGCGCGGTAAAACAGCCGCTCCACCGGTTGCACGATGGGGTGCAAGAAGGTGCGTTCCCCCTGGTAGACGCGGGCCATATGGGTTCCCAGCGGTTTTGCCAGGAGCAACAGGACAACCAGGTAAAAGATGAGTTGAAGCCAACTAGAAATTGTCATCCGAACCACTCCGGTTTGAGCAGGGCCAGCACCAGATAAATCAGCAGACCCAACGCCACCAGGCCTGAAAGCAGATAAAGAACAGTCATTTCTTACGCTCCATCAGCCGGTCACAGACCACAATCAGCCCATAACTGGCGGCAAAAAAGAGCAGGGTCAAAAGCAGATAAAGAATATCCATGGGGTTTCTCCAGAGAGCATTTCAGCGGGTCAGCATTTCAGCCGTTAGCCGCTGGCCTCTGGCTGTTAGCTGACAAGCTGACTAGCTTCTTCGCTGACTAGCTACTTCTGATTGAAACAGAAAAGGCGTTAAGAGGGGGATAAGGAAGGGGGGAGAGGTATAAAGAAAGTGTAAAGAGGGGTAACTATACTTACCACGGTCATAAAGTGACATTTTGTTAGCGGCAACAGATTGGTAGGTTAGGACTGAAGACCCATCCCCCTTCGATCCCAGAGGGAAGGGGGGAAACCCAACGGCGCGGTTTGGCAAGCGTCCGCTCGCCAAACCGCGCCGAAAATAGTTCCCCGCCCCTGGGGGCGGGGTTAGGGGTGGGGGTGGCCTTGGATAAACCCAACACGAGGATAAAGTGAGACGGGGACAGGGCGAAAAAATGTCAGATTATGCCCTTTGACAGGATATACAGCCCCTCACCCTAACCCTCTCCCCAGGGGAGAGGGAACCAACTGCCCTCTCCCGCTTTGGGAGAGGGGCCGGGGGTGAGGGGCAGAGGTTTCATCTTCTCATTCTACGCGCTTGTTGATTAAATGATTAATCGGGTAATGAGTTTATACGCCCATCCCCCTGCGATTTCCGGTAGGAAAGGAGAAACACCAGGAGTGCCGGTTATCGAACGCGGCCGCGCTCGATAACCAACACATGAGAAAGGACGGTAATCTCCCACCAAATCTAATTCGCCAACAGTATCCAGGAATTTTCAATTGGGCCTGAGCCTCTAAAAATGTAGAGGCCACCCTTGCTGTGGCCAGTCTCCTGACCGCGCCACCCCGATTAATTTTGAGCGACCCCTTAAGGTCTGAACGCTTACCCCAACACCTTCACGAACTCTGCCCCCTCATTCGTCAAGGTCATAGAGTTACCATCGGCACCAAACACAAGCATCGAATCATCAAGCAACCCATTGAGATGCCAATGAGCCAGGAAACTATCCCCCTGCCAGGGTTCAAGCCAGGCGGTATTGACGCCATAACTTAGTTGCAGGCCATCACCAGTGAGCCGCACCGTCATCTCACCATAAAGATCATTGACAAATCTCCCCGTGAAACCGTCCAAACCAATAGACGGTGGCAGATTCGGGTCCCGTTGGCGGCGCATCTCATCCACCTGACCCTTAACTTCCCCCATGTATCCCTGCGCCACCATCTGAAACTCCGCTGACCAATCACGCCCACTTTTACCAAGCAAAATATCCGCCAGGGCATAAAAAAGTGCGGCATGGGCCAGGGTTTGGTGGACATTTACCATAACGGCAAACCCAATTTTACGCTGGGGCAAGAAAGCGATGACGGAGTTGTAACCAGGCATCTGCCCCCCGTGCATCAAAACCTTTTCCCCGTAATAGTCCATGACCCACCAGCCAAGCCCATACGTCCAGAACTGGGTAGCCGGTTGAAGATAGGCCAGCGGCGCGAGTTCAGAGTTGAAGACATCCTGCATGACTATCTGCGGCGTGCTAAGTTCGTCAAAGGTATGCTTTTGCAGGAGCGGGGCGCCATCGTGTAATAAAACCTTGAGCCATTGGGCCAGATCATGGGCCGAACTGTGAACAGAGCCAGCCGGTTCGTGGGCGATTTTGTACTGTTCGATGACAGCGGGGTTGCCGAGGAAGCGGATGCTGGAGGGATAGGTTTCATCCAACACAGCATGAGGTGAGGCGAATTTTTGCCGGTCTGTCAGGCGATCATAACCACTCAATGAGTTAGACATTTGGAGTGGCTTAAAAATACGCTCACTGATGAACTCATCCCAGGAGTGGCCCGACACAGCTTCAATGATAAGCCCTGCCAGACCATATTGCTGATTAGCATAATGAAACTGGGTGCGGAAACCAGCGACAGGTTTAAGATAACGCATACGGCGGATCATCTCCCGCTGATCATAACCACGGTGATAATAGAGACGCTGGGCACGCTCCAGCCCAATCCGGTGGCAGAGCAAATCACGTACTGTAACGTTTTTCGTGATCCAGGGGTCATACAGTTGAAAATCAGGGATGAACTTGATCACGGGGTCATCCCACGCCAATTTACCTTCATCCACCAATATGCCCACAAGTGCAGAAGTAAAGGCTTTAGTCGTTGAGCCAATGGCAAAGATCGTATGGGCATCCACAGCTTGGGGTTGGCCCGCTGTAAGTACCCCATAACCTTGCACAAAAACGTCATCCCCCTGCACCACCGCCACGGCCCCACCAGGGATGTTCCACATGGCTAAAATCTTAGAAATCGTTTCGTTGAGTTGGTCTGTGTTCATTGCTCCAGGTCTCCACCTGTTTATTTCCAGGCTTTCGCCACCGCATCATAACTGCCAACACGTAGATCAGGTTTCATCTTCGTTAATTTATGCTTCTCCACACGCTCTGATGGGGTACGGGGCAAATCATCGGCATACTCAATAAACCGTGGCACTTTGAAATACGCCAACTGTTGACGCGCATAATCTAAAATCGCTTCCGGTGGGGTGTCTTCCGGGGTGTGCTCTGCCTTCAACACAATGTACGCCTTGACCTCTTCGCCACGCAGTTCGTCCGGTACGGGAATCACCGCCGCCACCTTGACCGCCGGATGTGCCATCAACACAGATTCCACTTCCGCGGCCGCGATATTTTCCCCCGCTCGCCGAATCGTATCTTTGATCCGCCCCTGCCAATAGAAATATCCCTTCTCCCCCCTGGACACCCAATCGCCCGTATGGAGCCAGCCATCCCGTATTATGTCTGCTGTCGCTTCAGGTTTGTTCCAATAACCAAGCATCATTGGCTCACCGCGCAAAATCAACTCCCCTATTTCACCGTCCGGCACATCCTTTCCCGTCAAATCCACCACCCGCGCTTCCTTCGTGGGAATCGGTTTGCCCATTGCCCCACTGCCCACGCTGGCCTCATCTTCACGGGGAATGATCAAATCCACCCCCGTTTCGGTCATACCAAACGCTTCCCGCCAGGGCACCCCCCAGCGTCGCTCAAATTCCGCGTGGAACTTCGGCATAATCCCTGAACACAACACCACGCGCAGATGATGCCCACGTTCTAGCTCCGGGTCTTCGGGCATCTGCAACAAAAAGAATGGCATTGTGCCAAGCAAATACAAAACTGTGACATGGTGCTTCATCACTTCCTGCCAAAAATGGGAGGGCGAGAAACGTGATAAAATCACCAATGGTGCGCCACCGATGAGGCAGGCCACTGTGTTCCATTGTGGGTCCATGTAATAAAACGGTTGGGCGGTTAAGTTACATTCATCGGGTGTCAGTGCAAAATAATCCGCCGCCAGTTGTCCCAATTGCAACCAATATTTTTGGGTCAACATACAACCTTTCGGAAACCCCGTTGTCCCTGAGGTGTATTGGATGTTGACCAAATCATCCATCGTCACCTCGGAAAGCTCGAACACATCGGTTGAATCTTCAACCAAACGCCGCCATGCCGATGTTTCGTTAGCCTCAGTCACAAGCAACATCTTTTTCACCAATGGTAATCCTGCCTGCACACGTGCCCATTGCCCCTGAAACCTTTCGTGAACGAGGAAGAACCCCGCCTGAGAATCCTGAAGCGCATAAGTCAGGTCGTGATCCTGGTAATTGATGTTGACAGGTACAATAATCGCGCCCAATTTTGCCAGAGCAAACCAGGTGATAGGGAACTCTATGCCGTTAGGGAGCATCACCGCCACGCGCTCCCCCTTGACCACACCTAGAGAGCGTAGGGCGTTAGCTACCTTATTGGCTTGCCGGTTGGCTTCCGCAAACGAAAGAGGTTTGTCTTCAAAGATGAACAGCGGCTTGTCGCCAAACTGGTGCCCGGCATCTTCTACTAAATGACCGAGGCTTTTCCACTTCATACGCGTCCCTTATAGCTTCTCAGGCATGGCAGGTTGTGAAAACCTGTCCTGTCTGGTCTTTACTTTATCACCCGTTTGCCAAACATCTGGCCTAACTCCAGGCTGGCATCTTGCAGATTTACGGCTTTGGGGTCAAAGACCCATTGCAACATAATGCCGTCAATAGCTCCTTGAATGACCGAAGCCATGACCTGCTCATCGAACTCGGCCAATACCCCTTGCTCCGCACCCACACGGAATATCTTCTTGAGATGGGTGCGGCAAGGATCATACGCCGATTCGCTAAAAATTTTCTTCTCTTCGGGCGAGGTGAAACTGCCCCATAAGTCAACCAGAGCCACAAATTGCGAACGATTTTGGGCGATGTACTCGAAACTGGCCTGGATATACACCCGCAGTTTGTCACTGGCGTGGGTTTCTTTTTCTACCTGCTCACGAATATACGCCCCCTGACGACTCAAAATGGTGTCAATGGCGGACGTGATCAAATCATGTTTGCCGTTGAAGTGATAGGCAATTAAACCTTTGGTGATCCCGAGGGTTTTGGCTATCTCGGCAAAGGATGTTTGGGTATAGCCTTGTTCGGCAATTGTCTGCAAAGCGGCGTCAATGATCTGTTTGCGCCGGGCTTCTTCGATAAATGTTGTTTTTTCTTTACGAGGCACTGTGCCTGCTCCTGAGAAAATAGCCACGGATAGTGGAAACACGGATAGGAAAGAACACGGATGGGAATAAAAACTTGAGTCCACTGAAAGAAGCCACGAATTACACGAATTGGCACGAATTTTTCTCTGGTAACTTTGCGCCTTTGCGCCTTTGCGCCTCTGCGCGACCTTTTTTCAGTAGACTCAAACTTGTGGCGTCATTTTCATCCCTCTTAGTGTGTCGTAGGCCCATGGGGAACTCCTACGAAAATGTAGGGCGATTTGGCAAATCGCCCGGACGATTTACCAAATCGTCCTACAAATTTTCATCCCTCTTGGCGCGGCCGCAGACCCATGGGAACGCCTACGAAACTAAGTTTCGAGTTCCCACTCGCTACTCGCCACTCGCTACTCGCCACTCGCTACTCGCCACTCGCTACTCGCCACTCGCCACTCGCTACTCGCCCAGCATTTGGGCCGTAATTTCCTTGAATATTTTCGCCGCCACCATTTCCGTCATACCGGAAACATCTTGTGCCGGGTTGAGTTCCACAATATCCGCTCCGATGATGTTGGCTCGCAGGGCGTGAATGATAGTCAGAGCCTCACGCGTGGACAGTCCGCCGGGTTCGCGGTGGGCGATGCCGGGGGCGAAGGCGGGGTCGAGGCAATCCATATCGAAGCTAAGGTAAAGGGGGCCATTGAGTTCCAAATTGAACAGTTCGCGCCAGTTTTGCATGGTGAATAGCTCTACGCCAAACCGTTTCGCCTGCTGGCGTTGATGCCCGTTGAGCGTGCGGATACCCACTTGCACGAGCCGTTTTGCCAAC
Organism: Chloroflexota bacterium; assembly: GCA_018004935.1. GTDB lineage: Bacteria > Chloroflexota > Anaerolineae > Promineifilales > Promineifilaceae > Trichofilum. The sequence goes on along the minus strand of JAGNBF010000021.1, from coordinate 43,113 downwards.
CCTGCTTCCATGATGCGGGCAAAAGGGCTGGCATGGGAATAGGGATTACCGGCGAAATCGGCATATAGGTCAGGGTGAGCGTCAAAGTGCAGGATGGTGAGATGTGGGTGATACGCGGCCGCAACGTTGACCAGTGGATAGGTAATAGAGTGATCGCCGCCGAAGGCCATCACTTTTAGACCGGCTTCATATAATTGACTGGCGGCCTGCTCGGTTTCGCTGGGCATTCTCGCCTGCGTGGGGCTGATGTCGCCTGCGTCGGCGAAGATGCCCTCTGCGCCAAGATCGGTCCCGTTTTCGGTCCACAGATTGGCCGAGTCACAGAAGAATGCTTCCCGAATGCGCTGAGGCGCCGCGGCCGCGCCCCGTTTGTACGATGAGTTTTCATCAAATGCCACACCAAGCAACCCAATGCTGGCCGGTGTAGGAAAGGGCGGGAAACTCTGCATAATCCTATTCTCCAATTACAACCCGTTGGCTCTCCGCCACCCACTCCGGTTTGACATCCGCACCATGCCCCGGAGCATCGGCCAAGACAACTGTGCCATTGGGCTGAAACGCCACCCCACCATAGGTTGGCTCTTCGGCAAAATGAAAAGGTGAATCCAAATCATGCAGGGCAATATTCGGACAGGCACAGATAAGATGCGCCCCCGCGCTGACCCCAATCAACGACTCGGACATGCCACCCAACATACACTTAATCCCCGCCGCTTCACCAATGGCGTTGATTTTCAATGCGCCCTGAATGCCCCCAGACTTGGCGAGCTTAATATTAAAGGAATCCACCGCCCCCAGTGACGCCAACCGCAAAGCGTCATGGGCATCAAAAAGGGATTCATCCGCCATGATCGCAATGGGACTCCGTTCACGCAGACGTTTAAGACCCTCGATATGCCAATAGGGCAGAGGCTGTTCACACAGTTCAATGCCATACTCCGCCAGAACCGTGAGAATGTTGAGGGCCGTGATCTCATCCCAGCCCTGATTAGCATCCAACCGTAAGGGAATCCCCTCTCCAATAGCCCCGCGTATGGCGCGAATGCGGGCCAGGTCCTCTTCACGACCCGTACCCACTTTGATCTTCAAAAATTTCACCCCATTTTCGGCATGTTGTTTAGCTATCCGGGCCATCGTTTCGGGCGTATCTATGCCAATCGTACGGTTGGAGTAGATAACTTTTTTCGCCCCACCGAGCAAGGCATAAAGCGGCAGTTGGGCATGTTTAGCCAGCAAATCATAGAGAGCAAGGTCGTAGGCGCAACGTATGGCCGAATTCTTGAGCATATGCTGTTCCAGTTCTGCCAATCGGGCGTCAATCTCCAGTGGATTTTTGCCGAGCAGAAGCCGGGCATACAGTTGCGCCGCCACAAAGGCGGTCTCCGCTGTCTCACCAGTCACAAAACGGGACGGACAACCTTCACCTATACCCACAAACCCATCACTGTCTTGAATACGAACAACGATGTTATGCACACTTGCCATAACCGCCAGAGCGATTTTGAACGGGTGTGAAAAAGGAATGTCCAGGTCAATGATTTCGATTTGCGTAATAGTTGGCATAATGATTTTTGCGCGAGAAGCAGAGCGAGAGAAAAGAGAAATCGGGTCTTCAGGATTTCGTGGGGTACGGGCAACCCTTGTGGTTGCCCCACACGGGGCAGGCACAAGGCCAGCCCGTACATCTGGTGTCAACCCCCTGAATTCCCAAAGAGCCGAGAAATCACTTCCCTTTATAGACAGGGGTACGATTTTCCATAAACGCCTGCACACCTTCGCGCATATCCTCACTGGCGAAACATTCAAGAGTGGCTTCAGTTTCGAGCACCATGACCGCTTCCAGGTCAAGGTCATAAGATTTATGCAGTAGCTCCTTAACCAATCGCACAGAGATGGGGGCATTGGCCGCAAGGGTGTGGGCCATACGCATACCTTCCTGAACAATCGTGGCCGTGGGGACGACATTTGTTACCAACCCCATCGCCAAAGCCGCTGGAGCGGAGATACGTTCACCGGTCATCATCACCTGAGCGGCACGCCCCAGGCCAATAAGCCGTGGCAGACGGTGCATAACCCCATTGGTCTCGAAGATACCACGTTTGACTTCGGCGAATTCAAAAAATGCACTCTCGGCCGCAAGGCGGATGTCGCTGGCGATAGCAATTTCTGCCCCCACACCCACCGCAACGCCATTAATCGCCGCCACAATGGGTTTGGGCAGGTTTACCATGCGGCGCGTTAAATCCTGCATGTCCTCTAATTCAGTGCGTACCTGCTCTGCCCCTGTGGAGCCATCAAACAGATGCGACAATTCTTCCAGGTCTATACCGGCTGAAAAAGCGCGTCCTGTCCCTGTAATGAGCACAGCACGAATGGAGTCGTCCTCTGCAATCGTATCCAACAACAGGCGTAATTGTCTGAACATACTGCGTTTGAACGCATTCAGCACATCAGGACGGTTGAAAGTGATGATCGCTATTTGGTCTTGGGTTTGGTAAAGGATGTCAGTCATAGTTTTAAGGCTGATTAAGATGCTCAACGAAGCTTTTGCGGAATCTCAATAAAGGATGCCTGCTCGCCCCCAATGAGTATCTGCACACCGGGTCTGCCTGTAGCCGGAATCTGTTGAAAGGTATCTTTGTCTGCACCGGTGAGGGATACCCTTAACCGCCAGTCGCGGCGAAGCAACGCGGAAATAGGATTCAGGCCAAAGGTCAGTTCGGCCACATCGCCAGGGACAAGGGGCAGGGCATCGGCCCGTTTGAAGGAGTGGTAAGGGACGAATTGTTGATAAGGCGGGGCCTCAGTGGCCACCTGGCGATGGATAGCGCGTAACATGCCCTCGCTGAGATAGTGGCTGTGGCCTTGCTCATCAATCGCCTCGAGATAGACAAAGAAGTTACCATCCGTGTGTGTTGATTGGATGAACAGGGTGACGATGGGATAACCCGTGATTTCGGTGTCCTGTTCTAGCGGGGCAGTACTGTATGTGAGTTGCCCCCGAATCGGCGCGTATTTTACGGGACGTTGATCCAGTTCCGTTTGCCAACGGTTGTTGACCCCTGTGGAGACGGAAAAATCCACCTCGAAGTGGTCCGCCGGTTGGGATGGGGGAAGCGTTGTTGCCAGCCCCTGCTGGGGTTGGAAATAAAAGCGGGTGGTGGTCAACCCGGTAGGGGGAAACAGATCCGTCGTTTGCCAACTGTTTTCAAACAGGGTGAAGTAGTGTAGGGTGCGGGTTGTAGGTGGTGTATCGAAGAAGCGCAGGGACTCTTGCATTTGTGCCTGCAAGGGTAAGGGGTTTTCTTTTGTGCCAACGTGTTGGGTGGCCCCGTGATTCCACGCGCCGATGACCGCCCGCTGGGGGCGGGGATTGTTGGCGAAACGGCGAATAACGGCATCGGCGGTGGCGGCGTCAAACCAACTGCCCCAATGGTCAAGGGTATGGGTGGTGGGGCGTGTATGAATGCTGATATCGTCCAGGCAAATACCCAGTTCGGGGTCGAGGTCGTCGCGGTAGGTGATGTGACGTAACGCCGAATCTACCTGATGGTTGTGATGGATGGGGATGGGGTGAGTACCAATTGGTTTTACCCCTTTAACGATAAGTTTCTCCGGGGCGCTCATAGATGGGGGCAGTTGGTTGGCATCGAGCGCACGGTTGTACTCTGCCCATCGTATGAGCATAAATTTATTGGGCACACCACCAGGGAAAGCGATGTCGGTATAAACGTCGTATTCGTTGAAGCGCACCAGGGCAAATGTGACGGCGGGATGTCCACACGCGCCGAGCATTTCGGCGGTGGTGGCCTGGTACGAATTGCCAAAACCCCCCACTTGCCCATTGCTCCACGGCTGTTTGATAACCCATTCGGTCAGGTCGTATAGGTCGGTCAGGTCGGTTGCGGGCCAGGGGTGGGGATGGTGGCCTTCTGATGCGCCTGTGCCACGCAGATCAATACGGAGAACCGCATAACCAAAGGCGGTGAAGAAGTTACGGGCGGAGTCGGGGAGTGAGAGAAACCAGGCGAAGGGTGATTTGAGTTGCTGGGCACGCCAGTAGCGGGTGGCGGCGAATAGGGCAGTTATTTGGGTGGTGGGGGTCAGTCCGCGTGGAAGATATAGGTCTGCGGCGAGATGCACGCCATCCCGCATGGGAATGTAAAGCGTCTGCTCAGTAGAGCCTTTGTATTGCGGCGGCCGCAGAGGGTGAGTAGATGGGAAAGTCATGGGTGTGAAACCAAGTGAGCGTCTAAAAACAAGTTGGGTGGCACGGTCAGGAAACCGCCCACAGCCAATGTTCAAGTTATTTAATCGTCAATCCTACATAGTCGTTTACCGTTTGCTGGAATTTTTCCGGTTCTTCCAGGAAGGGCCAGTGACCACTTTGGGTAAACGGGATGGCCTGGCAGTTGGGCAGGGTGGCGCAGAGTTCCGCGGCCGCGGGCTGGCCCGTGAAGGGTGAGTCGGCTGTGCCGTAGATGAAAAGTGTCGGTGTCATCAATTGGTTGAGTTCCTGTTTGTAGTTGTAGCCAACAAGGGAAAGCGAAATTTCGCGCCACGGCGCGAAAGAAAGTCGGCCACTGTCGTGGAGCAAATCAGGGCGGGATTTGTCGAATAAGCGTTTGGGATTATCTTTTTCGGCTGATTGCGTGAACCATGCGTCTGCGGCCTGGGGATCGGCGGGGGGGAGACCGAGGGCGATGGCGTACAATGCACCACCAAACCATCGCCAGATAAAGCGGTTGCTCAGGCCGTTGTTAATGCGAATCCCGCCGATAAGGATCATCTTCTCCACATGGTGTGGGTATTTGAGGGCGTAGCGTTGGGCCAACGCACTGCCGAAGGAATGGCCGATGAGGATGATTTTGTGTGCCTGGACGACCTGTTGGCGCAGGGTTTCGAGTTCTTCGACGAGCTGTTCGATAGTGTAATCGGCGGGAATGGGTTTGATTTGGGAGTTACCCGAACCGCGCTGATCGTAGAGGATGAGGCGGGTTTGGCTGGCGAGGAAATCGAAGCTGTTTTTGAAGCTCAGACAGGAGTGACCAGGGCCACCATGGATGAGAATGATGGGTGGCAAACCTTTGTTCGTCCCAAGTTCGCGGTAAAACAGGTCATAGCCATTGATGTGGACGGGCGAGGGGCAGTCTATACAAGGGCGAGATTGGGGTAAAACACGGCTATAGACGTGATTGGCATAGACCCCGTAAAGGGTGAAGATGAGCAGGATGGCGAAAATGAGAGGGAGAATGCTCATGGTCGTTATACTCGTCACAGTCACAAAATGCCCTTAACAAGTTGGGTGGCACGGTCAGGAGACCGGGTTTTTCTCTTTGAAGGTAACTATTCAGACCCTAAAGGTTTTGACCTCTGGTGATTCTGGCCTCATGTTAATCAAAACCTTTAGTACCTTACGAGTTAACTTCTTGTACAGCTAGCAAGAAAAAGGTTACACAGAGATTCACAGAGGATGCACAGAGGTTCACGGAGAATTCATTAAAACTCTGTGTATCTCCGTATCTTCTCTGTGCCTCTCTGTGTTCCTTCTTTTTGGTTCTGGCTCGTCCAGGTTAGGGTCTCTCTGGCAAAAGTGCCACCTGAATAGTTACCTTTGAAGGGTAGTAGAGGCGCAAGATTTTGCGTCTCTACTACGGTATCAATAATTTCGGGGGTCTTCAGGATTTCGTGGGGTACGGGCAACCCTTGTGGTTGCCCCACACGGGGCAGGCACAAGGCCAGCCCGTCCATCAGATGTCAACCCCCTGGATTCCCAAAGAGCCAATTTTTTGGTGCTGTTAGAGGCTCACTGAACCTGTTTTTGCCTCACCTTTTGTGACAGGGAACATGGCCGCTGTAGCGAGGATAAGGAAGACAAACATGATCAACCAGACCCAGCGGTAATTATTGTCCATGGATTCGACGAGTGTGCCGCCAAGAATGGGGCCAATGATAAAACCGAGGGTGACGGCGATCTGGCGTAGGCCGGTGTAGGTTCCCATCAGGGTTTCGACGGGGGCGCTATCCACAATCATGGCAACCTGGACGACATTGGACAGGGGCCAGGTGAGGCCGCAGATGAGCAGGCCGATGTTAAGCATGGTGGCATTGGGGAAAAGGTAGATGACCAGTGCCCCGATGGCGAAACCTACCAGACCGACGATCTGGGTGTTTTTGCGCCCAATTTTGTTGGAAATCAGGCCCGCAGGGATGGCGATAATCATGAAGGCAATGGCGGGGATGGCCACTAACATGGCGGCAGAGGATTCTTCCATGCCGAGGGAAAACACGCCGTAGGAGCTGAGAAAGGCTTGCATTTGGGCGAGGGCGACATAGGCGAGCAGGTTGCTGATTAACAAGAAAATGAGGCTGTTACGGTTTTCTTGTGGTTGGTCGCGCAGGAATTTGACAATACCTTTCAGGTTGAAGGTTTCGCCTGCGAGTTCTTTGGCACTGGCGAGGTCTTCGGGTTCTTTGACCCAGGCCCAGGTGAGGAAGAGGACGATGGTGGTGAGCGCGGCCGCGAGCCAGAAAGGTAGTGGCCCATACACATCATACAGGGCCGCCCCCCCGAGAGCGGTCAACACAACAAAGAAACCCGCAATAGCCCCGGCTATGCCATTGGCCGTGGTGCGCTGTTTGGAGGGGGTAATATCGAACATCAACACATCCGCCACCGGGCGGACAATGGCGAAAGCGATAAGCACCACAAACAAGGAGAGGATAAATGGCACCAGCAAGCCGGTGAGTTGCCCCGTCTGCCCGTTGAGTTCGGGTTTGATGCCCATGGGGATGAGGGGGATGATGATAAACGCCACGACAGCAACAGGTACACCGAAAAGAACAAAGGGCATTCGGCGTCCCCATCTGGTCCGTAAGCTGTCACTCCACGCACCGACGAGGGGGCTGATGAATAACCCCGCAATGTTGTCAAAGACGAGGATAAAGCCGGTCAGGGCAGGTCCGAGGCCGAAGCCGACAGTTGTGGCACCCGCATCGGTGAAGGCGGGATTCCCGGCCTGCAAAAACACGGGGATATACGTGTTGTATAACTGCCAGATGACTTCCATCACGGCGGGCAAGGTGGCCGCGATGATGATGTTGCGCCAGTTCAACTTGATTTGGGACATTTTTCTCCTCCTACGAAAATGTAGGGCGATTTTGTAAATCGCCCAGTGGACGATTTACAAAATCGTCCTACAAATTTTCATCCCTCTTGGTGCGCCAAAGGCCCATGGGGAACTCCTCTGTGTGATTGCGGGTGGGCACGTTTGTAGGTACGAAGTGGCGAGGTTAGGGAGGTATAGTTTTCAAGAAAATGATTTTGGCGGTACGGGCAACCCTCGTGGTTGCCCTCCCGTGGCAGGGCAGGCACAAGGCCAGCCCGTACCCAAAATCAGGCGTGGTTCAAAAGTCGGCAAACGGTGCTTAACACTTTGTAGGGCGATTTGGTAAATCGCCCACGAGACGATTTACCAAATCGTCCTACAAATTTGTAAAGTTGACCTGAACCATGCCCAAAATCATTATCTTAAGCTCTACAGGACAGTCATTGACTGGTCAGCCTTGATCTTATCGCCCTTCTTACGCGACTGAACGAACGTACAATAAATTATACATTTGTTAAAGCCGTTAGCAAAAAATACCGTAACTATACACGTCCTCGAGGGCTGAGTTTGTTGAAGCCTTGTGTTGTAGGGCGATTGCATACGCAGATTTCTCAAGCATCACAGTTCGGTTTCTCCCTCGGCTCTATCAAATGCCGCTTGTAGGGCATCAACTTCGGCTAATAATTTGGCGATCTTGCGCCTTGTTTCTTTGAGGGGGCGGGTCTGCGTTTTTAAGTATTCACGAAGCCGGGACGGGTCAACGGCATAGAAATAGCCGATTTCCTCTTTGATCACATTCTGCAACTGGCGCAGGCGAGCCAGTTCGTTCATGAGTTCAACCGGGGGGGGATTTTGCTTTTCGGTGCGACCAGTGCGGCGTAAAACCGAGTAGATAAAGGGTTCAGTTAGCCTGACCTCGCGGTATGGGGCGGCTACTTTTTTGCGGAGGCCGCTCAGGGTTAGCTCTATCAACCCCCAGCCTTCTGGGAGTTCTTTGGGGCTAATCAGCCCGGCTGGGGCGACAAAATAACATTCATTGGACCATGCCTCTGCACCTGACCGTTTGAGCGGGTCTTCTAACTCTCTCAGGAAGTCACTGCGTGATGCCTTGATTTCGTAGGCGATCTTTATGTTCCCTTTGCTGGGGTACATATTGACAGCCCACAGGTCAATCCATCGGCCACCTTTCGCCCCAGTGCCGATATTTAACTCCGGGAATATGGCCCATTCATCGCGGCCGCTATTCTTGCTGTGTAATGCTTTGAGCATTTCCAGAATTATTTGCGTCGTTTCTTTTGCGTTCATTCATCTCCCTTTGAGGGTAGCACTCAGCGCTGTAAGGATTGACGATTAAATAAGTTTAGGACGAGGTTGATCGAGCCGGTCCCCTGGCCGTGTCCGGTGTGGCGCGGTGGGGACACCCGCCACAGCGCGTAAGTCCTAAATTGAACATTTGCGGTGGCGGGTCTTCCAAGCGTGCCATCTGTTGTTATACTGTCAAAGGGGGCATAATCTGACATTGGCTCTTTGGGAATTCAGGGGGTTGACACCAGATGTACGGGCTGGCCTTGTGCCTGCCCAGTGTGGGGCAACCACAAGGGTTGCCCGTACCCCACGAAATCCTGAAGACCCCTGACATTTTTTCGCCCTGTCGCCGTCTCCCTTTATCGTCGTGTTGGGTTTATCCAAGGCCACCCCCACCCCTAAAACTATTTTCGGCGCGGTTTGGCGAGCGGACGCTCGCCAAACCGCGCCGTTGGGTTTCTCCCCCCTTCCCTCTGGGATCGAAGGGGGATGGGTTTTCAGTCCAAACCTACCAATCTGTTGCCGCTAACAAAATGTCACTTTATGACCGTGGTAAGTATATCTGGCAAGCCTTGTGTTGAATCAGGCGATCCATTCAATCCGCAGGGAGGCTGGTTGGTGACAACGGCAGGGCAATGGTTAAGGTTGTGCCACTCCCAGGTGCGGAGTGTAATTGTGTTTGTGCCCCAATCAATTCCGCTCGTTCCCGAATGCCTAACAACCCAAAATGACCGTTAGCAACACGCTCTGTCGGGTTTTCCGGCACAACAAATCCCTGACCATTATCTTGTACGATCAGTTTGACTGTCTTGTCGGCAAAGGCAAGGGTGACTGCGGCCGCGGTGGCCTGCGCGTGACGGCTCACATTGCGTAACCCTTCCTGGGCAATACGATAGAGGGCCAGTTCCGCGGCGGCTGTCAAACGGCGCTCATCGCCGGAAAGGTGAAAGGTGATAGGAATGGCCAGGGCTTTGCCCGTATCCCGCGCCAGCATACTCAAGGCCGGTACCAGGCCCAACTCCTCCAGGTAGATGGGTCGTAAATCGTGCGTGAGGCGGCGCAAGTCGGCAACAATTTGGGCCGCCATCTGTTGCATACGGTTAAGCGGGGCGGCGGTGGGTTCGTCCGCGGCCGCGAGCTGGGCCAGTTGTATCTGTTGGTTTAAGGCAATAAGGGCCTGAATCGTCTCATCATGCAAGTCACGGGCCAGCCGTCGCCGCTCCTCTTCTTGCCCGGTGGTAATCGCGCCCAAATAGCCGCGCAGATTTTGTTGCGCCGCCTTTACCTTGTGGGCCATCTGCACAAGTTGTATCTGCAACCGTTGAATTTCGTGAATGCCACCCACAGGGGCTTCAATGGCCGCAAAATCCCCTTGCCCTAATTGCGTCGCCTGCCTTTCTAGCGTCTGCAACGGTTGCACAATCTGGCGTATACCCCACCACAACACCAGGACGGTCAGGAGAAGCACTGGCACAACCAGTAACGGGGCTTGTTCGGTAGCCCGCAACATGGGATCCGCCACAATATGCCACGGTTCTTCCACAACCAACGCCCAACCCACCGGCTCAATAGGGCTGAAGGCAATTACGTGCTCCTCACCCCCCACAGAGCGATAGGTTGTGCCTGACTCACCCCCAAGGGCTTCGGCGACGCCCGGGTGTGTCTGGATTTCCGCCACAGATAAGGGGGCGATGCCGGTCTGGTACAGTACCGTGCCTTCACTACTGATGATAAAAGCCGCGGCCCAATCATGAACCCCAAAAAGATCGGTCAGGGCCTGGCGGGCCAGATTCGCCGGTGAGAAGGCCCCTACAGCAATGAATGTCTCTTCTTGGGCAACGACGAGAAGACGGCTTTCGCCACTCTGGGGATCGGTTACAGGGGGCAAGAAACTTGCCTCGCCTATGGGGAAGTTTCCCCTCGCGAGTAACGCTCCAGGAATAGACCAGGTTTGCCAGGTTTCTCTGGTGGTGCTGGTAGCTAAGAGGGTACCCTGAGTTGTATAAAGAGCCACCCCCCCCTCAAAATCAGGTAATAGAAAGGTAGCATCAGCCAGGGCGTGTTCCGGATCGTGGGTAACGGCTACCTGAAGGGCAAGGCTGCGAATGGCGCTGTGGCGATGGTTTAATTGTTCACTAATGGCCGCGGCCGCGGCGCGGATGGCTCGTTCATCTCGTTCACCCACCATATTCCGCATGGCCTGTTGGTGGAGAGTTAAACTACCCAAAGTAATGATGAGCAATAGAGCTACCAGAGGGAACACGATAAGGACGAATAGCTGAACCGGGAAACTACGCCATCGCCGCATCTTGCCCTCCTTAATCATCGTTCGCCAATAATTTTGCATTTGCTGTGGCTGGTCTTCTGATCGCGCCACCGGCGGTCAGGAGACCCGCCCGATGCCCCCAAAAAATTCGGTTCCTTGGGGTACGGGCAACCACAAGGGTTGCCCCACACGGGGCAGGCACAAGACCAGCCCCTACATCTGGTGTCAACCCCCGGAATTCCCAAAGAACCAAAAAATTATTGAGAAGAAACCTTGATCCTTAATTTCGAGTGAACCCTTCTGTTGCCGCAACGGCAATCAACCCAAACGATACCGCCTTCATAACCGCTTCCGTGCGACTATTGGCGGCCAATTTGCTGTAAATCTTCGCCAGGTGCCCCTGCACCGTGCGGTCACTGATGCCTAACTGCACCCCAATCGCCTTATTCGTAAACCCTTTACCCGCCAACGTCAGCACTTCTACCTCACGCTCAGTTAAAGGTTCATAGGCCAGAGCCGTTTGCTGTTGACTGAGAAGATGGGCCACCAGTTTCTGGGTAATCGCCGGATTAAAGGCCGTTTTGCCTTCATGGACATCACGTACCGCCTGAACAATCTCGGCTGGTGCGGCGGTTTTCAACACATAGCCATTCGCTCCCGCCTGAAGCACGGCGACAACATAAGGATCATCATCATAAGCCGTGAGTACAAGGACACCCACATCTGGGTGGTTTGCCTTAACCCAACGAGCCACTTCAATGCCACTCGCCTGGGGCATCTGAATGTCCAGAACGGCGACATCGGGCTGATACTGTTGAATGAAGGCACGAGCCATTGCCCCATCATCGGCTTCGGCCACAACCTGAATATCTGGGGCATGTTCCAGAAATTGGCGAATACCTGCCCGTACCACCGCATGATCATCGGCCAGAAGAACACGGATAGATTGCATCATACCTTCCATTATTCACGAAGGGTGATCATCATGCCAGGGCTATTTCTACGCCGCCAATAGGCCATTTGGCGGGGTTCGGTTGCGCCAAAGAGCGGTGCCCCTGGAGATAATACCCGTTTAAAATGAGTCTATCGTTTAAACCGGGATAAGGCGATTTGGTAACTTGCCAAAGGGTGTGTTTCAAATGAGTTGAATAACAGCTATGCTCAATTGTCACAATGGGTAGGGGTGGGACAGGTGGGGTTGGCCTCATCATTTCACCCTGGCCTCATCTCCCACCTGGCTCACCCTGGTAGCAGACAAGGCCTTGGTGGGGCAGGTGGGCGAGGCAACCGGGAGAACACGTTGGGGTGATCCGTCAATATTTCCCCCGGTTGCCCCGCCCACTCAACCGAAATGAAACACACCCCTTGCCAAATCGCCCTACATTTTCGTAGGAGGAGTGAAAACCAATGAAAAAATTGATTTTTGGTTTATTGGTGATGAGTGTTGTTCTCATCACTGCCTGTAGCCAGTCCGGCGAAGCGGACGAAGTGGCTATATTGCCAACGGCTGAATTCACCGTTGTGGCTACCGATATTGTCTATGATACGGCTAATCTAGAAGTGGTTGCCGGACAACCCGTTAAGGTCACGTTCCGCAATAATGGTGCTCTGGTGCATGATTTCAGTATTGCGGCCATGCCCCTCGATGGAGAAGCGTTAACGACGGAGACGGATGAAGATAAAGGGGGTCATGCTCATGATATGGAGGAGATGGCCGCTGAGTTAGATGTGCATGTAGCGGCCCCTATGAATGGGGGAAGCAATGTTTTGCAGTTTACGCCCGCAGAACCCGGGACGTATGAGTATTATTGTACGGTAGAGGGGCACAAGGAAGCTGGTATGGTGGGACAGTTGGTGGTGTCGGCCCCCTAAAACCGTAGAGATTTGACCTGAAGACCAGGAGAAACAATATGAGACAGATGACAGTGATAGGGATGGTCATGTTTTTGTGGTTGACGGCGTGCGCGGCCGCGAACACCAATGAACCTGTGGCATCTCGTTCAGATAAACCAGTAATTACCGTTTATAAGTCGGCTACCTGAGGGTGTTGTGGCGATTGGGTGGCCTATATGGTGGAAAATGGTTATACAGTCATCACCGAAAATTTAGATGACCTGGCTCCCATAAAAGAGCGTTACCAGGTTCCCCCAGCACTCCAATCTTGCCACACAGCCATCGTGGATGGCTATGTCATTGAAGGCCATGTACCTGTGGCCGATATGGAACGACTGCTCAGCGAACGGCCTGCTGTGATTGGTATTGCTGTGCCCGGTATGCCTCCCGGTTCCCCCGGGATGGTCGTCGAAGGTGTAGCCGCTCAACCTTATGATGTGTTGACGTTTGATGAATCTGGTCATACGGAAATTTATGCCAGTTACTCCGGGGAATAGAATAGATAACACGTTCGCTTTTGCACCAATCTAATGCCCAACATCCAACGGCGCGGTTTGAGGGGAGTGCGCCCCCCAAACCGCGCCGAAAAAAGTTCATCCCAGGTAGCCTGGGCCGGACAGTACTATTTTAGAGAACCTGCTTAACTTTTTGTAACAGCGTGGTCGCGGCATAGGGCTTTTGAATAAAGGCCACCAACCCTTTACCGGTAAAACGGCTCGTAGCTTCAACCTGGCTATAACCTGAGGAGAGCATAACACGCACCTCGGGGTTGATCCGATGCAGATGGCGAAAGGTCTCTTCGCCGCTAAGGCCGGGCATAGAAAGATCAAGGATGACGAGATGGATGTCGTTCTGATGCGCCTGATAGAGGGTGAGACCGGCATGCCCATTTGTAGCAACAAGTGTATGGATACCTTCACTTGCCAAAATGTCGCTGATAGCCGTACAGACAGGCTCTTCATCGTCTATTACCAGGACAAGCGCGGTCTGGATCGTAAGGGAATGATGCGTTGTATCCAACATCACTGTTTCCGTGGGGGTGATTGGGATGGGGAAGAGCAACTTGAAAGTGGTGCCACGCCCTGGTTCTGTGTATACGTAAATACCCCCATGATGTCCCCGCATGATGCCCAACACCGCGGCCAGACCCAACCCATGTCCGGTTTGTTTTGTGGTAAAGAAGGGGTCAAATATTTTGTTTAGGGTGGCCTGGTTCATGCCACAACCTGTATCATGGATTTCCAGGGTGACGTAGGTGCCTGGGGCAAGGGGGGTGCCCGCATAATGCCAGTAATGGCCATTATCAATGTCAATATTTTCTACGCCCGTGGCTACCAGTACACGACCAGACTGATCCCCAATGGCCTCAACGCCATTAATGATGAGATTCATCACCACCTGTTGCATTTGCCCGGCATCGGCTTCGATTAGAGGCAGGTTGGATGTTAGATCGGAGTATAACTGTACATTTTTGGGGATGCTGGCTTCAAAGAGGTGTAAATTTTCACTGATGAGAGCATTCAAATTCATGGGTTCTACGGAAAAGTGACCGCGCCCAGAGTATGCCAACATCTTTTGTGTCAGATCGGCGGCACGTTCGGCCGCTTTAACAGCTTTTTCTACATGGGTACGGGCCTGACTCTCTGGGCGCATTTTGATTTGAGCTAAGGACATTTGCCCCAGAATGGCTACAAGTAGATTGTTGAAATCGTGGGCAATACCCCCGGCTAATACCCCCAGGCTCTCGGTTTTTTGTGTTTGACGAAGCGCCAGTTCTGCCTTTTGCCGTTCGGTAACATCTACACCAATGCCCCAGGCGGCCCAACCGGGCACAGGAAACTGATTTGAGATGTTAGACCAGGCGATGGTGCGAATGGTACCATCCTTGCAGGTCATCTCCCATTCCCAATCGCGGTATTCGTCGCCGTATTCTGCCCAAATTTGCAACATTTTCTGTCGGTAGATTGGATCTGGGTAAATCAGGGTAAAGGCGTTGGGGTTGCCGATGATTTCGGCCGCGCTATAGCCAGTGACTCGTTCACATTCTTCATTCCAGAAGACGATATTACCTGTATTATCCAGGGCATCAATCATAATCGGCATGTGTTGAACAATGCGGCGTAATCGTTCCTCGCTGAGTTGTAGGGCCTGGGCGATGCGCTTATTTTCTGCTTCTTGTTGCTTTTCCGCCGTTACAACGCGGCCGCAACCTACAGTACCAATCATTTCCCCATGCTCGTTCCAGAAGGGGGCTTTGTAAACATCCAGGTAAAGGAATTTGCCTTGTACATTACCAAATTCGTCAAAACGTTGAGGTATCCGTTGTTCCAGGATGACATCATCTGAATTAATACAAATCTCACCAAACGTGTGCCATTCCGGGTTAGATGAATGGCGGGTGCGTTCACGTTGCGCAAAAAAGAGATCCGTTTTGCCAATGGGTTCGTCCGTGTCCTGGGCATTGAGCAGTTTGGTACACATGGCCTGGTTTGTGAAGAGGAAATGGCCGTTCATATCTTTGGCCCAAATCAGGTCAGGGACATTATCACACATGAGACGCATCAGGTTAGCAACTGCTTTGTGTTTGCCCTCACTCTGGCGTAAGGCGATTTCTGTTTCATATTGAGCGGTGATTTCTCGGCCAATGATGACTAACCCTTTCCTTTCCCCATTGTCTGTAAAAAGAGGCACTTTGATGGCATCAAAAACACGGGGTGGGCCATTGGGTTGAGGAATGATTTCGGTGCTTCTGGTGGCGTGACCTGATTGCCAGGTTGCCTCATCAGTTTTAGCACAGTAATGCAGGGCCTCGCGGAAAAAAGAGGTGTGATCAGCCAACTGCACATCTGTTAGCCCCTGGTAAGCGACATTCTCTAGTTGGAAAACCTGTAACCCGGCCTGATTAGCGATCAGCCAATGACCGCCTCCATCTTTGAAGTAGATGCTATCTGGGGAAGCTTGAATGAGGGTTTGCAACGTTTCCTGCGTGGCTCGCAAGGCTGTTTCTATCTGGCGGCGTTCGGTAATTTCTTGCTCCAGGGCGGCATTTTTGATGTGGGCGGTTTCCATGGCATGGATCACTTGCAACGTTTTCAGACGCATATCGGCTGTTTCGTTATAAATGGTGCGATCCAGGGCATGAAACTGTTCGTAATGGGTTAACGCGGCCGCGGTATCACCTTCACTCTTGTAATGTTGGGCTAATTGCTGATGACAATCGCGCAACTCATCTTTTACCCCTATTGTCGTTGCCAGGGCGAGCGCCTTATGCCAGATAGAAAGGGCCTCAGTGGGCTGTTGGCACAGGGTATAAGCTTTCCCCATATTGAGAAGCGCCGTTAATGCCTCATGTTGGTAGCCCCGTTCGGTCGCCAGGGTAGCACTTTCCTCAAAATAAGAGAGGGCCTGCGTTCCCTTACCCCCAGCCAGATAAACACAGCCGATTGTATCCAGAGCCAACACTTCCAATACCTGGTGTCGCTCTTCTCGGGCAATCGCCAAACTCTCTGCCGCCCATTCCTGGGCCTGAGCCAGGTTGAGCATTTGCCAGGAAGCCATAGCCAGATTATTAAGAGCAAACCCTTCTTGAACCCGGTGTCTATTCTGGCGGTGTAGGGTCAGGAGTTTCTGGTACGTTTCTAGCGTGGCCTCGTAGGCTCCGGTGATCCCGTACACCAGACCAAGATTGCCGAGTGCCAGAGCCTCACCCAGGGGATCCTGGTGGGTACGAGAAAGTTCTACCGCCTTCATATGGTAATCGGCGGCCAGGGGGTAATCGGCAAGCCGCCAGTGAATAAGGCCCAAATGGGTCCAGACTGTAGCGACTTTGTCTGGTTGCTCTAGTTTCTGGTAAAGGGCTAAAGCCCGCAGATAATCGTTTTGGGCTTTGTCATATTTTGCCAGCCGGTAATGCAAACGCCCGCGATTCATCAGGGCATTGGCCAGACCCATAGGGTAGGGGGGATGGGTGGATGCCAGGGAGTACGCTTCCTGGCAGAGGTTCAGACCACGTTGTAGGTCCTGTAACCAAATCTCTTCTATGAGATTGTTGTAGGCATCCACTTTTTCGATTTTTGTTTGTGCTTGCGTTAGTTTTGCCTCTAGTGGCGCAATGATTTCAGACATGATTGACTTCTTTGCCCACAGTGGGTCTTTTTAGTTTAGGGCGATTGCCTACCCCAAAAATGAACCCATCTCCAAGCTCAGGCAACGGCTTAGTTGTTACGATTTTTCGCAATAATACAGGCATCGCATGATTATCACGAAAGACCCATCCCTCTGCGATCCCAGCAGGAAGGGGTTTCCCCGTCCCTGGGGCTGGGTAACTGAACGCTTACATAAAACTGTACCAGTCTTTTAGTTTGGAAGTAAGCGTTTGATACCTCCAAAGGGCATAATCTGACATTTTTTCGCCCTGTCGCCGTCTCACTTTATCGTCGTGTTAGGTTTATCCAAGGCCACCCCCACCCCTAACCCCGCCCCAGGGGCGGGGAACTATTTTCGGCACGGTTTGGCGAGCGTCCGCTCGCCAAACCGCGCCGTTGGGTTTCCCCCCTTCCTTCTGGGATCGAAGGGGGATGGGTCTTCAGCCCAAACCTACCAATCTGTTGCCGCTAACAAAATGTCACTTTATGACCGTGGTAAGTATATATGACGGAACGCTTACCTGAATGGGTATGTTTAGAATTATAGCGTGCCGTGTTGACGGAGGCCTTAACTACCTTATGGGCTAATTCCTTGCAGTTGGGAACTATCCATGAAGAACTTCCCCGTTGGTTTATGGCCAGAAAGCCCTCCCCTAACCCCGTCCCCCAATGAGAATTAAATCGCTGGGAGTGGCACAATCAGGAGACCGGTTATAGGGACTCTCGGGTCATCCACAGATTTGCCGTACATCTATTCGGCAAAGACTCATTTACGGGTAATGATTTTCCTCTTATACTGGCAAAGGGCATGATCAGACATTTTCTAAGGGAGCAGAGACACTTCTTGGTTACGAAGTAACTGTTGACTCCACTGAAAAAAGGCCAAAGCAGTTAAAAGCCCGGTTTCTTTCTCTCTGGAAGTGGCAGTTAGATTAATGAGAAACCGGGCTTTTTGCAGTAGACTCACTGTTTACTCTTCCCAAGGTTTGTTTCACGGGTCAACACCTTTCCCGAAACCTTCAGAAGGTTTTCTCACCAGAGGAGTGAACGTTTATGTAAGGTTGTTGGGCTTACAAACCTGACAGATTTCTGAAAACCTGCCAGGTTCATCACAAGCTCTTTGTCAAAGAGCACCAGTGACGTTGTTGGTGCCAAACCTCTGACTACCGGATCAAGCGTATTATTAAAACACGTATGAGCACCATTGATCTCGCAAAGGTAAACAAATCCATCCGCGCCGCAACGTCTCCGTCCAGACGGGACAAGCTGGAGCGTGATTATGAGTTGGATGGTTACACCCTGTTGGAACGAATTGGGGCAGGCGGTGAGGCGGAGATATGGTCGGCATGGGAGCGTCGGCACCAACGGGTGGTGGCGATTAAGCTTATGTATAACCGGGGAGAGACGGCCTATTATGTGGAACAGATGTCTAAGGAGTTTACACAACAGGTGCAGGTTCTCACTGGTTTAGCCCATCCCCATGTTTTGCCGCTTTATACGTTTGGTCATACTGATGAATTTTATTATTTTGTCATGCGTTATTGTTGCCTGGGATCGTTGGCGGATCTGTTGGCAAAAGGGCCAATTCCTCTGGATGAGGTGTTTCGTCTGACGGCTCAAATCAGCTCTGCCCTGGCCTATTTACATGATCAATCGGTAGTGCACCGGGATTTAAAGCCTAGCAATATCTTGCTCGATAGTCAAAGAAGGGTTTATCTGGCTGATTTTGGCCTGGCGAAGCGGTTGGCGGTGATAACGTCACCTCTTCATACGGGCCGAGGCACTGGGGCTTATGCGCCATTTGAGCAACATGCGTTGCAAACGATTATGCCTCAGTCAGATATTTATAGTCTGGGTGTTTTGATTTATGAGATGTTGACGGGCAAATTGCCCTGGGATGGCACCGTTTATCTGGCGGAACGCCAATTTAAGGCGAATGTAGAGTTGCCTGACCCCCGTGAGATAAACCCGGGGGTACCGGCTTCTCTGGTGGCGGTTTTGCGGCAAATGACGGCTTATCAATGGGAAATGCGGCCGCAATCGGTCACTGAAGCTTTGGCTTTGTTGTTAGCGGCGCTACCTCAGGAGAAACAGGCTACCGTTTTTGCCCGCCACGATACGCCCTCCCCTCTGGATGAAGCGTTACTTTTGTCTCAAGATGCCCGTTATTTCTGGCAACAATTTCAGGCACAATGGCGGCCGCACGCGGCCGCGTTTCCGGCTCCGCTCACTCATTTTGCCCTGATGGATTCTGTGTATGCCCAGGCTCCTGTGTATCAGGTAACTTTAGATGCCCCCTTGTGCCAGTTTATGCTACGTGGGGCACTGACCCATGATTACAATATCAGCACCTGGTGGAACCAGGTTGATGCCCCTCAACCCAAGGCGACTATTTGTGAACAAACGATAACCTGGGAAACGGATGGGGCCGCAATTCGGGTACTCACGCAACTCTTGTATGAACCGGAGGATGCCTTTCCTCCCGGTACATTTGCCCCTACTACGTTGGAATATTGGCTTAATGTGGCTCTCAATGCCCGTAGTTGGAATGTGCGGAATCAGGCATTCAAACTTTTGCAACGACTCGCCCCCCGTTTTAAACGGTGGCAAGGGGTGAGTATTTCGGTTGAAGCGGACAAAAAATTGGCTTTGTTGGCCTTAACCCCTGGCTCTCAGGCCATGCAGGCGGCGCAACTTATCGGGCAGGTTCGTAGTAAAGAGGCAGTTCAGGCCATTTTGAAGGGGCAATCCAGTACCCCTGAAGCTACCATTGTGGATATTGTGCAAACTATCCGGGCCAGTGCGGGGACATTACCGGGGGTTGTGCCCGGAGCCATCCGGCGGCGAGTGTTTTGGAAACGGCTGGAAGATCAACTGCGGGAAGATAAAGATGGTTTGTCGTGGCCACGGGCTTTTATGGGGTTGGCTGTGGGTTTTGTTCTGAGCCTGTTTTTTCTCTTGGGATTGTTTTCTCAGCCGGAAGCCCAACTAAAAGATATTTACCTGGAATCTTATGCGCCCAGTGGTATTGTTACGATTGTGGAAGTGAATGATGAGAGTCTGGCGCGTTATGGTCGTTGGGATAGCTGGCCCCGGGCGCGCCATGCGGAATTGGTGGATCGGTTGAGGGAAGCGGGGGCCAAAGTGATTGTGTTTGATTTTGTTTTTGATACGGCTACAGGGGAAGATGCGCTCCTTGCGGCCGCGATGAAACAGGCAGGTAATGTGGTGCAACCGATCCTGGGAGTAGGAGATGCCTATTCTGAGGCGTTGGGGGAAGTCCGTTATGAGCAACGTATTTTGCCGCAAACGGATTTGTTACAGGCGGCCGCGGCCGCGGGGCATACTAATATCTTGCATGATCAAGATGGTTATGTACGTCGTTTGCCTACCCTGATTACGGCCCACGGTGAACATTATCCCAGCATCGTTTTGGCCGCGCTTCAGGTTTATTTGGGCACTGCCAATGCCTCTCTGTCCAGACCAGAAAATGGCTGGTTAACCTTTTTGGGGCGGCAGATACCGGTCGAATATTCAGGGGCTATGAGTATTTATTATGCTGGGCCACCCGCTCAGACAGATAATCATACCTTCCCTATGGTCAGTTATCAGGATGTGTTGGACGGCGCGGCCGCAACTGATTTGTTTCAGGATAAGATTGTCTTAGTCGGTATCACGGCCACAGCCGAACCAGATCGTTATTTGACCCCCGTCAGTAAGGGACACCCTATGTATGGCATTGAAATTTTAGCCAATGCCCTTGAAACCATCTGGTCACGTCGTTTTATTCGTCCGGTATCGCCACTGATGAATGTTCTCATTATTCTGGCACTGGCCGTTCTGACCGGTTTAGTGACTGTTCGGCCGACGGTGAGTTTGCTCCGTGTCGGTGCTCTAGGGGTGGTTTATTTTCTATTTGCTACCATCCTTTTTGATTTTACCGGCCTGGCGCTCTCTCTGTTTTTCCCTCTACTTACCATTTCCTTGAGCTTTAGTGTGGTTACAGCCTACCGCTTCTCTCTAGCGACCCGACGCCACCGGGAGATGAGGCAACTGTTTGAGGCCCATGTGAACCCGGCGGTTGCCTCGGCCACAATTCTCGCTGTGCAAAAAGGGGAAATCGCTCTGGGAGGGCGTGATCAACTGCTGACGGCACTGTTGGTTCAGGTGCAGGGGCATACCCAAGTGGCGGAACAGTTGGGTACGGAGGAGTTGGTGGGGCTAATTCAGCGGTTGCGTAATTTTGTGGTCGCGGCCGCGTTTCATTATGATGGAACCATCGTTGACGTGAGAAGCGACCAGGTTCTGGTACTTTTTAACACCCCACTGCCCCAACCCGATCATGCTCGCCGGGCGGTGCAGACCGCTTTCGCTATCCGCGCCGAATTACAAACTTATCAACAGACCTTACCTGGTGATCATCTTCATCGGCAAATCAATCTCGGTTATGCCCTTTATACCGGCCATGCAATTGTTGGTTATACGGGTTCTGCCTCACGTTATGTTTATACTGCTCTGGGTGAGGCGATTAATATGGTGATGCATCTGGTCAACGCGGCCGCGCCTGGTCAGATTGTTGTAGGTAATACCACTCTGGAAAAAGTTACCGATCTCGTTCTTGCTGTCTCTATAGAACCAGTTACCATCAGCGGGATTGTTACTCCCATTCCCCTCTTCGTGATACGGCCACTACCTACCCCCAACAAAAAAACCGGGTCTTGACGTAAGCGTTCAGTTATCCCGCCCGGTGGTCAAACCACCGGGCTAAACCTACGGAGCTTTGCGGGCTAAAACCCCAGGCCAGCGGCCTTTGTAACCATAGCCCGGTCGTTTTACGTCCGGGCGGGTCTGGCCGATGAATATATATACTTACTACGGTCATAAAGTGACATTTTGTTAGCGGCAACAGATTGGTAGGTTTGGACTGAAGACCTATCCCCCTTCCCCTTCCCAGTTGTTCATTAAATTTTTAATCGGGTAACGCCTTCATTGACCCCATCCCCCCTGCCGATTCCCGAGGGAAGGGGGGGATTCCAATGGGGCATTTTTCGGGGCATTCGCCCCAAAAAATGCCCCTTAGAAAAGTTCCCCGCCCCTGGGGGCGGCACGGTCAACGAACAAGTTATTTAATTCTCATTCTTTAGGGCGTTCCACCCCCGTTGCCATTACCATTGCCGTTACCGTTACCATTGCCGTTACCGTTACCGTTGCCATTGCCCCCATTGTTGCCCCCGGAATTACCGTTATTGCCATTGCCCGCAGGACAAGCCCCCAATGTATCGCCATGTTCAAGATGTGCCGGTACTGCGTTGGCCGATACAGTAATGGTTTGGGCATTGTCAGGGTTCCCTATCGGGATATGACAAATAGTGACTTGAGGATCATTATTGCCTGGGCCAGGGGTACTTGTGGGTAAACTGGTTGGTATGGCTGTAGGGGTGCTGGTAGATGTACTGGTGACGGTGTTGGGAACGGTGCTGGTGCTGGTGACCGTAGCCGTGTTGGGCGGGGTGATGGTAGCCGTAGGGGTAGGTGTATAGGTGGCCGTGTTGGTGGGAGTCACCGTATTGGTGGGGACTAACTGTGGGACAGTGATGGCGGCAGTGGGGCGAGATTCCGGTTGTGCCCCTGTCTGGGGCATTACCTGTAAGGGCAGGCCGAGGGTGGCCGTTAACTCCGTTCCGGCCGTTATCTCTGCCGATGCTGTGCCCATGACCACATAAACAGTGCCTTCTGCACAGGCAAAATAACTGCTCTCTGGTGTGAGGACGGTTACGGTAAAGATGGTACCCCGTACCGATGCCGTAGAGGATGGGGTTTTAATTTCAAAGGCGTCGCCCAGACCCAAAACGCGTTCGACACGGCTGATGGTTTTGCCCACCAACAGGTTCAACCGCACACGATAACTGTCCTGGCTGGTTTGCAGTTCGGTTATAGCTAAGGTGGTATTTTCAAAGAGATCAACTGTACTACCATCATAGAGGCGTAACTGCGCGGCCGCGGCCGCGGCCAGCACAATCTCATCACCCGTACCCACTGTAATAACCTCATTGGCGAACACCGTTTTTTGTGTTTCCCCGGCCAATGGACTGCCCCCCTGAATGACAACCGCTTGCCCTTCCGTTACGATAAGCGTGGCCTCCATTCGTACTGGTTGAGCCAGCGCAAAGGCACTCATCAGAACAATTACCAAAGCGACAACTGCAATAGCCAAAGTACGACGTTGCATAATCATTTGCCTGCCTTTGGAGAAAATAGTCCATTTTCCCTGAGTAATCGGAGTGGATTGTTTCCCTTCCGCTTGTTGCATAAATTGGCTGAGAGTCGTTTTGTTTATCCCCACATAAGTCACAATTTGCATCACATCCTGTGCCAACATCAAGGGGCGGGGACGTTTACAAAGCGCTAATTTTACCAGTTGCTCCATCTCCAGATTTAACTCCTGGGCAATTTGCTCCCATGTTTTATTGTGACGTTGGCTAGAGGCTTCTATCAGAGCGGCGAATAAGGTCTTATCGCGGCTGGCCCGTTGGGCCATTTTGATCATCAGGTGGTTCATCATATGCTCTTCCTGAGCTAAAACTACTGCTGGGCCTGCCCGTTGATGAGGCGGGTCTAGGGAGGAAGTCCCCGGTCGCGAAACTCTGTTTGATCTGGTAAAGTCAAAACTGGGTCTTGGGGATTTCGTGGAGTGCCTGGTACTGTAGGGGTTGGCCTTGTGTCTGCCCCGATGAAGGCAACTACATGTTCCAGGGTGTTAATCCCCGGCATTCCCCAAAAGCCTCAAAACGCTTTTACGATCCACTTATTGTTCCGATGTCAGTGCCAAAGTTCGACAGCCAATTTTCTGGATGTCTGGCCGCCAATACCCTACAGTCGTTGACCAAACCGGCGCAATTTCTTGACGAGGCGATCTTTGGCGCGTTTTACTTCACTTTGTTGTGCGGCCGCGTCCAGATGCAGGATATTCATTATTTCGGCATAACGCTGGCTATCCCGTACCCCTTCCATCATCAAAAATAAAATTTCTTTATCCGGTTCGGTTAATTCCGCTTCCAGAAACGCAATAATCTCCTGCCGTGAACGACTGGTATATTGTTGCAACCATTCATCAAGGGCAAAGTTTTCTGGGAGAGTCTCTTCTACGAATAACTGCTGTTGGATAGTGGAATCATCAAGGGGCACAAAATGTTGATTATGACGCTGTTGTTTATCAAGCAGATTAAGCATATCCCGTTTAGCCGCCATCCGTAAAAAGGGCCAAAGGGCTAATTTTGTGGGATCGTATTGTTGGGGAGTGGCCTGATAGTGCAACAGGCAGTCAATAGCGACCTGCTCACACAAATGGGGTTCGTAAAGAGAAAAAAGCCGCTGGAGAAAACTGACGAGATGAGGCAATGCCAGTTCACAAAGTTCAGCAAAGGCGGTGGGTTCCTGTTTTAAAATCCGGTAGTGTTGCTCTATTTGCCATGCCGGGGTAGGTTCGTTTGTTGTCATATCAAGGCAAGTATCTGTCACCTGCACAACATTGAGAAGATACCTGATCACTCTCATAAAGTGGGTCTACTGCAAAAAGTCCGGTTTCTGACTGATTTAACCGTCGCTTCCCGAGAAAAAGAAACTGGGCTTTTAACTGTTTTAACCGGGTCTTCGGGATTTCGTGGGGTACGGGCAACCCTTGTGGTTGCCCCACACGGGACAGGCACAAGGCCAGCCCGTACATATACGGGCAACCCTTGTGGTTGCCCCACACGGGGCAGGCACAAGGCCAGCCCGTACATATTGTGTCAACCCCCTGAATTCCCGAAGAGCCTTTTAACCTTTTTTCAGTGGACTCCTAAAGTAAGGACTAAACCGTTGCCTGAGCTTGTCGAAGGCAACACAAGCTTCGATAAGTTCAGCCCTTAATTACATCATAAAAGGAAAATCGTTGCCCGTAAATGAAACGTAACCATTCAGTCATGTAAATTCATCCATCCCGCCCCGTCGTTTTATGATGGGGCGGGTAACTTCCCTAAAGGAACCCATTCCACCTGGTCGTTTTTAACTGAGCGATTTGCTGTAGCCGGTCTCCTGACCGAGCCACCCCACTTAATTTTGAGCCAACCCTTTGGTTCTGGGTAAGCGTTCAGTGGGGTTACCTCAACAGATTAAGAAATAACCGGATTTTCCAGAGGTCGTCTTTAATCCGTTCCATTCTAAATCCGCTGAAGTCATCCCCAATGGCCTAAATTCGTCTTTGAACTAAACGGTTACGGTTCTGGCTTATTCAGCTTAGGAATCTAAAAACGAGTATGAGAACTGGTAATATTCACAAGATCAAGAAGAACGTTTGTGCTAATATTTGGTCAATATGCAATCATGACCCGGGGATGTTTTTGCCATACCCGTATGGGGTTAATTGAGTTTATCGGTAACAACCTGCCGAAGGTTTATGTCAACTGACTACGCAAAGGTACAAACCTTCGGCAGGTTTCCAAATGCTATTACCGATAATGTCTAATGATTGGGGAGAAGGAATGGACCTCGAGACATACCTGAAGGCATTTCATTATCAACCGCAATCAGCCAGGAAACCACGCAAACGCGGCCGCGGCCGCGTGCCCACTCCTGCCCCCCCCAAAGACAAACAACATTGGCTCAGTGAACTATTACGCCAGATAACTGAGCGCAATCTGCCGACCCCTCGTCTGGAGTACATTTTCCATGCCGAAAGAAAATGGCGTTTCGATATGGATTGGAAGCCCCATGGTTATCTGGTAGCTGTAGAGGTGGATGGGGGACTTTTTGCCCGGCCAGTCATCTGCCATCACTGTGGGCAACAGGTAAAGCGGCGCTTACAAAACGGCCGCATGGTCACTGTCCGCGAAGGCGGACGACACAACAGTGGTACCGGTTACGAAAAAGATGCAGAAAAGCTGAATGAAGCCGCATTGTATGGGTGGCGTGTGCTTCGGGTAACTCCCAAAGCGATTGCCAGTGGTCAGGCTATTGATTGGATCGAGCGTGCGCTTCTCTAAAAGCGTCTTGGGGAACTCTCGGGTAAGGCGACAGGTGGCGGAGATGGTTCTTTGGGGTTGTGGGGTACGGGCAACCCTTGTGGTTGCCCCGCACGGGACAGGCACCAGGCCAGCTCCTACATCTGGTGTCAACCCCCTGAATTCCCAAAGAACCGAGGAGCTTTTTTCCGCGCCGTTTTCGGGCTTTTGCCGTAATTTTTCCATAAAGCGCGGTGACATGGGTTGAGCCTGTCGAAACTAACGGCCTGCCATAGGCTCAGGCCTCGTTGGCCCCGAAACATTGAGAAGATACCCCTCACCCCCAAAAATTGCGCCATACGATCATCCCCACGAGAGATTACGTTACACCCATGATTGCCAATTCACATCCCCAGATGACGCCGCAGGTTCAATCGTAATCTTCTGCATCGTCAAAAACTCGTTGATCGTCCGCGTCAGCAGACCGGATGTGTTTTGATGTCCCAACAAATAGGCCAACAGCGGCCGCGCTTCACTCTCTCGCCCCGCCGCCCACAAATATTCCGCCCAATGCCACAACGCTTTCAACCCCTGCGCCGTCTGCTGTAACTCGGCGGTGTAGGCCAACGCCTGCCGAATCTGCCGTTCAGCGGTGGGCAAATCGCCCCGCCGCAGGGCCAGTTGCCCCAAAGCCAGATGGGCCGGGGCCAGCCTGTCTACCCGCCCCGATTGTTTGAAGTAAGCCATGGCTTCGTTTAGATGTTCCTGCGCGGCCGCGTAATCCCCTTCCTCCATCGCCAACAAACCTAATCCCCGCAACGCGGCCGCAATCCGATACGTGTTGGCATACTGGCGGCGAATCTGCAAACTCTTCTCCAGCCAGAAGCGAGCCTGGGGTAAATTACCCAACTCCATCTCCGCCAACCCCAAATTGTTCATCGTGATGGCATTATCATAGTCGGGAACCTCAGCCGCAAATGCCGTTTCCACCGTGCGCTGATAAATGTCCCGCGCTTCCTCTAATTGACCCATGTGGTAATAAGCCGATCCCAAATTGCCGAGGGTACGGTTCAGGTGCAACAGGTCGTTGCCCGCCTCAGCCCTTTTCAGCTCTGCCTGCCACAAGGTTAGCCAGGCGTCATACTCCCCCAGTCGTTCCAGAATATCGGATAGGGCGGTTAATGCGCCCCCTCTTAGCTCTAGCAT
The DNA here is from genome assembly GCA_018004935.1 of Chloroflexota bacterium. Classification (GTDB taxonomy): domain Bacteria; phylum Chloroflexota; class Anaerolineae; order Promineifilales; family Promineifilaceae; genus Trichofilum. Next base: position 16,211 of record JAGNBF010000021.1, on the reverse strand, counting down.
GTGGAGCCGGTCAAATTCGGTTAAGGCCAGTTCCAAAGCTGGGCGAGCCGTATGGACATCTCCAGTAAAGACGCGAAAGATGCCCAGTTGGGCCGACATCTCTGCCATGACCTTTTCTTGCTCCAGCGGCCGCGATGCTAACGGCCATCTGTTCTGCAATGTCTGCCAGGCGGTCTCAAACAAGGCCCGTCCTTCCTGAAGCTGGGCCGTCTCGCGCAAGAGGCGGTACAACGGCCCGGCCAACCGCCCGATCAAAGAAGCATCGGCTATCTCGATGCTCCAGTGCCAACTCGCCCGAAAATCAGGCAACAAGGGGAGCAATGAGCGCAGTTGCAGATGTTTTTGTTTGTCGAAAACGGGGGGAACCGCTTCGGTCAGCAGGTGGGCAAAGTAGTCGGCGTGGGCATGACGCAGGTCGGTCTGGTCGGCAGATAGTTTGCGGGCGGCCAACGCTTTGTACAGGGGATGCAAGGCGTAGACATCGGCTTCGGATGCGCGTACCAGCGATTTTCTGACCAGTGCCCCCAGGGTGCGCCATTCGCTATTGGCAACATGCAACGCGGCCGCACGGCTAAACTCCTCACTCTCAAAAATGCTCAAACGGCTCAGGGTGCTCTGTTCGGCTGGGGAGAGCCGCCCCCACGATTGTTCAAACACCAGTTGGATGCTCCGTTGGTGCGGGGCAATATCCAGATAATCGGCGGTGAGCGCGGCCGCGTCCTCGGTGATGCGCCTGGCTACCGTTGCCGGGTCGCTGTCTTCCAACAACGTCACCGCCAGTTCAATCCCCAACGGCAACCCTTCTGTCAGGCGGCAAATATGGACAATGGGCAACCAGTTCGTCTCTGTCAGGCGGAACTCACGGTACAGGCGGCGGGCGCGATCCAGAAACAGGCGGCTGGCATCATAATCGAGGGCCTGGGTATGGGCGGTGTTTTCGGCTGGGGTGGCTAACCCATGCAAATCAAACCGATGCTCCACCATCAGGCGCAACCGCTCCCGGCTGGTGACAATCAGGCGGACGCCGGATGCCCCCTGGAGTAGTTCCAACAGCCAGGCGCGGCTCTCCACCACCTGCTCAAAGTTGTCCAGAATCAAGAGGAAACGGCGTTGGCGCAACTGCTGGATGACGGCGGTCGCGGCCGCGGCCTGGCTCGGCAACGGTAAATCCAGGGCGTTGGCAATCGCCACCGGTACGTTTTCCGCCGTCTGGATACCGATCAAGGAGATGAACCAGACCCCTTCTAGCGGCTGGCCCCGCACCGGTTGGGTAAGCAGGCGGCGTCCCACCTCTTGGGCCAGGCTCGTTTTGCCAATACCCCCTGGCCCGGTCAGACTAATCAGCCGCACGGACTCATCTTGGGTCAACCAGCCTAGCAGGGTGGTGATCTCGGCTTCACGCCCCACGAAGGGGGTCAGCCGGTTGGGTAAATTGTGGTTGGGGGGGGCGGGTGGTACGGGGGGGCTGTCGGTGAGGGTATCGGCTCGGACTGCGGCCGCGAGCTGTTGCGTTATCTTTGTCGGCTCAACCCCCAACTCCTGCGCCAAAATCGTCCGGCAATGTTCGTACTGGGCCAGGGCCGCGTTCCGTTGCCCACTCAACGCCAGGGCTTGAATCAGTTGCCGGTGGGCCGATTCGCGCCACGCTTCCAGAGCTACCTGCCGCCGGGCGTACTGCATGGCGGCTTCATAACGCCGCTCGTGCAACGCCCCTTCGGCCAGGTCAGACAACACGCTCAACAGCCTCTCGTGAACACGCTCCCGCTCCAGCAGGAGCCACTCCTCAAACAAATAGCTGTCGTCTACCGTCACCCCGGCCAGCAGTTCACCACGAACGAGCGCGGCCGCGTGGCTCAACTTCCCCTGACACACCGCACAACTTGTTCTGTTTTCGTGGTTATGTTTGTCCACCTCGGCCAACAACCGCCAGAAAGTGTGAAAATCTAGATCAATTTCCGCTGTCTCATCCAGCCAGACCGCCTGCCGGTTGGCCTGAATGAGATTCCCCCCCGGCCCCAGCGCATCCCGTAAACGTGTCAACGTCTGCGACAAATTCTGCCGCCCATTTTCTCCCGGTTGCTCTGGCCAGAGCAGGGCAATCAGACTAGTGCGGCTATGGGGCGCACCCCGTTCCATCGCCAGATAAGCCAGGAGTACCAACGATTTCGCCGAACGAAATTGGGTGATGGGGTGTGTTCCCCAACAAATGAGAGGTGAGCCAAGTAACTGCAAGGATAACATGGTGGTCAGAGTTTGGTCAGAGTGACTTGCTAAACTGCCTCACATAAAGGGTAGCGTACCCTTTTCGTGCCGACAATACTTTTTTCTATCCAATTGTAACAGTGCCCTATGCTCCAAAAGGAATCTCATCCTGTTTATAACCATGAATACTGTACCTGGCTTCTGCGTGTCTGGTTTGAGCAAGGGCACGGCTGGCGTATTTCTCTGCAACACGTGCAAACCCGCGAACGCTTCGGCTTCGACGATTTATCCTCAGCGATGAACTTCATCGAACAACATCTATCCGTATCTATCACCCCCCACCTGTAAAGGAAGCTCACATGAAAGATATCATCCGCCAACGCAAACTACATCGTCCCCTCATCGCCCTCATTATCCTTCTGCTGGCCGCCACCAGTTACCGGTTATGGTTTGCCGAACCGGTTTCCGCCTCTGGTGAAGTGGATCAGGTATGGCGCAATGTGCAAAATAGCGACCGTTACGCCTTTACCGCCAGTGTCGAAAGCAAGACCATTCCCTTGCCGACAGTCAGTAATATCGGCCGTTTTAGCAAAACCGATACCCTGTATCTGGAAGGGGAAAACAACCTGCGCGATGAAGAGCTACTCCTGGCTCTGTGGGGGGGCGGCGTCAATGTGCTGGATGAAAGTTCGGCCTACCAACTGCGTCTGGCCGATGGCCAGGTTGAAACGCGGGTAGGTGATGGAGACTGGCAAGCCGGTAATGAGCTTAATGTCGGTTTTGCCCCCGGTGGGGACTTTCTGGCCTTTCTGGATGTCGCTACCGATATTCAGGTGGTGGCCGAATCGGCGACGGATGCCACGCCGGATACATCTTACACCATTTATCAGTTCAACGTAGACGGTCCCACCTATGCCCAACGGCTGACCCGCATCAGCCAGGAACATCTGGTGGAGACGAATCAGTTACCGGCGGGCGTGGCCTTGCAAGTGCCGGAACATTTACAAAACCTGACCGGCACGGGGGAGTTATGGGTAGATACGCGGGGTCTGCCGGTGCGGGAAATTGTCACACTGAACATCCCCGCGGCCGCGAACACCGATTATCGCACCGAAGCCACGCTAGACGTGCAATTCAACAGCTACGAAGGGGTCTCCCTGGCGGCTATCTGGACTCAGCCGGGGCGAGTCATCAGTAACATCTTCGCCCGTTTGCCCCTGCCCAGCCTGCCGGAGTTGGGTTTTAGTCTGACCGCCCTGTTGGGCGTTTCGTTGTTTATGGTCATCATCATGCGCCCCAACCGGCGTACCCAGAACGTGGTGTTTAGCGTGATGGCGGCCTTCATGTTGTTTACCCCGTTGGTGCAGGCCCAGGCCGCCAGTGAGCAGAGTGAACAGCTTGTGGCATTTAAGGAACAGCAGGAAGAGAACGCGGCCGCGCAAGACACCACCACCGACCTCGCCGCCCTCACCAACACCTCGCCCACCCTCTACACCCCACCCGCCACCCCCAACCAACAACCTTCCACCCTCGACACCGACGAAGACGGCCTCACCGATGCCAACGAAAAACTCCTCGGCACCAACCGGTTACAAGACGATTCTGACTTCGATGGTATACCCGACCGTGACGAAATCATCGGCTTCGCTCTGGGGGGACAAACCTGGTACGGCAACCCCACCGTCGCCGACAGCAATAACGACTCCGTCCTCGACGGTCAGGAATGGAATGTAGACACCGATGGCGATAACACCCCCGACCTGTACGACTTCGACGACGATGGCGACGGCGTACCCGACAAAGTAGACATTTCCCGACTCGTTGCCAGTCGGGCCGACAATGGCACCGCCGTTACCTTCACCGCCGCCAACCCGCTCCAAATCACCCTCACCGGCCTCAACCCCGGCAGTTACACCTACGTAGACCTGCAACTCCGCCCCACCAACCCCGACCGCCTCTGGTACGCCTTCAACGTCCTCAACTGGCCCAAAGACGAACTGGGCAACATGCAAGACTGGGACAACGCCACCTTCTTCGACCATTGCGTTAAGACCGGCGGCTCCAACTGTACCATGTCCCCCGACGACAACGGGGAAATCAAGTTCGTCCCCATGCTCGAAGTGGCCCTGCCCGATCTCAGCAATTTGCCCCGCACATCGGGCAACGCCCTGGATGAGGCCCTGCTGGAAAAATACGGTATCGCCATTCAACCGGCGGGTGATGGTTCTTACTTTGCCTATATCCCCCTCAATCTGGTCGAAGACCCGGTCACCGGAGCCAAAGTTGCCTTTCAGGCCAAACTGATCTATCAGGCCGCGGCGAACTGGACACCCCAACAGGCCCGCATGGTCTGGGTCGTCAACGTTCTCAATGAATTCTACGACGACGCCAAGGACGCCCGGACAACCATTCAGGCGGGTAACGGGGTCGGCGAAAACAACTTTACGGTTTTGCACGCCTACACCGACGACTTCTATCTGACTGGTTTCAATGTCCACGAATCACGCGGCACACAAATGGCGATTGTCTATGAAGACCCTGCCGTTGACGTAGCCCTGAACGACGACGACGCCCTGTTCCAGATGGTGAATGGCTTGGAAGGCAGTTTCATGGTCAACCGCGACTGCGATTTCGTCAACAATGATGGCGAATGCGTCGGTAACGGTCAACGCGACCTCACCATTAACGAAATTTATCGCCGCTGGAACCACCCTACCAACACCGGCATCACATCCAGCCAACGGTGGGGCATCGGTGACTATTTGCGGGTTCAGACCCACACCTTTACTCACGAGGATCAGGCTTTATTTGAGGCAGGGAGCCAGATTACCCCACAAATTCTCACCACCCGTTTTCAGGGCAGTGGTGTACAAATCCCCCATTTGATGTATGTGCGTGAAGATCATCTCCGCGCTCTGAATATGGATGCCCGTAATCTCACCAACCTCGTCCGGTGGACAGGCCACTCTCTGGCCGTAAACTTCACCAACGAACCGGTCATGGCCACCGCCGGGTACAAAATCGTCCCCTATCGCTACAACACCACCCAGGCCGCCTGGGAAGCCTACCCCATGGCCGACTATGCCGACCATGTCCGTGCCAGCTTCGCCGCTACAACGGCTGGCCTGCCCGCAGAGAACAATGGGCCAGAAGTTGTCGAGGCATCCGCCTTTTTCAGTACGGTGACAGTTGTGACGATGACCAACGGCAGTAGTAAAGTCATTAACACTGATACTAACAGTAATTACACGCTGATGGGTACACTACAAGGGGCACAACAGTTCTTCAAACCCCTAGACATAAGCGATGAGAAGATTTACAACGCTTATAATCAAGCTATCCAGGGTGTTGCCAACCGCTTCATCCAACAAGTTCGCTTCAATAGTGAACAGTTCGTTGACATCTTTGATTTAGTCCGGCTCTATAGTTATGTTGGCTTCAAAGCCCCAGTGGACAATACGGGTGGTGGGGCCTACGATTTGGTCCTTGAAAATGCCGCAACCAACTACCGATTGGGATTTGTTGCCTTCAATGCCGCCTTATTACTGGGGGGGATTGCTGGCCTCATCTTAATGAACACCAAAGGGCGTGTCGCGGGTGAAATTATCGTCCAGGCTACGGCAACGGTCGGTCAGGTCCTGGACACCATGATCACCCTTTCGGAAATCACCAATGCCGTCAAAGCCGCTTTCCCAGATGAGGCTGCTTTTCTCATCAAAGTCAAGGTCTTGTTCTCATTCCAAAGTTTCAAGAGCATGGCCTTCAAAGCGGGGGCTATTGGGATGCTTGTGGGCATCGGCGTCAGTTGGATCATGTTCTTCTCTTTAATCGGCAAGGTTCCGATTGGCAGTGTCGAATTCTACAACTTACTGGCGGGGGCCATTGCCGCTACCCTTGTCGCCATCATTACGTTCGTCATATCCCTGACCGTTGTGGGGTCTATCGTCCTGGCCGTTTTTGCTATCTTTGATCTGTTCACTCTCATTATCTGCAAGGCTGGGGTGAAGGCAGTTTGTGATTTCGGGTTGATAGCGGCGATCACCCAGGCGATTACGGACTGGGTGTACCAGGGTGAGGTGATGATTGACCTCTCTGGCAAACCACCCATCTCCAATATTGAAGACCTGAACATGAACCTCACCCACCCGGAACAGGGTTTGGTGGTGGGCAACAGTGTCCGTTTCGAGGCGGAAATGTTCACCCGCGTTCGTCACACCTGGCCTAAACCGAGTGTGGTTTATCATTATGACAGTTTTTACACCGCCGAAGATTTGCAGTCAGCCTCGGTGGTGTACTCCCTGACGACATCCAAAACAACCTTGAACACGGAACGCGGCCGCACCATCTGGTGGGACGCCTGGCCCTATGACATGGCCACAGCCCTTGTCCCCTCTCCGGGCGTCGGCTGGCTCGTGCCTTTAGAAAAATCCAAAGTGTTGTGGGAAGCGGCCCGTTTCGACACCATCCTCTCCCCCGTCTACGAATTTACCACCCCCCAGATCAACCGGGAATTCCCCCTCTGGTTAAACATCGGCATGGCTTTGCCCCGCTATGACTGTTGGTTTAGCGTTTGTTCGCACAAAACCGCCAAAACCCCCACCAGCACCGATCTCACCGGTAAATTTGTGTTAGACATCCTGCCCAACAGCATTACCGCGTTCTACAACTGGAGTGCCCTCGGCGTCCAGACCGACTTCGACGGCGACGGCATTCCCCGTCTCCAAGACCCCAACGATACCCGTTGGGATACCGACAGCGACGGCGTACCGGATCAGGTGGAAATCGAATACGGCTCCAGCCTCACCCTCACCGACAAAGATAGTGACGGCCTGAACGACGCCCTGGAAATCCGCTACTCCACCAACCCCAACCGCGCCGATACCGATGGCGACGGCCTGACCGATACTCAGGAAGTCAACGGCTACCTGGTTACGATTGCCGGTTACACCTTCCGCGTCACCAGCGACCCCTTGCAACGGGATGCGGATAAAGATGGTATCAGCGATGGCACGGAATATCGCCTCAACCAGCTTGACCCGGTGCTCTTCCCCTTCCACCCCGCTGTGTTCAACGATTCCCCGGTGCGGTTATACACCTACATGAATGATGAGGACCTGGTGTTGGCGGTTTCCGCTCAGGCGACCATCACCACGACCGTTTTCAATGGCCTGCCCCAAAATTCCCTACTGGCCGGGGGACGTTTCACCTCCACCCTGCCGGTAGAATTGGGCGGCTTAACCCAGGCGCGTAACTTCACCCTTTTGCCCAGTGGTAGCACCTCCATTGTCCGCAATGCGACGGCCATCGCCGGGAGCACCAACGTGACCATCACCACCGGCGTCGCCGCCGATGTTGTGCCTGTGGGGACAACCCCCTTACCCCCCTTCACCGACATCATCCTGGACAACCCGGTGGGGGTCATCATTGACAACGACAACCCCGACGCCCCTAGCCTCACCCTGGGCAACTTCGTCGAACCCAACGTAGATGTGATTATCGGTGGCACCGCCAGCGATCCCACTTCGTACATAGCCCTGGTGGAAGTCAGCGTCAACGGCGGGGCCTACATCACCGCCACCGGAACCAGTATGTGGGCTTTCCCGGTGTCCGTGCCCAACCAGCCCACCGGCAGTATCCCGATTGCCGTGCGCGTCACCGATGCCGTCGGCCATACCCGAACCGGCAACTTTAGCCTGACGATTGACGGGGTATCACCCGTCACCACCTTCGACCTGAGTGCCGGGCAAACCCGCGTGGTGCGGCGTAATGCCGAGGGCAACTGGACGATGGCCCTCACGGGTAACAGTAGTGACGCTCTGGCGGGTGTGAGCGAGGTATCGGTGCAGATTGGTTCCAGCCGCGCCGTCACCGTCACGGATCCTTCCGGAGCCTGGACGCTAGATTATCCCTTTGATGACATCGCCTTTAACAACGACCCCAACCCCACCGGGCCGATCACGATGACCGTCACCACCCGGGACAACGCCCTGCCCACCGGCAATGCCGTCACCCAAATCGTCCCGTTTGTGGTAGATATGACCCCACCCACGGTGGATTTGCTCTCTCATGGGGATGATTTCCAACTGACGGATGGCATTGTCCTGACCGGAACGGTGCAGGATGAGTATACGGCTGTCTCCGGGGTGGAAATTGCCTTTGTCTCGGCGGAAACCGTTTTCGCCACCTCCCAAACCTGGCTCCATCTGCCCTTAAACGATTTGCCGGAGACGGTGCTGTTTAATAATGTGGGCGGCGAGCAGACACAGATCTACTGCCTGGATGATACCTGCCCGGACAGTTATGTGAGCGGCACGGATGGCACAGCCGCCCAGTTCGACGGCAACGACATCGTGCGTAGTTTTGAGGACCTGTCCTTGCCTGCCACCGAACGCACTATCGCCCTCTGGTTTAACACCACCTGCGCCAACTGTGGCCTCTTTAGCTCCGTACAGGGTGATTTCCCCACCCTGACCGAACATGATCATGACATCTTCCTGGATGCGGGTAAGGTGTGTGTGAGCTTTATCACCGGGCCAGCTACCCGCGAACTGCGCTGTTCGGTGGATAACAGTTACAACGATGGGCAGTGGCATCAAATCGTGCATACCCTGGGGGATAATGGCAACGGTTTGTACCTGGATGGGGAACTGGCGGTGAGCAGTCCGACCACCGGCTCGACTTTTACCACGCCGGATGCGGTGCTGGTAGGTTATTCGCCCGCGGCCGCGACCCCCTACTTCACCGGTAAACTAGACGATGTGGTGGTCTACGAGGGCGACATGAACGCCACCGTCGCCGCCTCCCTCTACCGCCAATGGCAACCCGTCACCTTCATTCCCGATGGCTCCCCCTTGTCGGCCACCTGGGCCTACACCGTCCCCCTGGGCATCGAAGGGTATTACCAGATTGACATGCGGGCCGCCGACACCATCGGCAATCGCAGTGACAGCCGGGGCACATGGCCCCAATTCCGTGGCCCCATTGACACCAAAGCCCCCACCTTCAACGTGGCGGTAGCCTACAGCGGCTCCGGCAGTGCGGCCCAAACCCTGTTCACTGGGGCGGCCTACGATGCCAACCTGACCACCACCGACTACGACTTCGTTTGCGACCTGGACACCAACCAGTTGCGGTATGAGACTGACCCGACGGAATTGGAATTTACTCAGCAAGAAAACGCCAGACTGACGGGTATCGAGGCCACCTGTACCCAAAATGGTTTCCAGAGTAGCCAGATCAGTATCCGGGCGTGTGATGCGTTTGGCCATTGCGCGGCCGCAGTCCCCCCCCAAACCGTCGCTTACATCGGCACCAGCCAAAACCAGCTCAAACCCGTTGGCTCACTGCCCAACGGCATCGAGCGCACCGTCATGAGCGATCCCCAAAACCGGGAAATGCTCATCGAACGGCCCGGCCAAATCATCACCGACATCGTCATTGACGAAGCACACGGCAAACTCTACTGGGCGGAAATGAACAGTGGCGCGTACAACCAGCCCGCGTCTATCTGGCGGGCTAACCTCGACGGCTCCAGCGTCCAGCAAATCGTCCCCAGCCTTAGCGCCTACGCCCCCGAAGCGTTACAAATTGCCATTGATCCGGTGGGCAACAAGCTGTACTGGACACAAGGCTACCAACTGTGGTGGGCTAACCTGGACGGAACCTTGCCCCAGGTTATCTACGCCGTACCGGACGATCCTGGCTTCGTCGGTGGCAACCGCCCCTACCATCAAATTGGTGATGTGGCCGTAGATTTGCTCCATGGCCGCCTTATCCTCAGCGAACGGCGGCTCCGCTTTGACCGGCCCGTGCCCGGCGTCACCATCTTCAATCACTCCCTGGTCGTTGCCACCCAACTCAATGGCACGTCACCCCAGTTCCTTGCCGGAGTAGGCGCGGGCTGTACCTACGCCAACTTCTACCAGAATGTCGGCTCAGGTATTGACCCGACCCTCTGCGTAGACCAGACCGGCGGCATGGATGTGGAATCGGTGGCGGTGGTCAATGGCACCGCCTACTGGACAGCCATTGATAGCTCCTGGACAGGTTCACATGTGTATGGACAGCCGTTTGGTGGAGCCACCTTTACCGTGGCACCGCTGGACCTGAACACCAGCTATCCCGGCATACGGACGAACCCCCTGCCCCATCTGTACATCCCCGCCACAGGCAATGCGGTTTACGTGAGTGTGGGCGAAACCATCGTGCGGGGTGAGACAGGCGGATCGTTCTCCATTTTCGGTAATTTCCGCGATGAGACCCCCGCCCCAGTGGGTACGCAGGCTCGCCTCAGCAGTCAGCTAACCGCCCTGGCCGTCACCCAAACCGAGCAGGCCGTACAAACCGAACCCGATCTGGCGGTCAGCCTGACCTCACCGGCACTGGTTATGCTGGATGGCGACAGTTCACGCTACGATGTGGTTGTTCGCAACAACAGCGGTCTGCCCGCCGATAGCACCGACCTGACGTTGGCTCTGCCCAGTGGGGCGACGTTTATCGGTTCTAATGGCACGTGCGCGGCCGCGTCCACCACCGTCACCTGTGATCTGGGCCGTTTCCCGTCACTGGAACAACAAACCATCAGCATCAGCTTCACCATTGCCGCCAGCACCCTGACCCAACTCAGCGCTACGGCCACCGTGGCCAGTGCCACCGCCGACGCCAACCCCGCCGACAACAGCGCCACCAGCAACAGCATCACCGCCGCTCCCACCCTGGCCGCTCTGCCCGGTGTGCCTTACGTCTACTACAGCACCCTCAGCGAACTGGTGCGTGTGCCGCTTATTGGTGCGCCCAACCCGGAACCCATCCAATTTGATAACGGCGGCACGGGTGGCGCGATTTTCGCCATTGACAACACCCGGGGTTATGTCTTCATCAGCAATGCCCTGGAGCAACTGGCGCGGGTCAACCTGAATGGCACAGGCTACACCATCATTGCCGATGTCAATCCCAGTAACATGCCGAACCAGGATGTGGAGTTGAGTGTGGCGGTGGATACGGCCAGCGGCCGCGTCTATTGGACCGAAGTGGTAACGATGGTCTACACCCGCATCCGCAGTGCCAACAACGATGGGAGCGACGTACAAACCGTTGTGCCCATCGTCTACGGGCAGAAGGGTCTGCTCTTTGACCCCATCCTCAACCGGCTCTACTGGGTGGGGCTGGACAGCCAACAGCGGCAATATGTCATCTACCGCAGTAATCCCGATGGCAGTAATGTGCAGGTGGTCTACACCGCGGCCGCGGGTGCCCAAATCCGCGACCTCACCCTCGATCCCTACGCCCAAAAATTGTACTGGATTGATGGCATAACCGATGACGGAACCCTCTTCCGCTCCGATAGCGAAGGGGGGCATCTGGTCGCGTTGGACATGTATATCGGTTCTGATGCGCGTGGTCTGGTGGTGCTCCCGGCCCAAAATACCCTTTACTACAGCAAATATGGCAGTTTGTATCAGGCCGAACTGGATGGCAACGGTCAGACGGAAGTCGTCTGGCTGGGCAACCAACGGTACTACGGCGTCAGCAACCTCAACCCGACGGTATTCCCGTTCATTTACATCAACCCGCCCAGTTCCAACCTGGCCTATGGTCTGTCTACACCCTATGCCGCCAGCCCCTGTGTCGCCGCCGATCCGTATGAACTGAACGACACCCCGGCTACGGCTACGACACTGACGGCGGGAACCTACGCGGCCGCGCTCTGTCGCTCCAGCAGTGATCCTTCCCTCAATCTGGACAAAGACGTGTACCAGGTCGTTGTGCCCGCCGGGCAGGCCATCACCGCCACCCTCTCCTCACTGCCCGCCAATTATGGCCTGTACATCCAACGGGGTGATTTTACGGTAGATGTCAGCAGTGAAACCGGCACACTCGCCGAGCAGGTCGTCGCCGCCAACTACGAACCCACCGACGCCGTAACCTACACCCTGACCGTCTTCCCCAGCGAGCCAGTGAATAGCTTCGACACCTACCAGCTAGAAATCGAACTGGGCGTCGCGCCGCCCAATGGCTATACCAACGCCCAATGTCTGGCCGTTGACCCCAACGACCTGCCCGGTGAAGATGGCAACCACACCTTCGCCAACGCTACCCCATTGACCGTCGGCACAGCCATCCAGGGTGCCCTCTGTTACGAAAACGACAGCGACTTCTTCAAATTTACGGCCACCGCCGGGCAGGTCGTTTCGCTCGATTTGCCCACCCGCCCGGCCGATTACAGCATCCTGATCTACGCGCCCGATGGCTCCTTCCGCCAATCGTTCACCGCGCCGAACTATGCCCCGCAGGTCACACTGGATGTGGCCGGTGAATGGCGTGTGCTCGTCCGCGATAACGTGTTGACCCCCACCGACAGCCCGTACCAACTGCTCGTCACCGACCTCACCTGTGGTCAGAACGACAGCTACGAGCCGAACAATGTGGCGGCCCTGGCGGCTGACCTGACCGGAACGTCGCGGGTGTTTGCCTCATTGTGCGCGGCCGCAGACCTGGATTACTACACCTTCCAAAGTGGGGCCAACCAGCAGTTGACGCTCAACTACCCGGCCAACCCCGCCAACGCCACCATCATCCTGAATGGGGCCAGCGGCGAACTGGGACGGCTCGACCCCGGCACACAAGGCAAATTCGACCTGAGCAGTGCCGGTTGGTACACCCTCACCGTCGCCAACAGCGGCCTGAGCGGCAGTGATGCCCTGTACATGTTCCAATGGCAGGTCGCCGCACCGTCTGCCCCCAATACTGGCTCCCCCTACGTCTACTACACCGACGCCTTCCACTTCACCCGTGTGGCCCTCAGCGCCGATCACATCGTCGAGCCGCTCCTGGTGGATGGCGGGGCCATCACCTGGGACACCCTGGCAACAGACACCACTCGGGGCTGGCTCTACTTCTACGACCTGGGAGCCAACAGTATCATTCGGACCGATTTGTACGGTACAAACCCGCAAACGATCATCACCGACGCCAACCCTGGCGGGGTGGTCTCTTTGCCCCATGTGGCACTGGCGGTAGATGAAGCCAGCGGCCGCGTCTACTGGTTACAACCCACCGGCGCCTCCGCCAGCACCGCCTCCTTTATCATGCGGAGCAACGGCGATGGTACGGGCACGGTGCAGGTGGTCGGCAACGGCCCCAGCCGCGACAGTCTGGTGGTAGACCCCATCAAAGGGTATCTCTACTGGACAGAAAACGACACCATCCGACGCAGTGATCTAGACGGCAACAACGTCTTTACGCTCTACACCGCCACCTCTGGCAATCAGGTGCGTGATCTGGCCTTCGATCCCTATGCCCAAACGCTGTACTGGCTGGATCCCAACCAGCAAACGCTGTTCCGGGCCAACAGTGACGGCACAGGCGTCACCGCCCTCGTCACTGGCCTCGCCGCTGGGGCGCGGGGTGTGGCCCTCCAGCCGCTGGACAATGCCTTGTACTACAGCAACGGCACGGACATGATGCAGGCGCAGTTGGATGGTTCGGGCGCGGCCGCAATCGCCACGCTCTCTGGCACGTACCTGGGGCCAAGCAACCTCAACCCCGGCACGTACCTCAACACGCCCATCGGCACACCCGGCTCATCCCTGGCCTTCGGTTACAACACCCCGATTGTCAGCCCCTGCGCCCTGGCCGACATCCACGAACCGAACAACGACAGTGGCACGGCCACCCCGTTGACGGTTATCACGCAAACGGTAGCCACCGGGGCGTTGTGTAACACCGTCGTCCCCAACCCCACGGATATGGATTATTACCGCGTCACGCTGGCGGATCAGAAAGTGCTGACCGCCACCTTGACGAACCTGCCTGCTGATTACCGGTTGGTCATCATTCACCCCAATGGGTACGCGGCCGCGTTCAGCGACAACGCCGGTCTCAGCGATGAAATTGGGGTGATCAGCAACACCAGCGGCGCCCCGGTTGTGTATGACATCCTGGTGATGAGCGGTACGCCGGTGCAAAACTACGATCAGTACCAGCTCACCCTCACTCTGGGTGATGTGCCGCCCCCGCCCGATCCCGGCGATGTGGATTGCTACTACGCTGATCCCTACGACGCCCCCGCTCCGGGTGGTAATGGCACAATTGGCACGGCGACCGATTTGACGCTGGATACACCCATTGCGGCCGCGCTCTGCTACAGCAACGACGTAGACATGTACGGCTTCGACGGCCTGGACGGGCAACAACTCACCATTGACCTGCCCATCCGCCCGGACAACTACACCCTCACCCTCTACGATCCCAGCGGTACGGCCTGGGCTACCCCGGCCTACGGCAGTCAGGTCACATTAGACGCCAGCGGCCGCTGGACTATCGCCGTCTCCCATGTGCCGCTCACCCCCACCACCAGCCAGTACCAACTACTGGTGACGGATGAAAGCTGTGTGAGCAGTGATACCTACGAACCCAACGACAGCACGGGCGAAGCGACCTTGTTGAGCAACAACAGCCGCGTCCGGGCCTCGTTGTGCAGCGACAGCGATGTAGACACCTACCACATCTGGGCCATCGCCGGGCAACAGTTGACCCTCAACTATCCCACCAACAGCACCGGCTCCACCCTGGCGGTCAGTTCGCTGGGCACGGTCAACACCGGCACACAAGGGCAATTCGCCATCGCCAGCACCGGCTGGGTCACGATCACCGTGTCCAACAATGCCCTGAGCCAACGGGCGGTGCCCTATCTGTTCCAACTGACGCTCGGTGCGCCCACCGCTCCCACCAGTGATACGCCTTACGTCTATTACAGCAACGCCAGCGATCTGACCCGCGTCGCCGTCATCACCCGCACCATTGAACCCATTACCATGGGGAATGGCGCGGTGGGTGGCCCGACCATCGCCAGCGACCTGACACGGGGCAAGATGTACATCCTCGACAACTTCGAGCGCATTGTCCGCGTCAACTTCGACGGCACGGGGCATGAAGTTGTTATCCCCGATGCCGACCCCAACAATATTCTGCGCTTTGCCAATGGGCTGGCGGTGGATGAAAGTAGCGGCCGCATCTACTGGATGGAACCCCAATTAGGTGTTGTCACCAACCTGATGAGTGCTAATGGGGATGGTACGGATGTGCAGACGCTGGTCACGACCATTGCCAATGAACGGGCCATTGCCATTGATCCCATAGCCGGATGGGTCTATTGGGTGGAACACAGTCTGTACAACGGCGATGTGATCGATCAGATCAGGCGGGCCAATCTGGACGGGTCGGATGTGACCGTGGTCTATGCCGCGCCGCCGGGCCGCGAAATCCATGATCTGGTGGTAGATCCGTATCATCAGAAGTTGTACTGGCTTGACCCCACCCAATTACAACTGCTGTGGGCCGATAGTGACGGGAGCGATGTCACCGTATTGGTAACAACCCTCGATGGCCCCACACGGGGGGTGGTTGTCCGCCCGTTAAACAACGAACTGTATTACACCAGCGGCCTCAACCTGGTCAAAACAGCCCTGGATGGCAGTAATCCGACCACGCTGGCCCGGCTGGAAGGCAGTTATTCGGGCGTCAGCAACCTGGACCCCGGCGTGTTCTACCTGACCGGGTTCTCGACGCCCAGTTCTAACCTGGCCCTGGCGATGAGTGTGCCCTACGCCCAGCCATGTGCGGATGCGTATGAACCGAATAATAGTGCGGGGACCGCGGCCGCGATCAGCACCGGCTCTATCAGTTCTGTCCTCTGCACCTCCAACGCCAACCAGAACGACACCCAAGATTACTACACCATCAACGTGCCCGATGGCCAGCAGTTGGATGTGACCCTGACCAACCTGCCCCAGAATTATGGCCTGGGCCTGCTCCAGAACGGCACCTGGGTAGATTCCAGCTACACCCCTGGCCTGGTAGATGAGGCGGTTACGGGTGTGAATGAAACCGGCGCGGCCGCGGATTACATCATTCTCGTCGAGCGGTTCGGCGACACCACCAGCAGTAACATAACCTACACCCTCAACGTGAACATCGGTGCGCCTACCCCGCCACCACCACCCCCGCCG
>JAGNBF010000109.1:14772-25357 GCA_018004935.1 Chloroflexota bacterium | reverse complement strand
GCAATGCCCGAAACGCTTCAAGCAAGAGCAGGCCCCCTTTGCGCTCCAGGTTGCCCCCCACGAACAGGATTTTGACGGGGTGATCGTGTAGGGTGCGGGGTTGCGGCCGCGACCATTCCGCCACATCTACACCAGGGGGAATGACCGTCACCTTTTCCGGTTTGACCTCGTACCCTTCAACCAACCCCTTTTTCGTCCATTCCGTCCAGGCCAGGATGTGCCGCGCCGCCCGGAAGGCGTCCCGGTTCATCTGCCATTTGCGCCGTTCCAACCAGGCGGGGCCGGTTTCGTGGCTGTAAAACGCGCCCAACTCGTCATACTGGAGCGGGGTGGCATCCAGGGAGATGACCGAAGGGTAACGGTTGAGCCAATCCCGGTTGAGGACGGCTGTGACCTGGGTGTGGAAGAAAAGGGCGTCGAGTTGGGTCTGGCGAGACATCTGGCGGAGCAGGGCACGGGAGCGTAGACCGGCCCGCACCGTCCAGTTGCTTTTGTAGAGGGGAATTTTGGCGGCCCAGCCGGTGACAGGGAAAGTAGGGAATGCCCAATGCGGCCGCACTTCAACATCTTGGGGCACAAGTCGCTGTAAGTTTTGCCCATGGGTGACATGGCCGAGAGCCTGTTCGATGACAAAGCCAAAGTGGTAGGTTGTCATAGTGGGAGTCCTGTTTTTATGGATTTATTATGATGTTTTACAAATTTGTAAAACATGGCATATTTGTACTTTTTGGCGTGACTTTTAGGAAAACACGGATGGGAAAGAACACGGATAAAGAAGAATCCCTCCTCATCCCCGGCCCTTCTCCCCAGGGAGAAGGGAGTGCTTCCTCTCCCCCCTCATCCCCGGCCCTTCTCCCCCACCGGGAGAAGGGGGTGCTTCCTCTCCCCCCTCATCCCCGGCCCTTCTCCCCCACCGGGAGAAGGGGGTGCTTCCTCTCCCCCCTCATCCCCGGCCCTTCTCCCCAAGGAGAAGGGGGTGTTCCCTCTCCCTGGGGAGAGGGTCAGGGTGAGGGGTTCTCGCCCCCTGTCAACAGCACCAGCCGATCCACAAAGTACGTCTCCTGGAAGTTGTCCCCATTTTTGATGTAGATGCCGGTGATGAAGGTGTAAACAGGGTCATAGGGCAATTGATCGAACCAGACAATCACTTCGACCCATTGGTTGGGTGGGAGTGGGTCGTTTAAGCCCAGGTAGTAGAGCCGGGTTTCAGAGAAGAAACTTACCCCTTCGACCAGTTCCACCGAATCGTCGTCTTCGTCCCAGTAGGGATAATCGTTACTGCCCATAATCGTGACCGCCATTTCGTCGAGGGGCAGGTATTCGTCGCCGCTGTTGAGCCAAAAACTCACCCCTATGACATCTTCGTACAGATATTCCTCGCTGGTGTCGGGGTTGACGGTGAAGAAGATGGCCCCGAATGGTTCCTGAGGAGTGATCGCGGCCGCGACCGTGCCCGTATACACCGTTATCTCATTCGTCAGTGTGTAGGTGATGCCCCAGCTTTCGCTCAAGGACCAGTTTTCGTTTAAGGCCTCATCAAAAATGACGATTTCGTCAAAGCGGCCATTGGTGGGCAGGGTGGTGATGGGGGTGCTGGTGGCGGGGCGTGTGGGCGAGGGGGTCGCGGCCGCGTCCGGGGTGGCGGTGGGGGTAAAGGTGACGGTTGGCGTCGAGGTGAGGCGCGGCGTGGGCAATGGTTTGCGGGTGGGTGAAGGCAAGAAGGCGAACAGGACGGACATGGTGGGGGTAATGGGGGTAGCGGCGACGATTTCGGGGGAAACAGTAGTCTGACCAGGGGCAAAGTAAGGATGAAGGGTGGGTGTTATTGGTTCGCCCGCGGCCGCGGTTGTGTTGTCACCGCCACAAGCTGTCAGCCATAGTACCCCTGGCAATAGAAACCAGAGCAACCAATGGATATTGATTCGAGGACGGGCAGGTTTTCGGAAACCTGTCCGGTCTGGTAGTGAATTACGCTTCATGCTTTTCCCCTAATTCCCGGATAAGCGTCGCCAATCGCGCCGCATTTTTTCGGGCATCAAACCGATTTTCCGCACGCAACCGGGCCGCCTGGCCCAACCGTTGGCGCAAAGCCATATCGGTTGCCAGCCGTGTCATCGCCTGCACCAGCCCTTGCCCATCGCCCGGTTGCAGGAGATAGCCATTTTCACCCTCGGCTACCACATCAGTCAGCCCTCCCACCGGTGTGGTAATGACCGGCAACCCGACAGCCAGGGCTTCAATGGCGGCAATGCCAAAGGCCTCAGCTTCGGTGGGTAGAACAAACAGATCACACGATTGGTAGAGGGACAACAAGACCCCATCATTTGGATTTAGATCCGCGTAGACATGAATATTCTCGGTGGAGGGGAAGGGGGTGCGGGTGACGAGATGTAGGCTGGCCAGCCCAGGTGGTAATGCCTGGAATGCTTGTATAAGCATATGCCCGCCCTTACGAGACAAATCGCGCCCCACGAACAAAATATTGAGTAGGGGGGATGGGGTATGCAGCCGCGGCCGCCATCGTTCCGTATCTACGCCTGGTGGTAATACCTCAATCTTGTCCAGGGCAACGCCGTACTCCTGCAACAACGAATGGCGGGTCCAGGTAGACCAGGGCAGGACACGGGCGGCGTTTTGGAACAGATTCCGGTTGACCCAATGTTTGTAGGCGGCGAGGGGACCCCCTTTGTCCGGGCGGTGGTGGTAATGGCGAGCCATCTGGTCGTATTGGCGGGGGGTGATGTCGGTGCAGAGGATGTACGGGTGTTGGTGCAAACGGCGGCCCGCCAATGCGCCGGGAACCTGGGTGTTGCAGATGACCACATCGGTGGGGAAGGTGAGGGCGTGACGGGATTGGGCGCGGCCGCGAGCCGTCCCGCGCCAATGTTGAGGCAAAAACGTCAGCCGCTCCCACACCCCACCCGGCTCAAAATAATTCACCTCCACCCACCGCGCCTCAATCTCCGGCAAAGGCTCAATAAACCGCCGCACATTCTCGTAAAACGTGCGATGACCGATGTGTTGTTCCATGAGGAAGGTGGCGAGGGTAGACATGGGATGTTGAGAGACTGAGAGACTAAGAGACTGAGAGACTGGAGACTGGAGACTGGAGACTACTCACTGATTATTGGTTATTGTCACTGTTGACTGTTCACTGTTGACTGTTCACTGTTCACTGTTCACTGTTCACTGTTCACTGTTCACTGTTCACTGTTCACTTCTCCAACACCCGCGCCGGAACACCCACCGCCGTCGCTCCGGCGGGGATGTCTTTGAGGACGACGGCATTGGCTCCGATCTGGCAACCATCGCCGAGGTGGATAGCACCGAGGACACGTGCCCCGGCCCCGATAAATACCCCCTCGCCGATGATGGGGAATTGCCATTCGTTCCTCATGCCGATGGTGATGGCGGCGATGAGGCTACAGTTTGGCCCCATTTTTTGGACGGAGATGACCGTGCCGATGGGATGGGCGATGTACAGCCCCCCGGCAATATCCGCGCCGGGGGAGATTTCTAGCCCGTAACGGCGGTAGATGTGCCGTTGGATGTGGCCGGGCAGGAAGGGAATATGTTTCGCCTTGCACCAGGAACCGAAGCGGAACCAGAGCATGGCCCGGAGCGGCAGATAACGAAACCAGAGCTTGAACAGGGTCAGTAGGGTCAGGGTGTCCGGGTTAGCGATCTTCTGCGGCACCACCCACCGCGCCGCGTCCATTTTGAATCGTTGCCAGTACATGTGTTACCTCGTTGGAGCAGTGAACAGTCAGCAGTTCACCATTCACCATTCACCATTCTCATGTCCCCACCACCGCCGGTGGTTTCCCTTCTACCTGACTTTGTTGGATGAGGGCGAAGAATTGTTCGCGGCCGCGTAACTCATCGCTGATCCCCTGGTAATGGCGCAAATTGAAGATGACGCTGTACCCCAGCCGGGGGAGTTGGCGGATGTTAAGACGGTGGCCGATTGCGGCCGCGAACCGGCTCACCCCCATCACCACCTGGCTGATCCGGGGCCGGTCCAGGCACAACCGGGTCAGGGCGCGGATGAGCGGGTGGCGGCTGGTGCGAAACTCATAGGCGATGGTGGGCAGGAGCCAGCGTTGCCCCTTGTCGCGGGTGAAGATGACATCATTGCGGCCATAGGCGTAGGGTGTTGCCAGCCAGGAAGGAAAACTGCGCTCGGCGAAATGGTAGCCGATGGCGTTGGGATTGAAGAGAAAACGTAACCCCCGATCCGCCAGCCGGTAGGCCAGTTCTACATCCTCGGCACGGCGAAAAGCGGGATCAAACCCACCCACCGTTTCCAGATGGGCGCGGCGCAAGGACGTATTGCCGGTGTAAAACTGCCGCGCCGTCGGTTGCCAACGCCCGGCGGCCATGTCATCATATTGCTTCATCAACAT
Organism: Chloroflexota bacterium; assembly: GCA_018004935.1. GTDB lineage: Bacteria > Chloroflexota > Anaerolineae > Promineifilales > Promineifilaceae > Trichofilum. Next base: position 20,951 of record JAGNBF010000109.1, on the reverse strand, counting down.
TGCCTGCTCCCACTGCACCCAGGGCTTCATGGCAAAATCGGCTGGGGTGAGCATCGGCCCCATGACGATGACATCCGGGCCATGTTGTTCGTGCCAGGCGACGTGTTCGGCGATGAGGGTGGGGGTGGGCACAACGTCGTCGTCAATAAACAGCACCAACTCCCCGGTCGCCTCGCGCAGGCCGTGATTGCGTGTGGCCGCGACGCCCTGGTTGGGTTGGAAGAGGGGGTGGAGGGGGGGGAGGGATGAATGGGGAATGGAGAATGGGGAATGGGGAATGGAGAATGAATCACTGTGCACTGCCCACTGTTCACTGCTTACTAACTTCTGCAGATACGCATCCGTGCCATCGGTGGAGCCGTCGGAGACGACGATGATCTCGAAGTCGGGGTAGGTTTGGCGGGCGAGGGCGGCGAGGACTTTTTGGAGCCGGTCGAGGCGGTTGTAGGTGGGGAGAATGACGGTGAGATGGGTCATAAGTCGCTCCGTATGGCCTGGTGATTTTATGAAGTGGCTCGGTCAGGAGACCGGCCACAGCAGATTGGTATGAAACGGCTCGGCCAGGAGACCGGCCACAGCAGATTGGTATGAAACGGCTCGGTCAGGAGACCGGCACAGCAGATTGGAACGTTATTCAAGCCTTGTTCCGTATGGCCTGGTGATACCATTGTTGCCAATCGCGGCCGCGTCCCTGCATGGCTATGTTGTAGAGACGGTGTTTGAGGCTGAGGGCGCGGTGGTAAAGGGGCACGCGGCCGCGGCTGTAATCCCCCTTGAGTTGCCAATGCAGGTGGGGAACTGCCCCCAAATATTCCTTAAACCGGGCCAACGAGGGCTGGGGCGAGCCACCAAAATTCACCGTCGGGCAACAAGCGGCGACGTTGTTGGCGGCGAACCAGTAGAGGGCAGGCACTACAGCGGGGTCGGCCGAACCCTGCCGCCACAGATAAGCCGTGCCATCTTCCCGGCTGATAAGCGTCGCCACCCCCCCGATGAGTTCCCCGGCCTGGTTACGGACGAGGTGCAGGCGGCAACCATCGCGGCCGCGCATCCAGGCCATACGTCGCTGGAAAATCGTTTCCCAACGGGGGGAAGGCCACCAGGAAAATTTGCTCATGGTCTGGTAGTAGAGCGGCAGAAATTCCGCCACGTCAGCTTCATTCTCGGCCACGGAAAAATGGTACTTCTCCTGCACGCGGCGAATTTCGCGCCGTTTTTCCCGGTTCATGCTTTGCCATACCCGCTCCGGCTCACGCATATCCCAGAGGTAGGTGTAACGGGGCGTCACCTGCCAACCGGCATACAAAAAGGGGCGGGCGTCTGGCTGGTGGGGGTGAAGTTCGAGTTGGATGAAAGCGAGGTGGTGGGGCAACGCGGCCGCGAACAAAGCCACCACCTCCCCCATACGCCCCTGATAGGCCGGAGCCACTAGCAGGCTGTTATAAAAAAACTCAAACGGCACACTGACCGCCATGCCCCACGTTTTCTGGTACAAAACCGCCTGCCCGGCCACCAACACCCCTTTTTCATCAAAACAGCCCAACCGCAACACCCGCAACGCCTTATCCGTCGCCCCAAGCATCACCAACCACTCCGCCCGTTGGAACACATTCCCCCCCACCGCCCCCTGAACAAGCTCGTCCCAGGCGGTATCGTGGGCAGAGGTCAGGGGGGTGAGGGTGAAGGTGGACATGGGAAGGGATGGTATATTGGTATACTGGTGTATGGGTGTACCAGGTCATTCAATACACCAGTACACCAACGATCTGTCACAACGCTCTTATCACCTTCGCCGGAACCCCGGCGGCGACACAACGGGGGGGAATGTTTTTGGTGACGACGCTCCCGGCCCCGATGACACTGCCCGCGCCGATGGTGACACCGTTCAGGACGATGACTCGCGCCCCCAGCCAGACGTTTTCTTCTAAAATGATGGGGGCGGATTCCGGTTTTTCGTGGCGGCGTTCCGGCTCCAGGCGGTGAAAATTGTTGTCCATGATGATGACGTGGGTGCCGATGTTGCAGTGCGCCCCAATACGGACGTGTAAATCGGCGGCGATGGAGCAACCGTAATTGATGAAGGCACTCTCGCCGATTTCCAGCAGGCCATCTGGCCCGGTGACGAGTTCGGTGGTGGCGATGGTGGAGACAACGCGGCCGCGATCCCCCACCACCATCCGCCCATAGTTCCGCACTGAGGGCCGCCCCCACACCCGGATTTTGTTGCCCTGCCGGGTGGCCGTGCGGAAATACCATTGCGCCCGGATGACGGCCCAGCCGTCGTGCCAGATTTGGAGAAGTTTGGTGTAATTACTCATAGGAACTCTAGGAACTCGCCTACTCGCCTACTCGCCCACTCGCATCAAGCTCTTTCATTTCTTTGGCCGGGACACCACCGACGATGGTATGCGGCCGCACATCTTTCGCCACCACGGCCCCGGCCGCTACCACTGACCCGGCCCCAATGGTGACGCCGGGCAAAATGGTGGCCCGCGCCCCGATCCAACAGCCATCACCAATCGTGACCGGCTTGGGGGTCAGCTTCCCGGAGCGATATTCCGGCGTGCCGATGGTGTGCGTCTCGGTCAGGATCATCACCTGCTGACCAAAACCGACGTATTGGCCGATGGTGATGCAGTCGCCCAGGTTGAGGAAACAGCCCACGTTAAAGCGGCAGACCGGCCCCACCTTCAGGCGGCTAAAAATATCCCCCTGCCCGGTGATGGTGGGCAGGCTCCACATCACCACACTGGGGTCTAATCCTTTGAACCCCAGCGTCCGCAGAACCCGCACCCGCACCCGACTGCCCACATAATCAGGCAATGGAGCCAGGATCAGCCGCGCCAACAGTAAGCGGCTGTTCCAGCCAGCCGTTTCTTCGTGCCAGAGGGTGTGGAGTTTGGATGGTGTGGTCATAAGGTGTATTGGTGTATTGGTATATTGGTGTATTGGTCAGCCCTGGTCACTAATACACCAATACACCAATACACTAATTATTCTCCGGTAGCGGCAACAGCCCCGGTAGCGGTGCGGGTTCTTTTTGCCAGGGCCAACGGCGTCGCGGCCGCGCTACCGGCTGGCTCATCACCCATTCCACCCGGTTGATAATGCCCATCATCGTGCCCACATAAATCATGCTCTGGTTGTCCCACGACATATCGGCATAGGCGTACATGAAGTGCATGATGATGTACAACGTCGCCACCAGGGTGATGGCGCTGATGTCGCCGCCGGGCAACCGCCATAGGGCACGCATCCCGGTGATAATCGCCAGCCCAATCAGAACCAGCATCGTAAAAAAGCCACCCGTGCCCGTCTTCATCCAAAACCAGATAATGCTGTTGTGGGTGATGTACTCCCACCACTCAAAAAAGCTGATGTCGGGCATGGGGTAGGCCAGATAAAACTTTTTGCCAAAACCCACCCCGGTGAACGGCTCCTGGTGAATGGTGTAGGATGAGTTCAGGTTTTCGATGAGGCGGTAAGCATTGGACGCCTGATCGGCCGCATCCGCTTCATCCTCCGCCACCACCGATTTGATCGCCTTGACGGGCAAGGCCAGGGGGCCGCTGGCATTCCAGAAGGCGGCGATGTACAGCACCCCCGCCATCGCCAGCGGGGGGACAATGAGCCAGAAAACGCGCCGGTTTTCTTTGAACAGGATGACGAACATGAGGGCAATGGCCACACCCAGGGTGAGGAATGAGGCGCGGCGTTGGGTGGCGACGTAGGTGAGGAAGACGGGTGGGGCCAGGAGGGGGAGCAGGAGTTTTTTCGCGGCCGCGCCGTTATACAACCACACCGCCACAATCAGCGCAAACAGGGTGTTCATGTGCATCGCCGCCGAATGCTCCGTGATAGATTGCATCCGCGTCAGGTCCATTTCGATTTCCACAATGTAAAACCGTAAGCCAAACAGCCCTTCGATGAACAGGGCAAAGGCGATAAACCACATCAGGTGGCTAAAATGCTCCCGTTGGGTGAACAAATTACTCACCAAAATCAGCATCATCGGCAGGTAGAGGATGGGGCGGGCTTCCCACAAGGCGATATTAACCACGCCGCCCGTCCCCAGGCCATATCCCAGCCCAAAAATGACAAAGCCGGTGAAAACCACCACCGTCCAGAACAGTTCGCCGGAATAAAACGACCAGTTGCGCCGCATCGCCATCCGTCCCAGCCAGGCCACGTAGGTCAGAACGATGTACACCTCAAGCGGACTGAAAATCAGGGCGTCGTTGAGGTAGAGGATGGATTCACCGCTGGAGAAGTTTTTAATGAACGGGAACCAGGGCGCGAGGACGTTATCCCCCATCAGGCCAAAACACATGATGAGGTAAACGCCGTAGCGGGGTTCCTTGAAGATAAGGGCCGCTCCCAGTAAATAAATCAGCCAGGCGATGGCCGAAGGGCTGGCAGGCAATCCCGCCCGCAACATCATCAGCCCCACCAACCCGCTGATGCCCAACAAACCGACAAACCACAACCCCCAGGCCAGTTTAGCCCGTTGCGCCTGCCCGGTGGCGGAAAAGTTAGGGGTTAGGTCGAGGGTTTCTAACATGGTGAGTGATGCGTAATGCGTACCGAAAGCGTTTTTTGCCACGAATTGCACGAATTAACACGAATAAGGATGAGAAAAATTCGTGTCAATTCGTGTAATTCGTGGCTGATATCCCTGTCTCCCTTACAAGAAATTGCCAGGCTACTAAATCTTATCGAGGAAGAAGTAACCAAAGCAGACATACCCCGCCAGCAACAGCAAAGCGATGCGACGCGTCAACCAGCCCCGGTTCCACAACCCAATCCCCAGGGCAAAAGCGGTAAAGTTGAAAAGGAAGAAGAAGGTCATGGTAGTGAGTGGCGAGTAGCGAGTGGCGAGTGGCGAGTAGTGGACAGTGGAGAGTGAACAGTGGAGAGTGAACAGTGAACAGTGAGCAGTCTCCAGTCTCTTAGTCTCTTAGTCTCTCAATTTCCCACTCTCCCTACTCCTGCGGAATGTACCGCAAAAATAGTTGCGGTGTTTTGACGGTGATCTGGTTCAAAATGACGCCCAACACATTGAGGTGGGCGATGTCGTCCAGGGCGCGTTTGCTGTTTTCGATGGAGGTGATGCCCTGTTTGATGACGACACAACTGCCTTTGCTGAGTGAAGCCAGGGGGATGGCGTCGCTGGTGGCGAGAATGGCGGGAATGTCGAGCAGGAGATGATCAACGCGGCCGCAAAGCTCATCCAACACCCCCTTCAGTTCCTCACTCCGGGCAAAAAAGGTACGTTTTTCCGGGGGCATGACTCCGGCGGGGAGCAACATCAGGTTGGGGCGGTCGGTAGCGACCAGGGCTTCATCCAATGTGGCCTGCCCCAATAGAACCCCCGCCAGCCCCGGACTCTCCACACCGTTGAGGATGGGTTGCAGGCCCGGCCAATGCCAGTTTAGCTCGACCACACAGACAGATGCGGCCGCGTCCGTCGTCACCGTCGTCGCCAGAGCCAATGTTGAATACGTCACCCCTTCCTCGCGCAAAGTAGAAACCAGGGCCAGCCGTTGCGGCCACGGTTCCGTGCGCGTCAGGCGGGCCAGCATGTGCCGGTAACTCCGCACCACCGCACCGGGAAACGTCAGCCAGGGGGTTCCAGCCGCGGCCGCGAGCGTCAACGACGGCACATCCGCTGTTTCCTGACTACCCGCTTTCCGCTTCTTGAAGAACGCCAACTTACACCTGATTTACGAATGTTCAGCCTTTTGTCTCGTTAAAGGGATTGAGAGACTGAGAGACTGGTGAGTCTACTGAAAAAAGGTCGCGCAGAGGCGCAAAGGCGCAAAGTTACCAGAGAAAAATTCGTACCAATTCGTGTAATTCGTGGCTTCTTTCAGTGGACTCATTGGTTATTGGTTATTTACTCGCCTACTCGCTACTCGCTACTCGCTACTCGCTACTCGCCCACTCGCCACACGCCGCCACATCGCCTGTCCGATGCCCTTAAACATCGCCAGGTCTTCGGCGGGAAATGCGCCGAGTAGCCAGAGAGCCAGGGGGTACGCGGCCGCGCCTGCCAGCACCGGCCACAAGAAAAAGGTCGTGTGCAGGGGCCAGGTCACGGCCAACATGATCAGCCCCGCCAGCAACACTCGCACCGCCTGGGCCGCATTACGCCGCGTCAACGCTCCGGCAGGTAACAG
>JAGNBF010000109.1:7333-14672 GCA_018004935.1 Chloroflexota bacterium | reverse complement strand
CCAGCACCGGCCACAAGAAAAAGGTCGTGTGCAGGGGCCAGGTCACGGCCAACATGATCAGCCCCGCCAGCAACACTCGCACCGCCTGGGCCGCATTACGCCGCGTCAACGCTCCGGCAGGTAACAGCCACAACCCGGCGAGCATCATACCCGCTTCCGTCACCACAAAAGCAATCGCCCCGCCTAACGCCCCATTGCCAAACCGGGCCACACACCAGGGGATGAGCAATAAATCCAGGGGAATGGTGGCAATCGTGGCGACCACCATCACCGCCGTCCAGCGATTCTGCCGGTCGGTGGAGACAAGGAACTGCCCCAGGAGCATGTTCTGGTAAGTCAAAATCAGTACCACCCCAAACACCGCCAGCACCAGCCCACTGTTGGCAAATTCTGCCCCAAACAACAGCACCACCAACCCATTGGCAATCACAATCAACCCCAGGCCAATCGGCACACCCAGCATCAACAGCAGGTCAAAACTTTTGCCCATCAGCCGGTTCAGGTTGGTGGTATCGGTGGTGAAGAGGCGGGACAGGGCCGGAAAAACGGCGGTCATAAACACCGTGGGCACAAAAAGTAACGTACCAAATAGTTGATCGGCCGCGCCATACCAGCCGATGGTTTTTTCGTTGACCAGGAGCGAGATGAGGATGATGTCAACTTGCTGGTAGATGACGAGGGCCAGCCGGACAAATAAATAGGAAGAGCTGTCGCGGAGCAGGTGGCGGATGGGGGCGAGGGAGAAGCGGAGTCGCGGCCGCGTTATCTTTCGCACCTGCCACCACAACACCCCCCAGTTCACCAGGGCGGTTCCAATCGTCACCGCCGCAATCACCAACACCCCATACCCCAGCAACAACAGCGTAATCCCCACCACCGTGTTAAACACCTTCCCCGCCACACTGGCGATGGAGATATACTTCATCTGTTCCAGCCCCTGCAAAACCCCCGTCAACGTACTGGCCCACTGCCAGAACAGTTGCCCCAACCCAATCACCAACACCACCTGCACCGTCTCCGGCTGGTAATTCAGCACAGCCAGATACAACGCCACCCCACCAAACCCCAGCCCATACAACAACGTCTGCGCCCCTAACGTCACCCCCAGCAACCGCTCCGCCTGCGCCTTATCCCGGGCAATCTCCTTCACCAGATACCGATCCGTGCCAAACGTAATCACCATCGCCACAATCGCCCACAGCGAATTAGCAAAATGGAACTGCCCCACCGCCGTCGGCCCCAAAAAACGGGGCAAAAACAACGTCAGCAAAAGCGTCAGCACCCAGGTGATCAACTGCGACACCAGCAACAACGAAGCATTCTTGGCGATGGTTTTACCGGTGGTGTTCATGGTTTACTCGTAGGAACTCTGGGAACTCGTAGGAACTTGGGGAACTCGTAGGAACTCAGTCCTTTACCCTCACGCCTTCTTTTCATCCGTGTTCCCCTCATCCGTGGCTACCCTTTCTGCAAAACTTCGGGAACTCATCCCTATTCCTCATCCGTGTTCCCCTTATCCGTAGCTACCCTTTCTGCAAAACCGGGGACCTCATCCCTATTCCTTATCCGTGTTCCCCCCATCCGTGTTTACCCTTTCTGCAAAACTTCGGGAACTCAGCCCTTCTTTTCATCCGTGTTCCCCTTATCCGTGTTTCCCTTCTTCCCTTTTCTTTTGGGTTTATCCGCGGCCGCGCCATCCGGCACCAACGCCAACACCGGCAGTTCCAACGTATAACGCACATCTACCGCAAACCGGTGACTCCGGTCCAACAACGCCGCCCCCAACACACCTACCACACTCAACACCACCCCCACCACCACAAAAATCACCGCATTCATCGCCGCATCCATCTTAGACGAAGCAGGCTGACTGGGAAGTTTTGGCGTATCAATGATCAGATAAGATTGGCGCACCGCACTTTCGGCCTGAGCTACCGCCAGACTGGAATTTTCTTGTCGCGTGAGGGCATTCGTAAGCTGTTTTTCTGCCAGGTTAATCTCCGCCTGAAGCCGATCAATTTCCATCAACTCAATTTCAGGTCTGTCACCACGAATCGGCTCAGGATGATTTTCCAGATAAACGCGCAATTCAGAGCGAGCCACTTCCAGGTCAGAGTCATAAACCTCAATCAGGCTGTCGAAAAAACTCTCGGCCGATACACTTTCTTCCCGATCTACATTGATTTTCCACTGAATAAAACTATCCAGGGTAGCCTGAACCAATTGCTGAGCGATAGAAGCCGCTTCATTGGCCGCCCCTACCATGACCAGGTTGTCGCCCAACGTTTGCACCCACACCGAACTCTGCACTTCAGCGATGGTTTCACCTACGGCAATGGGGCCAGCATCCATGTGGAGTTCCAGATCAGTTTGCAGAATAATAGAGCGGCGGAAGGCGTCAGTTTTCAGTAGCTCGTTGAATTCCGTGACCGTTGCTTTCGCCGGTGTTACCCAGCCAAAACTACCATTTTGCAGGTCGGTAAGATCCGTGAGGAATGAATCTTTGCGGACGTAGATGACACCGAGGGAGACATAAGAGGGTTTAGCGGCGAGAAAAGAGAGTGCCCCCATACCAGCCATGATAAAAACTGGCACCAGGTATAGGAATGGATGGCGGAAATAACTCTCCAGAATGCGTAAAAGGACTAGGCGTATCATATTGGCCTGTTATTGATACTGATTGTGTAAAATGGGGCCGAGCACTACGTGGCATAACAATGGCATTATATGTCTAATAAAAATAAATAAATATAGGATTTAAATCATGGGTAGTTATTCCTGATATTGCTATTTCGCCATGCATTTAGAACTGGTACAAGGCTTGGGTCTCTGTTGAGGCCCCGTGCGGGCGCTGGGAAAAATAAAACCACCCCTACCGGGGGAGTTCAAAAGTTATTTGCGAGCGATCCCTAAGTTGTTTGCGGGAGAACCCATAGGATGGACGATTAAATAACTTGAACATTTGCTGTGGTCGGTCTCTTGACCGTGCCACACCCAGCGAACAAGTTATTTAGTCTCATTCCCTAGTGTCAGGAAGAGGGTTCTGGGTTGAGGTAGGGCGAGAGGTTAAGCGTTTTGTAGAGGCGGGTGCGGGCGTCTTCGGAGAGGGCGGGGGCAGGAAGGGTGTGATAAAGATGAACGGTTTGGCGCAGGGTATCAATAACAACACGACAATTCTCGCAATCGGCCAGATGCTGTTCAATTTCCGCGCAAATCTCTTGCGCGGCCGCGCCGTCCAAATAATCCGACAGGTGATCTAATAAATCAGAGCAGGGATGGGCATCACTCATAAACGTTTCTCCGGGTTAAAATAAAAGGTCAATTGTTCCCGTAAAGCCAATCGCGCCCGATGCAGGCGTGTTTTAACCACATCTTGCGACACATTCAGGGCGTCGGCTGTTTCCTGTACTGATAACCCTTCTAACTCGCGCAAAATAAAAACTGCTCGCAAAGAGGTTGAAAGCTGACCCATAGCTTGTTCTAAATGGTTTTTTACCTCAGCCGTTTCAAAATCCTGTTCTGGCAGGCAACACCAATCAAAAAACTGGGTAGGAAGCAAAGCGCCATCTTCGGCCGTATCTAGCGTATCCTCAACGGAGCGGTCTATAGGAGCCGTGCGGCGCAGGCGGCTCATCGCCGCGTTGTAAGTGATCCGAAATAACCACGTGGCAATCGTGGAGCGGCCTTCAAAAGAATCTATAGCCTGGAAAGCGTTGAGAAAGGTTTCCTGCATGACATCTTCCGCATCGGCCTCATTTTGGGTCAGGCGTAGGGCCAGACGGTAAATCTGGGGGGCGTGCTGTTCAATGCAGATAGCGCAGGCTGTTTTGTCACCGGCACGAATACGCGCCATAAGATCAACGTCGTTGATTTTGTGACCGTTGGGGGAAGGTGTATACATATTCATCACTTCAGGATTATAGCCAAAATTACGGCAACTGCCCTTACATAGAGTATATCCATAAATCGTGGGGCACAGATCTGACAGGTCTCTAAAACCTGTCAGGTCTCCCACAAAACGTGGATATACTCTCTTACATGGTAACAAATGTATAGGGTGATTGCCTACTTGGATTTCCCCCACCCCCAACCCCGCTCCCAGGGGTGGGGAGTTTTTTAAGGCGGGCAAAATCGGGGATTTCACCCCCGATTTTGCCCGCCGAGTGGGTTCCCCTCTCCCCATTTCGGGAATCGTCAGGGGGATAGGTTTATTCTGGTGAGTAGGCAATTACCCTGGTAGCCGTTCCCCTGGTTAATCATTCAATCATTCACGAATTCACCGATTCATTATTTGCTTCCTCTCAACCGAAATAAAACACACCCTTTACCAAATCATCCTACAAATTTGTAAAGTTGATCTGAACCATGCCCAAACTGGGAAATACAAGAGAATACCCTATGACAAACTGTGGTATTCTAGTACTCTGTTAAGGAGAAATTTCAATTTTCAGGACACGGATGAGTCTACTGTAAAAAGCCCGGTTTCTGGCTAATTTAGCCATTGCTTCCAGAGAGAAAGAAACCGGATTTTTAACTGTTTTGACCTTTTTTCGTAACTACTAAGTAATCGCTTGTTTTTAACTTAGCGATTTACTGTGGCCGGTCTCCTGCCGGGCCACTCCAGCGAACAAGTTATTTAGTTCTCATTCCTGAGATGTTGCCGGAGCTTGTCGAAGGCAACACGAGGCTTCGACAAACTCAGCCCTCGAGGCCGTGTATCGTTACTTCTTGTTAATATTAACCTACCTGGATTGGTAGTTCGTGATGGATATGGGGTACTGAATGTCTGGTGAAAATGAATGGGCAGAACGACGCGGCCGCATGGTGGAATATCAACTGCGACGACGGCATATTGATAACCCGGCCGTCCTGGCGGCAATGGGCCACATTCCCCGCGAGCTGTTTGTTCCCCGCCGCTACCAAAGCTCCGCTTATGCCGATTCTCCCTTGCCTATCCCCAAAGGGCAAACCATCTCTCAACCATACATCGTGGCGTATATGTTGCAGTCACTACATATAGAAGCCCATCACCGTGTGTTAGAAATAGGCACGGGTTCAGGGTACGCGGCCGCGGTGCTCAGCCAACTGGTTCGCCACGTTTACACCATCGAATGGTATCCTCGTCTTGTCAGTTATGCCCACCAGCGGTTTGAAAAATTAAATCTTCATAACATTTACCTGAAACAAGGAGATGGCACGCTGGGCTGGCCGGAACATGCCCCTTATGATGGCATTCTTGTATCAGCCGGGGGGCCACGGGTGCCGTCAACATTATTGGCGCAACTGGCAGTGGGGGGGCGGTTGATTATTCCCGTAGGCCATGAACCACACCGCCAGGAACTTATCGCCGTCATTCGGACGGATGAGGCTCATTATGACTACGTCAATTTAGGGCCAGTGGCCTTTGTGCCGCTCCGGGGGCAATTAGGCTGGAGTGGCAACGCTTTACCCGATAATGGGTGAGGTGGGGTAAGAAGGGTGAGTGGGAACAATCACCCTTCTTCGTGAGTGGTTTATTCTTCTTCGCGAACTTCATCTATAACACTGTCGGGAATTGCGGCCGCGATCTCTCTCGTTTCTCCTGTTCCGGGGTCAAGGACGGCGGGAGCCTCATACAGGCCATTATCACCGGGAGCGGGCGGCTGATTCTCCGGCACGGGGGCATAAGAGGGACGATTTGCGCCGGGGGGCGTCACCAGAAACGGATCAATTTGCCGATTGCCACAAAACGGGCACAAATTCCATTGCAATTCCATCAACGAATTACAATCGGGGCACACCTTTTTCAGGCGAGTGTGGCAATGGGGACAAAGCATCCAGTTGGCTTCCACTGTGCGGGAGCATCCGGGGCAGGCTGGCCGCTCCTCAATTTCCTGCAAAAGCGCCTCTTCTTCCAACGCTCGTTCATACGCTTCTGCCAGGGTCTCCGGCGGCCGCAAAATCACATAAATCAATAACCCCATCCCCGGCAAAGCCGCCACCACCAGCGCCGCCAATAACTGGGCAAACGGATCACGAGAACGCAACCTCATATCCCGGAATGTCCAGATAACCAGGCTCAACCATAACGCCGCCAACAGAGCGCCAAAAATAGAAATAAAGATGGTGACATAACTAACAAGCGTATCCAGTGTGGGAATCGTCATGAATTTTCCTCTTTTGCTCTATAGTACCTTGCCAGCCCAATTTTTCTACCGTCAATCTGTATCTTCTCAAAATTTCGGGGACGACGAAACCGGAGCCTGTCGAAACCAACGACCTCCACGCATGATTGAGAAGATACGTCAACCTTATTGCACTTACCTGTGGTTTCCCACTAATTATCATTTTGAGCGGTAAGGAACTGTCTAAAAATAACTTTCGTTTTTGCTGTGGTCGGTCTCCTGACCGCGCCGCCCCAGTTATTTTTGGACGATTATAGCGCTTGGCGATTATAACATATTGCCCCAAGACCCACAGAGCAGGGCCGCAATTCTCAATTTAACCGTTTGTCGTTTAAAAAATTAATCAGGTGATGGAATCCCCCCACCCCTAACCCCGCCCCCAGGGGCGGGGAACTTTTCTAAGGGGCATTTTTCGGGGCGAATGCCCCGAAAAATGCCCCATGGGAATTCCCCCCTTCCCTCGGGAATCGGCAGGGTGGATGGGGTCAATGAAGGCGTTACCCGATTAAAAATTTAATGGACAATTGGTTAAATTGAGAATTGCTGGTACAACAAAAAAACCCCTGGTGCAAAATGTACCAGGGGTAATAAGGGGGTGGACAGATTGGTTAACCGGCGTATGGGCAGGCGGCAGTGGGGGGGACACAACTATTGATCGTACTAAAAATCTCACCAATTTGTGGTCCTAACACAGCCAAAATGGCAACAACCGCAACAGCAACTAATACCAAGACGAGGCCATACTCCAATAAACCCTGTCCCGCTTCAGAAGAATGAATCATAACAACCTCCTGGGGCGCAACAGAGGGACAATGAATAACCATGAACGTTAGCATAAGCTTAAAATTCCGTCTATAGGAATTTCGTATTGAATCGGGCGATTACATACTCACCCAAATGAAACCACCGCCCTCACGATTCCCAGCAGGAAAGGGAAAAAACAATTTGAGCCGTTTTTCGCAGGCGAATGCCTGCGAAAAACGGCTCTTAAAAAAGTTCCCCGCCCCTGGGGTTAGGGGTGGGGGAAAGCCATCACTGGTATAAGCCGGGGCGATTACATACTCACCCAAATGAAACCACCGCCCTCACGATTCCCAGCAGGAAAGGGAAAAAACAATTTGAGCCGTTTTTCGCAGGCGAATGCCTGCGAAAAACGGCTCTTAAAAAAGTTCCCC
>JAGNBF010000109.1:0-7233 GCA_018004935.1 Chloroflexota bacterium | reverse complement strand
GGGCGATTACATACTCACCCAAATGAAACCACCGCCCTCACGATTCCCAGCAGGAAAGGGAAAAAACAATTTGAGCCGTTTTTCGCAGGCGAATGCCTGCGAAAAACGGCTCTTAAAAAAGTTCCCCGCCCCTGGGGGCGGGGTTAGGGGTGGGGGAAAGCCGAGTATGTAATCACCCTAGGGAAAGGTCCTGTAGTCTCGCCTCTATCTCTGGAAATGGCATACAATAGCCTGTTTGTTGGGGTAGTTTGTGCATTGTTAATTGGTAGCACAGGGTAACTCCTAAGTCATCGTTCAGAAATAACGTGGGTGGCGCGGTCAGGAGACCGGCCACAGCAAATCCCTCAGTTAAAAACGAACGATTAATAAACCTCTCGAGGGCTGAGCTTGTCGAAGCCTGTTTTGCCTTCGACAAGCTCCGGCAACAGGCTTAGCCATTACAGCACAGGTTATACAAAGGAATTACATGATGAAGCGTTTACGACGTTTGTTGGGAGGAGTGGGGCAAGCCAGCAAAAAAATTGTGACGAATCGCTGGTTGTGGCTGATAGTGGTTGTATTATTTTTGGGTAATTGGCTTTACCGGGAGTTAGAGCCAGAGCTGTATCAAGTGTTAGTGGTGCGTCCCGGTGAACCATTAACTTTAGTTGGGGATGATTTTGGCCGACAACAAGGGCATAGCCTTGTACGTTTGACATCGGGTGATGATCTGATAATCCAATATGAGGAAACATTTTCCTGGGAAAATCATCAAATTACTATTTCTGCTCCCTCTCCGGGTGGTGAAGGTACGGTACAGGTTATTAAACGGGTACTTTTCTTTGATTGGCCGACAGCGGTTCTACCGTTTGTCGTGCAAAATGAGGATTTACCCAGCCAGCCCTACGGCTACGAGACGCCCGTCCAGCCGGAAAGCCCCTGGCCAACCTTCCGTCGCGATGAGCGTAACAGTGGCTGGAGTCCCATTGTGGCCGAGTATCACCGGGACAAACCCTGGTTTTTTGCCACCGGCAAGGGGGTATTTTCCACACCGGTGATTGATGAGGGGGGGGTGATTTATGTGGGATCGGCGGATCACCATTTTTATGCCCTAAACCCGGATGGTACGGAACGGTGGCGTTTTGCGACGGGGGAGATTATTGACTCCGCGGCCGCGCTCCCTCGCCTCAATCTCCTCTCTTCCCAACCCAGCATCCTCGTCCCCTCTGGCGATGGCTACCTGTACCACCTGGCGACCGCTGAAGGGTTAAACGATACGGAACGGCTCCTCTGGCAATTCGATGCCCGCGTCGCTCCCCGCGCCAGCTACAACAACTGGTTCGAGGGCAATATCCAACTGGGTTACGATGGCACGATTTACGCCGGGAACACCAATTTCAATTATTACGCCATTAACCCAGATGGGTCCCTGAAATGGACCTACGAAACAGGCAGTAACAACTGGTCCATCGCCGGGTTGGGGCCGGATGGCACGATTTATTGGGCCAGCAATGACACCTTCATCCGTGCTGTCGCCCCGGATGGCAGCGAAAGATGGACACGCCGCACCTTAGGTTTTATTGCCGCCTCAGCCGCGATTGGTTCCGATGGCACGGTGTATATCGGTTCGTTTGACAGCCTGCTGTACGCCCTCGATCCGCTGACCGGTGAGACACAGTGGACATTCAAGACCAACGATCACATTTACGCCTCGGTGGCGCTGGGGCAGGATGAGGCCGGTGAGACGAATGCCATTTACCTGGCCTCAACCGATGGCCTGCTATACGCCCTGAACCCGGCGGGGGAATTGCTGTGGCGTTACGATACTGGTGATACCATCCGTTCCTCACCGGTGGTGGGGCAGGGGTCAGATGGGGAAATTGTGTATTTTGGGGCTGGAAATGGGCAACTTTATGCCCTGAATGCCGCCGATGGCACGCGCCGTTGGTCATTTGATACGACTCCCGCTGATGCCGAAAGCAAGGATCGCAACGATCTAAACGGCTCACCGGCATTGGGTGTGACGGGGATTTATGTAGCTGGGGAGCATGGGCAGGTGTGGTATGTGCCGTATGATTATTGCCTGAATGCCAATGATAGCCGCTGTTCCACCACCCCGGGTGATGATTTGCCGGATGAGGTGGTGGATTTTTATTACGTCACGCCGGGGGGGAACACCCTTTTTGCTAAGGATGACACGCCCGTGGTGGGTGCGGCCGCGAT
The DNA here is from genome assembly GCA_018004935.1 of Chloroflexota bacterium. GTDB lineage: Bacteria > Chloroflexota > Anaerolineae > Promineifilales > Promineifilaceae > Trichofilum. The sequence continues at coordinate 5,031 of JAGNBF010000109.1, read as the reverse complement.
GCTCACGTTACGCCTTCTTGTCCGCCAGGATGGGGCCACCGTAGACGCCTGGGTCTGCAACTCCCCACTCGGTTGCCCGGACGACGCGCTCCAGGTCACAATTGAGCCGGAATTTCCCTTCCAAATGGAAAAATCGGCTGATGGGCATTACATCTACATCCGCCCCGATGGATTTTTGGAGCCGGATACCACCTACACCGTCTCCCTGGCCGGGGATTATTACACGGGTGGCTGGAATCTGGGCAACTGGACGATTGGCGGCCGCAAAACCGCCCCCTTCTCCTCCACCTTCACCTTCCAGACCGGGCCAGACAGCCCGGCCATTCCCTTGCGTGTGGAGCCAGATAGCGTGACCGCCTTCGAGTGGACGCGGGCCGCCGTCCCCATTCCCCCCATGTTGCCCAGCCTCAACCAGATCGGCTTCGATTACATGGATTGGATCATCGGCACGGTGCAGATCACGCCACCCGACGCGACTAACAGCGGGCGGATGGTGTTGTGGGCGGTGGGCGCACGACGCAATGAAGCCGGTCAACTGGTCGCCGATCCCGCCACTGATTTCCTCGTGCCGTTTAGCGGGTTGTACCAGGGAGAGCAGTTCATCCTCACCAATAACCGCCTGACGATGGCGGTGACGGGTATTCCCATTCCCTTTAACCTGATGGAGTTTCGGGGTCAGTTGCCGTCCAGCTATGTTGTGCCGCCGGGAGCGTCCCTGTACGCCGATACTGAGGTGTTGTCTATCCCCACTTTTGGGCCATATCTGGTGGTGGGGGGATTGGCGAACAATGGGTATGAGAAGTTGTTGGCGTCGGGGACGTTTGTGACGCGGGCTTATGAAGAGGGTGGGGCGAATACGCGGCCGCAAACCCTCACCGTCACCGATCTCACCTTCACCCCACCCACTGCCGATACGCCGGGGCAGGTTGTGGCGACCTTTAGCGGCGACTACCCCGCTGACGAACATCGCCCTGCCATTCTGCTGGTGGACACCACCCACACCCAGGCCGTTTCCCTGAACTACCTGGAAACCCTGACCCAAACCGTAGACGCCGACGGCAACCTCGCCACCCTGACCCTCATGCTCCCGGCGGGAACGGCATTGCCGGATTCACTTACAGCCATAGTGATGGCGGATCTGTTTCCGCTGTATGAGAAGCAATATGGGCCTGCGGCCGCACCAAAATGAATGAAAATAACGCCACAATTTTCATCCCCATCCGTGTTCCCACCATCCGTGGCTATTTTCACAGGAGTTCCCCATGGGCCTGCGGCCGCACCAAAATGAATGAAAATAACGCCACCATTTTTCATTCCTATCCGTGTTCCTTCCCATCCGTGTTCCCACCATCCGTGGCTATTTTCACAGGAGTTCCCCATGGGCCTACCGCGCACCAAAATGAATGAAAATAACGCCACCATTTTTCATTCCTATCCGTGTTCCTTCCCATCCGTGTTTCTTTAATCAGTGGCTATTTTCACAGGAGTTCCCCATGGGCCTGCGGCCGCACCAAGATGAATGAAAATTTTATCCGCAGACCTGTGGTGAGCTTTGTCGAACTATTGCACAGATTTACGCAGATTGTCATTTTTTATCCGTGTTCTTTCCTATCCGTGTTTCCTTCATCCGTGGCTATTTTCTCAGGAGTTCCCCATGGGTCTTTGGCACACCAAGAGGGATGAAAATCTGTAGGACGATTTGGTAAATCGTCCACCGGGCGATTTACCAAATCGCCCTACATTTTCGTAGGAGTTCCCCATGACCGGGTGCTCACCAAATGGGATGAAAACAGCGAGATTGCGAGTCTACGCCTTTTTCATAATTCCTAATTCATAATTCATCCTTATTTTCTCAGGAGCAAACATCATGCCTGGATTAACACTGGCCATCGCGGCCGCACTCGGCACCGGTTTCGCCCAAATTACTACCAAACTCCTCGACGAAGGAGTCATCAAACCCGCCACCCAACCGGCCAGCGATCAACTCAAAAAGCTGGTCGGCACAGGGTTTGAGGAAGCCAAAAACGACGCCGCTCTGCAAAAAGCGATCCGCACCGTCTTCACCGACCTGGGCATCCCCACCGACGGTATTGACGCCTACATCTACAAACTCGGTTTTGACAAACTCCAGGTCAAAGAAAACACCGCCCTGCGTGAAGAAATCGCCCGCGCCGCCCTGCTCCAGGTGACGCCGGATGTGGCCCTTGTGCCCGATGATCTCATCCAGGCCCTGCGCCTGCCCTATGACAGCCATCCCCTGCTGGCGAATTTTCTCTACCAACTGCGCCAGGCGTTGCACGACCACCCTGAATACGGCCCGCTCATTGCCTACAGCCGTGAGGATGCCGTGCAGACCCATTTGCGCGGCATTGCCGAACACACGGCGCAGATGGAGCGATATTTGCAGTTGGTGCTAAAAGCCCAAGAAATCAGCACCGAAACTGATGCCGAGGCCCTGAAACGGTATATTGAACATGTCGCCAGCCGCAGTACCATCTCTTTCCTCTTCATCAAACCGGCCGGACGGCGCGATCGTCTGAAAGCCGAAGCGGAGCTGGATTTGATTTTTGTCCCCTTGCAGGTGCAAGACCCCCAGGAACGCCTCGCCGATGATCCCCGAAGCAAAAAGCGGCGTGAAAAAGAGATGATGGGTGGTCTGGCGCCGGACGAAAAAGAACGGCAAACCTGGCTCACCATTGACGCCGTTCTGCCACGCCACCCTGTTTTTTTGCTCCAGGGCAAACCGGGCTGTGGCAAAACAACCCTGCTCCGTTACCTGGCCCTGACCTTTGCCCGCGGCCGCGCTCCCCTCGACCTCGCCTGGTCTGGCCCGCCTCTCTTGCCCATTCTCATCCCCTTGCGGAACTTTGCCCGCTTCTGGCAAGACAACCGGGCCACCTACACCAACCCCCTCCCCCAGGTTCTGCGCCATTTCATCGAAGATTATTTCAAAGAGTACGACCTGGGTTTACCCCCCGACTTTTTCCACCAGCGGCTCAAACAGGGCAACTGTTTGCTCTTGCTGGATGGTCTGGATGAAGTAGCCGACCGGGATCAACGGGCGGCGGTGGCCCAGGTACTCAACCGATTCATCGTTGAATATGGCAAAAAGGGCAATCGCTTTGCCCTGGCTTCCCGTCCCCGAGGGTATGAAGAAGTCGCCGACTACCTGCCCAAACCGGTGGTGTGTGACGTGCAGGAGATGATGCCCGACAGCCGGGATCGGTTGGTGCGTAATCTGTTGGCCCAATTTGAGACCCAACCCAAACAACTACGTGAGGAGTGCCAGAATCTGCTCCACCAGATCAACAGTAAACAAAAGGTAGATGAGTTATCCCGTAATCCCCTGTTCTGCACCACCCTGGTACTGGTGTACAAGTACCGGGGGGCCACCCTGCCGGAACGGCGGGTGGATGTGTACCAGGAACTCATCGAACTGATGTTGGGGTTTTGGGATAAGTTGCGCGGCGGCCGCGAAGACACCGCCGATGTGCGTGAACTGGCCCTGATGAGCGGCACGGGCAAAATTTTCACCGATGAGATGGAAGCAGTGGAGTTTAAGCGGCGTGCCCTCACGGCTCTGGCCGATTGGATGCAGACAGAAGTCAAGAAAGACATTGCCCCCAAAGAGGCGACGCTACAAAAGCTGGCAACCCATTTTGCCAGCCGCGAAGGGGCTGATCCGGCTGTTATCACCGCCTGGGCTGAAGGATTCCTACACGTAGCCCATATGCGTAGTGGCCTTTTTATCGAAATAGACCCCGACACCTACGCCTTTGCCCACAAAAATTTCCGCGAATATCTGGCGGCAACCGCCCTGGTGCGGCAAACCGACAAGAAAATGTTGCAGGCGGTGTTGGCTCATGCCGGGGATAGCTGGTGGGAAGAGGTCATCCTGCTGGCCTCGGCCCATGATGCCCTCTCCGAAGAGCGGCGCGAACTCCTGCTGACCGCCCTGTTAGAAGCGGGACACCTCGTCCTGGCCGGGCAATGTGCCGTAGATGCCGGAACCCGCCTACCCGCCCCCCTGCGCGAACAGATCAAAAACCAACTTTATGCCCAAATGATTGATGGGCAACGAAAACCCCCAGAACGTTACGAAGCCGGTTTACAATTGGACGCCCTGAAATGGCTGCCCCCCGACCTGAACGAATGGGTACGTTGCCCCGCCTGCGCCGACAACCGGCAAGATTTATTCGTGCAAAAATACCCCGTCACCAACCAGCAGTTTGAGCTGTTTATAAAAGCCGGTGGTTACGACAACCCAGCTTGGTGGGGCGGCGAAAAAAGTACCGCCTGGTTATGGCGCATGAAGGAACATCCAGAATCACGTGGACAAGAGCCGGTCAGTGAACCAAGATTTTGGCAGAGCGATGATTTTGGCAGAGCCAGGCGGGGTTTCCCGGTGGTGGGCGTCTCCTGGTATGAGGCGATGGCTTATGCGGCCTGGCTCACTGACCTGTTGCGCCGGGCACGGGCACAAGATGAGACACTCACCGTTGAAGAACGGCAACTAATCGAACCTTTACGGGAAACAGGCGGCCAAACCATTACCCTGCCGACGGAAACGGAATGGGTGCGTTTGGCAGGTGGCGACGCCGCTAACCGTTACCCCTGGGACAAACCCGGCCAACCCGTCACCACCGATGTGGCCGAGATTACCCGCCGGGCCAATGTTGCGGAAGGGGGGATAGGCAAAACCTCACCCGTCAGCATGTTCCCACAAGGGGCCAGCCACCCGTTTGCCCTGATGGATGTAGCCGGTAATGTCTGGGAATGGACAAATTCCTGGTGGGATGAAAAACAGGGTCGCCGGGTGGTGCGGGGCGGCTCCTGGCTCAACCTTCACTGGTTCGCGCGCGTGGGGATCCGCGACTACCTCAATCCCGGCGGCTCGGCCAACCTTATCGGGTTTCGCCTGGTGTCCCCCATTGGTTCTGGTTCCTGATTGCTGGTGGCTGTTTTCTGAAGCGGGGGGTCTGGGGGGGTTCCCCCCCCAGCGCGGTACTCTCCTGGTGCCTGCCACTGCCG
>JAGNBF010000108.1 GCA_018004935.1 Chloroflexota bacterium | reverse complement strand
TTAGTGAGCATCTAAAAATAACGTGGGTGGCGCGGCCAGGAAACCGGCCACAGCAAAGGTTTGTCTCGGTTAGGAGTTTACAAGTAAACCCCTACTGCAAAACCAGGGTTCCCCAACCGGTGGGCCGGGTCAGGGTACGTGTGGAAACATGAGATTTCATCACTTCCTGGACTGCCTGCCCACTCTGATCATTATCATTTACATTCAAAGCCAACCCCAACACCATCCCGGCCGATGGGGTCATGTTGAGATCGTTCCAGGGAATGGCCGCCTCGATGGTGTAGCCGGTGGCTGTTTTTTGCGCCGCAACCGTCACATGATGACCGCCAGGGGCATCCAAAATATTACCATCAGCCGTGCCCTGAAAGCGGAAGGCAGATGGGGGCAAGTCGCTGAAATTGCCCGGTGAGAGGTTTATCTGGAAGTTATCCAGGTTGAGGCCGTTCGTATCATTGCTTCGGTTCGTATCCAACTGCAAATCTACCCCATCTCCCCGATAAATCTGGTTGCCGCTTTGTGTTTGCACATGCAAATTATCCGTTACGTCAACAGCAACATACAGATTGGTGTCATCCCAGCCTAAGCGCCAGGTAGCCTCTACATCATCGGTGCCATCCCAAGAATCGGCGGTGTAAACGGTGAAGGCGGAGTGATAGATTGTCAGAGCGGGCCAGTCGGCCAGGTTGCCATCTATTGTGGGAGATGTGGTTAATCGGCTACTGGTGACGTTGGTTGTGGTGTTTGGGGCGGGTGTGGGGGCGGGATTGTTGCCGGGTAAGGTAACGGTGGGCGCGATAGCGGCTGTGGGAGTGGGGTTAGTGCCTGCGGCCGCGTCTGGGGTTGCCGGTAAGGTGGGTACCACAATAGGGGCCACAGTGGCCTCGGGGGTGTTGTTGTTGAGGAGCAAAACCACAGCGGCGAGCAAAACAGTCAACAGACAGAGCGCGGCCGCAACCACCCCTCCAATAAGTAACCAATCGCGGCCGCGATTGGTTTCCGCTTCTGCTGGATCTAACCCTTCCCAGGGATCTTCGTGAGAGGGCGAACGGTTGGTCATAAGGCAACTCCAGACAATTCGTAGGAACTCTGCAAAGGGTCAATCGCCAATGGCCCATGGGGGAATTGCGGCCAGAACACAAAATGATTATAGCACAGGTGTACCGGTTTATAGGTTGTAGGGCATGCCAAACAGCAATTCTCAATTTAGCTGGTGCGTAAGCAATCGCCCCAGGGCGATTGCATATTCGGATTTCCCCCACCCCCAACCCCGCCCCCAGGGGCGGGGAGTTTTTTAAGGCGGGTAAAATCGGGGCGAAGCCCCGATTTTACCCGCCGAGTGGGTTCCCCCTTCCCGATTTCGGGAAGGGGGGTAGGGGGATGGGTTCATTCTGGTGAGTATGCAATCGCCCTAGCAATCGCCCTGACACAAATGCTGTCCCATCAACAAATCAGATATAATCGGGCTAATGGTCAGGCGTCCCATTTCTAACCGTCCCCGAAGCGTAACTTATACGGTCTATGGCGTGTTTATTCTAGGGATTGTCAATGTCTGGCGTGCTGTTGTTTTAGGGCAACAAATGGCCTTGCTGTGGCATTATAATCCTTCGCTGAATCCGCTGGTGCGGCTGATTGTGTCCTTGATCATTGCCGTAGTAAGCGTGTGGCTCGCGGCCGCACTCTGGCATAAAAAACCATTTACCCGCCAGGCCACCCCCTTGCTTTTACTCGCGTGTGCTCTCTACCGAATGGTGCTTCTGGCTCTTTGGGTGCAATCTCCTGTAGCCCGGCAAGGATGGCTGGGGGAAATGGTCCTGTACGCGGCCGCGATCCTCTTCACCACCTGGGCCTTAAACCGCCGTGCCAGCCAGGCTTACTTCAGCAAATAGTCGTCAACTTAATCCCAATAGATGACACAACACTTCACAAAAAGGTCCCACTATGTCTGATCCCCATATTGAAAAACTGAACCAACTTCGTGAACAGGCCAGCCTCGGTGGCGGCAAAGATAGTCAGGATAAACAACGGGCCAAAGGCAAAATGACTGCCCGTGAACGCATCGAAATACTCCTTGACCGTAACTCCTTTCGGGAAACTGATGCCTTTGTTGTACATAGGGAAACCAATTTCGGCATGGCTGACAAAAAATACCTGGGTGATAGTGTCATCACCGGCTGGGGTACCATTGATGGACGGCTCGTATACGTTTTTAGCCAGGATTTCACCGTGTTTGGCGGTAGCCTCAGCCAGGTTCATGCCGACAAAATTTGCAAAATAATGGATATGGCCATGCGCAATGGTGCTCCTGTCATTGGCCTGAACGATTCCGGGGGAGCACGGATTCAGGAAGGGGTTGTGAGTCTGGGCGGATACGCCGATATTTTCCTGCGCAACACCCTGGCATCCGGCGTTGTGCCCCAAATCAGCGCCATCATGGGGCCATGTGCGGGCGGGGCTGTTTACTCTCCCGCCCTCACTGACTTCATTTTTATGGTCAAAAACACCAGCCACATGTTCATCACCGGCCCAGATGTGGTTAAAGCTGTCACCGGTGAAGAAGTCACCTTTGAACAACTCGGGGGGGCTGAAACGCACAACAGTATCAGTGGAGTGGCCCATATGGCCGCCGAGTCAGAAGCCGATTGCCTTTTCCTGATTCGCGAAATGATGAGTTACCTGCCTTCCAACAACATGGAAGATCCTCCTTTTAAAACCACCCACGACGATCCCCTGCGTATGGATGCCGCCCTGAATACGCTGGTACCAGATAACCCTAACAAACCATATGACATCAAAGATGTGATTCACCATATTGTGGATGCGGGTGAGTTTTTTGAGGTACATGAACATTATGCCCAAAATATCGTCGTCGGTTTTGCCCGGTTAGGCGGTTTTAGCGTAGGTATCGTAGCAAATCAGCCGATGGTGTTGGCTGGAGTGTTGGATATTAAAGCCAGTGAAAAAGCGGCCCGGTTTGTGCGCTTCTGTGATTGTTTCAATATCCCACTCATTGTGTTTGAGGATGTGCCCGGTTTCTTGCCTGGGGTTGACCAGGAGTACAATGGCATCATCCGGCATGGGGCCAAATTGCTATATGCCTTCTGTGAAGCCACTGTGCCCAAAATTACCGTGGTTACACGCAAAGCGTATGGGGGGGCTTATTGTGTGATGAACAGTAAACACATTCGCTCTGACCTGAATCTGGCCTGGCCTACGGCGGAGATCGCCGTGATGGGGCCAGACGGGGCCGTCAATATTATCTTTCGGCGTGAGTTGGCGGGGGCCGTTGATACGGTGGCGCGGAAGGCGGAATTGGTGGCAGATTATCGGGAACAGTTTGCCAACCCCTATGTAGCGGCCCAATGGGGGTATATTGATGATGTGATCTTACCCCACGAAACGCGGCCGCGACTCATCAATGCCCTCAATATGTTACAAAACAAACGAGACCATAACCCCCCAAAGAAACATGGCAATATGCCCCTCTAATTTGCGATTTTAGATTGGCGATTTCAGATTGAACCCCAAATCGTCAATCTAAATTCGTCAAACGTAAATTCCCATGAACACAGACTCCTTAAACCCACGCAAGTTCGATAAATTACTCATCGCCAACCGAGGTGAGATTGCGGTGCGGATTATCCGGGCATGCCATGAGTTAGGCATTAAAACGGTAGCCGTTTACTCCGACGCGGATCGGCTGGCCCCTCATGTACGTTATGCCCATGAGGCTTACCACATTGGCCCATCAGCGGCCCGCGATAGTTATCTGGTCATCGAAAAAATTCTGGATGTCGCCCGGCGCTCTAAGGCAGAAGCTATTCACCCTGGTTATGGCTTCCTGGCAGAACGAGCAGTGTTTGCCCAGGCCTGTCTGGATGCCGGGCTGGTATTTGTGGGTCCGTCGCCGGAAGCGATTCGCGTCATGGGTGATAAACAGATGGCCCGGGCGGCGGTGATGGCGGCCGGGGTGCCGGTGGTGCCGGGTACACCCAAAGGGCTAACGGATGATGAACTGCTCGCGGCCGCGCCCTCCATTGGCTACCCACTCCTGGTTAAAGCGGCCGCCGGGGGTGGCGGCAAAGGGATGCGGCCAGTCCACAAATCTATTGACCTGGCCGATGCCATCGCCTCAGCCCGTCGTGAAGCCCAATCGGCCTTTGGTGATGGTACAGTGTACCTGGAGAAGATGATCACCGATGCCCGCCACATCGAAATCCAGGTATTGGGCGATAGTTATGGCAACGTTATTTACCTGGGAGAACGGGAATGTTCTCTACAGCGCCGCCACCAAAAGCTGATTGAGGAAAGCCCTTCGTTTGTTGTGAATGATGATTTGCGCCAGCGCATGGGGGAAGTGGCGGTCGCGGCCGCGAAGTCGGTCAACTATGTCAATGCCGGTACTATCGAATTCCTGGTAGATCGGGAAAAGAATTTTTACTTTTTGGAGATGAACACCCGCCTGCAAGTGGAACACCCCGTCACAGAGTTGGTGACGGGAGTAGATATTGTGCAGGAGCAACTACGGATCGCTCGCGGCCGCAGGTTGGGCCACCGCCAGGATCAAATCCATATGAAAGGGTGGGCTATTGAATGCCGCATCAATGCCGAAGACCCTTACAACAACTTCCTGCCATCCACCGGTGTCATTACTGTCAGCACCCTGCCTACCGGCCCTGGGGTACGAGTGGATACCGGCGTCTATCCCGGCTATGAAATCACCCCTTATTATGACTCCATGATCAGCAAACTAATCTGTTATGGCGAAACTCGGGGCGAAGCCGTCTTGCGGATGCGCCGCGCCCTCGAAGAGTACCGCATCATGGGAGTCAAAACCAATATCCCGTTTCATCAACACATGATGGATAGCCACCGCTTTCTCTTGGGTCAGTTTGATACTAAATTTGTTGAAGAACGGTTTAGCATGGATGACCGAGAACGCACCAATCACCTGGAAGCCGCCATTGCCGCCACGCTGGTCGCTCACCACCAAAGCCAGGAAGCCAGCCAGATTGTAGCCCCCGGCGATCGGGATACCAGTAACTGGAAATGGCTCAGTCGTTGGGAACGATTACAGAAATAGCACTTGTGGAGTAAACGTTCAGTTGAGTTACTTCAGCGGATTTAGAAAGGAACGGATTAAAGACGACCTCTGGAAAATCCGTTTATTTCTTACTTGAGTTTAGAGCTAGAGGATAGAGCGAGAGGATAGAGCTAGAGGGAGTTACTCTGGAAAACCCTCTAGCTCTCGCTCTGAACTCTAAACTCAGATTCTTAATCCGTTGAAGTAACTCAACCGAACGCTTACCTTATGGACACCGTATGAAATACATTACCTCTGTCAATGGCAAAGAATTTAATATTGAAATGAAACCGGATAACCATATCCTGGTCAATGGCGAAATGTATGACCTGGATTTTGAGAGTCTGGCCAATAGTGGCGTTTATTCTCTGCTACTGAATCATCGCTCCGTCCAGGCAATGGTCGAAGAGCGGGATAAAGCCTATGAAGTCCAAATTCTTGGGGAGATGTATCAGGTACAGGTGCAAGACGAACGCACCTACCGGTTAGCCCAGGCACGAGGCAAAATTTCCGACACACACGGCGAAACTGCCATTAAATCTCCCATGCCCGGCATTATTCTCAAGGTGTTAAAGGAAGAAGGCCAACCGGTTACTAAAGGGGAAAAAGTGATCATTCTGGAATCTATGAAAATGGAGAATGAGTTGCGCTCCCCCCGTGATGGGGTGATTCATCATATCTCCATCGCCGCTGGCACTAGCGTCGAAAAAGGGCAAGTGTTGGTAACAATTGGGGATTAGCATCAGCCATTCTCCCTTTGGTTTGCTCCTGACGTTTGCCGTTTTTTGTTTTCCCGAGCGGGTGAACAGCCTGAAAGGCTGTTCTACGGCTTGGGCTATTTTTCAGGCGTGCTTTTGGTGTCCAATGGTTTTTGAATTTTTCCAGGCTTTTTGGAAATTCAGGGGGTTGACACCAACTGTAGGGCTGGCCTTGTGCCTGCCCAGTGTGGGGCAACCACAGGGGTTGCCCGTACCCCGCGAAAGATCCACCCCCCTGCGATCTCGCTGGGAAGGGGCAAGGGGAAACCCCATTCATGTCATTTTTCGCGGGCGGACGCCCGCGAAAAATGACATGAGAAAAAGTTCCCCGTCCCTGGGGGCAGGATTAAGGGTGGGGGGTAAGCGTTCAGTTATCCCGCCCGGTGGTCAAACCACCGGGCTAAACATACGGAGTTTTGCGGGCTAAAACCCCAGGCCAGCGGCCTTTGTAAACATAGCCCGGTCGTTTTACGTCCGGGCGGGTCTGGCGGATGAATTTATGTGACTGAACGCTTACGAGTGGGGGAAGCTCGATACCAGTATTAATTTATTAAATCTCAATAACCGTTGGTTAAATTGAGTGTTATTGAAAAGCGACAGGTGTGGCAGGTAACGGGCGATGAAACATGAGATTCCAGTAACGGCGATTGGTCCCCAGGGTGAGGCAATGGGCCAGGCAGTAAGTGCCTGTGTACATTGTGGTTTTTGCCTGCCCGCCTGCCCCACTTATCTGGTGCTGGGGGAGGAGATGGATTCACCCCGCGGCCGCATCGTTTTGATGAAGGAAACACTAGAAGGCCATCTCCCCCTGGCCGAAATCACCCCCTACCTGGACCGTTGCCTGGGCTGTCTTGGCTGTACTTCTGCCTGCCCTTCAGGGGTAGAGTATGGGGAGTTGCTCACCGGTTTCCGGGCCTGGGCCGAAAACAAACGAGAGCGTCCACTTATGGAGCGGGTAACGCGCACCCTGGTGGCGCAAACGTTGCCCTATCCGCGCCGCTTTCGCCTCGCGGCCGCGGCCGCCCATCTGTTTACGCCCCTGCACCCCCTCTTACCCACAGCCTTCCAACCCATGCTCGACCTGCTCCCCGACAAACTTCCCGTCGCGGATCCGTTGCCTGGCTTCTACCCGGCCCAGGGAGAACGGCGGGCACGCGTGGCTCTGTTGGTTGGGTGTGTGCAACAGGTGTTGCAACCAGCCATCAATTGGGCCACACTCCACGTCCTGGCCGCGAATGGCATCGAAACCATTATCCCGCCCCGGCAAGGATGTTGCGGCTCATTAGCCATGCACACCGGGCAGGCCCAACAGGCCCGTGCTCTGGCACGGCATAATTTGTCCGTTTTCCCCGCAGATGTGGACGCTCTTGTGACCAATGCCGCCGGTTGTGGTTCCGGGATGAAGGAGTATGGTTTACTCTTCACCGGGGAGCCGGAGGCCGCTCAGGCCGAAGCATTGGCCCGGCGCACCAAAGATGTGAGCGAATTTTTGGCTGAACTAGGGTTGCGGCCGCCTGCGCCTTTACCCTCACCGCTGAAAGTGGCGTACCATGACGCCTGTCATCTGGCCCACGCCCAAGGGGTGCGCTCGGCTCCCCGCACGCTTCTGCAACAAATTCCCGGCCTGACTCTGTTAGAAATCCCGGAAAATGACCTCTGTTGTGGCTCAGCGGGTACGTATAACCTGGAGCACCCGGCGCTGGCGGAACAATTAGGTCAACGCAAAGCCAATAATGTCTGGCAAACGGCTCCAGAAGCGGTGGTGATGGGCAATATTGGCTGTATGGTACAAATTAGTCGCCACCTCGCGGCCGCGAACCACCCCCTGCCCGTTTATCACACAATGGAATTGCTGGCTTTGGCATATGGGGGGCGAGTGGGCGAGTAAGCGTTCACTCGCCACTCGCCCACTCGCATACTCGCAAACTTGTTTTCGCAGGAGTTCCCCATGAGCCTTTGGCGCACCAAGATGGATGAAAACCTGTAGGACGATTTTGTAAATCGTCCATCGGGCGATTTACAAAATCGCCCTACATTTTCGCAGGAGCCGATTATTATGGCACTTGAAGTAGAAGTAAAATTTTTAGTAGCAGATTTGCCCACCTTTCGTGAACAGGTCATCGCCGCTGGGGGGGTGTTACATCTGCCCCGGACATTTGAGCGCAATATTCGTTATGATAATGCCTGGGAAGGGTTACGCCGACAGGATAAACTACTCCGTCTGCGCCAGGATACCGGGAATGTGATCACCTATAAAGGGGCGGCCCAGAACAGTGACACCACCCAGGTAAAAATCCGTGAAGAGATTGAAATTAATGTGGATAGTTTTGATAACGCGGCCGCAATCCTGGAGCGCATCGGTTTTCAGGCGGTACAGGTATATGAAAAATATCGGGAAACGTTTATCTTTGGCCCGGTAGAACTGGTACTAGACGAAATGCCTTTTGGTAATTTTATGGAGCTAGAGGGAGAAGAGGCGGAGATTATCGCGGCCGCACAGCGGTTGGGGCTAGATTGGAGCCAACGCCTCACCGCTAACTACCTTTATTTACTGAGCCTCCTCAATACCCATTATGGCCTGGCTATCAACGATCTGACCTTTACCAACTTTGCCGGACAAAACCTGCACATCGCTGAGGTATTGGGCCAATCATCATCTTATGCAATACTGGATTGACGGTCATAACCTCATCGGTAAAATACCGGATCTGGATCTCTCCGACCCGGATGACGAAGCCAAATTGGTCCGGCAGATTAAGCAATGGGCCAGTCGGGATCGTCGTCGCCATGTCACCCTTTTTTTTGATGCTGGTCTGCCCGGGGGAGAGGTGCGCCAATGGTCTGGCGGCCGCGTCACTGTCATTTTCGCCTCTGTAGGACGTACCGCCGACTCCCTCATTCTGTACCGCATTCGTCAGGTAGACCGCAAAGCTGGCCCAGAGTACACTATCATTACCAGCGATCAGGCTATCATTCAGGGAGTGAAGAAGCAACGCATGGCCCATATCTACTCTGAGGTGTTTGCCGCCATGATGGCCGTGGAAGCTAAACCAGCCCCACCCCCCGTGAATGTTGACCCGCAACTAAACGACACAGAAATCAATGAATGGCTGAATTTATTTGGCCCAGAACCGGAACTGCCCCCGCCTGCCACTCCGTCCCGACAGAGAGACAAACTCCCCCCGGCCGATCCCCACATCCCTACCAAAGCGACAACGCCGGAATTGCGGCCGCGTAAAACGGCCCGTGTCCATCTCACCCCAGACGAAGTAGATGCCTGGATGGCTTTGTTTGCCGCGGCCGCGCCCCTGCCAGAAGACCCGGCCCCCAAAACCGAGCCAGAACGCGGCCGCGAGGTCAAACCACCAACAATCCCACCATCCACCACCCTTCCCACACGCAAACGTACCACCTCCAAACTCAGCCGTGACGAAGTAGACGCCTGGATGGATGTGTTTAAATCAGGAAAAGAAAAATAACAAACCCTTCATCTGGGCGATTTACCAAAGGGTGTGTTTCATTTCGATTGAGAGGAAAAAAATAAGTTCTTTGGGGTTTCGTGGGGTACGGGCAACCCTTGTGGTTGCCCCACACGCGGCAGGCACAAGGCCTGCCCGTACATCGGCTGTCAACCCCCTGAATTCCCCAAGACTCATTATTCAACTCATTTGCAACACACCCTTTACCAAATCGCCCTACATTTTCGCAGGAATTCCCCATGAGCGGGTGCTCACCAGGTGGAATGAAAATTTGTAGGAGTTTCACATGGACGGAACGCACACCAAGATGAATGAAAATAACGCCACCATTTTCATTTCCATCCGTGTTTCTTCCTATCCGTGTTTCCACTATCCGTGGCTATTTTCGTAGGAGTTCCCCATGGGTCTACGGCGCACCAAGATGGAGGAAAATAACGCCACCATTTTTCATTCCTATTCGTGTTTCCACTATCCGTGGCTATTTTCGTAGGAGTTCCCCATGTGCCTTTGGCACACCAAGAGGGATGAAAATCTGTAGGACGATTTGGTAAATCGTCCGGGCGATTTGCCAAATCGCCCTACATTTACGCAGGAGAGGTATTATGAATATCCAACCCGGCAGTCATATTGATCATCTCATTCGGCAAACACGTTGGCATCATGCCCAACTTAGCTCCATGGCCGATGTCAAGGCCAATATGATGCTAACCATTTCTTCGGTAGTTCTCACCCTTTCCATTCGTTACCTCACCGAACCCCTCTTCCGTCCGGCGGCCATCATCCTCATCATCTTCTGCCTGATTACGGTCCTCATGGCCGCCTACGCCGCCATGCCCAAAACAGCCATTCTCAAAAAAAATGGGCACAGCCCCGATGTCAAGAACCCGGCTTTTAACCTGCTCTTCTTTGGTGATTTTTCCAACCTGTCCTATGATCAATTCATGACCTCAATGGAAGAGTCTTTGGCAACACCCGAAAAAAGTTACGAGATTCAGCTACGAGAGATTTATACGTTGGGTTGTTTTTTAGCCAACAAAAAATACCGTTTTGTCCGGTTGGCTTACCTATCCTTTATCACTGGCTTGTTCTTGAGTGTACTGATTTTTATTCTCACAGAATTGTTGGCCAGGGGTTAGCCGTGCTCATCATTCCTACTAAGTGGATATATCGGGAGGGGGAAAGCCGTTTTTCTAGTGCCAGCATCAGGCGGAAGAGCAAGGGAGTAAACGCCAGATAGGTAGGATCCATAATGGGATGCAAGGCGTTAAGGGTGAGGCCACTTTGTTGGGCCAGGTTTTGCAGGTCAGTGGCACTGTTGGCATGATAATACGGTTTGAAGGTATCTGCGGCCGCACGTCCATACAACTTTTGTACCAGTCCATCCTGTAGCCGGGAAAATCGGCTAAGCCAACGGTTCAATTGAATGAGCGGATGTCGGCGGTTCGGGGTAATAAAGATAAACACACCACCCGGTTTCAGCACCCGGGCCACTTCAGCCAGATCAGCCTGTGGGTGGGGCAGGTGCTCCAGCACCCAACTGGCAAAAATGAGATCAAACTGGCTGGCGACAAAGGGCAAGGCATGGGAAAACGCGGCCGCACGGGGCAATTCTAGCCGGTGCTCCTTAAGCGAAAGCCAATCTGGGTCTACACCCACACTTTGCGTCAGAGGATGAGCCAGTTGCTCCACCAGTCCGCCTCGCCCACACCCAAGATCAAGCAGATGGGATTGCGGCCGCAGATGCGTTTTTACCATCTCCGCATAAACTTCCGTAGCCGGACGCCATCCCGGTTGTCGCCGTCGCACCTCTTCCCGGAAAACATTCTGTTGGTCAAGAGATAACATAAGAACAATAGGCTCTTTGCGAATTCAGGGAATTGATACCATACATCAGGCCAACCCTTGTGGTTGCCCCGGTTGAGCAGGCACAAGGCCAGCCCTACAGCACCCATCACCCCACGAAATCCCAAAGATCCCCAATATATCTGTTGCTAAAAAACTCATATATCTATACAAGTAGTGTACGGCTCTGTCTGAGCTTGTCAAAGATAGAGCCGGGATTCGACAAGCTCAGCCCTTGAGAATGTGTATATACTGGCAACAGGCACAATCTGCGGCTTTTTCGCCCTATCGCCCGGTCACTTTATCGCCGCGTCGGGTATATCCCGGGCCATACCACGCCGTTGGGTTTCCCCCTTCCCTCGGAGATCACTGGGGGATGGGTCTTCAGTCTGGGCTTACCCAATCTATTACCGCCAACAAAATGTCATTTTATGACCATTTTTCATTCCTATCCGTGTTCCCGTCATCCGTGGCTATTTTCTCAGGAGTTCCCCATGGGCCTTTGGCACACCAAGAGGGATGAAAATCTGTAGGACGATTTTGTAAATCGTCCACTGGGCGATTTACAAAATCGCCCTACATTTTCGTAGGAGTTCTTATGCCCTCGTACCATCGCTCCCGTTTTGTCACCCACCTCAGTTGGTTATGTCTGTTCGCCTGCCTTATCGCCTGCACCACCGTCACCCAGGCCACCCTCATCCCTGACAATACCCCAGCAACAGCCAGAAAAACCCCTATCCCCCCTACCGACAATAACAACCTCTACGACATCGGCAACCCTACCCTTACCGATCTCTGGGTAGATCCCCTCCAGGGCAACGATACCAACAGCGGTAACAGTCGTACCAATGCCCTCGCCACCCTCACCGAAGCCTGGAACCGCATTCCCCAGGGCACCCCCCTTGCCACAGGCTACCACATTCACCTGGTCACCGGAACCTACGATTCGGCTATTGTGCCCGTTTATTGGGAATCCCGTTACGGCACATACACATCCCCCATCCTTATCGAAGCCGCCGACGGTCTCAATACTGTCCACCTGCCAGCCCTTAACATCTTCGATACCCACTACCTTTACCTTATCGGTTTGCACATCGCCGCTCAGGGTGGTGATGTCTTTCACTGCGAACAGTGCGATCACCTGCTCCTGCGCCAGACCACCATTTTGGGAGCCGAACCAGGAACCTTCAATGTGCAAGAAACGGTCAAAGTAAATCAATCCAGCCATGTCTACATCGAACTAAGTGACATCTCCGGAGCCTGGGACAATGCCGTAGATTTTGTGGCGGTACAAAACGGGCACTTCCGCGCCAACACCATCCACAACGCTGGTGATTGGTGTCATTACCTCAAAGGGGGGTCTGCTTATTTTCGTGTTGAAGGGAACATCTACTTCGATTGTGGAGCCGGTGGCTTCACCGCCGGTCAGGGTACAGGCTTTGAGTTTATGCATGATCCCTGGCTCCATTATGAGGCCTACGACATAAAATTCGTCAATAACATCCTGCACGACATCGAAGGGGCTTGCATGGGCGTGAATGGGGGCTATAACATTTTGCTGGCATTCAACACCTGCTATCGGGTTGGCGAGCGCAGTCACTTATTGGAAATTGTTTTTGGTCTGCGGGGCTGTGATGGAAACAGCGATCAATGTGCCGACTTCCTCACCGCTGGCGGATGGGGAACCAGCCTCACCGGTCACGAAGAACCCATCCCAAATCGCAACGTATCCGTCTACAACAATATTTTTTACAATCCCACCGGTTATCAAAGCCAATGGCAACATTTCGCCATTTATGGCCCCCGCATCCCCTCAGAGGGTTCCAATATTCCCAACCCGGCTACCACAGACACCCATCTAATCATTCGGGGCAATGTCATCTGGAATGGCCCCGCCAATCATCCATTAGGCATTGAGGATAGTAATGCTGGTTGCCAACCAGCCCACCCCACATGCAATCCCACCCAGCTACAAAGCGACAATCATATCAACACCTTTGCGCCACAACTCGTAGACCCAGAACAGGGCAATTTTCGCCCCAGCGAAGGAAGCAATCTCCTGACGGCGACCACCTTTGCCATACCTGATTTTGCCTGGGATGACGCCCCCACCCCACCCAGTGTTCCCCCTGGCAATCTGGATAATAGCGTGCCCTGGGATTTCGCCGGTTTTGTGCGTGCCGGAACCACACCACCAGGAGCCTATGCCGGACCCTTTACGGCTACAACCTGGCATTATCTGGCCATGGTACACCGATAAAAAGAGTATGGGTTCATTCTCGTAAGTAGGCTTTTGCCGCAATTCTCAATTTAGTCAACGGTTAAAACCGTTGGACTCCAGGAGCACGCTCGAAAAATGGCCCAACCCGTAGAATAGCCTTTCAGGCTGTTCGCTCTACACATCCTCGAGGGCTGAGTTTGCCGAAGCCCGCCTCTGCCTGCATAGAGAGTGCACAGCCTGGAAAGGCTGTGCTACGCCCAGTTGAACCGCCGGGCTATCCATACCAGGCCTTACGGGCTAAAACAGCAGGCCAACGGCCTTCGTAACCATAGCCCGGCCCATTTTACGGCCGGGCGGCCTCGGCACTTTTAGACGTTCAGGCCAAATTGAGAATTGCTGAGGCTTTTGCCCGGCCATTTTAGGGCCGATGATCTATGCGTTACAATAAGTTCGTACAATTTACGTAAGCGTTCAGTTGCCCTCCCATTGGCCATTGAGTTCCCCATGAGCCTGAGCGCACCAAGATGAATGAAAATAACGCCACCATTTTCATCCCCATCCGTGTTTCTTCCTATCCGTGTTCCCCTTATCCGTGGCTATTTTCGCAGGAGTTCCCCATGGGTCTACGGCGCACCAAGATGGATGAAAATAACGTCACCATTTTTCATTCCTATCCGTGTTTTTTCCTATCCGTGTTTTCACCATCAGTGGCTATTTTCTCAGGAGTGACGGTTAAATGAGTCAGGAGCCGGGCTTTTTGCAGTAGACTCATCCATGAATTCACTGAAATATGTATACCAAAGTAATCACTCAACTACAACAGGCCTATGATGCCGCGGCCGCGAACCGGGACACCACCGCCCTCGACGACTGGAAACTGGCCGAACGGCAATATTTCCTCAACCTGCTCCACAGCGAAGACAAAACCACCCTGCTCGAAATTGGGGCCGGACCAGGCCATTTTGGCCGCTATTTCCAGGACAACGGCCTCATCGTCACTTGTACAGATCTCTCGCCCGCCATGGTACGCCTCTGTCAGGCCAAAGGATTGACCGCCTACGTTATGGATTTTCTGCACCTGGATTTCCCCGATCAATCGTTTGCGGCCCTCTTTGCCCTAAACTGCCTGCTCCACGTACCCCTGGCCGACAAACCGCATGTTCTGGCCGAAATTCACCGTTTACTCCAACCCGGTGGCCTCTTCTACCTGGGCATTTATGGCGGCGAGGAGTTTGAAGGGATCTGGGCCGATGATTTCCACGAACCCAAACGGTTCTTTTCTTATCACACCGATGAAGCCATCCAGAACCTCGTTGCGCCCTTGTTTGATCTCGTCTATTTTCGCCCCATTGAACTGGCCGAAGGCCGCCCCGGTTTTCATTTTCAATCTATGATCTGGCGTCGCCGTGAGCCGGACAATAAACGTGAGAATAAAAGCGAATAGGAGTTCCCCATGATCGGGGCGCACACCAAGAGGAATGAAAACAGCGAGCATGCGAGTGGCGAGTGGTCGTTCCTTTACTCGCAAACTCGCAAACTCGCAAACTTATTTTCGTAGGAGTTCCCCATGAGCGGGCGCTCACCAAATAGAATGAAAATTTGTAGGGCGATTTGGTAAATCGCCCAGACGATTTACCAAATCGCCCTACATTTTCGCAGGAGTTTCCCATGGACGGGGCGCACACCAAGTTGGATGAAAATAACGCCACAATTTTCATCCCCATCCGTGTTTCTTCCTATCCGTGTTCCCATTATCCGTGGCTATTTTCGCAGGAGTTCCCTATGGGTCTGCGGCACACCAAGATGAATGAAAATCTGTAGGACGATTTGGTAAATCGTCCACCGGGCGATTTACCAAATCGCCCTACATTTCCGTAGGAGTTTCCCATGGACGGGGCGCACACCAAGTTGGATGAAAATAACGCCACAATTTTCATCCCCATCCGTGTTTCTTCCTATCCGTGTTCCCATTATCCGTGGCTATTTTCGCAGAAGTTCCCTATGGGTCTGCGGCACACCAAGATGAATGAAAATCTGTAGGGCGATTTGGTAAATCGCCCAGACGATTTACCAAATCGCCCTACATTTTCGTAGGAGATAATCCCATGACAATCAACCTGAAACCCCTGGCTGATACCTTACGTGTTCTCGCCATGGATGCCGTACAAAAAGCCGAAAGTGGACACCCTGGTATGCCAATGGGCATGGCCGACGCGGCCGCAACCCTCTGGTCTACCTATCTCAAATTCAACCCCCAAGACCCCACCTGGCCTGACCGTGACCGCTTCGTCCTCTCTGCCGGGCATGGCAGTATGCTCCTCTACGGCTTGCTTCACCTGAGCGGTTATGATTTACCCCTCACCGAGCTACAGAATTTCCGGCAGTGGGGTAGTAAAACCCCCGGCCACCCCGAATATGGTCACACCCCTGGCGTGGAAACCACCACCGGCCCCTTAGGGCAAGGCATCAGCAATGCCGTGGGCATGGCCCTGGCCGAACGGTGGCTGGCTACCCACTTCAATCGGCCCAACTTCCTTGTCGTCAGCCATTACACCTACGTTCTGGCCAGCGATGGCGACCTGATGGAAGGTGTCTCCCATGAAGCCTGCGCCCTGGCAGGACATCTCGGCCTGGGGCGGCTCATTGTTCTCTATGACGACAACCACATTACCATTGATGGCTCCACCAAGCTTTCCTTCAGCGAAGATGTCATGGCCCGTTTTCAGGCGTATGGCTGGCAAACCACCCGTGTAGATGGTCACAACCCGGCTGAAGTCGCGGCCGCCCTCGAACAAGCCCTCGCGGATGATACCCGCCCCAGCCTCATCGCCTGCCGCACCATCATTGGCCTGGGCAGTCCCAACAGACAGGGCACATCCAAAGCCCACGGCGAACCCCTGGGGGTAGATGAGGTGCGCCTGACAAAAGAGAGGCTGGGCTGGCCGGTGGATGAACCCTTCCACATTGACCCCAAAGCACGGGAAATTTTGGGCGCGGCCGCTACACGCGGCCAACGCCACCATGAGCAGTGGCAGGTCATGTTTGCCGACTACGCCAAAACCCACCCCGACCTATACGCCGAATTCACCCGCCTCCGGCGCGGTGAATTGCCAGCCGGTTGGGACGATTTCACCCCCGATTTTGGCCCAAAACCCCTGGCTACCCGTGCCGCCTCAGGCAAAATGTTGGAATACCTGATTGAACGCGTGCCGGAACTACTCGGTGGCTCCGCCGACCTGACCCCATCCAACAATACCCGTACCAGCCAGATGACCGATGTGCAGAATGGGGCGTTTGCCGGGCACTATCTCCGTTTTGGCGTCCGCGAACATGGCATGAGTTCCGTGATGAATGGCCTGGCAGTTCATGGCGGCGTCATTCCCTATGGCGGCACCTTCCTCGTCTTTTCCGACTACCTGCGCCCCACCATTCGTCTGGCCGCCCAAATGGGAATCGGGGTGATATATGTCTTTACCCACGACTCCATTGGCCTGGGCGAAGACGGCCCCACCCATCAACCCATCGAACATCTGGCGGCCTTGCGAGCCATTCCCAATCTGGTGGTTTTCCGCCCGGCCGATGCCTGGGAAACAATGGCCGCCTGGCAAACGGCCCTACGTCGCCGCCATGCCCCCACGGCACTGGTGCTGACCCGGCAAAAACTTCCTGTGCTCAACCCGGCCCAGACGGGTGGAGCCATCCACGGTGGCTACATCCTCGACGACCGACCCAACCCCCAAGCTATTCTCCTGGCCACCGGTTCTGAGGTCCATATCGCCCTGGAGGCGCAAAAACTGCTAGACGCGGCCGCGATACCGGCGCGTGTTGTCTCCTTACCCAGTTGGGAACTGTTCCGGGCCATGCCGCCAGAATACCAGGCAATGGTGTTACCCTCAGCCGTAAAGGTGAGAGTGGCCCTAGAAGCGGCCGCGACCTTTGGCTGGGAACGGTTTGTGGGATTAGATGGGGTAGTGCTAGGGTTAGAGCGGTTTGGGGCTTCCGCCCCCTATGAAACCATCTACCAAAAACTGGGGTTGACCGCCGAAGCAATGGCTGAAACAGTGCGGCGGCTGTTATCCTGACAGGTGACTACTAACCCTCTCGAGGGCAGGGGATCCCCATACCTATGACCCATATTACCGCCCCTCCACTTGCATCACCAGCGCAGACAAAGCGGCATTATCCAGAAAACCCTCGGCAGATGAATGAATTATCGGAGCGGGGAGAAGGGCATTTACCGTTCTGGGACACCTTGTTCCCAGGCATGGACAAAATCTTCTAACGCTACATCCAGGCCATCGGCAATGCGGTTAATGTAGTTGAAGTAGCTGATGATTTGGGTGGCATCATGGATGGCCCGATCTGAAAAACCATGTTGGCGTAAATTGTCCACATCAGCCTCCGTAACAGTGGCCGGGGTGCGGGTTAATTTGTCGGCATAAATACAGAGAGCCATATGAGCCGGGGCGAGTGCGGCCGTGGGCCAATCTTTCGTTATCTGGTGAACTAATTCATCCGCTTTCGCTTCATCCGTCAGGTCAAAATCGCGTTTGATCTCAGCCCGGAGATCATGGGCATGTGCCCGCATTCAGTAAACACAATGGTTCGCCGCCGAAACCACCACCGCCAGCATCTCCCGCTGTGCCCGGCTGAGTGGGGAGTCACGGAACATCAGCACCCGATACAACCCCATCGAAGCCTTCATCGCTTCGGCATTCTGGCTCATAATGCTGACAATATGCCAGATACGCCCGGCGCGTTGCTCCGCGGCATGGTATTCCTGCTTAAGTAAACCCGTCGCTTCGTCTGGAGAGATGATGTTGATACGCGCCATTTACACCTCGGTAAAACTGGAGTGAGCCAAATTCATTGTTGCAGAGGAAATCAAAATGAGGTTGAGACGCGCTATTTACGCCTCAGTGGAACCGGCCATCAATAAACCAACCCGTTCACGGGTCGCTTCTTCGATAGGCAGAATTTTGACAACTTTGCCATCAAACAACACAGCCACCCGATCGGCCAGACTCAAAACCTCATCCAATTCGGCTGAGACGAGCAGAACCGCCACCCCTTGATCTCGTTGGGCGATAATTTGTTTGTGAATAAACTCAATCGAACCGACATCAATGCCCCGTGTGGGTTGGGCGGCGATGAGCAATTTAGTCGGGTGCGAAAATTCCCGGGCCACAATGACCTTTTGTTTATTGCCCCCAGAGAGGCTACTGGCCGGAGTTAAGACATTGGGTGTGCGGACATCGTATTGGTCTACCAGTTTTTGCCCATCGGCCACAATTTTTTCCTGATTCATCACCAACCCTCTGGCGTAGGGAGGTTGGTAATACCGGTTTAAGACCATATTGTCAGAGATGGGGTAAGGCATCACCAGGCCATGTTTTTCCCGGTCTTCAGGGATGTGGGCCGTACCAATTTCGGTAATCTGGCGGGGGCTAAAATGGGTGCAATCCTGCCCGCCTATTAACACTGCGCCCCCAGCGATGGGGCGCAAACCGGTGAGAGCTTCCACCAATTCCCGTTGACCGTTACCTTCAACACCAGCGATACCCAAAATTTCCCCTGCGTGAACTTCGAGGCTTAACCCTTTAACGGCCCGGTGGCCTCTTTCATCTATCACCTGGAGATCGCGGATCTGTAGGATGGGTTGGCCGGGTTGGGCGTCTTCTTTTTCTACCTGGAGCAGAACTTGCCGCCCGACCATCATTTCCGCCAGGCTGGCTTCGGTGGCGGTCTTAGGATCAGCGGTGCCCACAACGCGGCCGCGACGCAACACCCCGATGCGGTCGGCCACCGCCAACACCTCTTTCAATTTGTGGGTGATAAAAATAATGGAGACGCCCCGTGCCGTCAGGTCACGCATGATGCGGAAAAGTTCATTGGCTTCCTGAGGTGTTAACACGGCAGTAGGCTCATCTAAAATGAGAATATCGGCATCGCGGTAGAGGGCCTTGATGATTTCTACACGCTGTTGGGAACCAACGGCCAGGTCTTCCACAACGGCGGTGGGGTCTACCTGAAGGCCGTATTGTTGGGAAAGCGCATGGATACGGTTTGCGGCCGCACGTGCATCCAGCATCCCCAACCCCCGTGTCGTCTCCGCGCCCAGCATCACATTCTCGGCCACCGTCATCACCGGTACCAGTTGGAAATGTTGATGCACCATTCCTACCCCACGGGCAATCGCATCTCTGGGGCTTTTTAAGGACACCTTTTCCCCTTTAATCCAGATTTCCCCTTCATCTGGGTGATAAAGGCCATAGAGCATATTCATCAAGGTGCTTTTCCCGGCCCCATTCTCCCCCAGCAGAGCCAAAATCTCCCCCCGGCGCAAGAGCAAATTTACCCGGTCATTCGCAATCACACCAGGAAATCGTTTTGTAATCCCCTTCGCTTCCAACACAATAGGTTTCCCATTTTCTGTCATCAATACACCTTTTACACATTAGGGTCATTTTCCATTTGCGATTATAGCCCACTCCCTTTGTTTCTCCCCAAGTTGACACAGCGAAGTCAGCAATTCTGAATTTAACCAACGGTTAATGAAAGTTAAGAATTTAATACGGTAATACGATTGATACGGGCTGGCCTTGTGCCTGCCCGGTTGGGCAACCACAAGGGTCACCCGTACATTACCGGTTTATTTTTTGAACATTCATAAACCGTTGGATGCCAAAAGAACTTCGAAAAATGGCCCAAGCCGTTGAACAGCCTTTCAGGCTGTTCAACCTTGCCATAAAACAAAAAACGGCAAACGCCAGGAGCAAACCAAATTGAGAATTGCTACAGAGTAGTTGAGTCTAGTACAAAAAGTCCAGCTTCTGACTAATTTTACCAGTGCTCCCAGAGAGAAAGAATCCGGGCATTTAACTGTTTTGACTGTTTTCAATGAACTCATAAGTTGTTTTATGATTGAATCTCACTAAAGTAATGAATTTGCAATATTTTAACAGATAAAGCATAACTTTGACACGAAGGATGATGGTGAATATTGCGATTGTGTCTCTTCTAGAAATAATTTTTTTACAAATTTCATCTAATGGAATAATGAGGTGACTAAAGTAATAGCCAAAAACCCTTTTTATAACCGTTCTATAACCGTAAAGACAATTTTTTGTATTACTATAGGGTTCACCGTATTGATGTATCTTCACAATAAATTATGGTGAAGTTAGTAGAGCCTGTCACAACCAATGACCTTTGACAAGCTTAGATTCTGTTTGCCCCAAAGTTCTTAGAAGATAAAAAGGCAACTGTACTTAGTGGGGTCACAGTTTGGTAGCTTGGTCAGGGGACAGCCACAACACAAGAAGAGGGAAAAATGAAAAGGTTTACGCGAAAAAATCTCTATTTGTTACTTGTAACCTTACTTCTGGGGGCGTTAACATCTGTCATCTATGCCGCCCAACTGAATGTTGATACCTTTGATGCCAATGCTCAGGTCTCAGATGTTGATACAACTGCCTGCACCACAGCCACCGGCAGCGATATGCTTGGTGGTGTGCGTCACATTCTTGTCACCAGGACCAGTGGTCTCGACACCGTTGCGGCCAGGGTAGATACGACCGTTCCAGATAGCCTGGCTTTCAGCATTGGTTCCAGTACACGGGGTACGGCGCTGATTCAAATGGACGGCACCAATGATGGCGACTGTGTTCTGGATTTTGGTCTTGGCGGGACATCATTAAACCCCTATGACGGCTTAACCGTCTTCGTGCGCCAGGTAGACCTATCTGCAATCGTTACTATGCGGATATATGAAGACGCCTCAAACTATTCGCAGTTCAGCTATACCTTACCTTACGCCATCTCCGCGCCGGGAACAGAACTTTACTTTCCTTTTAGCGCCTTCACGAATGTGGGCACCGGGGCCGACTATGGGTCAATTGAAGCCATTGAAGTGCTGCTTGATGGGACAACGATTGATTCCCTGGATATGACCATTGATTTTGTATCTGCCGACTACAGTCGTGATTATGGTGACCTGCCGGTCGCCTATAACAACACGGTAGATGCCGATAATGGTGCCCGCCACCGCATTGGGCAATTTATTTAGGCACAGGGGTTGATAGCGAAGATGATGGCCAGGAAAGCGCTACTGCGACCGGTGATCAAGCCCGTACCAATGATGAAACCGGCATTACCCACCCTCCTCTCTCAAATTGGGGGGATGGTACGGCATCGTTAGCCATTGACCTGACTAAACCATCCAGCGTGTTTGTGGGCTGCCTGGTTGGTTGGATTGATTGGGACGGAGATAATGTCTTTGAAACCAGTTCGACTGGCGGTGTATCTGAGATGGTTGCCAATACCTTTCTATTTGGTGACCAGACAATTAATTTCACATCACCGACCACTGCTCAATACGGCGGTACATATCCCAGTACATTAAATGCCCGATTCCGCATTTTCCGGCCCAATGAACCACTTTTTAGTGCGTTTGGTCTGTCCCTGGACGGAGCTGGCTGCCCAACGGCTTCAACAACAGCCAGTGTATTACAGTTGGTTTTCGGTGAGGCGACAGATGGTGAGGTAGAAGATTATCAGTGGAGTTTTAGCCCCACCGCCATTACCCTGAATAATCTGAATATCGCTTCTCCGCAAGGCGTGTTCCCGGGTGTGCTTGTTTTAACTGCTGGTTTATTCACGATTGCCACTTTTGTTGCCATCTTAAAGCGGCGGCGGTCGGCTTTGTAAGAAGCTAAGAAGTGAGTCCACTAAGTGAGCGTCTAAAAATAAGTTGGGTGACGCGGCCAGGAGACCAACCACAGCAAAACGAGAAGTTATTCTTAGACGGTTACGAAGAATCAGAAGCGTTTGAATTTGAGTAATAAAAAAGAGGGGCTTAAACCCCTCTTTTTTTGGCTATGACGAAAATTGGAACGACTTCTGCAATCTTCTAATCTCCAGAAGCCAGCCCCCTAATCACAACGTGCTTTTGTTACTGGAGTTTGTCGTCTTTGGGTGTCACCAGAGGATGCACAGCCTGGAAAGGCCGTGCTACATCCAGAGGTAAGCCATAAATTCGCCAAAGTCGAGTTTTTTATTCCGTTTCGTAGGGTTGGCCGACGGCGGCAGGCGGCCGCGAACGGCCCACAAATCCTGCCAGTACCACTATCGTCAATAGATATGGTAACATGCCAATAAATTGGTGGGGAATCTGCAATGTTCCCCCAAATTGCAACTGGGTTTGTACCGCATTGGCAAACCCAAAAAGCAATGCCGCACCCCATGCTCCTAATGGCGTCCATTTACCAAAAATCATTACCGCCAACGCCACAAACCCCCGCCCGTTGGTCATCGCCCGCTCAAAGGAACCAACTGACTCTAACGTTAAGAACACACCCGCCAAACCAGCAATCGCCCCCCCCAGCATCACATTCACATAGCGTAGTCGGTACACATTAATCCCCACCGTATCCGCGGCGCGAGGATGTTCTCCCACAGCCCGTGTGCGTAAACCCCAAGGGGTATAAAACAAGCCGTAATGAACCACAAAAACGAGAATAATAGCCGTATACGTAATGGGTGGATTGCGGAATAAAACCGGGCCAATGAGGGGAATCTCAGCCAGGGGGCCAAGGGAAACTGGGGATAATTTGCCTGGAATCGTCTGCCCGGCCTGGTAAAAGAAACTGGTTAACCCCAAGGCCATAATGTTAATGACCGTTCCCCCAATGATCTGATCCATCTTTAATGTCACTGACATAAAGGCCAGGAATAGCCCCAAGAAGGCGCCCATCAACATCCCGGCTAATACGCCAATAAATAAATTCCGCGTAACGACGGTGGCTAAAAAGCCAACAAAAGCGGAAAGTAACATCTGACCTTCAATGCCAATGTTGACAACGCCGGAACGCTCACCCAACAAACCACATAAGGCACCTAAAATAAGGGGGGTAGACTGACGTAGAGTGGCATTCAAAATACCTGTCGTGAGTTGCGGATTACGCCAGTAGCTATAAAAAACGGCCATAGCTAATAATGCCCCCACGCCAAAACGAACTCCACGCCACATCCGCTCCCTGTTCACTCTTTTTGTTATTGCTGATGTTGCTTCCATTCTTTGCACCCGTTCCCTTTGGGACACAGTCGTTAGTTCACTGAAAACAAGTTTTTGCGAACCTGGAGTATATCCACGTTTTGTGGGAGACCTGACAGGTTTCTAATACCTGTCAGGTCTGTGCCCCACGATTTATGGGTATACTCCGAACCTGTCAGGTCTTGACAGACCTTGATTTTTTGTAACTATACCCATCCTCGGGGGCTGAGCTTGTCGAAGCCCGGCTCCGCCTTCGACAAGCTCAGGCAGAGCCATACCCCATCTGTATAGATACGATTTTTTACAGAACATTACCTGGTCCGGCTCTTATCCCTTACCCCAACCCGTACTTAACGTCACCTTCTCCCCATCGGTGCGGCGGCTACGCAAAATCCAGCGCACGATGGCATCGGCAGAAACGAAGAAGAGAATAAGGGCCTGAATGACATCAATGATTTGTGAGGGCACTTTGGCATCAAATTGCATCTGACTGGAACCCGCCTGCATCGCACCCACAAGCAAGGCGGCGGGAACAACACCCAAAGGATTGGTTTGGGCCAGCAGGGCAATAGTAATACCATCAAATCCTAAACCAGCATTGAAGCCAGGCTGGTATCGCCCTACAACTCCTAATGTTTCGATGGCTCCACCCATACCCGCCATACTACCGCTGATGATCATGGCGAGAATGATAGTACGAGCTACTTTTATGCCCGCATATTTGGCCGCATGGGGATTCAGCCCCACGGTACGAATCTCAAATCCGATGGTAGTACGGTAGAGGAGATACCAGGTGAGGACAGCGGCTAATATGGCAATAAAAAAGCCTATGGGAATATTACCCAGACGAGGAATTGCCGCTGAATCCAGGATAGGGGGCGTTTTAGCCACAATATCGGTGGTATCTTTCCATGGGCCATTGGCCAGGTAGTCGGTGGTGTTCAGGGCCACAAAGTTTAGCATGATGGTGGTGATGACTTCATGGGCACCGGTATATGTTTTGAGCGCACCGGGAATGGCGGCGTACAACCCACCAATGAGGCTTCCACCCAGTAGGGCGATGAGCATGTGCAACGGAAAAGGCAAACCGTTGAGGCTAAACCCGAGATAGGCCGCAAAGATGGCCCCAAATACCAATTGCCCCTGCCCCCCAATGTTGAAAAGACCGGCTTTGAAGGCAAAGGCAACGGCCAGCCCCCCTAAAATGAGGGGGGTTGCTTTTTCCAGGGTACGGCCAAAATTGTTGGCGTTGCCAAAAGCTCCTTTGAGGAGGGCGGCATAAGCGTCCAGGGGGTTGGCATCAGAGAGGGCCAGGATGACTGCGCCAATTAGTAAGGCTAAGAATATAGCGGTTAAGGGGATACTAATAGAGCGCCAGATACGGCGCAGAGGGGCGAGGAAGGTGTTGTAGGAAGGGTCGGATCTGTTTTTTTCTGTAGCCATACGTCAATCCCCATGGCGATGCGTTTTGTGAGAGCGAGTATGAGAAGGCAGTGTAATTGTAGTGTGTATGGGGGGTTTACTCCAAATTGGGGGTTGACATGGGTAGGGCGAATGAACCCATCCCCCTGACCCCCTTCCCCCAGCGGGAAGGGGGAACCTGATCTATGGGCAAAATGGGGTGTAACACACCCCATTTTGCCCGCCTGGGAAAACTCCCCGCCCCTGGGGGCGGGGGCGGGGGAAAAGCGGCTTGCTCACCAAAATGAACCCATCCCCCTAGTGATTCCCCCCAGCGGGAAGGGGAACCTGATCTATGGGCAAAATGGGGTGTAACACACCCCATTTTGCCCACCTGGGATAACTCCCCGCCCCTGGGGGCGGGGGCGGGGGTGGGGGAAAAGCGGCTTGTTCACCAAAATGAACCCATCCCCCTAGTGATTCCCCCCAGCGGGAAGGGGGAACCCTATCTATGGGCAAAATGGGGTGTAACACACCCCATTTTGCC
>JAGNBF010000107.1 GCA_018004935.1 Chloroflexota bacterium | reverse complement strand
GGGTCATATCGTACAAGTTTCACTCAATCAAGCTCATGAATTAGCTGCTTCTTTTATCGCGGCCTTTGCCTCTTTTCTCGCACGTGATGGAACTGTCGCTAATTTGCGCCAAATTTAGGTAGTTACCTTACCCCAATCATAAAATGACAGTAACTATTCAGGTGTCACAACTTATTCCCACGCTCGGCGTGGGAATTCCCGCTGGGACGCTCTGCGTCCTACACGACGCCGAGCGTGGAATGAGAAGGTGAAACCGCCGACCCTCACCCCCGACCCCTCTCCCGCTTCGGGAGAGGGGAGTTAGTTCCCTCTCCCTGGGGAGAGGGTTAGGGTGAGGGGCTGTATAGATACAAATGACACTTTGTTGACGGTGACAGCCTGAGTAGGTTTGGGCGGAAGACCCATCCCCCTTCTCCTTCCCAGAGGGAAGGGGAGAAACTCACCGGCGCGGTTTGGCGGGCGTCCGCCCGCCAAACCGCGCCGAGAAAATTCCCCGCCCCTGGGGGCGGGGTTAGGGGTGGGGGTGGCTCCAGATACACCCGACGCGGCGATGAAACGACAGGGCGACAGGGCGACAGGGCGAATAAACCGCAAATTGTGCCCGTTGCCAGTATAACTTGGCGATTTGCTGTGGCCGGTCTCCTGATTACGCTACATGTGGGGAAAGCCCCTTTTCCTCACAGGGTCACCTATGAACAATCTGATTGTTTTGTCCCATTATCAATTGCGTGGCATAGGTGTCTCGCGGCCGCAAGCCCCTACCCCTTTCCCCCTTTCCCTTGACCTGAACCGTTCTACTGTGATGGCCACGCTGGCTGAGAATGGCCTGCACTTACCCGATGGTCAAACCCTCGCCTGGGAACAACTGGACGAGATTCGGGCCACGGAAAACGGCTGTTACCTGGTTGCAGAGAGTGAAATTCGCAAAATCCAGTTCTTTTCGGAGACAACGGGGCGATTTGTCAGCCTCTTCCCCACCACCAATGCCCCGACAATGCTAGTGGCCGGGTTTCCCATGCACCGTATCAAAAATACTGAGCCGTACCGAGACACACTGAGCAAAATCAAAGCGGCCGCGCCTCTGTCAGGTCTGGTGTTAGATACGACGATGGGGTTGGGTTATACCGCTATCGAAGCGGCGAAAACGGCGCAACACGTCACTACGATTGAGCTAGACCCAGCGGTGGTAGAGGTATGTCACCTGAACCCCTGGTCACAGGCGTTGTTTGCCAATCCTAAAATCACCCTGCGCCAGGGTGATGCCTTCACCGAAATAAACGCCCTGGCTTCGCAGACATTCGCCCGGGTTGTGCATGATCCGCCGGTCTTTAGTTTGGCGGGGGATTTATATGGGCTGGATTTTTACCGGGAACTGGTGCGGATATTGAAACCACGCGGCCGCGTCTTCCATTATATCGGTGATCCTGATAGCAAATCGGGTAAAAATGTAATGCGGGGTGTGATACAGCGGTTACAACAGGCTGGTTTTCAACGGGTTGAATTGCGGCCGCAGGCCTTTGGCGTCGTGGCGTACAAGTAGCAAAAGGGCATGGTTCAAAAGTCGGCACACGATGTTTCGTAGGAGAAAAAAACCGGCGCGGTTCGAGGGCGTCCGCTCGCCAAACCGTGCCGAAAATAGTTCCCCGCCCCTGGGGGCGGGGTTAGGGGTGGGGGTGGCCTTGGATAAACCCAACACGACGATAAAGTGAGACGGCGACAGGGCGAAAAAATGTCAGATTATGCCCTTTGACAGTATATATGACTGAACGCCTACTAACGATAGATCCTTTTCTTCCGATTGACCCTTTTCTTCAAATTCACCACTTGGCCCCTTTCTCCCCTGGCTCCCATTCCCACGTGGCCGGAATTGTCACCACTCCATCAATCTCCTTCGTGCCCCCACCGATCACCCGCAAAGGGTAAGCCCGATCATGGTGATCAAATGCCCGCCGGATGAAGCTATCATACACGGCTACGGTCACCTGATAATGTGCGGGTAGCAGGGGTAATCGTTCTACCTGATAACGGAGTACTCCCGACCCTTGCACCACCCCCATGTTTAGCCCGGAATGGCGTACATTTGGGCCATTCACATGCACGCCATCCGTGCGGAAAATCGCTAACCCAAAAATGGGATCCTGAATAGGTGCATGGGCGATATAAGCCATTTCCAAGGTCAAAGGATCATTGGTTTTGAAGGTGTCGCATATTTCACCGGCGGCATTCAGAATACGTACCCCCGTGATCTCCACTTCGCGACTCCCCCAACGAGAAAAGGTTTGGACCTCCACCGGATGGTTCTGATCGGGGGCTGTTTGTATACCTGCCTGAGCATACGAGTGGGTCATGTACTGCCCAATGACATCATCGGCTGTGCCAGAGGCACGCATTTCCCCATTTTCAATCCAGATCGCACGGGAACAGATGCCCCGAATACTTTCCAGGCTATGACTGACCATCACAACTGTCATCCCAGAACGAATTA
The DNA here is from genome assembly GCA_018004935.1 of Chloroflexota bacterium. Classification (GTDB taxonomy): domain Bacteria; phylum Chloroflexota; class Anaerolineae; order Promineifilales; family Promineifilaceae; genus Trichofilum. The sequence continues at coordinate 22,949 of JAGNBF010000107.1, read as the reverse complement.
GCTCATATACTCGTTCAATGCACTTGTTCTGGAATGCTTGATCGCCTACTGCCAGAATCTCGTCTATGATAAGAATTTCGGGCTGGACGTGGATGGCGACGCTAAACCCCAGGCGCATATACATGCCGGAAGAATAATGTTTGACTGGCATGTGGATGTAGTCATGAAGTTCAGAGAAATCAACAATAGCCTGGTAACTTTTTTCGACTTCCTGGCGGGTGAGACCTAATAAGGAGCCGTTGAGATAGATGTTTTCTTTACCAGTGAGGTCTGGGTGAAATCCGGCCCCTAATTCGAGCAAGGCGCTAACGCGGCCGCGGACATCCACCTTACCTGCTGTTGGCTTTAAAATACGGGAAGCTAATTTCAACAGGGTGCTCTTGCCACTGCCATTACGCCCAATAATGCCCAGGCTTTCTCCCGGCTTCACGGAAAATGAGACATCCTTCAATGCCCACAATACCCCCTGGTGAATGGCCTGCCATTCACGGCGGCGGCCAGGCACTACGGTGTGAATAACCGTTTCTAGAAGGGTACGCGGCCGCTCTGAGGCAAAATCAAAACATTTACTGACCTGATCAAACTGGAGAATTGGTTGTTTACTCATAAATACCTTTTTACCGGCTGATGATTCTAGCACCATGCCTCCCTCGATCCAATTGTAAAGTAGGGCCGCCAGGGGAATGGCATATTCGGATTTCCCCCACCCCTAACCCCGCCCCCAGGGGCGAGGAATTTTCTCATGTGCCGGTTATCGAGCGCGGCCGCGCTCGATAACCGGCACGTCTGGTGTTTCCCCCATCTTCCACCTATACACGTTCTCCGGGGGCTGAACTTGTCGAAGCCTGGCTTAGCCTTCGACAAGCTCAGGTATCGCCCGGTTACACCTGTGTAGATACAGGCATTTTATTGTTGCGAGCACATCCCTCTCTGCGATAGACTACAACCATTCGTGACGATATACTGTCAACGGGCACAATCCGACATTTTTCGCCGTGTCGTTGTGGCGTTTTATCGCCGCATCGGGTGTATCCGTAGACATCCCACCCCTAACCCCACCCCCAGGGGCGGGGTACGATTTCCGGCGCGGTTTGGTGGGCGTCCGCCCGCCAAACCGCGCCGTTGGGTTTCCCCCCTTCCCACTGGGAGCGATGGGGGATGGGTCTTCAGCCTGGGCTTACCCAATCTGTTGTCGCCAACGAACTGTCATTTTATGACCGTGGTAAGTATATAAGGAATGTCACCTTTGTTCTTGGTAGGATAATCATCGTGGATAACAAATCTTTTCGTATATTGGAATTTGATAAAGTGTTGGATCGGGTAGCCGGATACACTAGCTTCAGTGGCGGTGAGGCTCTGGCTCGTGAACTACGCCCCACCACTGACCTGGAAACGGCCCAACGCTGGCAGGCAGAAACGCAAGAAGCGGTGACGTTACTCGACACACGTGATGATATCACCATCGGCGGGGCGCGAGATGTGCGCCGGGCTATCAGCAATGCCGAACGGGGTTTTACCCTTCAGCCCGCAGATTTTCTGGATATTCGCGGCACGGTCATCGCGGCCCGTAATTTGCGCCGTATCCTCATCCGTCTGCCTGACCATGTGCCGCACCTGGCGGCGATTGCCGAACTTATTGAGGAATGCCCCGGTGTGGTTGCGGCTATCAGTGAGACGCTTGATGACAAAGGGGAAGTGTTGGATAGCGCCAGCCCTAAGCTGGCGAAAATCCGGCATGAGTTACGGGTGGCTTACAACCGTCTCCACGAAAAATTACAGCGGCTCGTCAACAGTAGCCAGAGTCAGTTTTTGCAGGAGCCGATCATTACGCAACGCGGCGGCCGCTATGTGATCCCCCTCAAAGCAGAATACAAAGGGCGGATTGCCGGGGTGGTACATGATCAAAGTGGTAGTGGGGCCACTTTGTGGGTGGAACCATTGGCCACGGTGGAGTTGAATAATGAGTACCGGAGCCTGCAAGTGCAGGAAGAAGATGAAGTTCAACGGGTATTGCGTGAACTTTCGGGCAAGATTGCTATCCAGGCCGAAGCGCTGATTCGGGTGGTGGAACGGGTGGCCGAATTAGACCTTATTCTGGCCCGTGCCCGTTATGCCATTGTTACCAATAGTGTGGCCCCGCAGTTTGTGCCCTGGCGCCCGGTGGAAACGCCGCGGCCGCCAAAACACACCAATGCCCAACCAGATTGGCAACCCCCGGCCCGTAATCCCCATCCCGGGTCCACTGTCTGGATCCGCCGGGCGCGGCACCCTTTGTTGGATACCCACACTGTTGTTCCCACCGACCTGACGTTAGATGAGAATACCTTTTTGGTGCTGATCACCGGGCCAAATACGGGTGGTAAGACGGTCAGTTTAAAAACCATGGGCCTGATGACTCTTATGGCGCAAGCGGGTCTTCATGTTCCTGCTACCGAAGCCCGTTTGACGGTGTTTAACAATGTCTTTGCTGATATTGGTGATGAACAATCTATTGAGCAAAGTTTGTCCACCTTCTCGGCCCATATCACTAACATTATCCGCATTCTCACCGAGGTAGATGATCGGAGCCTGGTTTTGCTTGATGAACTGGGTTCAGGGACAGACCCGGCGGAAGGGGCGGCCATTGCCGAAGCCATTGTCAATTATTTGCGAGATAAGGGGGCTACAACCTTTATTGCGACCCATTACCCACAATTGAAGGTGTATGCCAATGATACCGTGGGAGCGACCAATGCCTCGTTACTCTTTGATATGGAGACGCTCCGTCCCACTTACCAGATGACAATCGGCATTCCGGGCCGCTCGAATGCGATTGCCATTGCCCGGCGGCTGGGATTGGATGAGACGATTTTGCATGAGGCGATGAAGCTTTTGGGTAGTGGCAATAATCGGGCGGAGGATATGCTGGAGCAGGTGTATGAGTTGCGGGAGAAAATAGAAGCTCAGGAAGCGGCCGCACGTTTGCAGCTACGTCGTTTGGATGAAGACCGAGAGGTGTTGAGTGGCCGTCTGGAGCAAATCGAAGAAGAGCGCCAACGGCTGTTGATGGAAGCTCGTCATCAGGCCCAGGCCGAATTGGAAGAATTACGCGAAGAAATTCGCCAGATGCGTAAGAAAATCCGTGATACCAGTTCGGTAAATGCGCTGAAGCAGGTAACGCAAGAAGTTGAACGGATTGAGACACAGCAGGTAGCTCTGGTGGAGCCGCCGAAGGAAAAAGCTCGCTCGGTGCGTAAAGCACGGGAAACCCTGGCTGAGGGGGATACGGTAATGGTCAAAGCGTTGGGTACACAAGGGCAGATCATCAGCCTGGGTAAGTCGGATGCCCTGGTGGCGCTGGGTAATATGACGATGCGAGTGGATGTAAGGGGGTTGGTGCTGAAGGAAGCGGTGGAAGATAAAGAGGCGCAGAGGATGGAGAATGTTCCGGCGCATCAGGTTGCCGCTCCAGGGATGGATCTGGATTTACGGGGCAAACGGGTGGAAGAGGGGTTGGAAATATTAGAGCGGCATTTGGACGCGGCCGCGATCAATCATCTGCCCTGGCTCACGATTATTCACGGCAAAGGCACGGGTAAACTTCGTCAGGCCGTGCGGAAAATGCTTAAAGAACACCCTAATGTTTCCAGTTGGGAAGAGGGCCGCGATGGTGAAGGGGGCGATGGGGTAACTGTAGCAAAATTTCAGGATGGGTAGAATTAACGGTTCTTTGGGGTTTCGTGGGGTACGGGCAACCCTTGTGGCTGCCCCACACGGGGCAGGCACAAGGCCAGTCCGTATATCTGGTGTCAACCCGCTGAATTGCCAAAGAATTTTGATGATGGCAGAGGGTAGATTGACGCTTGAGTCTCACATGTCAATCTACCCTCTACCATCTGAAATCAAAAATTGGAGGTAACTATTCAGACCCTAAAGGTTTTGACCTCTGGTGATTCTGGCCTCATGTTAATCAAAACCTTTAGGGTCTCTCTGGCAAAAGTGCCACCTGAATAGTTACAATTGGAGATTGAAATGATTAAAGCGATTGTTTTTGATTTAGGGGGAACCCTGATTGATTATGCCGGGGGATATGAGTTGTGGCCGGATATGGAAGGGCCAGGTTTAGCGGCCGCATATGAAGTCCTGTGGTCTAAACCGGTGCGCCTGCCTGCTGTGGAAACGTTCCGGCGGTTAGGGTACAACATGTTACCCCGCCGCTGGCAACAGGCAACCATTGGTGAGCGTAATCTTACGGTGAAGGATTTGATTCAGGAGATTGTGATGTTAATGAGGGTGGGGGAGATGGATGAGACCTGGATTGATGAGGCGGTGCAGGCGTATGAACTATTTACCTGCGGCCGCACTGCTACCATGCCTCATGCCCAAACCACGCTGGCCGAACTAAGAGGCCAGGGATACAAACTGGGGCTGATTTCTAACACAATGTTTAGCGGCCGCGCTCACATAAGCGATCTGGAAAAATTTGGGATGCGCGATTACTTTGACGTGATGCTCTTTTCTGGAGATGTAAATCTGTGGAAACCACGCGCCGAGACTTTCCATCATGTCCTTGATCAGTTAGGTGTGACCCCGGAGCAGGCCGTATTTGTGGGTGATGATCCCGCCAGTGACGTGGTGGGCGGCCGCAATGCTGGTATGTGGACGGTGCATTATCACGCCAATGACCGTTTCCCCACCCCGAAAGGTGTTGAACCCCATGCCCAGATTCAGGCATTGTCAGAATTGTTGGCTGTGGTGCGCCAGTGGGGGAATTCACGGGGTTGACAGCAGATGTACGGGCTGGCCTTGTGCCTGCCTGGTGTAGGGCAACCACAAGGGTTGCCCCTACAATGGGTATCAACCCCTGAATTCCCAAAGAGCCAAATTTGTTTCACCAGCGGTAATAACCAATACACCAATACCCTAATAACCAGTGGTCAGAACAAAAAACGCCAAACCCCAAATTTTTGTAACTATTCAGGTGTCACAACGTAACCGTTCAGTCATATAAATTCATCCACCAGACCCGCCCGGTCGTAAAACGACCGGGCTATCTTTGCAAAGGCCGTTGGCCTGGGGTTTTAGCCCGTAAAGCTCTGGTACATTTAGCCCGGTGGTTTGACCACTGGGCGGGATAACTGAACGCATACGGCACAACTTATTCCCACGCTCGGCGTGGGAATTCCCTCTGGGACGCTCTGCGCCCTACACGACGCAAAGCGTCGCCAGGAACATTCCACGCCGAGCGTGGAAGGAGAAGGTGAAACCGCTGTCCCTCACCCCTGGCTCCTCTCCCCAAGCGGGAGAGGGTTAGGGGTGAGGGGGTGTATAGTCACTATTTTTGAACGATTACTTAGCGAGTTGCTGTGGCCGGTCTCTTGTCCGCGCCACCGGGGTTTTACAGAATTAGCCCATATTCTAAAACGTTGTTTACCCTTCACTGTTTACATCAATACGCCCCTCGGCCAAATAGCACATAAGGAATGGAGTGTAAAATAATCCGCAAATCGAGGGCCAGGGACCAGTTTTCGATGTAATAAATATCAAGCAGACATTGTTCATCGAATGTGAGATCACTGCGGCCGCTTACCTGCCATAACCCGGTCAGACCCCCTTTGACATCTAAGCGTTGCCGGTGCCAGGGTTGATACTGAGCGACCTCATCCGGTAGTGGCGGCCGCGGCCCCACTAACGTCATATTCCCTACCAAAATGTTATACAGTTGAGGTAATTCATCCAAACTCAACCGTCGAATGAGTTTGCCGACCCGTGTCAACCGGGGATCATCCTTTATTTTAAAAATTGGCCCCGACGCCTCATTCATTGCCAGCAAATCCGCTTTATGATCATCCGCATTGACAATCATCGAGCGAAACTTGATCATTTTAAAGGGGTGCCCATTTTGGCCCACCCGCTCCTGATAAAACAGAACCGGCCCTGGTGACTCCCATTTGATCGCCAGAGCAATCAGTCCGGCGACAGTCAGCGCCGGAATTGCCCCAATCGCTACCAGGAACAAATCAATAATCCGCTTCATCATCTGGCCAAAGCGGCTGAGTTCTACCTCCCGCACACTCAAAACGGGAATTCCGCCCATGCTGATTGATTCCACCTGATTAAGGCTTAATTGGAAAATATCGGGCACAACTTGCACCCGTAAGCCAAACCGTTTGGCCTGACGGATCAGCTTTGAGGTTTGTTGGGTCATCCCGGCGGGTAAGGCAATAAACAAAACGCGTAAGGTAGGGTTTTTCTCCACGAGGAGCGGCAAATCTGTCCATGCGCCCAGGTGGGGAATACGCCCCGAGCCAATGTTGTTCTCCCCTAAACCAGCATCCAGATAACCAATTGTCTGGTAGCCCAGGTCCGGGCGTGCCAACAAGGTACGGATGAGACTACGCCCCGGCTCCCCTTCGCCAATGATAAGGGCCTGATCTACCCCTACGCCCCGGCGGTACAGATTGCCTAAAATGACCCGCCGTACCCAACGGGCTAACCCCAGGAACAGCAACACAAAAATGAATGTCCAGCCCAACATAAGTCGGGAATTTGCCAGAGGGCGATCCAAAAAAGTGTAAGCCATCATCAGCGCGATGCCGATGAAGGTGGGGTAAATCAGCCGCACGACTTCATCTAGCCAAAAATCACCGCGCCGCCGTTCCCACACATTACTTTGGGAAAAGGTAAAGATGAGGATGAGATTAAGGACAACTTGCTGGACTAAAAAGGCGGGGTAGGGGTCTTTGCTCTGGATGGGTAAGAGCCACTGGAACTCATAACGCACTATATAAGCCCAGGCAAAGGCCATATTAAGGAGCAGAATATCGCTGAAGATAGTAAGTGTTCGCACTGTGCGGCTGGTTTTACGATGACTCATAGTAGTAGAGAAAAGGAGTTGTGGTTTTGGGTGTGTTTGTGTACTTGTTATTGGTTATTGACCTACCTTCTCTATAACTTGGGGTAGCTGTGGCTGGTCTCCTGACTGTGCGCTGTCGGTACGGTCAGGGAACCAGCTACACCCGAGATATTGAGAAGTTACCTCATGGCCTTCGCATACACCTGCATCATGGCCTGAGCCGAGGCACTCCAGGAGAAGCGACGGGCCTGGTGTAATCCTTTGTGGCGTAGTTGGTAAGCCAGGCCGGGTTGTTGGAGGATGGTGCGGAGATGGGCGAGAAGCGCGGCCGCGTCGTCAACCGCATACAATAAACCTGCATCACCTACAGCCTCTGGGATGGAAGAGGTGTTGGCGGCGATAACCGGTGTACCGCAGGCCATGGCTTCAATAATGGGTAGCCCAAAACCTTCATAAGCGGAAGGAAAAACCAGACACGCGGCCGCGGCATACCATTGCGCCAACTGTTCATCCGGTACATAACCAGGAAAACGCACCCAATCAGTCAGCCCTAACGCTTGAACCCGGGCAAAAATCTCCTCATAAAACCACCCCTTCCCTCCCGCCAACACCAACACCACATCGGCAAAAGCCGGATCTTGACGTAACTGGGCAAAAGTATCTAATAAAAAAGGCAAATTCTTACGTGGTTGAAGCGTACCCACATGCAAAATAAACCGTGGAGGTAGATTTTCTTGTTGACGAAAGCCAGCTATCAAGGTTTCCGGTTGTACGTTAAATCGTTCATCTACCCCTGGGTAAACCACATCAATTTGTTCCAGGGGAATGCCAAAAAAGTGATGTACATCTTGCCGTCCCGAGGCGGAAATGGTAACAACCCGTCTGGCTTTCTGGCAAGAACGGCGGGCTTGTGTTGTCAGATACCAGCGTTGTAGCACGGGAAAACGTTCTGGTACATGAATGAAACTTAAGTCGTAGACTGTCACTATGGTGGGCCGGGTGGTGAGGATGGGGGTGACAAAGGCCAGACTGTGGAGGAGATGAAGATGATGGAACGCGGCCGCGGTCGGCCATATCATCTGCTCCCAGGCAATTCGTACCAGACGGCGGTCTGTGGGCCAGCGTGTTGTCTGCACGTGAAGATGTGGATTACGCAGAGGTGGAGCATTCCGCCCCGTAAAAACCATCAGAGAATCCTCGCTCCCTGGTGGAGGACATAAATGCTCTAATAATTGCCGAATATACTGGTGAATCCCCGCCCGGCGATAACCAGCCTGCCCTGAAAGCAAATGTGCGTTAATCCCAATTCTCATGCGTCCTCTTCCATCACAGCGGCGCAAATTATAGCCTAAATCCTGCATAAGGGTGATGCAGGGAATAGAGAGGGCCAGGGCGGCGACCTACCGGGGTTCTCTCCACCCCTAATTCCACCCCAGGGCAAGAATTTTGATAAAGGGTCGTTTTTTGAGGGCGTACGCCCTCAAAAAAACAATCCAAATAGGGTTCCCCCTTCCCCCGGGAGTCGTTAGGGGGATGGGCGTTTCCGATAAGCGACTATATCCAATTGAGTTTGGAAAAACCCTGCGCCGATACCCTTTCTTGACGCTCCCTATGGGCTATGATAGACTACTTTATGTTTACTTGATTAACCAAGCCATACTCAGGCACCCATCTGTTAAGGAGGCTATTATGAGACGTACATCGTGCTATGCACGTTGGTTTTTACCAACATTGCTTTTGGTCTCGTTGGTAATCACCGCCTGCACCCGTCCGGCACGGAATGACACTGCGGCCACTCCAGTCATGACACCTCTGGCTACCCAGCCCGTTGTGGTACCCCCAGAGCAACAGACCCCCGTAGTTCCTCCTCCTGATGGTCAGGCTACACCTGCTACTGGCTATCCCGCGCCTCAGGCAACCCTTGATCCTAGTCTACCGGTTGCTACCGTAGATCCTAATGTGCCTACGGTTGATCCTGCGGTCACCCCGGTGCCAGTCGCTACCACTGCCCCTCCCACCAACCCAACCACCTATACCGTCCAGGCGGGTGATACGATGGGTAAAATTGCGGAGCAGTTTGGTCTGAGTTTACAGGATTTGATCGCCGCCAATCCGGCTATTCCTAATGTGGATAGTATTCAGGTTGGGGATGTTGTCAATATTCCTGGAGCTGGCACTACCCCGGCTCAAGAAGGGGAGCGATCACATCTGGTGCAGTCTGGTGATAACTTGTATCGCATTGGTCTCCTTTATGGGTGTACGGTGGCGGAACTAACCCAATTTAATAACCTGGCCGATCCGAATGACCTGGAAGTTGGGCAACAGATTCGGATTCCTGTCTGCCAATAGGGTAAATCGTTTTTGCTCTTGTAAACGCCAGAGGTTATGTCAACCTCTGGCGTTTTTTGTTTGTATTGCTCCTGCGAAAATGTAGGGCGATTGGGCAAAGGGTGTGTTTCAAATGAGTTGAATAACTAATTGTTGAACTGTTCATGAAGCGGTAGACGCTCTAGGGCGATTGCCTACGTGGCGTTCCCCCACCCCCAACCCCGCCCCCAGGGGCGGGGAGTTTTTTAAGGCGGGCAAAATCGGGGGTGAAACCCCCGATTTTGCCTGCCGAGTGGGTTCTCCTGGTTAATCATTCAACAATTCACGAATTCACCGATTAATTATTTTCTTCCTCTCAACTGAAATGAAACACACCCTTTGGCAAATCGCCCGGACGATTTACCAAATCGTCCTACAAATTTTCATCCCTCTTGGTGTGCCGTAGGCCCATGGGGAACTCCTCTGAAAATGTGTTTGCGTGTTGGCGAGTAACGAGCGAACGCCCACTCGCTACTCGCCACTCTCCTCCATCTTAGGGCCTTGCACAAGGGCATTCAGCTACCCTGTACGAATTGGGTCGCCATTTTTTGTCTTTAACGCCAATTGCGATACTCTCAGGGCCTCTGTTAGAATTGCGGATCGTGTCCCTGGTCAGTTGCCGAACAAAAGAAGCTCATTTTTACGCCAGACAACAGGAGCAGGGTTCATTTACATGAATGAAAATTGAGTCTTTGGGAATTCAGGGGGTTGACAGCAGATGTGCGGCTGGCCTTGTGTCTGCCCAGTGTGGGGCAATCACAAGGGTTGCTCGTACCCCACGAAATCCCCAAGAACCTGAAAATTTAAGGGTCTGGGGATTTTGTGGTATGGGACGATCTTGTGCTTGTCCGGCGAGGGTATTCACAAGGATACACCCTACATCTGGGGTCAACCCGACGAATTCTCCCAGGGCCAAATTTAACCATAGATTTCGCCGATCAGCGCCGATTTTTGCTTTCTTTGTGTGCTCTGGCGTTTTGGCGGCGAAATATGTTTACAGGAGCACTTCCAATGAAAGAACTCTCACGTCTACTAAAAAGTATTCCACCTTCGGCTACGTTGGCGATTAATGATAAAGCGAAGGCTATGCAAGCGGCCGGACATGATGTGATTGCCCTGGCAGGTGGAGAGCCAGATTTTGATACGCCCGAGCATATTATCGCGGCCGCGGTTTCGGCCATTAAAGAGGGTTATACTCATTACCCGGCCCCTACCAAAGGTATCAACGATGCCCTGGAAGCAATTGCCGAAAAGATGGCCCGCGAGAACAACGTCCATGTAAACCCTAAAACGGATGTCGTAATTACTCCAGGTAGCAAATGGGCCTTAATTCTGGCCCTCTCTGCTGTCATTAACCCTGGTGATGAAGTGTTGTACCTGGCCCCGGCCTGGGTTTCGTATCCTGCTATGATCCGCATCTGTGGCGCTGAGCCAGTCGCTGTAGATCTGGACCCTGAAGATAATTACACCATTACGGCGGACAAAATTCGGGCCAAAGTGACCCCCAAAACGAAAGCCATCATGGTCAACTCTCCCTGTAATCCTACCGGGCGTGTGCTCACCCGTGAGGAAGTGAACGCCATTGTTGAAGCAACTACGGAAGCGGATTTGTATGTCGTGACGGATGAGGTGTATGAGAAGCTACGCTTTGATGGGCGGCCGCATTACTCCTTAGCCGCCGAACCGGGTATGGCCGAGCGCACGCTTACTACCAATGGCCTCTCCAAATCGTATGCCATGACTGGCTGGCGGTTGGGCTGGATCGTTGGCCCTACGCCAGTCATGAAACTGGCCGCCAGTATGCACAGCCAGACTGTCACCTCTGCGGCTACCTTTACCATGAAAGCGGCGATTGCCGCTCTACGTGGTCCCCAGGACATCATTCAGGAAATGTGTCAGTCTTATCAGGATCGGCGCGATTTTATGGTAAAAGCACTGAACGAAATTCCGGGTATTGAATGCCCCAGCCCTGATGGCGCGTTTTACCTCATGCCTTACTTCCCCCACAGCCCGCGCAATAGTGTAGATATTGCCAGTACATTGCTAGAAAAAGCCGGTATTGCCGGAACCCCTGGTATTGAATTTGGCGACACGGCCGAGAAACGGGTACGTTTTTCTATTGCTACGGCGATGAGTGATCTGGAACGAGCGGTCGAACGTATCGCTAAAGTTGCCCATGAGTTATAAGTTATGAGTACTATTGTTTTGATACATCGAGGTTTGGCCAATACGGTCTGGTTGTATTTTCTGATCGTAGGTGTATGGGGTTTCATCCGAGCGGTGCGCGGGCAAAGTGTGGATGGCAACTACATCGGGGCGTTGGTGATAGCGGAGTTATTGACGATTGTACAAGGTGTACTGGGTACGATACTGTGGCTGGCAAATTACGATGTCAATATGATACGTTCTGGCATTCATCTCCTGTACGGTATCTTTGGGATGATTTTTCTCCCCTTTGTTTATATGGCCCTTTTGCGGGGGGATACCTCGAACCGGGGGCAATGGGTACTCAGTTTTACGACCCTGTTTTTGTTTGGCATTGCCTTGCGGTCTATTGCGACGGCTGTTTGAATGGGTGCTGTGGGACTGGGGAGTAACCTGGTCTCATAGGATTTCCCCCGCCCCCAGGGGCGGGGTTAAGGGTGGGGGAAATCCGAGTAGGCCATCGTCTTGACAATTGCAATCGGTTTTACCGAAAGGTTTATGCTTATGGAAAACATACCTCGCCTTTCTTTTGTTCAGCAACAACAGGTATTAGCTTATCTGGGCCTCGCGGCCGCGCCGCCAACCCTCGCTTTTCTGGAGCAACTGGTAGCGGCTTATGCCAGCCATGTGCCCTGGGAAACAGCCTCGCGTATTGCCCGCAAAGCCAACACCCCTCTCTGGCGTGAGTGCCCCCGTTTTGCCGAACTCTTTTGGCAGGAAGCAGTAACACAAGGAACAGGCGGAACCTGTTTTGAGAGCAATTATGCCTTTTTTGCCTTGCTTCGATCCTTGGGGTACGAAGGGTATCTGACTGTTAATAACATGGGGGAGCAAATTGGTTGTCATACGGCCATTGTTCTGCTGTTGGATGGGCAAAAATGGCTGGCCGATGTAGGGATTCCGCTGTATGTGCCGTTACCTTTGGACGCGGCCGCGATCACCACCCGCCATACCCCCTTTCACCAATACACAGTCATACCCCTCGGTCCCAATCTATATCAAATTGAACGCACCCACCACCCCAAACCGGTTATTTTTACGCTGATTGACACCCCCGTGCCCGATGCGGCTTACCGAGAGGCTTTAACCCAGGATTATGGCCCAGATGGGTTATTCCTGAATCGGATCGTTGTTACCAAACTGATTCGCGGCCGCGCCTGGTTGTATAACCCCCAGGAATTCCCTGACAGGCTTATCTCTTTTCGTGAGGGAGAACGTCAGGAGACCCCCCTAAACGCCCCCATCGCCGCCTCCCTGGCCCACCATTTCGCTCTGGATGAACAGGTCATCCACCAGGCCCTGGAACAATTGTCTGGGAACCATTAAAAACCAGACGCATCTATCTGGGATCGCCGGGGGATGGGGCTTCAGCCCAAACCTACCCAGTCTGTTGCCGCAAACAAAATATCACTTTATGACTGTGGTAAGGACCTGTAAAAGATTAAGTTCCGCCTGGACCTGACAGGTTTCTAAAAGCCTGTCAGGTCTAACCGGGAAGTTATAGTTTTACGAACCCTCAGTATAAAAACGAACGATTACTTACCGCTTATCCCCATCGGGCTAATGCCAATGCGGCCGCAAACCGGCCTGCGGCCGCAATAATGAGCGCAGGTATCAGGCCAATACTATCTGCCAGAAGGGGGCCAAAGAGGGATCCTGCCAATACCGCCGCATTGAGGGCCAGGTTATACCAGGCCAGGTTCGACGGGCGATCATCTGCGGGAATACGTTCCAGGATATAGTTGCTGATAGCACCCCCCACTACCGACCAGGCCAGTCCACCTACTGCCGCCGTAATGAGAAATATCGTCAGATTGGTGGTGAGCGCGGTGAGAATGGGGTAGGAACTCATGGCCATGATGCCCATCACCATAAGCCGCTTATTACCGAAACGGGCCGTAATGTACCCCAATTGGGTCGAACCCAGAAAGACAGTCAGGTAAAACATGGCATTGCCCAGACTGATTTGGGCATCGGTAAGATTTAGATCGTTGACCCAAAAGACAGGGAAGAGGGGAATAGCCAGATATTGCCCCAGGTGGAACAGAAATAACAAGATGATGATGGTGCCAAAGGGTTGGCGGAAGACACGCGGCCGCAATAACGGTCGCATCTTTCGCACCAGATAACGTAACCCCACGGTTGCCAGAACCATCTGCCCCCAGGTTTGTCCAGCCCCCGGTCGTGCCAGATCCCCCAAACCGCGCCCGGTTCGCGGCCGCGAGGGCATATCTTCGGCTGGACGCACAAACCACAGGTGCAGGCTACTCATTGCCGCTCCAATGGTGCCTATCAAAAAGACGACCTGATACCCCAGGGGAAAGGGTAATATCTCCAACAGATAACCGCAAACTACTGAGGTGAGAATAAAGGTCAGGGCCAGCATAGCATTACGTACTCCCACCACATGGCCGCGCCACTCAGGGGGGACAGCCCCGGCAAATAAGGCATTAAACCCTACCGCCAGCGCTGTCCCTGGGATGCTCATCAGCAAGGTGACAACAATAAGTGCCCAAATCTGTTCTGTCTGAGTAAAAAACAGGGGGAGAAATATCCAGGCAAGATAAAAAAGGCGGTAAAAGATGGAAGTCCAAAAAACACCCAGGCGAATTGGGTGAGCCTGTAGCCATTGCCCGGCCGGTAAAGTGAATATCAGGCTGATGACAGCAGGACTGGCACTTAATAGGCCAATCTGAAAGGAATCTGCCCCCAGACGGGTGGCATAAATGGCGGCAAAGGAGATCGCACTCCCGTTTAGGAGACCAAACCAGGCGATGTCCAGATAAAGATGGATAAAATTAGCGCGGTGTTCGGGGGGCAATGCCCCCCAGCGCCAGAGTGAGAAGGATGACATGATTTACCTCAATAAAGGAGTTGTATCTATACTGCCACAGGGCGTAATCTGACGTTTTCCCAGAGAGCGGTGATTTACTGAAGTCTAGAGCGAGAGCGAGAGCGAGAGGATTTTCTAGAGTAATTCCCTCCCACTCTTTCCTCTAGCTCTAGCTCTCTCCTCTAGCTCTCTCCTCTAGCTCTCCCCTCTAGCTCCCGCCCTGTCGCGGTGTCGTTTTATCGTCGCGTTCGGTTTATCCGAGACTACCCCCACCCCTGACCCACCCCCAGAAGCGGGGAACTATTTCTGGCGCGGTTTTTCGGGGCCTTCGCCCCGAAAAACCGCGCTGTTGGGGTTCTCCCTTTCCCTCTGGGATCGCAGGGGGATAGGTTTTGAGCCTGGGCTTACCCCATCTGTTATCGCCAACAAACGCAATAAGGCACGGTGTTGTTGGTTGAGCCTGTCGAAACCAACGGCCTGTGACAAGCTCAGGCCTCGTTTCTCCCGATAATATTGAGAAGATATGAGTATTAATTATTGACTGCCTGTTTTAATTTGCCGCATTGCGGAGGTTCTCAGCGTTAGCTTCATACTGACCAACTTCCTTGCAGGGGCCACGTTTCATGGGTTGTCAGGGCGTTGTTGATGAAGGTCAGATGTGAGATAGGCAAAGACCAATGAAAGTTTTGTGTGCCTAGCCAGCGGATAACGTCTGGCAGGCAGTCATGGAGGCGGGGGCCGTGGGCCAGGGTCAGGTGAGGGACCCAATGATGGGGCTGATAATAGGGGTTGCTACCCTGGCTTGTGGGTTCTAACAGGGGCCAGAGGGTGGTATGGAGATGGAGTAAATCGCGGCCGCAAACCACGGACACATATAATACGGGTTCTGGCCCCGTGAACAGTCCCAGACCACTGGTACGCAGGGTCAAGGGTGATAATGAAGCGGCTTGTTGGTGGATAATGGGGTAGAGCGCGGCCGTATCATATGCGGCCGCGATATGTAAGGAAACATGAGGTAACTCTGGTTGCAAAGACATGTCGAACCGGTGCGTTAATTCGGCCCAGATGCTGTGAATCGGAGCTTGATCTGTTTCCTGGAGTGGGAGAACAATTCCATACATAGAACCGTATTTATCTCACAAAAACAACAATCTGAGAAGTTGCCGTAGGGCAATGAGTATATCCACGTTTTGTGGGAGATCTGACAGGTTTTATTGTAGTTTAAAAAATTAATCAGGTAATGGAATCCCGCCCCCAGGGGCGGGGCTTCTTAAGAGCTGTTTTTCGCGGGCGAATGCCCGCGAAAAACGGCCCAAATTGTTTTTTCTTCCCTTCTTGCCGGGAATCGTTGGGGCGGTGGTTTCATTTGGGTGAGTAGGCAATTGCTACCGGGCGCTCTCTTGCCCATTTTGCCTGGTATGGTGAATAATACGCCTATGCCGGTGGTAATCTTCTACTTTTTGGCGGGATTTTTCTTTCTAATCCTCATCTTGGCCTGGCTGGTACGGCGGGTGCTAAGACGCGGCCGCAACGCCATTCCTTTGTCCTCTGACAGTTTCGCCGGGCAACTGCTTGATTGGTTCCTTACCCCTATTCCTACACCATTTCCGGCTCGCCCCCGTAGTGTCGCCCGTGCCCGAACCTTCCCCCCTGCACCCCTGACTTTTACCGTGTACCAGTTACGGGCGGTGAATACCGTTTTGTTGTTAGGCGGAACCGGGCTTGTTTTGTTAGCTCAGACCAGTTATCACCGGGTATTTCCGGCGTGGCAAGGGCGGGTATTACTGGTGTTGGCCTTTGGCTTGCTCATTTTTTTATTAGGGGGGCGGCTGATGATGCGGCCGCGGCCGCCACGTCTGTTGGTGCGCCTGGGCTGGTATCTGAGCCATTTTTTCCATATTGCCGGGTGGCAGGTTGCCTTGTTAGGTCTGGCTCCGTTCTACGTTTTTCTGGCCCGGTTGGCCGCTGGTAATTCCGTACGTGCGCTGAACCCCACGACGGCGCTTCTGGCCTGGTTTGCCGCCCTTGCCTGTGTGGTACTCGGCAGTTACCGGTACTGGCAGGATGTCCCTTTCCGCCTCAGCCGCAGGGAGTGGTTGGGGTTATTGACACTGTTTTTGTTGGCCTTTCTCCTGCGGGGCACCTTTTTGAGCCGTTATCCTTCCACACTCTCCGGAGACGAAGGATCCGCCGGGCTGGAAGCGGTGCAATTTATTGAGGGGCAATACGATAACCCGTTTACGGTGGGCTGGTTCTCCTTCCCGTCGTTGTATTACTGGTTGCAGAGTGTCGGTATCCGCCTGTTGGGGCAGACAACCGCCGGATTACGCCTGATGTCGGCGGTGGCGGGGGCGGCCACGGTGGTAGCGATTTATGGGTGGGGGCGGGTGATGTTCAACCGGCTGATGGGAGGCATCGCGGCCGCGTTTTTGTTGGTAGCCCATTTTCACATTCAGTTCAGCCGCATTGGCCTCAATAACATCTGGGACGGGCTGTTTTTGGTTATTGCGTTGGCGGCCCTCTGGTATGGCTGGAAAACAGGGTGGCGAGGGGCGTTTATTATCTGTGGATTAGCGACCGGGTTGGGGCAATATTTTTATGTGAGTATGC
Source organism: Chloroflexota bacterium (assembly GCA_018004935.1). GTDB lineage: Bacteria > Chloroflexota > Anaerolineae > Promineifilales > Promineifilaceae > Trichofilum. Next base: position 6,099 of record JAGNBF010000107.1, on the reverse strand, counting down.
GTATTTTGCCGGTGTTACTGCTCTTGTGGGTTGGTGCGGCCGCGTACTTTCGCGCCCCCACCTTGCGCCGACGTTGGCCCGATTTACTCCTGACAGGATTCATTGCCCTCACCGTTTTTTTGCCTCTGCTTCTCTATTTTGCCGACAACCCCAATGAATTTAATGCACCGATGCAACGGGTAACATTGTTTGATGGCTGGATCGAAGGGGAACAACTCCGCACGGGTGAAACCCCCATGAGGATCATTGTCCGGCAAATGGTATCTACCGGTCTGGGCATTACCCATACCCCATTACGCCACTGGTACAACCCGGGTACACCACTCTTATTACCAGCCTCGGCGGCTCTGTTTTTGTTAGGCCTGTTGTGGTCATTGGTGGCCTTCGATCTGCGCTATTTACTCCTGTGGTTGCCTTTGCTGGCACACGTCTTTTTGGGCGGTTTCAGCCAGGATGCGCCAGCGTCACAGCGGTTTGTTTTTGTGATGCCGGTGGTCATCATGTTTGTAGCCCTACCCGTGGCGCGGATGGTGAGCTGGTTGCAACAGGTGTGGCCAGAACGACGTCGTTGGGTGCAGGGCTTCGCGGCCGCGTTTCTGCTTTGGCTCATGCTCACCGATTTACACTTCTACTTCTTTCGGGTTTACCAAAACGGCTACATTCTGGGCGGTATCAACACCGAACTCGCTACCAGTATCGCCCATTATCTGCGCGATCAGCCCGTGCAAGGACAGCAGGTCTACTTCTTTGGGTTTCCCCGTATGGGGTACGCCAGCCTGTCTACCATCCCTTATCTGGCTCCCCATATGCGCGGGATAGATATCAACGAGCCATTATCAGCCCCCCCCGAATTTTTTTCCGGTAACATGTTGTGTATCTTTTTACCTGAACGTCTGGGAGAGCGCGTATATGTTGAAGTCGCTTATCCGGGGGGAGTGTATCAAGAGTTTTATCGGCAGAATGGTGATCTGTTGTTTGCTGTGTATGATGTGCCATGAAGAGGTGTTATGGATAAAAAACGTTTGATTGTCGCCATTGCTGGCGCGAGTGGTGTCATTTATGGCATTCGTTTGCTAGAGGCATTGCGTTCGGTGGTTGAGGTAGAAACGCATCTGGTTTTGAGCCAGGCCGGGGCACAAACGATTGGTCTGGAGACGGATTATACGGTGGAGCAGGTGGAAGCGTTGGCCGATGTCAATTACCGCTTTCGTGACATCGCGGCCGCAATCGCCTCTGGCTCTTTTAAAACATATGGCATGGTCGTCATTCCATGTACGGTCAAAACCCTGGCCGGTATTGCCCACTCTTACAGTGATAACCTCATCTTACGTGCCGCCGATGTCGTTCTGAAAGATCGCCGCCGCCTGGTGCTGGTCCTGCGCGAGACGCCCCTCCATCTGGGTCATCTGCGCCTTATGGCCCAGGTCACAGAGATGGGCGCGATTGTGGCCCCGCCAATGCCCGCCTTTTATCACCGGCCCCAAACGTTGGACGATCTGATCAACCAGACGGTGAACCGGGTGTTGGATTTGTTGGATATAGAGTTGCCCCAGGATTTGTTTACCCGGTGGGCTGGGGGGAGTAAGGCAGGCCGTGATGGCTGAGATTCGTATAGCCGCTTTGGGCTATCTGGCCTCGGGCATCAGGGGGTGATGCTGGCAACCGCTGGCCCAGTTGGTGTATGGGCGGCTGTTTTTGCGTCAATAAGGTAACTTCTCCATATTTCGGGACAAACGTGGCCTGAGCTTGTCGAAGGCCGCTGGTTTCGACAGACTCAACCAACGTCACCACACTTTACTGAGAAGAACTCAATGAGGGTTTTAATCTGTCTTGTCCTCGGCGGGACACATTTTGAAGGCCTATAACCATGCTTTCCCACAAACACATCCTCGTGACCGGTGCCACTGGTTTTATTGGTGGGCGACTGGCGCAACGGTTGGCCCAGGAAGAAGGGGCGATTGTTACGGGTACGGGGCGTAACTTGAGCAAAGTACCCTTTTTGGCCGCCTCGGGTGTAACCTTGCAGGCCGTAGATTTGCTGGATGAAGCCGGAATGAAGGGTGTTTTGGCCGGACAGGAGATTGTTTTTCATGTGGCGGCCTGGTTGGGGCGGCAGGGGGGGCCATCTCAGGCGGAAGCTTTTAATGTAACGGCGACGGCGCTGGCGGTGAAGCTCGCGGCCGCGCATGGCGTCAAACGGTTCGTCCATGTCAGTTCTATCGCCGCTTATGGTTTGCCCACCCGGCCTACCATCAGCGAAGATAACCCCGTGGATAACCAGCAAAAAGACCTTTATGGCCGCACCAAAGCCGAAGGCGAAATCCAGGCACGCCAACTGGCTCAGTCCGCCGGGATGGAATTGACAATCATCCGACCCGGTATGGTGTATGGCCCACGGGCGATGGGATGGTCAGTCAATATGTTACAACTGGTGCAAAAGCGAGTGCCGGTTATCTTTAACCAGGGGCAGGGCCATGCGTATCCCATTTATATTGACAACCTGATAGATGGCCTGATTTTGGCGGCGACGCACCCCGCGGCCGCGAATGAAGCATTTAATTTTTGTGATCCGGTGGTCACTTTTCGTGACTGGTTTGGTTATTATGGGCGCATGTGCGGCCGCAACCCGGTTAGCATGCCGCTGTTCGTGGCCCGGGTATTCATCTGGATCAGCGAAACCTTTTCTTTGCGTCTGCCCCTCACCCGTGAACGGCTCAACTATTTTCTTCTGCAATCTGATTTTCCTGCTACCAAAGCACAACACCTGTTGGGCTACCGGCCCCAGGTGACGATTGAGGAAGGAATGCACCGCACCGAAGCCTGGTTACGCCAGGAAGGCTACCTTAAGCGATGATCTGGATAGTTTGGCTGGGTTTGGGTGGCGGCCTGGTCGCCACTTTGTATTACCTGCTCATCACCACGGAAGGGGTTTTTTTGGGGCGGCGCATTGTGGTGTGGTTGTATGATCGGGTGGCGACCCGTTACGACACGATCAAATCGTTTGATCCTGATTATGAAGAGGCGTTTCTGGCGCGGCCGCTATTACAACGGCTGGATGATATCCCCACGCCCCATCTGTTGGATGTGGCAACGGGGACAGGCCGGGTACCGGCGTTGTTGTTGGGGATAGAGGAATTTTGCGGCCGCGTTACCGCTCTGGATGCTTCTGCCTTGATGTTGGCCCAGGCCCATACCAAACTGGCCGCTTATGGGGATCGGGTTACGTTGGTGCATCATCCCGCCACCCCCTTGCCCTTTGCCGATGCCACATTTGATGCCGTTACCTGCCTGGAAGCGCTAGAATTTTTACCTGCGGATGCGGCCGCGTTGCAGGAGATGGTTCGTGTTCTCAAACCAGGGGGACTGCTCCTGACTACCCGCCGTTGTGATTGGGAAGGAAAGGTGTTTTTGCACCGTTACCGTTCCCGCGAAAACATGACCCACCTGCTCCACACCCTGGGCCTCATACAGGTGGAGATCCAGGTGTGGCAGGTGGGGTATGAACAAGTATGGGCGGTGAAACCGGGGGAGTTTATTGACGAAATGGCAGATAATAATCATTCAGTTTAGGACTTACGCGCTGTGGCTGGTGTCCCCACCGGGCCACACCGAGCACGGTCAGGAGACCGGCTCAAGCAACCCCGTAAGTCCTAAGTTGTGTGAATTCATCCGCCAGCCCGTCCCGTTGTAAAACGACCGGGCTATCATGACAAAAGCCACTGGCCTGGGGTTTTAGCCCGTAGGGCTTCGTCCCTTGAGCCTGGTGGTTTGACCACCAGGCGGGATAATTTTTAGGCTACCAAAAGCGCGGCCTGGGCCAGCCATTGCAGGGCCAGCGGCAGTTCTTTGCCCAGATTGACTTTCCCCTGAGGTGATAAGAGACCGGCCTTTAACGCGGCCGCGACCCGACTCGTCAACGTCGCCATATCTACCGTACCATCCAGTTGCAGTAACAAAAAATGGGTCAACTCATCCAACCGGATGCGTTCATGGCGTAGGCTGGTTACTTGCTGGCGCAATTGAGCCTGCCAGCGGGCATAGGCACTGGCTACCGGTTTTTCACTAATCTCCAGTGTGTAAGGGGCTTGCCAGGTGTGTAACTCCATGAGCATAGGGCTATAGGTGCTTGCCTGGAGCAAATTAGCGGCCAGGAGTGTGGCATCCTGATTAATGGTGGTTTGGGGTGGCAATGCGGGGTATACCATCTGCATGGCCTGTTGCAACAACCGGGCAAAGGGGAGCGTGCGTGGGGCAATTTTGCCCAGGTGCACAAAGGCCGCTTTTGTCACCGGATGGTTCGTAGCAAAAGTCGCTTCATTCAATGCCTGGAACCGTTCTACCCCTGCGCCCTTAATATCTGGCTTATCGGCTACCGGGCGCACCCGTGCCCCAAAACGAAGCAATTGTGCCCGCTCTGGGGACATGTTGCGTTTGATGGTCAGGTTGTCATGGCAGAGTAAGGTTTTACGGAAGGTGCGGTTGCGCAGAAAATCCATATGCTGTTCTAACTCTACCGTATCATGAACCATCTGGAGGAGTTTTTGGCTTACCGCCGGGGGGAAGTTACTGGGGAACACCGTGTCAAAGTCTGCCTCAGCCAGATATTGGAGTCCGTGCGCGGCCGCGTGTGCCGCAAATTGGTGAAAATAGACCGGCTCGTTAATCGTTTCCAATTCATCATGCAACAACGTAGCATCCGCCCGCACATCACTTTGTAACATCTGGTGGTAGCTGTGCAAAAACAGGCCGAACGCCCCACCTTCCGGGTTCACCCCAGAGGCCAAAAAATCAATAAACGCCCGTGCTTCCCTGGCCTGTGTTTCTGGGTCTGTCACGTTGCGGGTATGGTACAACATCATCTCCCGCATCATCCGCAGGTAAAACCAGCCTGGATATAGGTTATAACTCACATAGGCTATCCCATGTGGGGTCAATAACTGTTTGATTACCGCCAACAAACGGTCTCGCACTGGTTCCGGCACCCAAGAATAAATACCGTGGGCAATAATGTAATCAAACTGGCCCAATGTTTCATCCATCGCCATAATGTCCAGGTGCCTAAACGCAATATTCGTCAATCCCAGGTTAGTAGCTACCTCTTGGCCTGCCTCAATTTGCCGGGCTGAATAATCTACAACCACAAACTGGCTTTCGGGCAAGGCCAAAGCCATGGGGATGAGGTTGCCCCCACTGGCTCCACCAATATCTAACACCCGGCACCCGCTTACCGGGGGTGGATTCAATCCTAAAACGGTGGCAATAGCGGCATGTAAATCAGGGTGGGTTTCACTGTAGCTCAGAAATGGGTAGGGGGTTACATCATAACTATTGGTGAGTGTCATAAAAGTTGCCTCTGGAGAGAAAAGGGATGCCAGATAAGTTTACTATCGCATACAATACAGGTGTTGGCAACTGGTGTATGAGGGTAGAACGATAGACCGCCCCTACCAATTCCCAGAAGGTAGGGGGAATTCCCAATAAGGAAAAGGAAGATGTCAATCTCGAAAGAAGATCAGGAAGTATGGGCTTTTTTGCATCGGCATTTGCAGAGCATTTTTAGCCGTGATAGAGCAACCTATCAGGCAACGACAGCGGCTGATTTGTCGTTGTATGAGTGGTTTGTAACCCCGCATCGGCAAGATGGGCTGGATTTTCATCTGTTTATGATTGATCACAGTTGGGCTGGTACGGGGGTTGATTTTCGTTATGATTTGTTTGAGCCGCGTTTGCAACGGTATGGCGATACGGTGATTGTTACCTATACGTTTATGTTAACCCTGGCGACTGAAGCCGGAATACGTCACCGCACTCACAATGAGACGCGGGTTTTGGTGAAAGGGGAGTCGGGTTGGCGGGTGGTGCATGTGCACAAATCGCCAGCGGGTGGAAGTGGGGAAGGGTGAGTCTACTGCAAAAAGCCCGGTTTCTGACTGATTTAACCGACGCTTCTAGAGAAAAAGAAACCGGGCTTTTAACTCTACTTTGGGCTAACTGAGAGGTGAAAAGAAGCGGTGACACGTCCATAATTACAGTCAGAGCAAGATTGTAAGGATGGACGATGTCACACGCTTCAGAAACAACTATACAAGTGCTGATCAA
>JAGNBF010000106.1 GCA_018004935.1 Chloroflexota bacterium | reverse complement strand
GAAGAGGACATATGCGTTTCTGGTTGCAGGTGTAGGGGTGGGGAAACAGGGGGGGTGCTGTGTAAAGGGGGTAGGCGCGGCCGCGGCAGCCTGGTGGGTGAACGGGGAGTTGAGTGGGGGGGATTGCGGCCGCGGGTATACAACCAGTACCGGCGTATGATTCATCAGGAACGGGTGCTGTTAGTGACAGGGGTGGTGGAAAAACAGGGCGTGGTGGTGAATGTAGTGGCGGAGCGGTTTGCGGCCGCGCAGTAAACATTGTGAAGAGGTATCTACCGTTTTATCGGTTCACAGCCTGTTCTTGATGATGAAGTTTTCTCTGTTCATGTTTCCTGCTAACCAGATAATACAAACGCGGCACTTGCCGAATAGGGGCCTCAAAGTGCCTGAAGCAACATGTCACCTAACTCAGTTTCAGTCAGCCGGATGGGATTGGCTTTCATACTGCTGGCTTTCTGCGCCTGAGCGATGAGGGTGGAACAATCTGCTTCGGTCACGCCCCAGGTGGCTAGAGATGGTATCTTTAAGTCAGCACAAAGCGATTCTACCCAGGCAACCCCATCCGCAATCGTGGCAGCGGCCTGACCTGTAAGCAGTCGGGCCACTTCCTGATACCGGGGCAAGGCAGTATGATCTGGGTCGCGCTCTTGCAAGGCATGAACATTGTTTGCCATGACCAGGGGCAGTAGCCGGGCACAAATCGCACCGTGTGGGGCGGGAAACAAACCCCCAATCGGCCCGGCAAAGCCATGAACAGCCCCCAATCCGGCATTCGCCAGGGCCAATCCGCCCAGCAGGCTGGCCAGAGACATCGCCTCACGTGCGGCCGCGTTTGAACCATCGCGATAAGCTCGTCGCAAAGCCCAGGCCGCTCGAGGAATGCCTTCACGACATAGGGCATCGGTCAAGGGATTGGCCTTATTGGAAACAAATGGCTCAATCAGTTGGGTCAGGGCATCCAGGCCCGTGTAGGCGGTGAGAGCAGGAGACATGGCACGGGTGAGATCAGGATCAACCACGGCCACCGCGGGCAACATCAAAGGACTGCGTAAACTGACTTTCACCCGATGCTCCGGTGAGGCCAGAACGGCATTACGAGTGACTTCTGCCCCAGTTCCCGCCGTTGTTGGCACAGCAATATAAGGAGCGGAAGGCCGTGTGAGCGGTTGGCCTCGCCCAATGACTTCCAGGTAATCCAGTGGCTGGCCACCGTTGGTCAGCAAGGCCGCAATCGCTTTCCCGGCATCCAGCACGCTGCCCCCACCAATCCCCACAACCACCTCACAGCCTGCCTGGCGTGCCCATTCAAGGCCCGTCACAATGTCAAAGGTGGTTGGTTCACCCCTTACGGTGAAAAAGGTCAGGTTCAAACCCTTCTGTTCCAACGCTGACCACAAAGCAGCCTGACGGCTCCGGTCTGCCCCGGTAACGACAAAGATGTTTTGCCCGAACGCGGCCGCGATCTGAGGTAGTTGTTGGCTTGTGCCTGGGCCAAAGAGAATACGTGTGGCAGTAGCAAACTCAAAATTCATCCCCATCTCCACAAATGGCAGTACCGTCTATCAGGACAGTGGCTTCTCATCACCAACCCGCATCATCAGGAAAGAGATTGTGATACTTGATGCTGGTGCGAGGTTCAGCCATCATCGCGGCGACCGTATCGCGCCACGCCTTGTAATGGTCTGTTTCCTTATGCTGGGCTGACGCTTCAGCATTACGGTACACCTCAACCAATACAAACCGGGTCGGATCATCACTCTGCTGAATGACATCAAAGCGGGATACGCCGGATTCTTGAACACTGTTACGGGCATTTTCGATAGTAGCTGCCCTAAAGGCTTCCACTTGATCAGGTTTCACATGAACAAATACGTGAACGATTAACATCGGTGACTCCACAATGAGTGAGAGCAATACCATACATGATGAGGAGTACGCCATCATGGAGCCAGGTCTGCTCAGAATAACTTTCTCCCGGCTGGTATGAGGGCAACCAGGAAGGTTTGGGATGTCTGTTGGATAAGCGAATCATACTGAATCCACGCCCCAAATTCAATATGGAACCCGTGCTTGCTGAAAGCTACCATTTGGCCGTCATTTCAGTTACGCCTTGTGGTATGCTTTACGAACTTCGTCGTAACGGTTGTGATATAACGAAAAATGGACGTGACCGGACCTGAGAGTGTGAAACAGATGTGGACTGCTGGCGCGGCCGCACGGGGCGTTATCCCTGTAAAACAAAAGGAAGATCCTCATGGGTATGTTTGATAATGTGATTTGTGGTTATTCCCTGCCCGGCAATCCGCCACCCTGGGTGGTGGGACATACTTTTCAGACCAAAGATTTGGGAAGCACACTTGACCATTACACGATTACGCCGGATGGTTATCTTATATGGCATCGCACTGAACACCGCTTTATAGAGGATGAAACGGCTGTTTTCGGTTTTCACAGTGAGTTGATACGGGCCTGGGATGAGCCGGTAGGATTTCACGGTGAGTTCAATTTCTACACTGGTGGCAGCAAAGCTGGTGGTGACTACCACGAAGGCCATCCTATCTGGCTTGAATATAAGGCACGGTTTAGCAACGGTCGCCTGGACTGGATTCTGCTTGTGGAAGCTCGAGATATTCCCAACATGGATCACGACCAGGTACAAGTCGTGTGGCGGGACAGGGTGTTGCAGGAGGTAGGGATCAGTGCTTGGGAGCATTATGGGATTACCGAAGAGATTGCGGCCGCGTACCTGGCTTCACTCCATCAGCATCTTGCGGCCGTCCGTGAGGCGGGCTTGAAGTTGGGTGTGCCGCTGGCACAGTTGGACGTTCATGATCAAAGCAAGTTCAGCCTTGAAGAATTTCCCCATTACGCTCGAAACTTCTTTGGTGATAAGGGCGATCCTGATGGCTGGGCGGCCGCGTGGCTTCACCATATCCACCATAATCCCCACCACTGGCAGCACTGGCTGTTTGCGGATGGCTATTCATTATTGGGAAGTGCCCTTGAGAATGGGGTAATCCGAATGCCTCACTCATTCCTTTTAGAAATGGTGGCTGATTGGATGGGGGCCGCCTATGCTTATCACGGTTCTTGGGACATGAGCCAGTGGCTCACAAAGAACCTGGGTCGGATTCGGCTTCATTCGCAGTCGCTGGCAGAACTGCGGGGAATACTGGCCGGATTGGGGTACGAGATAGATAGATTGCTGGCGACCCGGAACCAGGCTTGAGACATCCAAACTTTGAACAACCGCACAATGTGCGGCCGCAAAAGGCCCAAATATAGTGATGTCAGGTTGAGACAGAGCCTGAGTGCGGAGATGGTTTCTGGTGTGATGCGGCCGCAGGTGGTGTGAAGTTGTGTATGTAGGACAAGGGAGTAGAGAGTTGCTCTGGCGTTTTTGTTGTGGGATGGGATGGTTGAGGATGATCGGTGGGGGATGTGATTGCGGCCGGGAACCTGGTTTGGGTTACGTTTTGTTGTTAGGGATGGGGAAGGTTGGGAATGTGAAGCCTGCTGACCGAATGCGGCTTCTTATAGGATGTGGCCTGAGGTTGGGACATAGCCGTTACGAAGGGGTGGGTGTCAATCGCGGCCGCAACCAGAATCGCCAATTGGTGGACTGACGACATGAAAGGGGTAAGGAATAGTGGGGTGAGAGGCGGTATTTTGGGAATAGGACTGAGGCAGGGAAGGGGTGGGTGGAGGCAGTTTGCGACCTTACGGCTTACCTGTAAACATATTTCAAGACTTGACAGCCAGCCCGCTAAATCGGCCACCACGAACCAAAACCCCAAATGATTATCTGAACATGAACATCTATATTCAGGTCAGGCTGGCCAAATTAACCTCAACGGTTAACCCAGGCCCATCCAGGATCACAACGATTTGATTCAAGACATCCCGGCCCAAGATGATCTCTTCGCCATAGCCCGCGGCCGCGACACCATAGATCATTTCCTGGCCGATTTGTAAGGTAATAGGGAAAAGACCCACAACCTGACTTTTGCCGGTTGTGCCAATCAGCAAGCGTTGATCACTGTAGCGTGCGCCAAGTTCCTGGAGCAAGCGAAGAGGAATGATGGTCCCATCGGCCCCGGAATCCACGAAGGCCGTCACGGTTTCACTGCGGCCGCCTTCAGCCTGAATGATAAGTTCAATCAATGGAGCAGAGGGATCGTATTCCCGACTATAGTCGAATAAATAACGACTCATGGTAATTGGGTTAAACGAGGCGAACGAATGTGTAAAGATCGGGGTAATTCAAGCCTGACCTGGCGAATCAGGACGATTTCTTCGGGGTAGTTGGTGTTTATCCGTTGAAATAAAGCCGAATGGTCTGGATCATGGTCTATAACCTGACCTTGATAAACCGCCACATATTGATTCAAGTAATGTTTTATCAATTCCTCGTGCTGGGAAGCGTAAGCCGCAATTTCATGGGACATAGCATCACCATCATGGGGTATGGAAAAGGCGGTGGAGCCTTCACTGACTTCTGGGTTTTCCTGATGGTAAGGCAATACACGGGCCAATGGCTGACCGTTACGGACAAGAATGACTTCGTCTATATTCCTGACGTGTGCCAATAGCTGATTGAGATTGGTTTTGGAGACATCTATAAATAGGGCTTCCGACATCACAGCACCTGTTCCTGAGGATATGCCTTGCATGATTGTCTAACCGAATTTTACCACACTCTCGTCTTGCCGATAGCCAAAACAAGTCCATTTGCCCGTTTCTCATGTCAACCTGCTATTTAAAAACATGACCAACAATAAAACAATCCGCCGTCGCACTGCCGCCGATGGTATTGGCTCCGTCAATTTGATACTCTCCCGTCGTGCCTCTCACCTGCTTGGCCGCATCCAACAGCATTTGCACTCCGGTCGTCCCACCGGTTGCGCCCGATTCCACCCCATTCCCCACCAAAAAGCCGCGCCTCAGAACCCCGAAACGCGGCCGCAACTTCAAACTCAAAAACCATGTTGGTGAGGTATGACGACCCGAATGCGCCCTATCCTTTGCGGCACTCGCGGTCGCGTGCCAGAGACACAGCCCGCAACAAATTTCTCCAGCGACTCTTTTACCACCAGGCGAAACCTGGCTGGCCTGGGGTTGGGCATATGGCTTGAATGGGCGTGGCGGTGAACGCTGGTGAACGCGGCCGCGGGTAACATCCAGTGTGGGGTCTGCGGCCGCGAGGTGGTTACGGGCATCTGTAAGGGGTGGGGAAAGATGGGGGTTGTGACGCGTACTGGGCTAATGTTACTTCGTATAGGATGCGGCTTGGGGCCTGGTTGTCGTTGTGATGGTAGAGTGAGGGTCAGTCGCGGCCGCGGGCGCCATCATCATCGCCAACTGGCAGACTGGCGACATAAAGGGGACGCGGGGAACGGGCAGAAGGGTGGGGTGGTGCGGCGGTATTTTGAGAACGGGGCTGAAGCGGAGAAGGGGTGGAGGAAACGCTGCCGCGGGGTGAGGTATTGGCCGGGGAAGAAAGGACGAGGGGTGGTGGTGTGGTGGGTGATGGAGGATGCGGGGTGAGCGGGTGGAACGGAGTTGCGGGGGTTTAGAGGGGAAGAAAAGAGGAAGCGTTACTCGCGGCCGCAGCTGTACGACACATACCGACCTGTCATTCACCCAGAACAAGTACGAATGACGCCAGGATGGGTCGAAAAGCGGGGATGGGTGGTTGACCGTCTGCCTCAAACAAAGCGTCTTCTGTCTGAATCCACTAAGCCACCCAATAGCCATCGCCAGGCCCCTTCCTGTGCCAGGATATTTCAAGGCCAATTGCAGGCATGCGACTTACACATTGAAACTGCGTTTCCTATCGGGTCTGCACCTGGCGCGTATACGCATCAGAGCATCTATTGCCCAGGTTCGGGGGCAAGCTTGATGCGAAGCCCTTCAAAGCCCGGATGTAGTAGAGCCGGTACGTGTCTTGGGGCGGGAGTACGTGGCGGAGCATGGGGCTTCGGGTTGGGGCAAAAGCAGTCATTGATGCGGGTTGACTTCAAGAACACGTTGGGATGGGGTCGAAATGCGGCCGCGAATAAACGCTGGTTATGAAAGAGCCTATTTAGCCGTTGCCTCGGTCTACCATGATTGGTACTTCACCTTTCATAAGTAGCAGATGCAACCGCAAACATGTGCTGGTACGCCTGGCATGAGGCGGTCAGGGTATCGTTCCAGAGAGGGAAGCGCGTTATAATAGGGCTGTGGTTGATGTTATCAAGCCTGATCCGGCTGTGGCAACGGGTCTGCCCAAGGCTTCGTTTTCAAAAGAAAAGTGACAAAAGAGTGACAAACCTCAATTGAGGCTCGCTGGACGCGATTGAGCGTGAAAAACGGTGAAAAAACGCGAAAACAGGGTGTCAAACGGCCCAAAGTCACATTAATGAAAGATGAGATAGGCCCGTTTTTTCAATAACCCCCTAATGACCCTCGGAAACAGGATCTTGGTGGGACGAAAGTATCAAGTTTACAGTTATAATGAACATGAAATGGTATATAATACCCACGAATAAGCGTCAAAACGGCTGTCCTGATAGGCGTTGTCCCACTGTGGATAACTGGAGTTCTCAGAGGACGGCTCCCTTTCGAGGGGTTGAAACTGTATAGCTATCCACCACATAGGTAAATTCTGCTCCAGTTCTCAGAGGACGGCTCCCTTTCGAGGGGTTGAAACGCGTCGTGGTTTACGTCAGAGCCACCGCAAGTTGTATCAGTTCTCAGAGGACGGCTCCCTTTCGAGAGTGTGTCGAATAATGCCGGGATGGGGGCATCCAGCCGGGTGGTGAGCCAAAATGCTCCGGCACAACCCGGCCTCACGCAGTCTGCGGTGGCTCCCCGGACTGCTTTTCGGACTATTTTTCCCTTATGAGGGGTTGCGAACCCTCGAAAACCCTACCTTTGTGACAACTGCTTACAGGTGTCACCCTGCGCCTGCCTCGCCTCAACAAAATCCCCCCCAAAAAATGCTCCCTTCCTTATAGATAGGCTCAGGCTGGTGGCCCGACCGCTGGTTCAGCGTGGGCAGGTAACGCCAATAACCAGCTTTTCACCTGACGCACCAGGCTCTGCCGTTTGGGTTTGGTCGGCGTGACGAGAGGCAGGTGTGCCTCACGGGAAGCCTCTACTTTGTGCATCCAGGCTTTCAGGTTGAAGGCCATGCCACACATTTTCATCTGGAAGTCCGCCTTCGCCAGACCATACCCATGAGCGTATCGGGCATCCTGATGTTGCACCAAAATAGCAATAACCCGCTCCACCATCGGACGCAACTTCATATCCGCCTGGAAAGCCGGGGTATGCTGATAAGCCAGAACGTGCCGGTGGCTAAAAAGATAATCGGAGATAAAGACCTGCCGGTAAGCCTTCGGTTTGACAGACTCGCCCCGACAGCTTTGCACCAGAGGACAATCGGCACAAACAGCGGCCGGGAAACGATAGTTCCAGCCATCGGCATGACCATTGCTTTATTTATCCCTATAATGGGTACAGCTTTTTTCCATCCGCCCTGACCTCAACATTTGTCCAGTGGATGTTGCCCCAAATAGCTGTTGGGCAACTGCCAGGCCAGATAGGTTTCGCCCTTCCTGCCTTGTTGGCCACGATAATCTGTCAGTTCAAAAACAGTCTGTCCCTGTGTCCAGGCTCGATTCTCTCGATTCTCCTCGGTAGCGACTTCACCCACGGCAAAGTTCGCCTGCACCTTCAGCTTTGTTTGTTTCTCGTAAGCCCGTTGGCTCGACACCCCCACCCCACTCAAATCAGCCAGCGTTGCTCTAGCAATAGGCATCACCTCGCGGCCGCGCACTGATTCTTTGGCGCGGCCGCTGTGAAAAGCCGTGTACAGATGCGCCCGAAACGCGCCGATCCCTTCCACCAAAGCCGCCACCGGCAACGCTACTGGCCGCCCCGCGAGGCGTTCTACTCCCAAAGCCAGAGCCACCTTGGACACAGACTTCAGCCAGATATGCTTCTGGTCACGGGCCAGAACAGCCCCTCCCCTTCGCGGAGCAGGTTACGCCATTGCCGTTGGCCACATAACCGTAGCGGTGAAGCTTCTTTCACCAGCAGTTCTTTGGCTCTTTCAATGAGGATGATTCCCTGTCCTTCCTTATCTATGGCTCGTAGCATGAGCCACAATCGCCCTGGAGCGGTCAGCTCCCGGCGTAACATTCCTAGCCCTATGCTGGGATACAATTTCACCCATGGCTGGGGTTGATGCGTCGGTTCATTTGCATAGACACTAAAAGCTTTTTCTGCATACCCAAAATCCTTGAAAAAGCGAAAAACCGGCGCGGCCGCGTCTTTCTTGATCGGTTCTTCTGTCCTTCTTTTCCCCCTTGTTCCTGACGCACAAAAGCTGTTAGGGATGCGCTACTCCAACCAAGATGTTTCGGTAATGCCGCAATGATAGCGACGGCAGTGTCCAATTGCTTTGGGGAACTCTGGCGAGAAAAGGACTCTTCCCCCTGCCCCTTTGATCTCTGACTTGTCAGGCGACGGGTTTTGGCATGGGTTTGCTGTACCTGAAGGAGCCGGTTTGCCTCCAAGAGTGCTGGAGAAAGGGCGACAGACAAAATACTCATGGTATTAGTGTGTATGTAGATGGTTAATCACTACGCGAATAATTAGATCGGCGACAACCAACGCAAACTGCGCCTAGCGACCCAATTAATAAAATCGTATAAGGAAAGTAGAGGGCCGAAAACTCAGCCGGGAACTCACGGCTATCCACCTCGTTGATGTTCATTACTAATAGGAAGGAACCGGCGAGATCAAAGCTACCGACCCCTGGTTCACCTGGCGGGAACAGGCCATCATTCACCAGCCCAATCCCCGTGTCACTACCATTCAAGTTGTCGCTGAAGATGTCGCCGGTAGCTGAGGCCAGTAACGCCTGGTCAATGCCACCGTTGACGGCGGTGCGTAGCGCTTCAAGCTGGTCAATCACCCAGACCGGGGCCGAGAAGAAGAGAAAGGCCATAAAACTGTAGGTCACCAGTTTTACCGGGTCTACCCAACGCTGGGTCGGCAGAACGTTATTCAGCAGATACCAGACCCCCAAAGCCGTCAACGCCAGGATAAAGAGACCACCCAACGGGGCGGATAAGGCGTTGGTCATCAGTTCGGCAAAGTACCCGGCGTTGTCGGTGAACCAGGTGTTGACGTTCTCGGCGATGATAGCCACCGAGAGAATCATCCGGTTCACGAACCAGAGCAGTCCGGCCAGGACGTATTGCAGAAAGTAAATCGCTTCGGCAATGGGTTGATTAAACATGATTTCCTTGTTAGCGGCCGCGAGTAACCGATACCATTTTGGTCGTTGCGCGGCCGCATCCCCAACCCACCCCCCATTTCCCTCTCATCGGTTCACCACACACAGTCATCCCTCTCTTTCAAGAATCATCCCTCCCCCTTAAAACCCCCGCAACTCCGTTCCACCCACTCACCCCACATCCTCCATCACCCACCATCCCCATCCGCGCCTTCTTCCCCGGCCAATACGCCACCCCGCGGCCGCACTTCCCCCACCCTTTCCCCGCACTAACCCCATTTTCAAAATACCGCCGCACCACCCCACCTCTCTGTCCGTTCCCCGCGTCCCCGTTTCGTCGCAGGCCAGCCAGTTGGTGATTGCAATGACGCCCGCGGCCGCGACTAACCCCCACCATCCCCGCACACCGGCAACCAGACCCCAGGCCGCATCCTATACGAAGTCGCATTTCCCCAGTACGCCTCACAACCCCCATCTTTCCCCCACCCCATACAGACGCCAATAACAGGTGCGCGGCCGCAGACCCCGCACCAGACTTACTCGAAGCCGCAATCACCCCCTCTCAACTCCCTATTCACCCACCCGGCGGCCGCGGCCGCGACTAACCCCCACCTCACAGCACCCCAAACCCACTGTTTCCCCACCGCTACACCTGCGACCAGAAACGCTTACGTCCTCTTCAACCCCTCTAAACCACGCCCCCGACCAACCCAGGCGCAGTGGGGCATTGGAGTGCGGCCGCGAGCTGTACCTGGTTTATTAGCACAAGGGATGGTTGTTGCGGCCGCGGTGCGCCTCTCGATTCTCCATACTAACGCTGGTTGAGGGGGTGGTTGCTGGTGGTTGATGGGTACGAAGAGGGCTGCTGTTGCGGCCGCGGGTAGCCTTTACCGTGAATGACTGTCGCGCCACTTTGGACCTGCTCTAAAATTTGCCCCAACTGGCACTCGTGAGGCATTTCATGTGGATGTGGAACATCGGGACGCGGCCGCAAGCTGGGCCTAGAAGGTAGAGAAACGTCTACTGCGGCCGCAGACTTATGCTCCCAGGGATCAAAAAAGGGATAACCTGCGACCAGATTATCCCCTTACTTGTTTTCAACTGTTGAAATGTACTAACTTGTGGTGCGCATGTCTACGATGCGCTCTACCAAAGGTTCAAGAGCGGCTTTCACCGATGCTTCATCTGCCCCAGTCACCTTAAACGTGACGGTGCGGTTGGTTTGATCCTCGCCCGCAAATTGGCCGAAGGCGATGAAATTACCCCCAGCCCTTGCAATTGCCTGGGTGATGGCCGCCAATTCACCTGATTTCTCTGGCACAAGTGCTGTGACACGCAATCCGGTTTCGCGTGCGCCCATCATTTCCAAGAATACTTTGAATAGATCTGTTTCCGTGATGAGGCCAATGATACGACCATCGTGCATCACCGGAAGACCACCAATTTTGTTATCGGCCATGATCCGCGCCGCTTCTTCAATGGGGGTATCTTCGGTTACGGTCAGGACGCTTTTCGTCATGACATCGGCAACTTTGATCTGGCTTAACAAGTAGTTGACTTCCCAAACACTCAGCGATGTAGCATCGGATGGGGCTGCATTTAGTAAATCTTTATCGGAGACAATACCAATCAGTTTGTTATCTTTGATAACGGGTAAGCGGCGAATCCGTTCTTCTTTCATCAGATTCATCGCTTCCATGATCGGCACATCCGATTTAACCGTAATAACGGGGTGGGACATACGTTCTTTGACAAGCATGGGAAACTCCTTTTTGGGAGATGGTGAAGTAACAGGCAACAAAGTAAAAACAGATTTTGTAACTCTGCCGCCCCGCCACTTTGCAATTTGTAAATCGTGGGATACCAGGGCTATAACCCCAGATACGCCGAGCGGACATGCTCATCCTGGCTCAATTCGCGGCTGGGACCCTGTAAATCCATCTTACCGTGAGATAGCACAAAACCATAATCACTGACAGCCAAAGCCATTTGCACATTTTGTTCGACAAGGAGCATGGTCATACCCTGTTTACGAAGCTGTTTCAGGATTTGGAAGAGACTTAGAACTAAAACAGGGGCCAAACCCAATGATAGCTCATCGATCATGAGAACACGGGGTTCAGCCATGATGCCGCGGGCGACGGCTAACATCTGTTGCTCACCACCGCTCAGGGTTCCCGATTTTTGGGCACGACGTTCTTTGAGGCGGGGGAACATTTCGTAAACACGCTCTAGATTGCGCTGTACATGCGGCCGCGCTCGTTTCGGTGTCGCCCCCATCTCCAGATTTTCTTCCACACTCATATCCGTAAACAATTGCCGACCTTCGGGAACCAACACCAGTCCCAATTCCGCCTTGTCATAGGGCGGCAGGTTGCTCACATCCTGCCCATCAAACCAGACTGAACCGTCCCAGGGGCGGATTTGGCCCATGACAGTGCGCAACATCGTTGTTTTGCCCGCGCCATTCGCTCCCACCAACGAGGTCAGTTTGCCTTCGTCCAATTTCAGGCTGGCTCCCCAGAGAATTTGGACTTCGCCGTAACCAGAGGTGACATCACGAATTTCCAGGATAGCCATTATTCTTCCTCCATCAGCTTACGGGCCATCTCCGGATCACCCAGATAAGCTTCAATAACCTTAGGATTGTTGGCAATTTCTTCGGGTGTGCCCTCGGCCAGTTGTTTGCCATAATCCAACACTATCAGCCGATCTGACACTTTCATGATGGCGTGCATGACATGCTCAATCATGATAATGGTGATGCCACGATCCCGAATTTTGCGTACCGTCTCGACCATTTGGGCGATTTCCGAGGGGTTCAGACCCGCCAATACTTCGTCTAATAAAAGCAGATACGGTCGGGCTGCCAGGGCACGCGCCATTTCGAGCCGTTTTTTCTGGGCCACGTTCAGGCTGTTCGCTAATTGTTCGGCCCGGCTTGCCAGCCCCACAAATTCCAACACTTCATCGGCAATGGTAGCGGCTTCGCCCAGACCATGCCCTTCACGACCAAAGCAGGCCCCGACCATCACATTTTCACGCACGGAGAGTTCGTTCAGCGGCCGCACAATTTGATGGGTACGCGCCATGCCCATATGCGAGACATGATACGTTTTAGAACCAGTGATTTCGCGGCCGCGGAAGAGTACCCGTCCTTCCGTTGGCATATACACGCCATTGATCACATTAAACAACGTGGTCTTGCCTGCACCATTAGGCCCGATGAGTCCCATAATCTGCCCTTCCGGCAAATCAAACGTCACATCCTTCAAGGCTTGCAAACCACCAAACCGTTTGCTGACTCCCTCAACCTGTAAAATCATGGTAAGAACCTCCGTAGGGCCGGAACACGTTGCCGAATCCAACCAATCGCACCCGCCGGAATGAACAAAACAATCAGCAGGAGCAGCACACCTGCTACCGCCAACTGGGAATCTTTGAACAAGGGGGAGGTAAGTAAAGCGCCGCGCAGTCGTTGATAACCCGCTGCGCCTAGCACTGGCCCCACCACTGTACCAAAACCACCCAGCATTACCATCACCAGCAGCTCAATCGAAAGATGGAGCCGGAACGCCTGCGGGGGTTCAATGTTGCCATTCTTGAAAAAGAACAGCACCCCCACCATACCGGGCAATATAGCCGAAAGCACATAGGCCCATGTTTTGGCATTGGGCGTCACAACCCCCATCACCTCAGCCGCATCCTCATCTTCGCGAATCGCCATCAGCCCCAGGCCAAACTTGCTGGTACGCACCTGATAGCTTAGGATGAGGTTGATAATCACCAGGGCAATGAGCAGGTAGTAGATGAGCCACAAGGCATTAGTTGCGCCACCGTAATCGTTATACACCTGAAAATTCAGAGAGATGCCGGTCGCACCGCCTAATGGCTTGAAATTGTTGATAAAGGCACGCATCGCTTCGTTGATGCCAATGGTGGCCAGAGCAAAATAGGCTCCGCGTAAGCGCAAGATCGCTTTACCGAGTAGGAAGGCTAACACCCCAGAAGCCAGCCCGCCGCCAATCATAGCAACCCAAAGAGACGTACCTACCGTTGCCATCAAAAACAGGCCGATGTAACCGCCCAGGCCAAAGAAAACCACATGCCCAAAGCTGACGTAGCCGGTGTAGCCGAGCAAGATGTTCAAACTGCTGGCTAAAACAACGGACAATAAAACAGTGAAGATGACTTCGCGGGTGGCGGCCTGATCGGTAATAACTGGCCAAATGCCTACCACGAGAATCAGAACAATACTTAACCACAAGCCGGGATTGCGCCACTTTTTCATTTTTTCGCTCCCAGAATGCCTGTGGGTCGGACCAATAAGATGACCACGAACAGGACGAATTCGACGACGGGTACCCAGGTAGTCGCCATAAATTTGGGAATGATGCCTTCGAGCATTCCCAGGATCAGCCCGCCGATAAGAGCGCCAAGGGGATTTCCTAACCCACCTAACACACCGATGACGAAGCTTTTGAGTTCATAAACCCCACCTGAGAGGATGGTGAAGGGAAAGAAGGTGGCAATCAGCCCTCCGGCAATGGCCGCTAGCATGGTTCCCATGCCAAAGCTCAGAGCCAAAATGCGGGAAGAGGGGATGCCCATCAGTTCCGCGGCCGCGCGGTTATTTGTGACTGCTCGTACATATTTACCAGTGGTGGTGCGGTACAGAAACAGGTACAGGGCGCCGGTGATGAGGATCGACGCCGCGGCCGCGACCAGGCGTGTCCCTAAAATCGTGACTGGGCCAATTGTGATGCTCCCCAAATCTACTTCCACATTGCGGGGGGATGTCTGCCAGAGGGCTGTGCCAATGCCGATGATGATCATGTTCACGGCAAAAGTTGCCAGCAGGGTCGAGAGGTGGGGGGCATTGATGACACGGTGGATTGCCACCGCATAAATCAACATGCCAAGTAAAAGACCTAAAACGGCTACAACGAGTAAAGCCAGATAAGGATTCATTCCCAGGCTGGTAAACGCCAGGTAAACACCAAACATACCGAGGGCGATAATCGGGCCGTGGGCCAGGTTGATGACATTCATGACACCCCAAATGAGTGTCAGACCCATCGCGGCAATGCCATACACAAAGCCGATGAGTAAGCCATCTACCAGGAAGGCGAAAATATCCATGGGGAACTCCTCTTCCGAATGGAACTTTAAGAAAATTGAAGAAAGGCCTGAAGAATATCTCTTAGTCTCTCAATCTCTCAGTCTCACCAGAGAACTAAGGGTTCGTAAAAATATAACTTCCCGGTTTAGACCTGACAGGTTTCCGAAAACCTGTCAGGTCTTGACGGAACTTAATCTTTTACAAACCCTAAGAGACTGAGAGATTAAGAGAGAACAGCCTGGACTGGAAATTACGGACGAGGATACAGGGTTTCGGCGGTGGCACCTTCGGCAGGCCAGACAACTTGCTTACCTAATGCGCTATCAACCATCTGCCATTGGATGTAAACCATCGAGTGACCGGTTTGCAAACCATGAGATTCGGCGGTGGTATCAAATTGCATATGGCCGAAGAAAGTCATCAGATTGACGTTATCGAGAGCCGATTTGACAGCCACATTGTCGAGAGAACCGGCATCTTCAATGGCTTTTTGCAGGAGTAGACCAGCCACATAACCACCCGCGGCATGGTAAGATGGTTCTTCGTTGTAGGCTGCCATGTACTGTTCGGTGAATTCCGCGCTGGAAGGGCCGAAGAAGTCCATGCCGGCCGCGGCCGCGACCTCAGCATTAAATACCGCCTGGGGTTCCCATTGGCTGGGGCCAACAATACCAAGCGCCGCATCGCCTAATTCCGAGAAAGTGGGTTCGGGTGGGGCAACCAGCAAGGCCACAAACTTGACCGGCACATTCTTTTCCGACAATTGGCGGGCAAAGGTGCTGCCATCCTGGAAGTGCCCACCCCCTAAAATGGCATCGGGGGCTGATTCTTGAATTTTGTTGATAAAGGGGGCGAAGTCAGTCGTGCCGGAGTCATACCCTTCAAACAGTACCACTTCGTAACCCAATGAGAGGGCATAATCGTTCAATGCCATAGAAACGTCTGTGGAGAATTTGTCATTCTCATGGACAATGGCGATTTTCTTGACGCTGCTATCGGTGGCGGCTAACAGATCGAGCGCACCGGTCAGATAACGGCTGGCGGGGGTGTAGGTCTGGAAGACCAGAGTGTACCCTTTTTGATAGGTGCTGTCCGATGCGGCACCGGTGGTAATCATGATTTTGCCGTACTGCTCGGCGATGATGGCCGAGGCGTCGGTCAGACCGCTGGAGTAGGGGCTGATTAAGAAATCGGCGTTGTCTTCCGTGGCCAGGCGGGTATATAGCTCTTGCACCCGGTCGGTGTTGGATTCGTCATCATAAAACTTCGTCTCGAAGGTGACGACCGTGCCATCGGCCAGTTTAATGCCGCCTGCGTCGTTGACTTGATTCATCCACAGGTTAAAACCGTTGATTTGGCGGGTGGACTCCACGTTGTACTTACCGGTTTGTGAAGCCGTAAAACCGACCACGACCGTTTTAGCTTCCATGGCAGGCTCGGTATCGGCCGTGGTGTTTTCGGCGGGGGCATTGGCCGTGTCGTTTTGGGCTGTGGTGGTGTTACCATCCGTATTAGCCGTATTACCTTCGTTGCCACCGCAGGCCGTGAGGGCTAGTACAAGGATCGCGAACAGGGACAGGATCAGGGTTAGGTGACGCTTCATTAGTTTCCTCCTCATAAGGATAATGGGATGATGGGCGCGGCCGCGACGCAGTCGCTTATCATGAGTGTAGTCACCCAACGCAAAAATCGAATAAAGCCAAAGGGCCGTTTATAAAAATCGTATAAATATCGAGGCTAAAATCCACGCCTTTGCCGTCCGTGAATCTGCTAGAGGTCAGGGAATAGGTACGGAGCTACAAAAACAGACCATCCGCCGCGCCCAAGAATTGAGCTGTTATCAGGTCGCGTCCTACAGCAGTTACGGGCGCGACGCGAATTATCACATCAAACTGTCGTTGGGCTTTGCGGCACAACCAGAGGTTCATGGGGACAATCATCAAGGGGTTTATTTCATCATGCCACTTCGAGGAATTGCTTTATGATTATGTGGCGAAGGTGTAACCAATGCCTCGTTCGGTGACAAGGTAACGGGGGTTGGTTGGATCAGCCTCAATTTTTTGGCGCAGTCGTCCCACATACACACGTAGATATTCGGCTTCGTCGCCATATTCAGTACCCCATACTTTTTGCAGAATGGCGCGATGGGTTAACACTTTGCCAGCGTTTTCCATCAGGTACACCAGCAGATTAAACTCGGTTGGTGTCAATTCAAGCGGCTCGCCTCGTAAGAGGATTTGATGCCGCTCTTGATCAACCAACAGTTCGCCATAAGCCAATCGTTCCGCCAGGGGTGTTGTTTGCGGCCGCCATTGACTCCTTCGTAACACGGCCTGCACCCGCGCCAGGAGTTCCCCCACCCCAAACGGCTTGGTCAGGTAATCATCCGCACCCAGGTTAAAGGCCTGAATTTTGTCATTTTCCTCACCCAGAGCCGAAAGAACAATGATAGGCACGCGGGAATTCTGCCGGATGCGCCGGATAGTTTCCAAACCATCCATGTGCGGCATCATCAGGTCAGCAATGACCAGATCAACGGGCTGATTTTGGAATTGCGCCAGGGCTTCCAGGCCATTACCGGCGGTCAGGGTTTGGAAGCCGCGGATTTCCAAATTGCGCCGCACGAAATCACGCAGGGATTTTTCGTCGTCAATGACCAGTACGGTAAGTTTGTTCGCCAAAATCAATTTCCTCTGGAAATAGTAGCTCAGCCATCAGCCAGTCAGCCTGGTTTGAGCTGATAAGCTGACAGTCTGTTGGCTTATGTCGCCTCTGCGGCGACGAGCGGTAATGAGAATGCCACGCACGTGCCAATGTCACGTTGTTCCAGCCAGATGTCGCCGCCGTGAGCGCGGACAAAACCTTGAGAAATAGCCAGCCCCAATCCAGCTCCGGCTGTGCTTCGGGTGAGACCATCTTCGACACGGTAAAAACTGTCAAAGATGCGGCCGCGATGCTCTGCCGCAATCCCTGGCCCCTCATCTTCTACCCAGACAATCAAATGGCCGTTTTGCCGCTCCGCACTGATATGAATCGGGGTATCTTTGCCGCCGTACTTGGCTGCATTCTCGATAAGATTACGCAATACGGCTTCGATACGCTGTGCATCCACATAAAGCGACGGTAAATCAGACGGTAAAATCAGGTCAAGCCTTTCTTCCGGTTGTAGATGAGATCGTTTAGCGGCGCGGTAAATCAAATCACTGAGGTTGCATGTCGTGCGCGATACCTTAAGATTACCGGCTTCAATGCGGGACATATCGAGCAGATCATTCACCAATTCGCTGAGGTGATCTGTTTCTACTGAGATGATGTCCAGAAATTCGCGCTGACTCTGCAAATCCCATTCCACATCATCCGCCAGGAGGGTGCTGGTGTACCCTTTGATGGCCGCTAACGGGGTGCGGAGTTCGTGCGACACTGTGGAAATGAGGCTGGACTTCATGCGATCCAGTTCGTACCTTTGGGTGATGTCTTGCAGAATGCGGCCGCGACCAATCCTCATCCCGGCTGAATCGGTTACATCGAACACCTTGAGCCGAATGTGGCGCGGCCGCTCCGCAGTGAGTAACGTAAAGTCAGCTCGGCGGTTGTTGGCACCGTTGAGAGCAGTGGAGATAGCTTGCGTTGCGGCCACGGCATCCTTGGCTTTGGTCAAAATTTGGGCCATGAGCGTTTCCACCTTCTCTTTGCTGGCATCCTCGGCCGTAATATCTGCCCACTCAGCGATCCGCCGGTTGATGTACAACACCTGACCCTGTAAATCTTCGAGAATCAGCCCATCCTGCATGGATTGAATCAACGCTTCCAGGCGGCGCGTTTGCTCTTGCAGGCGTGTATCACTGCGGGCATAGAGCGCGGCGTTCTCTATCGCCATTGCCGCATGGTTGGCGAAACTGCTGAGCAAGTTAATCTCGCGCTGGGTGAACTCATATGGCTCAGGGCGGAAAACGAGCAAGGCCGCAGGTGGTGTGTATTGGGCATTCAGGGGGACGGCCAAAATGGAACGATAACCGGCCATCCGGGCGCGGCCGCGGTGGAGCACAAACGAAGGGTTGGTTTCCGTATCACTGACCTGGATCGGTTCCCCGCTGTGAATAGCCCGCATCGTCACCGAACCCGGTTCATCAGGGTTCACAGTGGCATGTTGAATATACCAATCTGACAAGCCACGGCTGGCATAAATCCGAAAGATCCCCTTCTCCTGATCCAGCGCAAAAATGGCGCACATCTGGATGTCCATCAACCGTTCGACCTGTTCCAAGATGCGGTTAAGCACGGTTTGCGAATCAAGCGTAGAGACGACTGCCCCACTGGTCTGCAATAACGTCGCCAATTCGTTGAGGCGAGCCTGAATGGCTTTCTGCATACGTTGCAAACTGCGCGTCAGATGACCGAGTTGATCAGGCCGTCGCGCTAGTGCATCCACATCTGCCTGCTGTTCCGTAGACAGATCATCCTGACCGATAGACTGGCTGTATGAAGCCAGGCGCGCCATGGGCACAATCACAACGCGGGTTAATGACAGCCAAAAAATTAGACCACCTACCAGAAAAATAGCAATCGCAATGGATGCACCACGTTGAAAGGCATGAACCGAGGCAAAGGCTACTGCCGTAGGACGACTCACAACCACGCCCCACCCCACACTTTCAATGGGTACATAGCTGTAGAGCGTCTCTTCCCCATTCGCATCAGCAATTATTTGACTACCCGAATCACCCTTTAGAACTACAGGAGTAATAGAGGGCATAAGGTCGTGGCTGTCCTGAAGCAGAGGGGTGGCATCAGGATGGGCTACAATCTGCCCAGAGGCGTCTACGATAGTAATTTGCAGACGTTCTTCAGGTTGATATTCGCCAACAATGGCCGTCAGGGCATGGCTGAGGGATTCCAGAGTGATGTTGGTGGCGACAACGCCCAGAAATTGGCCGTTTCCATCCCAGAGGGGCATAACGGCAGTGGCAACGGGTTGGTTGGTGGTAGGTGAAATGCGGCCGCGGGACGCAAACGGCTCGTGTGTTGTCAGGGCGTATTGGAAATAATCGCGGAACGAAAAATCATCGCCGACGGTGGATTCTGGCCCTTCAGGATAATGGTAAGCCATGATACCATCTGCATCGAGACGATATGCCAAATTGACATCAGAGCGCACACTCATCAGGGTACGGAAAATATCGGCCATACCGCCGGAATTTGTTTGGATCACTTCGGGATAAGTGGCGAGTTGGGAAACGGCTTGTAGGGCATTGCCCATTGCGCTGCTCGTTTCCTGGCCAATGGCACGAGCCAAAGCCAGATCGGCGGCGCGCACATCGGCTTCCTGTCGCTCGCTACCAATGCGTTGGAAAGTGTAGGCGGCCAGAGCTACCAGCCCCACAAAGAGCAGGTAAGCGGCCAGGAGTTGCAGGCCTAGATCACGGCGTAAAAACAGGAAACGTTTGTGGTTCATCGGCGATCCGTTGTGGGATACAGTCGGCTACGATGCGGGTACGAATTCCGTCTACAAGCGTAACAAAAAAGGATGGAACTGTAAATTTTTGGAAATACTGGGGGTGCGCGTCATTTTTGGGTAGTCCAGTGAGATTATCCCCTACCCGAGGGTGGCTAAACCGGAGTGAGAAGAATCTCAGGAACCGATAAGATGGCAGGAGCTAGACCGATAGCCATAGCCGGGGTTCTCTGTTCATACTTTTTTTACCCATTGGCTCAAGAAGTAAGGAATGAGAACTAAATAACTTGTTCGCTGAGAGTGGCACGGTCAGGAGACCGGCCACAGCAAGACTCTTGCTAGAAGAGGAACACCTCACCACAGCGAGGAGCCGTTACAATATATCTCTCTACATTCGTATTTTTGCTGACCGCTATCGTCAGCGTTTCAATGATCGGATCGCCGATAACTGTATACAATGACGCCCGGTAGTAGCGCCGTAAACCGACCGTTGTCAGGTCTTCCAACTGATTGCTGACAACACCCTTGCCAATGTTGGAAAGATAATCATCTCGGAAGGGATTCCAGGTGCTTTGTGTCGCTTGGAATACACCTGGCTGGCCTAATGCTGTCGCCGCGTACCGGTTCAACGCCTGGGGCACAGTAGGCGGCGCACCAGCCGGGTTGGATTGTAGCGGCCTGCCCAGGGCGGGGTCGTAGTAGCGGCCATTACCCAAGTGTACCAACCCCGTCGTCCCATCCGGCATATCCAGCAGGGTGTGTGTCAACGTGACCGGCATCGTGCCCGTCAGCACCGCCCCATAGCCATCATATACCACCTGCCAGGCCGTGTCTCCTTCCGCATCTGTTAGGGTTAGGGAGCGGCCGCTGGGGTCATTCAGGTGGTAGAACAATGTGCTGTGCGGCCGCGTCGCCACCTGTTGCCCCCAGCAAGGCAGGTTTAACGATAGTTGCCATCATACTCAGACTATTGTTTTCTTGCATCATGAATCATCACAAAAACCAAAGCACCTATGATCAGGCCAGTTACAACACTTATAAAGGCTCCTCTAAAAATCAGTGGAATAGCTGCAAGGATTGAGGACAAAATCACTCTCAGTACCGCCCTAAACCAGATGATAGAACCTGGAACTGTTTGGTTGGCATCTCCGGCACTTGTCTGCTCACTCTTGGAGATTTCTCGGTAACGGATTACCTCATGACCTAATAAGAATCCAGTGAGTATTGAGAAAGTTGCCAATACTGCCAGGAAAAGGCAACTTGGATCAGACCAAGAGCACTCATTGTTGAACCACAAGAGCCAATTAACTGCGAACACTGTGATGAGGACAATCCCACAGCCTATACCGGGCTTTTTTTCTTGCTCAGTCATAAACCTCATTGCCTCAATGGTGCTAAATTCCGTGCAGGCACATAATCTGCATCAAAAATTTGATACACCGTATTTTGAATAGATTGGCCTATAAAGGACCGATCAAAAACGACACCTACTATAAGCCCCAATCCCAAAACTGGCCAGGATAGAGGATTCCATCCGAAAAGTGAAGCAGCCCCTACAGTGGCAACTGCTGCCAATGTACCTGTCGCTGCATTAGAAACGGCTCCTGCTCCCACCCGTGTCCAAGCTAAAGCAGGATCTGTTGACCACAGGTCTGTAGTCAAATAATCCTCTGCTCCCTGCCAGATACCGCCAACGAAAAAATCTGCAATTGCACCAGGGACTAATGAGCCAATAGTAATGTTATACCGGTAACCATGACGGCTGTAACTGATACCAAACCCGGCAACACGCCGCATGAAACTGTTAGCTTCTGCCCCGAGTATCCGGTTTCGGATGGATAAAGTTCTAGTGAAATCTAAAAACCGATCTGGGCCAAATCGGCTCACGCCGCGCCAGGAACCTTGACCAATTATCTGATACCTGGCAGTTTCGGTTAGTAAACCAGCGTCTACTAATTGGGCGGTTCCCCGTCTTACTGCCCCGCGGCTAACATGATCCTTAACTGTTATTTCTAACCATTGCCAACTGGATTGAGAAAAGGCATTAACAATAGAGGCAATCTTTGGTTCTATAACTTTGTTAGCAAGTACCTCCTCAATGGAGTTCGAGGTAAATGACTGATAGATTGATGACAGAAGAGAACCTGATTGGACAGCCGCTTGAAATACCCCAGGTTGACCATTTGATGCCGCAGCATATCGGTTGAGCATTTGGGGCACAGTTGGCGGCGCACCAGCCGGGTTGGGTTGCAGGGGTCTGCCCAGGGCGGGGTGGTAGTAGCAGCCATTCCCCTGGTGTACCAACCCCGTCGTGCCATCCGGCATGTCCAGCAGGGTGTGTGTCAACGTGATCGGCATCGTGCCCGTCAGCACCGCCCCGTAGCCATCATACACCACCTGCCAGGCTGTGTCTCCTTCCGCATCTGTTATGGTTAGGGAGCGGCCGCTGGGGTCGTTCAGGTGGTAGA
This sequence comes from Chloroflexota bacterium, assembly GCA_018004935.1. Taxonomy (GTDB): domain Bacteria; phylum Chloroflexota; class Anaerolineae; order Promineifilales; family Promineifilaceae; genus Trichofilum. The sequence goes on along the minus strand of JAGNBF010000106.1, from coordinate 3,516 downwards.
ACAATGTGCTGTGCGGCCGCGTTGTCACCTGTTGTCTTAACAAATGTGTTTGATTAGATTTACAGATGCCCTTCATCCTGAGTGCAATACATTTACGATTAATTCAAATATTGCTTGTACTTTACCCGCAACTCTTTTATCCAGTTTTCTAATTCCTCACGGGTATCAACATGCCAACCCCTATCTCTGATTTCTAGTTGCAAATAAGGGATAATATCTTTGTGATGTTTTTCAACCCACTTGACCCACTCCGGCTTGAATAAACGCCATCCAACAATTAAGCCAAATATCAGCACAAACTGACTTAAAAAAAGGAGAACTACTTCTATTTGTGCTGAAAACAATGGTAGGGTAGCTAGACCAAGAAGTATTGAGGCAATCCCCAATGGAATAAACATATAGTTAGCTCCACGAAAAAAACCATAGGCGAAATAAGAGCCATGCATTTTGCCTTTCCACCTGGAGTACCCAATTAAGCAAAACACTATACCTAAGAACATGAGTAAGGCTGGCACAAAGATATTCATCGGCTTTCCTTCGATCAATTGACAGTCATAGCCTGTAGGTTTCGCGGAGGAGGTTGCAAAAATCCTGCACTTACATTTTGGAAAATCCAAGGCTGAACAATATGTGACCATATCACATTAGCAAGAATTGTTGTGCCAACAGCACCTATCGCGCCAGCAGCACAAGCAGGTGCAGCGGGACCACATATTGCAGTTCCTGCTAATAGTCCCGCACCCGTTGAGAGACCACTACCAAACATTGCGGTACCACTACGAAGAGATCTCTGTAAAAATGTAAAATGAGGGTTGTAGGAATCTTCTATCCATTGAAAAGTTCCGCTCAAAGCTACGTCAGTGATGAAACCCCACTTTGCGTTGTTTATTCCAGATAGTCGTGGGATCCGACTCACTTCATATACTTCATCAGTATTAGTTACACCTATTGTTACGGCCCATCTCCCACCAGGTAGACTAAGTTTGGCAGCAAGAGCGGCCCTTACACTAGCCTCGTTGGCTGACATATAGACAACCTCAAATGTAGCTTCATACAGCTTGCGATCTGGAGAACCAAGTCCGCTCTGGGCGGCCACTGCCCACTGGTTTTGAATGATATGGGACGCCTTTTTCAAAAAGTTGTTACTGGCTGTAATGGAGATAATAGATTTGCCAGGTGTGTGCAGTGTTCTAACTGTTTGTCCTAATGCCCCCCAAGTTGCTCTGGCTAAAATCTCAGCCGAACTACTCTTGATTGCACCCACAGCCAGCGAAAGATTAGTGAGACTTAGCTGACTAGCAGCTTGGAAAACGCCGGGCTGCCCCATAGGCGCGGCCGCGTACCGGTTCAACGCCTGGGGTACAGTAGGTGGCGCACCAGCCGGGTTGGGTTGCAGGGGTCTGCCCAGGGCGGGGTCGTAGTAGCGGCCATTGCCCAAGTGTACCAACCCCGTCGTCCCATCCGGCATGTCCAACAGGGTTTGCGCCAACGTGACCGGCATCGTGCCCGTCAGCACCGCCCCGTAGCCATCATACACCACCTGCCAGGCTGTGTCTCCTTCCGCATTTGTTAGGGTTAGGGAGCGGCCGCTGGGGTCGTTCAAGGATTAGAACAACTCGCTACCCGCGTTGCCACCTGGAACAAACGCTACATTTTTAGATGAGAAGATATTTGAGGTTAGGAAAACGAGATCTATGATTGACGTTTATACCTTTCTCGGACTTCATTAACCCAGGCTTCAAGGTCTTTTTGAGTCCGTACTTGTCTAAGCCAAGCCGCTCGCCCCAGGCGATTTGCTTCTTGTTCCAGGTAAGGCAAAATATCGCCGTGCTTTCGTTTTAACCAGCGATACCAGGCGGGTGAAAGCCAGTCAGGCTCGAAATAGGCAAATAAGAAGCCCAGCCCCCAAAAACCAAAACCTATAAGAAACAGCATTCCCCCACCACTATCAAACGGATTACTACCAACTAATACGAGCCCTACTATTCCTAGGAGTAAACCAACGATAAATGCAGGCAAGAAAAAATAAAAGTTTCTGGAAATATAATATCCTGGCATAACAAACCAACGTTTATCATAACCAAGACGCATGAGAAACCACCATATGCTGAATACAAGCGGCACCAAGAAACAACCTACCAAGGAAAGAAAGTATTCGGTATCCATTGACGTAAACTCCTTCTAGTTGCTCTCTAAAGGCTGTAACATACGATGTGTTGTGTAGAGCGGTGCAGTAGGGGGGAATGCGGCAAAGGCATCATCAGCAAATACTGCCCAGATAAAAGCGGCCGGTATGGCCCAATACCAATTAAAACCAACAAATGCTAAAGTACCAGCGAGAGCGACATCACTACCGATTACAAAGAAAGCTTGCCCAATCTTTTGGTCCTTCGTCCAATAAGGATTAGCCCACCTACCAGTTTCGGTTGCGTATCCATACAACTCAAAAGCAATATCAATGCCAGCGGTGAGACCGACGCTTGTGAATGTACGTAGTGCGACAGCATCTTTAAGTAACTTGCCCGATTGATAATCAATAAGCGCTAGTCCTTCTATGTCAACAGTTGTGCCCAACTGATTAAACCGGTACCGCCCTCCTCTCAGGGCTGTAATCAAACTGTAATAGCCACCTGTTCGGGCTTCGTAGCTAACCCATCGTTGTATAAGGTGATTTTGTATTCTCGTGCCTACAAACGGAATATAACCGCTTGCACCGATTGCCAGGCTACCTAGCCAGCCGCCTTTGGTAACAGACCTCGTGGTAAAGGGGATATTTTTCCCACCTAAAGCATTCTCCAAGGCGGCTATACTCCCTCCTCGCAACACCAACCGTGATGGAGAAACAATGACTTGTCGCCCCGCAATTTCAAGACTGGTATTGCCCACAACACCGGCCCAGGCAACGGGAGACATAATTTTATCAATCAAGCTGCTGGCTTGAGTCTGAAATACGCCTGGTTGCCCCATAGGTGTCGCCGCGTACCGGTTCAACGCCTGGGGCACAGTAGGTGGCGCACCAGCCGGGTTGGGTTGCAGGGGTCTGCCCAGGGTGGGGTCATAGTAGCGACCATTACCCTGATACACCAACCCCGTCGTCCCATCCGGCATATCCAGCAGGGTTTGGGTCAACGTGACCGGCATCGTGCCTGTCAGCACCGCTCCATAGCCATCATACACCACCTGCCAGGCGTCTTACCCTCAGCATCTGTTATCGTGAAGGGTGGCAATTATGAAATCAAGCATCTTTTGGAACAGTTTTATCGCGGTTATTCCAATCTGGTTCTCTGTCGTACCTCGTTAGCCCACTCTGCTAGACCTTCCTGAGTGCTGGTACGTTTTTTCCATCCAGAGTAATCCTTAGCGGCATCTTTCATAAGAATATGTATTACAACTTGAGTTTAGAGTTCAGTTGGGACTGAACTTCATTGGACATTAACAAAAAAGAAATTGTTGAGAGAAGATTAGGGGTGTGAACACAAATCCTCTCCAACAATTTCGTGATACAGTGTACCAGGC
>JAGNBF010000105.1 GCA_018004935.1 Chloroflexota bacterium | reverse complement strand
AGTTACTTCTTGACGCACCTTGTCCCCTGAGAGGATGAAGTGGGTGGCTCCAAACAGGCGGGCCAATGACTCTTTTTGGGGGTTGTTGTCAATCGCGATGATCGCGGCCGCGCCACTCAACGCCGCACCCTGGATAATATTTAGCCCGACACCGCCACACCCCAATACAACCACACTATCACCGGGTTTGACCCCGGCCGTATAGAACACTGCTCCCACCCCGGTGGAGACGGCACAGCCCACCAGAGCGGCCACTGCCAACGGCACATCTCGGCGTATAGGGATACAACTTTGTTCGGAAACGACGGCATATTCGGCAAATGAGGCCAGACCACAGAAATGGTAGACTGGATCACGGCGATAACGCAGACGGGGTGTGCCATCGAGCATGGTACCGGCCCAAATAGGGGCCAAAAAGGTTTCGCATAAGTTAGGTTTGCCGCGTTGACAATAAAAACAGCGGCCGCAGTCGGGTGACCAATTCAAAACTACATGATCCCCCAGGTTTACACGCGTTACCCCTGGCCCTACAGCAACAACAACACCGGCGCCCTCATGGCCAGCAACCAGGGGCATCGGGTGTTTTGTGGCCCCGGTTACCAAATGCCAGTCACTGTGACACACCCCACTGGCGGCTATCTGCACCAATACCTCGCCCGTTCGCGGTTCATCCAAATCTACTTCATCCACAATAAAAGGTTGGTTTATTCCCAGTAGTAGGGCGGCCTGCATTTTCATCGGTTGCCTCGTTTCAGGAAATGGAAAATTCGTTCTAAAAATCTCTTGACGTCTTAGAACACGCGTGCTATTCTTTGCTTTGTATGTTCTGACTTCCCTCTTCCCCCCCCTCCCAGGCAAGTGATGCAGGTGGAGACCCCACCTGCATCACCCTCCCCGCCCGTTTCTAAAGGGGGTAGACGGTGTCAACTGTGAAGCAGGCAGTAAAAAAAGCAGAGAAGATGAGTGCCATTCACAGCTTTGAGTATACCCCTTGTTGTTAAATTGGCTATTGATTGGAAGCGATAGCCATTGATTCCATAAACCGAGTAGTCGAGCAAGCAGAGTGGACGGAGGAAAATATCATGCGTCAAGAAGGAGTGCCCCCTGGTAAACAGAGCTTTACATTGTTCTCAGGTCCGGTGTCATTTAATCGTCATCTTGCCATTGGGATGATTTTGGTTGTGGCCCTGATCGCGTTTGAGTTGTTCAACTTTGACACCACGCAGTTCGCCCTGGAGAGTCTCCTGGGCGATGTTCGTTTTTTGGGCCTGTCTTGGGCCACAATTCTGGCGATTGCCTTCTGCGCCATTGACTTTGCGGGTCTGGCCCGGCTCTTCACCCCAGAGCGGGGCAATGATGAACCTAAAGAAGTATGGTATTTGACCGGAGCCTGGTTGTTAGGCACCTCGATGAACGCTATTATGACCTGGTGGGCTGTTTCTCTGACACTTCTCAACCATCCATTAGGTAATGAAGTGCTGAGCCGGGAGCAGTTGCTCAAAATTGTGCCGCTTTTTGTCGCGGTTCTTGTCTGGATGACCCGCATTTTGTTTATTGGTTCTTTGACGGCAACTGGGGAAAAGTTACTGTATGGTTCGGATTCCTTACCTGCACCGAAACGTAATCAGGTAAATCAACCGGCAACACAGCCAGCTATGAGTCGAGCCAGCCAACCTGTGCGGCCGCAACCACCTGTTCTGCCCAACCGTCCTGTGGCAACGCAACAAACCCGGCCTTCTATGCCTGTGCCTCAGGTTATCAATGAAGAGCCTGTTTATGTAGATGTTGATAACTACCGCCCACAACCCCGCCCTATCGCCGCCCAACCCGAACCACCCACCCCAGCGCGGCCGCAACGTCCCACTAATAATAACCGCGTCCGCCAACGTCCTCCTGGTCCCATTCGTCCGAGTGTCGGTGGTTTGAGCGCCAGCCCGCGCAACCACAACTGACAGAGAACGAAGGAGACGAGATATTGATTTCGTCTCCTTTTTCATATCATAGGTACTGTGCTGGTATGGGCAAGGCCCTGGGTACGAGGTAATGATGTAGATAGCCAGGCGCAGGCGCGTCACTTTTGTGAAGGTGAAGGGCTAAGGTCGGTCAGAAAACAGGCCATAGCGATTTTCTACTCACGCAAAGGTTTGACGTATACCCTGTACTTGGTAGGACCTCAGCCTTCGAGTTTCCCAGACTTCCCGATATAATGGGAGCATATATCAAAATGACTATTTACCCGGTAGATACTCCGTTTACTTCGGTGATCGAAGGGCCAATTGCTAACAAGGGCTGGAATCGGCCCGCATACCCCCCACAGCCTATGAAATCGTTGGATTCGATGCAACAACGAATGTTCGTTACTTTTTCGGTCGCCGTTGTGATGGTATTGGCTTTGGTAATGGTGGCCCTAAGATTAAAACCGACGGCTGATACTGCCCCACCCATTACCGATAACGGCTCAGAAACTGCGGCCGCGCCCGCGGCCGCACCCCCACAAACCGTTGTGTCTAACCTGTCCCCCATTTTCACGCCTGAAGTTGATTATTGGGCCGAAGAAATCGCCCGCTGGTCGGCGGCTCATGGCATCACTGATCCCAATCTAGTGGCAATTATCATGCAGATTGAATCATGTGGTTATCAAGACGCCCTTTCGTCCGCAGGAGCAATGGGGTTGTTTCAGGTGATGCCCTTCCATTTTCAGGCAGGTGAAAATGGCATTGAGCCAGAAACCAATGCCTACCGGGGTATGTTGTTTTTTGCTGACCTGTTGGGGCAAACTGGGAATGTGGGTCTGGCGTTTGCTGGCTACAATGGTGGTCCCGGTGTGACGGTGCGTGAGTGGGAGTCCTGGCCTCATGAAACCCAACGTTATTATCGTTGGGCCACGGGTCTCTACGAAGATATTCAGAATGGTTTGACAACCAGCCCCACTTTACAAAGCTGGCTGGAAGCCGGTGGTTCCCATTTGTGCCAGCAAGCGGCCGCACGGCAAGCCGACTCTTCCTTCTCAAATTGAGCAACGGAGAGCACTCCCTATACACACATAAAAGCCAGCCCTTAGGGCTGGCTTTTTGTTATCTACCGGATATCAGGGTGTTTCTATTTACCGGGTTACAAATTGACTGATGTGCCTAACTGGTTCGCGACCGCATTGCGTAACACAATACTTGTGGCGGCCGCATCCTGTACCGCATTCCCCACCGATTTAAACAGGGTAATTTGCTCTGACGAGGTACGGCCCTCTTTTTGCCCGACCACTATTTCACCCAATTCCGCATAAATATGACGCTCGTCTATCTCGCCTGCCTGGAAGGGGATAACGATATCGCCAGCTTCGGCCCACATGGCGGTGCGCTCATCCACAACCACCAGGGCGCGGCGTACGGTTTCCGTATCTAACTCTCGTTGGTCGGTGCGGAAAGCGCCAATGGCATTGATATGCGTGCCCGGTTTTAGGTCGCTTCCAGCAAAAACAGGGGTGCCAGATGAGGTTGCTGTACAGATAATGTCGGCGTTGATGATAGCCTGGGTAGGGGTGGTAGCAAGGGTAAGGGAGGTAGGAATGCGGCCGCGGCCAGCCATTTCCACCACAAGCCGCTCCGCCTGTTCCGGGTTATTGCTGTAAATCCACGCCTGCTCAATAGACCTGACCGCGCAGACAGCTTCCAGTTGGGTACGGGCCTGCACGCCACTCCCAAAAACGGCAACCGTCCGGGCATCTGGGCGAGCCAATAAATCAGTGGCCGCCCCCGATGCCGCCCCAGTGCGAATGGCGGTTAATGTGCCTCCATCCATGAGGGCCAGGGGTAAACCAGTCATAACATCCAAAGCTATTACCAGACCATTAATGACGGGGAGACCATGTTTAGGGTTGTTGGGGAAAACGGAGACGAGTTTTACCGCCAGTTCGCCAGTTTCATGCAGGTATGCAGGCATGATCAGCGTGATACCGTTGTGGAGGGGGACATCTATATGGCTTCGTAAAGGGACGGTGCTTCTGCCCGCCGAAAGTTGAGCAAAAGCAAGCTTCATTCCTTCGATGGCTTCAGCCATGGGGAGGGCTTTCACAACCTCTGCAGCCGCGAGGATTAATAATTTCATGGGTTTATCCGTTGAAGATGGGAACCCTCAAAAAGCCGGAGTTCTTAGCACTTTTTCTGGAATTGGCAACCATCTTCTCAAAATTTCGGAAAAAACGCGGCCTGAGCTTGTCGAAGGCCGTTGGTTGCGACAAACTCAACCAACAACACCGCGTTTTATTGAGAAGATATGTTAGCAACTATTCAATCCCCAAATAGGCTTTTTGCACAGTGGCATTCTGTTGTAATGCCTTGGCTGAGTCACTAATAACGATTTCGCCGGTTTGTAAAACATAACCGCGATGCCCCACCTGCAAAGCCATGTGGGCATTTTGTTCTACAAGCAGGATAGTGACCCCTTGTTTATTTACCGTTTTAATAATGTCGAAGATCGTTTCTACCAACACAGGGGCAAGCCCCATTGATGGTTCATCCATGAGGAGAAGTTTAGGGCGTGACATCAGGGCGCGTCCCATAGCCAGCATCTGTTGTTCGCCTCCGCTCATGGTTCCAGCTAACTGCTTTTGCCGCTCCCGCAGACGGGGAAAAAGGGTAAAAACATTCTCCATGTCCTGAAGAATGCCCTCTTTATCATTGCGATGAAAGGCCCCCATATCCAGGTTTTCGGTGACGGTGAGTTTAGCAAAAACGCCCCGACCTTCGGGAACCATGGCAATGCCTTTAGACACCATCTCATGAGCGCGATAATTGCCTAAATTTTGCCCGGCGAAGAGGATCGTACCCTGTCGCGGCCGCAGTAAGCCACTGATTGTGCGCAAGGTAGTCGTTTTACCGGCCCCATTGCCCCCAATCAGACACACCACTTCGCCTTGTTCAACGTGCAAAGAAATGCCTTTGAGGGCATGGATATTGCCATAAAATGTATGAACATCATTGACTTCTAACAAAGCCATCTGTCGTTCTCCCAAAAAGCCTACCAGTTTCGCCTGGTTGCAGGCATGTGTCACTTGTTCAGGCAAACGTTAAAGCATCAATGAGCATTACGCGGCGACCTGGATGGTTGCACTTGCGGCCGCGCCACGGCCCAAGTAGGCTTCAATAACCTGTACATTACTCTGTATCTCTGCCGGTAAACCCTCGGCAATCTTCTTGCCATAGTCAAGTACCGTCACTTTCTCCGAAATACCCATCACCACGCGCATATCATGTTCAATCAGGAGAATCGTAATCCCCAATTCATCTCGCAGGCGACGAATAAAAATCGTGGTTTCGGCGGTTTCACGTGGGTTCATACCGGCAGTTGGTTCATCCAGCAATAACAACTTGGGTTTACTTGCCAACGCACGGGCTATTTCCAGACGGCGTTGATCGCCATAAGGCAGATTTTTGGCTAACAGGTCCCCTTTTCCACTCAAATTGACAAAACGTAATAACCGATTAGCCTCTTCTTCCGCTTCCGCTTCATCCCGGCGGGTGTGCGGTGTACCCAAAACCGCCCCAATCCAGTTTGATGAGCGATGTGGTTCTTGTCCCACCATGATATTTTCAATCACCGTCATATTGTTGAACAGACGGATATTTTGAAAAGTACGGGCAATACCTAAACGGGTAATTTGATCGGCCGTGCGCCCATTGAGCCGATGGCCGTCAAACAGTAATTCACCATCAGAAATGGCATAGAAGCCGGTAATGCAATTGAAAAAAGTGGTTTTGCCCGCGCCATTGGGACCGATGATACTCACAATGGCGCCACGCGGAATGACGTAGTCCAGGCTATCTACAGCAATCAGACCGCCAAATCGTTTGGTCACATGGGTGGCTTGTAAGATGGATTCGGCCATAAATGTGCTCTCCCATTAAGATTAATCACCCGCAGAAGGTGATGTCACGATTGGTTCAACTTCATGGGCATGGTGTAATTCACGTTGGCGTACGGCCGAAGGCAGTAACCCTTCTGGTCGGGCCAGCATCATAAAGATGAGAAGAATGCCATAAGCCAATTGTCGGTATTCAGAGAATTCCCGTAACAATTCGGGCATACCCACCAGGACAAATGCGCCTAAGACGATACCGGGCATACTGCCCATACCCCCAACGATAATCAAAGCCAATACATTGATAGAAATGAGCAGTTCAAAACTGTTGGGGAACAAGGTGCCGAGTTTGCTGGCAAAAAGGGCACCAGCCAACCCACCTGAAGCCGCACTTAAGGTAAAGGCCAGGAGTTTGGAGCGGGTTGTATCAATGCCCATGGCTTTGGCGGCATCTTCATCTTCACGCATCGCCATCCATTGGCGGCCAGTTCGGGAATTGTTGAGTCGTTGGGAAATAAAGAAGACCAACAGGCCACTGGCGAGTACCAGGTAATAAATTTGGGGTGGTTGGCGAAAGACGAAACCAAACAGGCTGGCTTTGGGAATGCCCAAAATACCTTGGGCGCCACCGATATACGGTTTGAGCCAGTCAGAAAGGGCCAGCAGGCGGATGATCTCACCGAAGCCCAGGGTGGTGATAGCCAGATAATCACCACGCATCCGCAAAATGGGTAGAGCCAGGCAGAAACCGGCAAACATGGCCGCCAGAATAGAAAAAGGCACGGCTACCCAGAAGTTTGTGTGGAAGATGCCAAGTTGCCCTTCTGATGTAAATATGGCCATGGTATAGGCCCCAATGGCAAAGGTGGCTACATAACCCAGGTCAAGCAAACCGGCCAGACCCACGGCCATGTTTAGCCCCAACCCCATAAGAACATAGAGGCCGACATTCACCAGGATTTCGCTGAGGTAACTGCCTACGATGCGGGGCAGAAGCAAGACAAGGAGAATAAGGGTCGCGGCCGCGACAAGGCGTAAGGCGCGTTGTTGGGTAGAGGGTAGGGCGTCGAAACGGGTACGGATAGGGTTTTGCGGTTGGGATGTGATGTAGGCAAGGGTAGCGGTGAGAACAAACAAAATTAGGGCCGCCACCGGTTTGAGGGAACTTCCCTGAAAAATGACCCGAGTGCCATCGTTTAACAGCGGCCGCAATATTTGGGTTAATATTTCGCTGAATAGACCAATGCCCAGGACCCAGAGGGTTGCTTTACTGAGGGCCTGCCGCAATCGGGGGGGGGCCTGCCATAAAACTGCCCCTAAAGCACCCAAAACCGTTGTGCTCAGGATGAGCAATAAAACCCCAACCATCATTGATTCCTGTTGGAATGTTAATAATCGCACCAGGACGGGGGAAATATTGACAAACACCGCACGTAAATTGAGCGGTTCGGCCAGGAAGATAAGGAGCAGGACAGGCAGACTAGAAAGAAAGCCAACAATAGCTCCATTGATGAGCATAACCACAGGGGATGATGGGCCAGGGATATGACGTGCGGCCATGTAACCAACAATGAACGCGGCCGCGAATAAGATCAGTTGCCCCAAGGTCAATACATCGGCAATGAGGGAACGGACACTAAACGTCTCAATCAGACCTATTGCGCTTACATACAGGAGAATTACCCCTGCCAGCAGACCCACACGAAGGAGATAACGCCAATTAATTGCCTGTGCCATTGTCTCTTCACCTACCTTTACACGCTCTGTTTTACGCCTTCTTCTCGGCTAACCGTTCACCCAAGATACCCTGAGGACGGAAAATCAGCACTAGAACCAGCATCGTGAAAGCAATTGCGTCTTTCAATTGATTGGCCGCCGGAATGCCCAGACCTTCCAGGATTAATGTAGGCCCTACAGATTCAACCACACCAAGGAAAATACCCCCTAACATAGCTCCGGGCACATTGCCAATCCCCCCCAGCACGGCCGACGTGAACGCTTTGATGCCGGGGTAAAAACCCATCCGGTAATTGACCCCTTGGGGACGGTAGATGCCATTGATGACACCTGCGGCCCCGGCCAAGGCCCCACCGATAGCAAAGGTAATGACTATGATCTGGTCAATATTGACCCCCATTAGAGCGGCCACTTCTTTGTTTTCTGATACCGCCCGCATGGCTTTGCCAATTTTGGTTCGTTCAACCAACCAATAAAGGCAAACCATTAAAATGAGTGCGGAGACAAAAACCATGATTTGGGTGAGTGGTATTTGTGTCCCCAAAACCTGAACATTTTCGCTTAAGAACCCGGCTTCGGTAGGGTAGTTTTGGAAGCCGGAACCATACAGGCCGAGGAAGGTGTACTGTAAGAAGAATGAGGCCCCGATGGCGGTGATGAGGGGTATCAGGCGGGGAGCATTACGCAGAGGGCGGTAGGCGATACGCTCTAATAAAACGGCAATGGCAGATGACACCGCGGCCGCGAACAGAATCAAAATAAGTACCGCCACAATGGGCGAACTGTCTAAAAATCCAGAACGTTTAAACGCATTAGCCAAAAAGCTGGCGGTAAAAGCCCCAGCCATAAATACTTCACCATGAGCAAAGTTGATCATGAGTAAAATACCATAGACCAATGTGTAACCTAGCGCAATGAGGGCATAAATACTCCCCTGCGCCAGCCCAGAAACCACAAGGCCAAGCCATTGACTGCCGGAGTATGTGCCACTTTTTAAAGTGTTAAAAGCCCCCCAGACGATGACAAGTAGTATAGCAATACGGAAAAAGCCAATGATAAGGCTCACCCAGGAGACGTTTTCGAAATATCGCTGACGCATGGCCCTCCTCATTCTCACATCGGCTAAAAGGTATTAGAGTTGTAGGCAAACTTTGTCGAATGTTCAGGGAGCAACAGGCACACAAAAGGGAGAAACAAAACCCTGAAATGCAACTAGAATCATGACTATTTTCCCGAAAGCACGAAATTATGCAAACAATGTAGTGCCGCAAAATAAAATGAGCCAAAGGGACTCCCTTTGGCTCATTTTATAGACGGTCTAAACCCGTATTAACTAGGGTTGCCAGACAACGGCAGGAGGCCAGTTACCATTCACTTCAGCTTCGGTGAGTTGGTAGATAGCCAACGCTTCACCAGTGGCGCAGTCGCCCGTTTCATTACAAGCCAACACGCCGGTCAGCCCTTCGAAGCCGGAGGTGCCGGTTATCGCATCACGCAGAGCCTGACGCCCAATGAGGATTGTGCCATCTCCCCCAACCTGAGCGACGGACGCAATGGCATCCAAAAGAATGTTGGTGGCATCATAAGCATGGGCATGGAAACCGCTGGGAGGATTACCACCATATTTTTCCGTCCATTTAGACAGGAAGGCATCATAAGCTTCACCGGCCACGGCTGGGCCAGAGAGATACATACCCACGGCGGCTTCGCCGCTGGCTTCGGGGAAGGAGTCTGTCTGCAAACCATCCGCACCCATCAGGGTGACGGCGGCCAACGCTTCAATTTCGCGGGCCTGAGCGGCAATAAAGTTTCCTTCTGGCTCGAAGATGGGGAAGTAAAGAAGGTCGGGGACATTCGCGGCAATGGGGGTCAGGACGGAACTCATGTTGGTTTCGCCCACATTAACGGCACCGGAGTAGGTGATTTCGCCACCCAGTTCGACGAAGACTTCTTCAAAGACCTGACGCAGACCGTCAGCATAGGGGCTACCGTCATGAATTGTAGCGGCCTTGCGGGCACCCAATTCATTGTAAGCGAATTCAGCCGCTACACGACCCTGGAAGAGGTCATTGTGAGCGGTACGGTAATAGCCAGGTTGATAAGCCCCATCTTTGGCCGCATCTGGTTCGGTCAGGCGGGGGGATGTGTTGGATGGGGAGATCATCACCATACCGGCTTCACTGAGGGTGGGCATAGCCGCTACCGCTTCGCTGGAGCAGGTTGTACCGATAATACCGACGATGGTTGTATCGGCGGCGATTTTTTGCGCGGCTGATTGTCCACCTTCTGCATTACACAGGGTGTCTTCACCTGTGAGGGTGATGTCATGGTCTAATAGCTGGCCGCCCCGATCATCAATTGCGATTTCGATGCCACCACGGGAGTCTTCACCCAAGAAGGCCGTCGCACCAGAGATGCTGAGCATATAAGCGATATGAATGGGATCATCGGGACCAATTTCAACACAACCAATAGCGTCATCGCAAGTTAACTCTTCGGCAGGGGTATCACCGGTATTGGCTTCTTCACCGGTGTTTTCTTCACCTGCATTACCGGTGTTACCGGTATTTGCGTCATTGCCACCATTGTTAGTTTCGCCGCCGCCACAAGCGGTGAGCAAAAGGCCTAACATAAGGAGCAAAGCAACCAACAAAAAGGTTTGTTTCTTCATTTTCTCTTCTCCTGACTAAATTTGGGGTTCTAAGAACTGGATTTTCTTGTCTAATAGACTCAGACAAGAGGGGAAACGCTTATACGTGGGCTGTGGTGATCACCTCCTTTGTTTACAGGAAATTAGTACCACCTGCGGCTACGTGGGGCTGGATTCTATTGGAAAGTTAGCGATTGTCAACCCAAATTCAAGTGGCATTAAGCCAAATCTTCATTTGTCTAGTTTAAAAGGGTATCCCCTTCTGAGTTGGTTTGCGTTTGTGAATCAAATTCGGTGAACTTACCAGTAACCATAAACACGACCCGTTCAGCGATGTTGACGGCACGATCGCCAATGCGTTCCAGATTGTGCGCTGTCCAAATCAAGTAATTTGCTCGTTCGATGTAGGTGTCATTACGCATTTCTGCTAGAGCTTCAGTGAAAACGGCCCGGTAATGTTTGTCCAATTTATCATCTCGTTTGATCATTTTGCTGGCGAGTTCTGTGTCACTGGTGAGGAAAGCCTGGATGCTTTCATTGAGCATCCGGCGGGCGCGTTTTTCCATTTGTGGTAGTTTGTGTACGGAGGCAAACCCTTGTTCCATGGGCAGACGCAATACGGTACGGGCAATACCAGCGGCGTGATCTCCCATTCTCTCTAGTTCTACTGCCACATGGATCATGGTGACGACGGTGCGCAGGTCTATAGCAAATGGTTGTTGGGTGGCTAAAACTTTGAAGGCTTCTTCTTCAATGGCGAAACGGAGATGATTGAGATTGGTATCATTGGCGCTAACGCTTTGGGCCAGTTCGATGTCATGTTCGTAAAGACTTTTCATGGCCTGGACGATGGCCTCATCCACCATACCGGCCAGGCGAGAAACGTTTGTGCGTAGTTCTGCAAGTTCTTTGTTCAGGAGGAAACGTTTTTCGAGGGGCATCATGACTCCTTCATTACTCTTGTGAGCAGGTGGTTTTGCTTTTATGCTATACCTGCACCTTTGTCAAAAGCGGCCTGAATTGCTTCATATTGATTTTTGGGCATCGGTTTGCTTTTGTCCCATTGTTGTTTGAGATAGCCTTTTACTTTACTCACATGCATCGCCGGAATACGTGATTTTTGGACATCTAATTCACTGTTGGGTACGGTGGTAAAGGCAATAAGCACGGCTATGGGTAGTTCGTCTAAATCTGGTATCTGTTTGTGGAGAAAATTGATCATGACTTGCAACCCGTTTTCGGCTTCACGGGTGGGGTTGCCGATGTTTTCTTGAGCCAGGTATTTGTTTAAATTGAGCAGACCGGCTTTGCTTTGTCGCCAGGTATCACCCTCTGCCTGCATATAACCCCGTTGATATTTGAGCACAAAAAGGACAATGCCTTCAGGGGTGAGTAGAACATGGGGTACGGGGAGTGCATAATGGTAGACGCGGCCGCGTTTTACCACTTTCTCTGCCACCAACTTCTGCAACACTTCATCAAGTGCCTCATCAGGTCGTGGTTTCCGTACATACCGATTTGATAAGTACAAACTCACCTGCGCAATAAGCCAGCCTACCCCTAAAGCCAGCAAACTCCACGCCTGGTTCTGCCCTACCAACAACCCCGTCAACAAAATACCAATGCTGGCAAACATAGTCACAATGCCCATAATCCGGTAGCGGGCTATCTTTTTATCGTCACGAATAATTTCCATTATGTTTTGACTCACTGTTCACTGGTTACTTCTTGATACTTACCCAATACCAGACAGGCATTTTGCCCGCCCAACCCAAACGAGTTGCACATGGCCGTCTGAATAGCTACTGCACGGGCTTCATTGGGCACATAGTCCAGGTCACAAGCCGGGTCACGGGTTTCATAATTGATGGTTGGGGGAATAATGCCGGATCGTAAAGCCATAGCACAGAAAATAGACTCAATGGCTCCAGCCGCCCCCATGGCATGACCCATCACTGATTTGGTACTACTGACCATCATTTCATATGCCCGTTCTCCAAAGAGAGTTTTAATGGCGTGTGTTTCGGTCGCATCATTTACCGGTGTTGACGTACCGTGGGCATTAATGTAATCAATCGCTTCTAGCGGAAGTGAGGCATCCCGCACCGCCCAGCGCATCGCACGCACCGCCCCGGCCCCTTCTGGATCTGGTGCGGCCACATGATAAGCATCTGATGAGGATGCGTGCCCCAACAGTTCCGCGTAAATCGTCGCTCCCCGTTCTACCGCTTTGTCCATCCGTTCCAATACCACAATCCCGGCCCCTTCGCTGAGGATAAATCCATCACGATCTTTGTCGAAGGGGCGAGATGCTTTTTCTGGGCGTTCATTAAAATTGAGGGTAAGACCCCGCATGGCAATAAATCCGGCGACAGCACCCAGGTGAATCAGTCCTTCAACGCCCCCGGCCAATACCCGGTGTGCTGAGCCACGGCGAATAAATTCGCACCCTTCACCAATGGCCTGTGTTCCTGTAGCACAGGCGGCTACCACACTGCTGATGGGTCCTAATGTACCCGCCATGAGGCTGACGTGATGACTGGGCATATTAGCCAGAGAACTGGGGACAGCAAAGGGATTTACCCGCCCGACACCGTGTTGTCGTAAAGTCATAATGCTTTCGTCAGCCTTTTCAAAACCGCCCATGCCTGTGCCAATGACAACCCCAGTTTCTTCGGGGTCAGGAACGGGATCGGTGAGACCGGCGTGGGTTAAGGCCATACGTGCGGCCGCGACAGCCAACTGTGACGCCCGTGACATCCGTCGGGCATCCTTAAAATCCATATACTTTTTCGCCACAAAATCTTTGACTTCCCCGGCAATGCGACAGGGTAATTCACTGGCGTCAAACTGCGTGATAGGGGCGATGCCAGAAATTCCATTGACCACATTTTCCCAACTTTCTGCCAATGTGTGCCCTACCGGCGAAATGACTCCCATCCCTGTAATGACTACCCGAGGGCGGCCGCGTGAGTCTAAAAATTCATTATCCATTGTGTACTCCTACGAAAATGTAGAGCGATTTGGCAAATCGCCCGGACGATTTACAAAATCGTCCTACAGATTTTCATCCCTCTTGGTGTGCCGCAGGCCCATGGGGAACTCCTGCGAAAATGTAGGGCGATTTACAAAATCGCCCAGCGGACGATTTACAAAATCGTCCTACAAATTTTCATTCCATCTGGTGCGCCGTAGACTCAGGAGGAACTCCGCTTCCAATCCCCTGTCTAATTGCGGCCACCAAATTTTGGGCCACAGCCTTCCGTGCCTGCCCAATAGCCTGCTTGATGGCATAAGCGTTGGAGCGACCATGAGCAATCACCACAACCCCATCCACCCCTAAAAGCAAGGCACCCCCTACCTCATTGGGGTCTAGCTGTTTACCTGCCCGTCGGAAAGCAGGCCGTGCTAATAGTCCGCCCAATGTAGTGATGAGACCAGCCTTAATCTCCTGACGCACCACATCCAACAAATAGCTGGCGACTGCCTCCGCCGTTTTCATCATAATGTTACCGGTGAACCCATCTGTCAAGCCCACATCTGCGGCCCCACGCATAAACTCTTTCGGCTCAATGTTGCCAATAAAGTTCAGCCCACTCTGAGTTAGCAGGGGTAGCGTTTCTTTAATAAGCTGATTCCCTTTACCTTCTTCTTCACCGTTAGAGATGAGAGCTACTCGAGGGTTTTTTACCCCTAAGGCACGCTCCACATACAAACTTCCCATAATACCAAACTGGAGCAAATACTCTGGTTTACAATCCGCATTTGCCCCATTGTCAATGAGAAGCGGCCGCTCTTTGGTGGGGAAAATCACACCCAGGGCTGGCCGTTTTACCCCAGCAATACGCCCCAAACCATATTGGCGTAAGGTGGCTACCGCCAATATTCCCCCCGTGTTACCAGCAGAAACAAAGGCATCCGCATCGCCTGCACCAACCATTTGTAACCCCACGTGCATAGATGAGTCACGTTTTTCCCGGCTGGCTTTGGATGGGGTATCGGTCATTTCTATAACCTGGGTGGCGTGGCGTACGGTTAAGGAAAGGTCACGGGTATCTTGTTGAGCCAGTTCAGCTCGGATTCGTGTTTCATCACCAACCAGGATAATGTCATCACCAAAAGCCCGTGCGGCGAGCACCGCTCCCGCCACATCCGGCTTGGGATAGTTGTCACTCCCCATGGCATCTACAACAATCCGCATAGTTGTCTCCTACAAAAATGTAGGGCGATTTTGTAAATCGCCCAGTGGACGATTTAAAAAATCGTCCTACAGATTTTCATTTCTCTGGGTGAGCGCCCCACTCATGGGGAACTCTTACGCAAACTCGCCGTTTTTATTCATCTTGGTGAGTGTCCCGCTTATTTGGTTCGTTTTCATGTTTCTGGGTGAACCCTGTTCCCGTTGGTGCCGATGTCAAGCAGACTGCATGCTAACCAATGAGGCCCGGAATGAGCGATTCGCGTAGCGGCGTTGGCATTACCAGCCACAAAGATTTCTGGCAATCAGGTAGCTCTAACTGGTCTTGAGTCTGGGGGTCAATGAGTAAGGTAAATGGCTCTGAACGATAGGACAGGTGTTCACCAGATAACTGGTGGATTCTACTGAGGGGGCATAGGAATGTCAAACCAGGGAAAGGCAGTGATAGGGCAATGGCCTACTTGGGTTTTCCCCGACCTCTAACCCCTTTCGCAGGGGCAGGAACCTTTTATGGGCCGTTTTTCACCGGTGTCTGCCCGCGAAAAACGCTTCTTGGGCTGGTGGGTGGAGGAAACCCGCGCCTGTAATTTCTTGAATTGACTTACCTGGCGCTTGACAGGGGCAAGAAATTGTCTATAATGACAAACATATTGATGTTCATCAATATGTTTATCGGGATTTTATCATGAATTCTGATCCGATCATTTTTGCAAAAGCTATTGCCGATGAAACACGCCAGCAGGTGATGAACCTGTTGTGTTGCGAATGGCTTTGTGTAAGCGATATTGTGGATCGCATGGGTGGTGTTACCCAACCGACGGTTTCTCATCATCTCAGCATTTTGCGGGATGCAGGGTTGGTGAATACACAGCGTGAGGGTAAGCAGATTTTTTATACCTTAAATCAGGACGCTGTGGCTATTTGTTGTGTCACCCTCATGCAACAGTTTGCGCCGGACAAAAAGCGGGTGCCGGTGGATCAGATTCAGGTTGTTCGTTAGTGAGAAAGAGCCAAAAGCTCTTTTTTTGCCTAGACGTATAGACGATTGTCAATATGATAGGGGCAACATGATATAAAACACTGTTTAGAACTTATGGGGTTACTCGAGCCGGTTTCCTGACTGTGCTCGTTGGGCTTCGGTGGGGACACCGGCCACAGCACGTAAGTCCTATATTTTTGTCCCTACACCTACAAAGGAGAAAATGATGACTGTTTTGACGATGGACACTATCCATGAAGAAGTGCGGCAACGATATGGGCGGGTAGCGGCGAATAGCACCGCGGCCGCGGCCGCGACTGACCCATTCAGCGGCACCAGCAATTGCTGTGATTCTGGCTGTGATTGTGGTACCCAATCCATTCTGTACGAAGCCGACACCACCGAACTCCCGCCGGAAGTAACAAACCTCTCTCTCGGTTGTGGAGATCCCATCACCCTGGCCGGGTTACAGCCAGGGCAAACCGTTTTGGATTTAGGCTCTGGAGGGGGAATTGATTGCTTCCTGGCCGCCAAACAGGTGGGTGAAACGGGTCGAGTGATTGGTGTAGATATGACCCCAGAAATGTTAGAAAAAGCCCAGCGGAACAAGGCCAAAATGGGAGCCACCAATGTGGAATTCCGGCAGGGATTTATTGAAGCCTTACCGATTGAATCGGCTATGGTGGATGTGATTATCTCTAATTGTGTTGTTAACCTCAGCCCGGACAAACCCGCCGTATTTCGGGAAGCATTTCGTGTCCTCAAGCCTGGCGGCCGCGTAGCCATATCAGACATGATGGTACAGGGGCGGTTCAGCCCAGAACAGCGGGCCAATATGAACGATTGGGCGGCCTGTATCACCGGGGCTGAGGCGATAGAAGATTATGCCGCGGCCATGGCGGCCGCAGGGTTTACCCATATTGCCATTCGCGACAAAGCGGCCCCAGAAATTGAATTAACCTACAGTGCTTTGAATCTCAGCTCACCCCGCCTTTTTAGCGCTCGCATTACCGCGGTGAAGCCAGCCAATGTGTGAGTGTCCCCTTACTCTGGCGACTCCTTAAAACAGGCATTCAGCTCAAAAAAATTTCCCTCCAGCCCTGACAGGTTCCCGAAAACCTGTCAGGGCTAAACGGGGAACTTTTTTTAGGGGCATTTTTCAGGGTGAAAGCGTCTCTTCGCAATATGGCGGGGGAAACGTAGCCTGAGCCTGCCGAAGGCGGTTGGTTGCGACAAGCTCAACTAACGTCACCCACCTTTATTGAGAAAATATGTGAAAGCCCTGAAAAATGCCTCGAATGGATTTTACAGCCTCTAAATCTCCAGCTTCTAGCAGACTATTGGAGAAAGAAAGGGGTCTTTGGGATTTCAGGGAGTTGATACCATCTGTAGGGCAACCCTTGTGGTTGCCCTCGGCGGGGCAGGCACAAGGCCAGCCCCTACATCTAGCCGCACCCCACGAATTCCGAAAGAGCCAAAGAAATTTGGACGAAGTTTTCCGACAACCTACCAGTCTCATGTCAGCTTATGCTTTTGTGGGCATAGCAATAGCCGGTCTCCCCATCGTGCCCCTTCGTAAGCGCCCAAACTGACACTCGCCCCATCTATTAGAGCGTGTCCACGTTTTGTGGGAGACCTGCCAGGTTTCTAAAACCTGTCAGGTCTGTGCCCTACGATTTATGGGTATACTCCATCTATTACCCCCTGTTGACGGTATTCTGCCAACTTCCTATACTTTCTTTGTAACTATACAACTTCGTTGGAGAAACCGGTTTTTTGCTTAGACCAGAGCATGCCCTACAAGAGAAAAACCTGGTTGCTGATGGGTATAGTTACCTTTCTTTTATAACAACGGGGAATTTACCCTGACCTCTGTTTTCCAGGGAAATGGGGATACTTCTTACGTTTGTTAACCTGTTACTTTCCAACGCACAATCATTCATAAGGAGGTCATCATGTCTATTACAGTTACCTGGCATGGTCATTCGACTTTTAGCCTGGATGTCAACGGCACAAAATTGCTTGTAGATCCTTTTTTTGATGGTAATCCGGTTGCCAGACGGAAAGCCGATAGTGTTAATCCTGACTACATTCTGGTGACACATGGGCATGGCGACCATATCGCCGATGCTTTACCCATTGCCCAACGGACAGGGGCCAAGATTATCAGTAACTTTGAGATTATTAACTGGTTTGGCGGCAAAGGATATACCAATGGGCATGGTCAACATATTGGTGGTGGTTATCAGCACCCGTTCGGCCATGTGAAGATGACCATCGCTTTTCATGGTTCTGGCTTGCCCGATGGCAGTTATGGCGGGATGCCTGGTGGTTTTCTCCTGACAGTGGATGGGAAGAGGATTTATATTGCCGGGGATACTGCGCTTTATTCGGATATGGCCCTGGTGGGGCGAATGGGGCTGGATCTGGCTATTTTACCTGTCGGTGATAATTACACGATGGGGCCAGATGATTCCCTTCTGGCACTAGAATATTTGCGGCCGCGAGCCGTTATTCCCTGCCATTACAACACATGGCCAGTCATTGCTATTGATGTGGACAGTTGGGCAGAACGGGTGCGCCGCGAGACAAGTTATCAGCCAATCGTGATGACCGTAGAGGGTGATTATAGCCTGTAAAGGCAAAACTTTAGCCGGGGATCTACGTATTGTTTGCGGGCGCGGTCAGTCATCGTAACTGCCCGCGCCTTCATTTTGCCCCATTCACGGTAGGACAATTTGGTAAATTGTCCACCAGGCGATTTACAAAATCGCCCTACATTTTCGCAGGAGCGATAGAGGAGAAAATCAGTATGTTGAAAACAACTCGTTGGATTATCTTTTTGATGATGGTATTAGGCATGATGTCTTTGGCTTGCCAGACAATCATGGGGCCAGATGAAGAAGAGACCAGTAACAGCACCGAGACCCCCGCCGAAAATACAGCCGAGAGTGTGGCTGAAGAGAACGCGGCCGCGAGCGAGAACAATAGCGGCAACACCACCGAACAACCCACCACAACCGATATAGCCGAAGCCGAAAGCACGGGTCAGACATTTAACTTCCGTCGCGCCAATGCCGCTCTGGACGAAGTGAACAGCTATCGGGCCACCATTTTAATGAGTAGTACTTCTGGGGCCGATGCCGCCGAAGCCTTCAGCATGGAATTAGAAATGTTGGTCACCACCAATCCCCCGGCTACCAGTTTCCGTCTCCTGGGTCTAGATGCTGGTCTGGGCGATGAATCTGTGGACTTGGGTGGTCTGGGTGAGATGACCGTGGTTCAGGTAGATGGCAAAACGTATACCTTACTCGCCGGTTTGGGCTGTACCACCAGCGATGGTACCGACACTACCACCACAGAGGGGTTTATCACCCGACCGGATGCATTGTTTGAGGATATAGACGCTGGAGCGGTAACGCTGGTGGAAGAAGGGGTTGAGGTAAACGGGATCCGCACCAACCATTATCAGTTTGATCAGAGTGCTATTCCTGATAGTGATGTCGCCGATGGAACGCTAACCGGTGATATGTATGTGGCGCAGGATGGTGAATTTATTGTCCGTTTTGTCATTGATGGTCAGGGCAGTTCGCTCAATTTTGGGGATGACACCACCACAGATACCGGTACTTTCCACCTGGAGTTTAATGTGCTGGATGTCAATAGTGACATTGCTATTACCGCCCCCGCCGAATGCACGATTGGGGGGGACTCTGGGGGTACGGAAGGGGGTAGTGAAGCCGGTAGTTACCCCATGCTGGCCGATGCCTTTGATATGACCAACTTCTCTGGGTTTATTTCTTACAAAACCAACACAAGCGTCCCAGACGCGGCCGCGTTCTACCGTGACGAACTGGTTGCCCAGGGCTGGACGATCTCCTTTGAGTATAGCGATGACACCACCGCTACCATCACCCTGACCCGTGAAGGCAAAAACCTGACCATTGCCATTACCGCCGATCCAACCAGTGGGGCTAACCTGGTCAGCATCATCGAGAGTTAAACATCTATTAAAAATAACTTCCCGATTTAGACCTGACAGGTCTTCGGAAACCTGTCAGGTCTGCGCGGAACTTATTTTTTGGACAATTACTAAGGAATGAGAACTAAATAACTTGTTCGCTGGGGGTGGCGCGGTCAGGAGACCGCCCACAGCAAAAAGGGAAGGTATTCTTAGACAGTTCCTAAGGTGGGCCGAGAATGGTTTCAGGGGAGAACCCGCCCAGACGGCCGAAGGCGTCCAGCGGGGCCATGCTAAAGGCATAAGTGGCCTGCGGATCTAACCCATTTAGCGCAATGTTGCCCGCCTGGAGTGCGGAAACATAATAAAACGCCTCATAATGGGTGATGCCAGGACGCCGAAAAGAGAGGACATAACCCGCGGCCGCACGGTCTGTGGGCCACGTGAGCAAATACGAGCCGGGATCCGCCATTGAGGCCAGGGTAGGGGGCGTGGGCCGGGCCGGTGCACCGGCCAGATTTGCCAATACCACCACATTTGCCTGCACAATTTGCGCCATGTAATCATAATCCAGCCGTTCAAATGTATCCCGGCTGGTATGCTGAATATTCGGATCCTCATCCGGCTCCGTCAGACGCAAGGCCGGAATCCCCACCGCAAAAAATTCCCGATGATCGCTGTACCGCTGGGGGCGGTCTTCCGCATCTTCCAAAATTACCTGAAAATTGGGAAAGTAGAGCGAATTAATGTAATGGTAGTAACGGGCGAACTGGCGCGACACCGACAAATCTGGCCCTGGTGAAAAAACACGCACTGAAGGAGAAACACCGGCATGACCGCCGATAATGTCACTATTGAGGGCAAAATCAATCTGTAGCCCATTGCCAAACGAGTTGGTAATGAAATGGCGACTGCCCTGGGTCTGTAACTCCTCAGCGGCAAAAGCGACAAACATCACCGTCTGGTTCCAGGTGCGGGTACTCATAAGCCGGGCCGCTTCCAACAGGATGGCCACACCAGAAGCATTATCAGTGGCACCGGGGGCCTGGCTTTGCCCATCGAAGGGATCCAGGTTGCGCGAATCGTAATGGGCCATCAGGACAATGACTCCCGGGTATGTACCATTTCCCGGTAAGGTGGCAATAATATTTTGTTGTGGGACCGCAAAACCGCCAGAGCTGGCTGGATTGAGCGTGAAATCTTGATACTGAACCTGCAAGCGGCCGCGGCCAATTGTTTCAAATTCACGGTAAAGCCAGCGCCGGGTTGCCCCAATACCAAACGTCTCTGATTGGGTATCGCTAAAAGCGTGGCGCGTACCAAACCCTTCCAATGTTTGGACATACACCTGTAGATTTTGTCGCGACACCTCGTTCACGAGCGCCATGATATCTGGGTCAACGGCAGGCACAACCTGATTAGGCTGTTCGGCTACGCCGCTGATTTCACCCCCAGCACTCACCGGTACAGTTTGTCCTGATGTCAGGGCTTCCTGCACACTAATGGCGACTGGTGCTGTCGTGGGCGCGGCCGGAGCCGGGGTAGGAATTTGCGGCCGCTCTGGACTACTCAACAAAGTACAGGAGAGGGAGAAAAGGATAAGGAGAAGGATGGGCCAAAATCGTTGCGGTTTCATCCGTGTAAGCATACCTAAAGAGGCGCAGGCTGACACCCCCGTTTGCCGATGATTCTGGTACGTTTTGGTGTTGTGATCAAGGCGCAACAATCACTTCAGGTGTAAACCCACCGATGCGCCCGTTTCTGTCAATGGAGGCCAGGCTGACGGCGTACCCCTGAGGAGCCGTAAACCCGGTCAGTGTCACATCCCCGGCCTGGGTGGCGGGGACAAAACGGAATGGTTCATAGCGTAATGTGCCCAGGGAACGAAAAGAAATAGCATACGCGGCCGCGCCCGTTATGGGTTCCCAATTCAACCGGTAACTCCCTGGCTCTTCTGCGGCCCGAATAAGGGGTAAGGGAGGACGAGGCGGTCCCCCGGCCAGACTGGCCAGTACTGCCAGGTTTATCTGGGTGGTTTTCTGCAAATAAGTAAAATCAACCAATGTCCAGATGTCGCGTGTAGAGCTTTGAATATCTAAATCTTCCTCTGATTCAATAAAACGAACCGCTGGAAAACCAGCCTGCACAAAGGGCCGATGATCCCCCCAACGCCCATCCCGATCCAGACCGTCTTCCAGGGTAATAGGGAAGGTGGGCAGGTACAATCCGCCAATATAATCCGTATAACGGGCTAACTGACGATGAGCTGATGTATCTGGCCCCAGCGAATAAAGCCGAATAGATTGGGGAATCCCGGCGCGGCCGCCGACCATGTCATTGTTCAATACCGCATCAATAGACAGGTTATTCAAGACAGCTTGTTGAACAAAATGACCACTGCCATAAGTACCCTGCTCTTCTGCGGTTGAAGCCAGGAAAATAATGGTCTGGTTCCAGGTGCGTGAACTCATCAGCCGGGCCACTTCTAACAAGGCCGCTACACCAGAGCCATTGTCATCGGCTCCAGGATTAAGACTCTCACCATCCACCACATCTCCCAGAGCCGTATCATAGTTGGACATCATAATGAGGACGCTGGGGTTATTACCAACTCCCGGCAGAGTTGCAACAACATTGCTTTGTTCACTGGTGAAGCCTAAATAATTGAGATTGTACGACTGAAACTCCACCTGGAGCCGACCATTACCAATACGTTCAAATTCACTAAAAATCCAGCGCCGGGCCGCGCCAATACCAAAATCATCCCGGTCTGTGGCGCTAAAGGTGTTTCGTGTGCCAAAGCGCTCTAGTGTGATGACATACGCCTGTAGGTTTTGCAGAGAGACTTGATTTAATAAGTCAGTAATTTCCTGGTCGGCGGTGGGGACAATGTCACTAACGGGATCGGTTGTAGAACCGGCGGCATTAACTTGACCCGCTCCTAGCAGGCTTTCACTGAAGATTTGGGCGGTGGGCACAGGGGTGGGCATGAGGGGTAAGGGCGGTGGCTCTAGTAAGTAGCTTCCCGAACTGAAAAGGATGAACAAAATAACCGGGCCAAGTAGGAAATAAGCCAGAGGGTTACGAGGGCGTCGGGAGTAGGAGCGTCGCATCATATAGGGAATTGCCAGAGGAACTATGTTGATTAACAGTTACCGGGTCAGATAGTAAAAGCGCATCTGCGGGTTAAATTGTAAACCTGGTTTGCCAGTAGGTGGCGTGGTAGTTGGTTTGAGTCCCACTCGCTCTAGTAAACGTTGGGAGGCCAGGTTATTTTTGTGGCACGCGGCCGCAATGCGTAACCAACCCACTCTGCTCAGCCCAAAAGCAATCAAGGCCTGGGCCGCTTCTGTGGCATACCCATGCCCCCAGTGAGCCGGATCCAGCATGAAGCCTATTTCAGCCTCCTGATTCACTTCATCGGTTGTAGTGAGCGCAATATCGCCAATCAAATGGCGTGGGCTTGTTTTCAGGGCAATGCCCAAAACAAGATGGCGGCGCGGACTGTTAAATTGCCACTCAATAAACCGCTGGATCATCTCTTCTGTGTCGTAAATAGTGGTATGGGGGGGGTGGTCAGCGAATTGGTGTGCCTCTGGTTTACTACTATAGGCAAAGACCGCGGCCGCGTCCATCAACGTAAATTCACGCAGTAACAACCGTTCCGTGGGGATAATCACCTGATTCGGTATTTCCAGAGTGTGCATTTATCCATTCCTCATTTCGTCAGCTTCCCAGACACGAGGCTTGATTGTATCGAATTGCCCTGACGATGCCGAAAGGTTGAGCATTTTTTAATCTTCATCCACCGCTGTGCATCCACTCTGGGAATGCCGGAGAAGCACCGTGGGCGGTCTCCCGACTGTGGCCATACATCTACAAAAATGTCGCACACCCTCATCCGTCCGGCTTTTTCCGCCTACAGCGATCCCAGGCTACAATACCGGCTATGACATCAACAACTCCCACCCTTTACCTTGTGGCCACCCCGATTGGCAACCTGGGTGACATCAGTTTGCGGGCACTAGAAACCTTGCGCCAGGTAGATGTTGTCGCCAGTGAGGATACGCGCAAAACGGGTTTACTCCTCAAACATTTCGAGATAAAAAAACCGCAAATAGCCTTCCATGAACATAATGAAGCCGTGGCTGGCCCACGCCTCATCGCTTTATTAGAAGAAGGAAAATCGGTGGCCGTGGTAACGAATGCGGGTACGCCGGGCGTTTCAGACCCGGGTTTTACGCTAGTACGACGAGCCGTGGCGGCGGAAATAGCAGTGACGATGATTCCGGGCGCGGCAGCGTTCGTTATGGCCGTTGTGTTGTCCGGCTTACCGGCCCACGCCTTCACCTTTCGCGGCTTTCCCCCGCGTAAAAGTGGCAAACGGCAACGGTTTATGGCCGTAGACAAAACCTCACCACACACATTGATCTTCTATGAAAGCCCCTACCGCCTGAAGGAGTTTTTAGCCGATGCCCTGGTGGTGTACGGTGACCGACCGGCGGCCCTGTGTAATGAGTTGACCAAACTATTTGAAGGAGTGGTACGCGGCCGCGTTTCCGAACTCATCACTTTCCTTCAGGAAAAGGAACCCCAGGGAGAATACGTCGTCGTCATTGGCGGTGCCGAAGCCGACTGAGTGTCTGGTACAGCTTTACACAACCCCTTAGAGGTAAATGTTCAGTTATCCTGCCCAGTGTCAAACCACCGGGCGGGTCTGGCGAATGAATATATATGACTAAACGCTTACCCTTAGAGCCTATAAAAGATTAAGTTCCGTCAAGACCTGACAGGTTTTCACCGCCAAGAGGGTGAACAGCCTGAAAGACTGTTCTACGGCGAAAGACCCATCCCCCTGCGATCCCGGCGGGAAGAAGGAAACCCCATTCGTGTTATTTTTCGCGGGCGTCCGCCCGCGAAAAATAACGCGAGAAAAAATTCCCCGCCCCTGGGGGTGGGGTTAGGGGTGGGGGGGTTCGGCGACAAACCAGGGAACTATCTTCGCTATGGCCGATCTCCTGACCGAGCCGCCCATCTTACTTTCCCAACGATTACTAACGCCCCAACACCCGACGCAACGCATCCAACAACCGATACACATTCTCCGGTTTACTATTCGCTCCCATCAACCCTATGCGCCATACCTTACCGGCCAATTCACCCAGGCCACCAGCAATCTCAATATTAAACTCATTAAGCAACCGCCCCGTCACCGCCTTGCCATCTACCCCTTCAGGAATGCAGACAGTGGTCAGACTGGGCAAGCGGTATTCCTTCTCAACGTGACACACCAACCCTAATCCGGCCAATTCATTCCAGAACAACTCGGCGGTCGCCTGATGGCGTGCCCACCGTGCCGCCAATCCTTCCTCGGCCACCAGACGCAGAGCTTCCCGCAAGGCATAATTCATATTGATGGGAGCCGTGTGGTGATAGGTGCGACTTTCCCCCCAATAATTGGCGATCAAACTCATATCCAGATACCAGTTGGCAACTTGGGTGCGCCGCGTCTTCAGTTTGTGCATAGCCCGCTCCCCCAACGTCAACGGCGCCAGACCGGGGGGGCAATTAAGGCATTTTTGCGTGCCACTATAGGCCACATCCACCTGCCACTCATCCAACAACAGCGGCACACCGCCCAGACTGGTGACAGTATCAATAAGAAGCAGGCAATCATTGGCCCGGCACAATTCGCCCACCCCGTCCAGCGGTTGCCGCGCCCCGGTGGACGTTTCGGCATGAACCAGGGCCAACACCGACGGCTGATGCTCGGTCATCGCCGCCTGAATTTCGGCGAAGCTGAACACCTGCCCCCACGGTTTCTGGATGATACGCACATCCGCCCCATACCGCCCGGCCATATCGGCCAGACGCAGGCCAAAGTAACCGTTGATACCGATGACGACCACATCACCCGGTTCAATGACGTTAGCCAGGGCCGCTTCCATCCCGGCACTGCCTGTGCCACTGACAGGAACCGTTAATTTGTTCTCTGTCTGCCAGGCGTAGCGCAG
Organism: Chloroflexota bacterium; assembly: GCA_018004935.1. Classification (GTDB taxonomy): domain Bacteria; phylum Chloroflexota; class Anaerolineae; order Promineifilales; family Promineifilaceae; genus Trichofilum. Next base: position 755 of record JAGNBF010000105.1, on the reverse strand, counting down.
AAGTTCCTGAATCTCGTTCATCAGATAGATGAAGCGGGGGTCAAGGTGGCCGATGGTGGGCAGGCTCAAGGCTTGCAAAATACGGGGGGGGGTGTTGGAGGGGCCAGGGCCGAGCAAGAGCCGGTTAGGGACATCTAACTGCGGCACGGCTAAACGATGGGTTTCGTTAAGGGAATAGTTGTTGCTCATGGTTTACCTCTAAAAGTCGGTACACGGATTTTCACGGATGAGTCCACTGAAAAAAGGTCAAAACAGTTAAAAGCCCGGTTTCTTTTTCTCTGGAAGCGACGGTTAAATTAGTCAGAAACCGGGCTTTTTGCAGTAGCCTCACGCATGAACACGGATAGGAAGGAACAAGACGTTCCTAGAATTCCTATGAGTTCCTTCAGACAGCGGTTTACTCACTGGATCATACCTGTCTGCCCTGGTTTGACAAAGGCAAACAGTCCTATGACGCAGTGCGTTTGGCTGAGGAGAAAGCCGTGGATGAGAGAAACACGAATAGGAATGGGACACGGATTATCAGGCCAAATGACCTTCCGCAGTGTGTAACGATTGACCCTCATCCCCGGCCCTTCTCCCAAACTGGGAGAAGGGGGCTTATTCCCTCTCCCTGGGGAGAGGGCCAGGGTGAGGGGTTTAGATTGTATGACCTTACACGGTATAAATTTTGCCCTCACCCCCAACCCCTCTCCCGGTGCGGGAGAGGGGGGCAAGTTCCCTCTCCCTGGGGAGAGGGCCAGGGTGAGGGGTTT
>JAGNBF010000104.1 GCA_018004935.1 Chloroflexota bacterium | reverse complement strand
GTTAATTATTCAACCATTCACGAATTCACCGATTCATTATTTTCTTCCTCTCAACCGAAATGAAACACACCCTTTGCCAAATCGTCCTACAAATTTGTAAAGCTGACCTGAACCATGCCATTGATATTTAATGCGTTCGATGGTTGTCATTGCTCTTGGCAAGTGATAAAGAAAGGGAACAGTCTTCAGGGATGAAGATGTTTACCATTTTTCGGGTTCTGCCGGTATTATTTGCGTTATGAGTCATTATGAATTTCACTCACGGAAAGCAGAGAAAGCGGTCTCACCTCCACCAATGAACTCAGGAGCGCGTCTCGCCAGGGGTTGCGGCCGCGTCGTTTTACTACTCCTTCAGCTTACCCTATTGGGGGGGTTGGTGGGCATCATTCTCGCGGGGGGGGGCTATATTTACTTGAGTAACCAGCTCAAGGGCGCGATTGATCAAGTGGTGGCTTATCAGGGGCAGGGGCCTGGCGGTACACCCCGTTTTTATGACCGTAATGGTCTGCTTTTGTTTGAACTCACGGTGGTGGAAAAACGACGTTGGCTGGCTTACAATGAAATTCCGGAAAGCATAAAACTAGCCACCGTAGCGGTTGAGGATGATAGTTTTTGGACAAACCCTGGTTTTGACCCGGCGGCTATCGCGGCCGCGTTGCTACGTAACTCGCAAACACCTGATGGCCGCCCGGTGGGGGCCAGTACCATCACCCAACAATTGGTGCGTCACATCGCCTTTAGTTACGAAGAGCGTGTGGGTGTCAGTTATGAGCGCAAGGCCAAAGAGATTTTCCTCTCCTTCATTTTGACCCAGCAACGAAGCAAAGAGGACATCTTACAGATGTATCTCAATGAAATTTATTATGGTAATCTGGCCTACGGTATTGAAGCGGCCGCGCAAACCTATCTGGGCAAATCGGCTACTCATTTGACCCTGGGTGAGGCGGCTTTCCTGGCTGGTTTACCCCAATCTCCTATCCTTTATGATCCTTACATCAATTTTGACACGGCTAAAGAGCGGCAGGCGTTTATTTTGGATTTGATGGTTCTGGATGGCACAATCACTCAACTCGATGCTGAAGTAGCTAAAGCGGAAGCCATTATTCTGGCCCCTCTCATTCCCAGTGAGACGGAGGCCAGTAGCAAAACCCTGGAAGCGGCCCATTTTGTGCTCTATATTCAGAATTTTTTGGAGCAACGATATGGCCCAGATGCGCTTATCAAAGGGGGATGGCAGATTACCACCAGCCTGGATTTAAATATACAACATTTTGCGGAGCAGGCGGCCCGGGAATGGGTGGCTTTACATGCCCAACCCCATGATGTAAACAATGCCTCGGTGGTGGTTATGAAGCCCGGTACGGGGGAAATTCTGGCAATGGTAGGAAGCCTGAATTATTTTGATGAAGCTATTGATGGACAGGTAAATGTGGCCCTGATGCCCCGCCAGCCCGGCTCATCCTTTAAGCCGATTACCTACGCGGCCGCAATGGAGAATGGCTGGACGACAGGTGATGTGTTGTGGGATGTGCCCATCAAAATAGATATGGGCGGCGGCGAACTCATGCAACCGCGCAACTACTCAGGCACCTTTCATGGCCCTGTGCTTTTCCGTGATGCGCTGGCCAACAGTTACAACATTCCCCCGATTCAGCTCATGCGTGATGTCGGCATCAGTACAGTCATTGCGGCGGCCCACCGCATGGGCGTAGATTCCTTGCAAGAACAACCCGGCTTTTATGGCCTGGCCCTCACACTAGGAGGTGGCGAAGTTCCCTTGTTGGAGATGACCCACGCCTATGCTACCTTAGCCAACCAGGGGCAAAAGCCAATGCTTACGGGTGTCCTGAAGATTGTGGATGGGCGGGGCAATGTGGTATATGACAGCCAACGAGAGCAATTTCTAGCAACGAATGCCCTTGATCCCCGCATTGCCTATATCATCACAAACATTTTGGATGATGATCGCGCCCGCCTGCCCGCTTTTGGAGCCGGGAATCCTTTGGCATTACCCTTCCCCGCGGCCGCGAAAACGGGCACGACCAATGATTTCCGTGACGACTGGACTATCGGCTATACCCCAGGTGTGGTCGTAGGCGTCTGGGTCGGTAACACCGACGGCCACCCAATGCAAATCCTTTCCGGTGTAACCGGTGCCGCGCCCTTATGGCGCGTCATCATGGAAAGGATCAATACCACCCCAGAAATGCAAACCAGTTTGATGGTTAATGGGCAGGCTCCCCCACTTGATTTTCCTGCCCCCGCCAATATCGAACAAAAACAAGTGTGCCTGCCCCAGGGAACCGGGGGCACAACCTGTACCGCCTGGCGTACCGATTTATTCTTAGTAAGCGGCCCTTATCATGGAGTCAATCGCCTGGGATATGTGCCGGATGCAACCAGCAACCCCGGCGCCTGGACGGTCATGGTTTTACCCCTCACCGATCCCTCGGCGGTTATGGTGAATATGCCCCCGCTAGATGATGGCACTCAAGCCCCTACTCCTACTTATTGTGTTCTCAACAGTGCCACCCCCCCCGCCAGTGCTCAAATTCGCCTGTTCTTGCCTGTGCCCCCCTTTTACCCAGATGAGGTGCGTGCCCGCCGCTGGGCCAGTGGTTCAGGTTACCAGATGGCTCCGCCCGTCTCCTGCCCGGTGGATGTCATTCGGGCGGCCGGGGGTGGGAGCAGTGGCGTGAGTAACAATGGTAATGGGGGTAGTGGGGGCAGTTCCGGTGCCAGCTCGGTCCCCGCACCGGTAGGAACCAGTTATTTTATTAGTTCACCGGGAGCGGGGGCACAAGTCAATGGGTTGGTAAACATTATGGGAACGGCTAGTTTTAATGGGGCAGAAGTGCAATATTACAAGTTAGAGATCGGCAGTGGCAGTAGTCCCAGCGAATGGACAACCTTTGGCTCTACCCATAGCACACCAGTCAACAACGGTGTGTTGGAGCAATTACACGCCGATGCTCTGCCTGCTGGTGATTATGTTATTCGATTGGTACTGGTGCAGGCAGACGGCAATTATAGTAATCCCTACAATGTGCCCATCAAGATTGGGCCATGAAGAAGTAAGCCAGGTTGGATTAGTTTATCCGTTTATCTGCCTCTGCCGCCCGGCCGTAAACGGGCCAGCCATGGTTATACTGTTCACACAGCAATTCTCAATTTGAAGGGTAAGCATTCCCTTAATCCGCCCGGCGGTTTGACCGTCAGGCGAACTCAGGTGGGGAGTTAAATGGAAATGGAGCCTTTACGGAAGTCGGTTTTGCCTAGAATGGCGTTGAGGAGAACGGCGCGGCCGCAAACGGCATCTTGTTGTGCCTGCCGCAAACAGCTAAATAGCTCTTTAGGGTCGCTGAGTTTATAACCCACGCCGCCATAACCAACTGCGGCCGCGTGGTAATCTGTATGCACCAGTTGTGTGCCCACTGCCGTGCCAAACCATTCCACCTGATCACGGGCAATTTGCGCCCAGGATGCATCATTCCCCACTACCGCAATGATGGGCAGGTTGTGCCGGGTGAAGGTGTCAAACTCGGCCAAAGAGTAAGCGCAGGAGCCATCCCCATACAACAACCAGACCTCAGCCGAGGGGCGGCACAGTTTGGCCCCCAGAGCAAAACCGGCTCCCGCCCCCAATGTGCCAAAAGGTCCAGGATCTAACCAGGAAAGAGGAGATCGCGGCCGCACGGTGTAAGAAGCGGTAGCCACAAAATCGCCGCCATCCCCAATCAGCACACTATCCTCAGCAATTGTCTGCTCCAAGGCCAGACACAACTGCAATGGGTTAATCGCGCCGGTGCTGGCCTCTGCCTGCTGGCGGATTTCGGCATCGCGGGCGGCATCTCGTTGTCGCAGGCTGTCATGCCAGCTTTGCCAGGGGGAAGTGGCGGTGTGTGCGGCCGCGACCGCCTGAAGCAAAGCCCCCGGTTCGGCTAACACGGCCAGGGTGGGTTTACGGTTTTTCGTCAGATCTTCCCGGCTACGGTTGACGGAGATGTAAGTAGCCTGCCGGTTAATTTGATTGCCATACCCCAGACGGAAATCACAGGGAACACCGGCCAGAATCACCAGATCTGCTTCACGCAGGGCTTCTTTGCGTTTGTGGCGCAGATGGAGCGGATGGTGTCCCAACAACCCCCGGGCCATGCCGGAGAGGTAAGTAGGGATACCGAGGGAAAGGACGGCCTGTTGAATCGCGGCCGCGTCTCCTGCTTTTTGCAATACCTGACTCCCCAGCACCAGAACTGGCTTTTGCGCTCGCCGTAATTGGGCCACTATCTGTTGCACCTGTGCGGCCGCATGGTGGGGAATATTGACCGGTTGAAGTTCACCCACCTGCCCATTTCCAGCCCCGGCAAAGAGGCGATCCAGGTGACGGTGCATGTACCAACGCACCGCCCGGCTGGAGAGGGATGTACCTTTGGGCATATCGGCGGCGTACCATTCGCGGATAAAGTGTTCGGGGTAGAGCAGGTCTATCGGAAGTTCGACAAAAACGGGGCCAGGCACACCGGATTGGGCCACGGCGAAGGCTTTTTCCAGAGCGGGCACGATTTGGGCTACTGTTTTGACGGCGGTGCAGGCTTTAACATGCGGCCGCATCAAAGCCATCTGGTCTATATCCTGTAGTGCCCCTCGTCCTTTCAAAATGGTAGCCGTCGCTCCCCCCAACAGCACCACCGGTGATTGCGCCATCTGGGCATTTTTAATGGCGGTGATGGTATTGGTGAGACCTGGCCCGGCCGTAACAGCCGCTACACCGGGTACACCACTAAGCCGGGCCACGGCATCGGCGGCAAAAACAGCGGTGGCCTCATGTCGCACATCCACGACACGGATACCATCCGCTTCACAGGCGACGAGAATGGGGGAAATGTGTCCCCCGCACAAGGTAAAAAGAAAGCGCACACCATGTCGTTGTAAGACCGTTGCAATGAGTTGCCCACCGTGTTGTGTCATATCCTTCATTGTAGCGCAAGCGGTGTGGGAGGGGGTAATCCCAGTTCAAGGGGGGCAGGGTGAGTATATACGGAGTAATCGTGTTGGGGTTATTCCAGGCCACCCCACCCCACCTTTCTCGGCGCGGTTTGGGGGCAGATGCCCCCAAACCGCGCCGGTAGGTTTCACTCCTTCCCTCTGGGTCTGGGATCGTCAGGGGATGGGTCTTCAGCCCAAACCTACCCACGCTGTCGCCGCCAACAAAATGTCACTTTATGACCGTGGTAAATATAAATACGGATGATTACTTAGGATTCGCTGTAACCGTTCAGCCCAGAGACGATTTTGGCTTACTTCAGCAGATTTAGAAAGGAACGGATTAAAGGCGACCTCTGGAAAATCCGTTTATTTTTTAAGCCAACCGCCAAGTTAATTGCGAATGATTACTAAGTTGGGTGGCTCGGTCAGGGGACTGGCTTGAGCGACTCTGTAAGTCCTATACTCAGATTCCCCCTACCCCGGGTGGGGAGTTTCTCAGGTGGGCGAAAGGGGGACAATGGCTACAACAAGGGAATGGCGAGAGGGCGGGCAGGTAGTGTATACGCTCGAATCTGCCGAGACAGATGATCCATATCAAGGGTTGAGGGGGTGAGGGGAATAGCCCCCTGGCGGATGAGGGCTTCACAACCGGCGGTTCCAGGCACGGCAAACAGGAGCCGGTCTTGTTTCTGGGCGTTCGCGGCCGCGTACAAGGCACCACTTTTGGCTGGCGCTTCTACCACAATCAGCGCCTGACTCAGCCCGCTGATAAGCCGATCACGAGCCACCAGTTGAGTATTACTAACCAGCGCAGTCGGCTGTACCTCGCTGAGTAACGCCCCCCGCGTGCGAATCTGTTGGGCCAGGGCTTCATTGCCTGGGGGATGAATGGCTTGTAATCCACTGCCTAAAACGGCCAGCGTGCGGCCGCGCGGGGCCTGTAATGCACCCCAATGGGCCTGGGTATCAATACCTGATGCCAGACCACTTACCACCGTCAAACCACGTTCTGCCAGCTCCTTACCCAGACACCGGGCCAACCGCAAGCCTGCATCCGAGGCCTGTCGGGTACCCACAATCGCGACGGCTGACTCATCGGTGGGCCACCACTCGCCCTGGATAAATAGAACCGGCGGGGCACTGCTTATGCGTTGCAGAAGGGCGGGATAGGTCGGATCATCCCAGGTGAGCAAACGAATACCAGCCTGGGTTAGTTGTTGCCATTCTGCTTCCAGACGTTCAGGAGTGAGGGTGCGGAGTTGAGCAAGGAGAACAGGGGTAAAACGGGGTAAGGCAAGCAGGGTGAGGTCTGCGGCCGCGAACATCGCCTCCACACTCCCCAATCGCACCAGCCACCGTTTCACAGTTTCCCCTCCCACACCGGGCAAATGAGCCAGGGCCAGCCAATAACATTCTGGATTTGTTACCTTCATGTTTCTCCCTCTATCGGTTTTGCTGGGGAAAGGCGGACTTGACCGGCACTCCTGGTATTTCCCCCCTTATATGACAAAATAAACTCGACTCTTGGGGAATTCAGGGGGTTGACACCAGATGTACGGGCGAGCCTTGTGCCTGCCCAGTGTGGGGTAGCCACAAGGGTTGCCCGTACCCCCACGAAATTCCGAAGATGCACAGACTCTTTTTCCCGAAACAAAAAAGCCTGCTTTCACAAGGGAAGCAGGCTTTCTCACGGTAAAAACCGGGTTATTACATTTTGAACATACTTTGGAGCTTCATCACTGCATTCAAGTCCCCTTCCACCCGTACCTTGCCGGACATAAACGCCTGCACAGGATTGAGTTTGCCGGACATCATATTTTTATAATCATCCGCATCCATCGTGACTTTGGCCGTGGGTTTTTCCGCAGAAGCCTTTTCTGTAGTTACTTTGCCATCGGCAATGTTGACTTGCCATTCACCACCACCTTCGCCAGTTAACGAAAAGACGACAGTCGCCTTAAAATCACCCAGTTTGCTCACGTCTACATTTTTAGGCAGGTTCGCAAAGATTTGTTCCACATCCATGATTAGGGTTCTCCTTCAAGGTTTAGTTGAAATAGGGAAATAGATTTAAGTGATTAAGACATCATCTCTTGTATAGGGTGATGTCCAGGCGAAAGTATAACAAGCCCAGAGAAGGTGTCAAGGTAGCTACCTACCTCGGAGTCTATCCATGTTTTGTGGGAGACCTGACAGGTTTTAGAAACCTGTCAGGTCTGTGCCTCACGATTTTATGGGTATACTCCCTACCTTGGGCGATTGCATATTTGGAGTTCCCCCACCCCCAACCCCGCCCCCAGGGGCGGGGAGTTTTTTAAGGTGGGCAAAATCGGGGTGAAGCCCCCGATTTTGCCCACTGAGTGGGTTCCCCCTTCCCGATTGTTGTTTGAAAAAATAGTCGGGTAATAGAGTTCCCCCACCCCCAACCCCGCCCCCAGGGGCGGGGAGTTTTTTAAGGTGGGTTCCCCCTTTCCGGGGGAAAGGGGGAACCCACTTGTGTTGTTTGGGGCGGGCATATGCCCGCCCCAAACAACACACTATATCATTCCTCTCCCCTGGGGATGAGTGTTTTCTAAAGAGGGCCAAATGGGGTACAAAGCATCCCATTTGGCCCTCTTAACGGGTTCACCGATCCGTCTTAAACCCAACAGGCATTTTCCTGGAGACACGGGCGTCTCCAGGAAAATGCGCTACAGGTTTAGGTTATCACTCCCTATTGGAGAGGAAGGTTATCGGTGAGGCCAATGAAAGGTTGCAGGCTATTCCACAACCAGTCGGGGGTGTCTGGGGGGCCACCGACGGTGGTGACGGTAGTTGTTTGACCATTGGCCCGGACGGCCAGTGTGTAGGTGAAGAAGTCACAACATAGTTCAATGGTTTTGTATGTTGGTCCCAGGGTAAAGAACTGATTGGACATGAGTGTCTGGTACAGTATGGTGATTTCTTCTTCACTGAGGGGCTGGCCTTCATCTCCATTCACCCGAACGCGGCCGCTTCGCTCAATAACCAGCTCGATTTCTACACCTGCAAATCCCCCTGTCTGCATAAACGTGATAAGCAGATCATCAGGGACGGCGGTCGGATCATCCGGGACAGGCAAGGGCACGGTGGTTGTCATGACGGTCATGGTGGCGATAGTGGTGGGTTTTTCGCCCGGGGTAGAAGAAGGTTCAACTGTAACCGTCGGGGGAGTAGTGGAAGTGCTGGTAGGAATAGCCGGTTCGCCGGGGGTGGTGGCCGTGATTTCGGCTAATCCGACGGTGGGTACGATAGTTACAGCCGTAAGGTCAGAGTTACTGCTGGCGGCAGTGGGACTACACGCACTGAGGCCAACAACAAGCAGGAGTAAAATTAGAGGTTGGGCATATCGTTTCATGGTTCTCTCCAGGTTCAGGCTCTGGGCTGTGTTGTAGGACTGTCCTGAAAAGGTGACATAGCCAGGAAGGAACGGGCGTCAAAGAAGAAGCACCTGGATGAAGAAGGGCGACAGAAAACTATCGCGTCATCCAGGGGTGAGTTCCCACTTTGCCAGCAATGCCAGTGCTTCCCAGGAAGTATAACGGGGAAGTTACGAGGTGTTCATCGAGCGGTGTAAACGCCAAAAGGGAGACGCCAAGCGCCTGAAGTAATGAGTTCAGTGTAACACTCATTAATGTCTGGGGCTTTTGATTCTCACATTGAACTCAAGTAACTCGTCCCTTACTCTGGACGCTTTGGGTTAAAAAAGAGGGCTGGCGGTTTTGCCGGGTGACTGGGAGTGATCTTGGATGAATTGCAGGATATGTTGCCAGACTTGGGGATGTGCGGGGTCTTGCGGCCGCATTAGTTCGTGTCCCGCTTCAGGGAAAAGTTGAAACTGTTTTTCCTGGCTTCCTAACAAACGATGAATCTGGCGAGCACCATCGAGCGCGGCCGCGATGTCATGACCCCCGTGGAGAATCAGCGTGGGAATGGTGATGCGGGGCCACAAGGCCCGGCCTACATCCAGCATACGGCGCATTTCATCCATGCTAGAGGTGGGCACCCGAACCATTTGTGGCAGTTTTCCCCGGATAGCGGGGTCATCCAGGTTGACGGTGGGGTCAAAATCATGCACCCGTTCCTTCACCAGGCGGGTCAAACTGCGACTGCGGAGGGGGTTGAACCAGGGCATAACATAGCGTAAATAACGCATCCAGTTAATTCGTTTATCGGGCACATCGAACACGGGCGCCAACATGATCAGCCCGGCAATTCCCCCCTGCCGGGTAATGAGGTGGGACGCTAATACATTGCCCATAGAATGCCCGATGATGAAGATTTCCTGGCATTGCGGCCGCAAAAACGCCAGGGCTTCCTCCGCTTCGGCCAACCAGTCCCGATGAGAGATGCGGTGTAGTTTGTCCGGCCAGTGGCCGTGTCCGGGCAGGAGGGGACAATGTAAGGAAATATGGTGCTGGTGCAGAAATTCAGCCAGCGGCCGCGTACTTTTGGGACTACCCATATATCCATGCAAAACCAGGCAACCTACAGGGCCGCCGATCTTTGTGTACGGTTGTCTTTCAGGGGGAACAGAATAAGTAGGTTGAAAAGGCATAGCTATTTACTCAATCTTAGAGGGTATGTTTTGGTGGAGAAGTTGGCTCTTTGGGAATTCAGGGGGTTGATACTCTATGTACGGGCGGGTCTTGTGCCTGCCCCGTGTGGGTAAATTGAGAATTGCTGATTCAGGGGGCAAAGTATAGTAATCCCTGAGAGGGTGGGCAAGTGGTTGAGTTTTTTAGTATCAATTCTCAATTTGGGTTGCTTCTGGCGTTTGTCGTTTTCTCGAGTGAGTGAATAGCCTGACTGTTGTTTAAAAAATAGTCAGGCAATAGGGTTTCCCGGGTGGCCTCGGATATACCCGACGCGGCGATAAAGCAACACGGCGATAGGGCGAAAAAACCGCTATGCCAAGTTATCCCCAATAACTGACAGTTATCCACAGTATTTCTCGCAGTTATCCACAGATTGGGGGAAAACATTCTTCTGACCGTTTTTGCCCTACTCTCCTGCGAAAATAGCCACTGATGGTGGAAACACGGATAGGAAGAAACACGGATGGGGATGAAAAATGGTGGCGTTATTTTCATTCCTCTTGGTGTGCCGTAGGCCCATGGGGAACTCCTACGAAAATGTAGGGCGATTTGGTAAATCGCCCAGTGGACGATTTACCAAATCGTCCTACAGATTTTCATTCCTCTTGGTGTGCCAAAGGCACATGGGGAACTCCTACGAAAATGTAGGGTGATTTGGTAAATCGCCCAGTGGACGATTTATCAAATCATCCTACAGATTTTCATCCCTCTTGGTGTGCCGCAGGCCCATGGGGAACTCCTACGAAAATGTAGGGCGATTTGGTAAATCGCCCAGTGGACGATTTATCAAATCATCCTACAGATTTTCATCCCTCTTGGTGTGCCGTAGGCCCATGGGGAACTCCTACGAAAATGTAGGGCGATTTGGTAAATCGCCCAGTGGACGATTTACCAAATCGTCCTACAGATTTTCATTCCTCTTGGTGTGCCGCAGGCCCATGGGGAACTCCTGCGAAAATAAGTTGCGAGGGGCGAGTTTGTGAGGGGCGAGTGAACACTTACTCGCCCACTCGCAAACTCGCTACTTGCATACTCACTATTTTCATTCCTCTTGGTGTGCCGCAGGCCCATGGGGAACTCTTATGAAAATGAACAAGGAAATAATCAGGGGGAGAAAGTTATCCACTGCGTTACCGATTCCAGGAAGGACACCCAGAAGGAGCATACCAACGGGTACTTAGCTGTCCACGCAGACGGCTTAGTCCTGGCAGGCAAGCCAACAAAACACGGGGATTTTGCTCATTTATTTTTACATCGGATAAACCGGCCCTGGCTATAAGATGTGGGTCTAGGGTATGGTTGGTGTTGAAGATAGCGGTTGAGGTGGCCTGAGGGACAATCAAAACCACCGGGGTGGCGTAGCCTTTAATGTAAATTGTTGTCCCATCAGCGGTTGTCGTTTTAAATACAATATGTTCGCTAAGGGTAAAAATGCCTGTCGCCGGATTAGCCACAAACCCTGATGTTTCTGGGGCAATATTGCCCCGGTTCAGGATGACCGTAATGGTCCACTGGGAAGCGATATCAGGGGAAAGACCGGAACGGACGACCACGGCCCGACCATATTCGTTAAGAACACGGGTGGCATATTCTTGGGGCACTCGCCGGGTGGCGTTTTCCCAACCCCCACTATAGGCGGCTAACGCGGCCGCGATATCTCCCCCAGCCTGTTGCATAATATCGGCCAGGATGGCCCCGCCCCATTGTAAGTTCACCGTGGGGGTTTTGAGGGCTTCGGGACTAGGTCGCCACTCCATCCCTGGCCCCGCCGGTAAGACACCCATCAGCCCAACTGCCCCGGCCCGGCTCACTAAATCCGGCACTCCGTTGGATTCGGCATTGATGACGGCGGCAATCAGATCTGGGTCTAATCCATACCAATCGGAAACGACCTTTATTTCTTCGGCCCATTGTTGAATAATCGGTTTCCAGAGAGGAGAAAGAATGGCGTTGTTGGAGTCAGTGATGGGAGGGGGGAGAGAACGCAGGGGCGCGGCCGCGGGTTTTAGCCCCAGTAACCAGACAAATAAAAACAGGAGCCATCCCCATTGCCGCCACTGTGGGTGCTGTACCTTCATACCACGATACTCCTGCCTGCCAACCTCAAATCGTAAGGGGCATTCTAACAAAGCCCTGGCAGAGGAGCAATTCCCCTTTACCATTTGCCATCGGTATTTTACCTATTGGCAACGATTTACAGGCATGGCTATCATTACAACTCACTAAGTAATCGTCCAAGAATAAGTTCCGCGCAGACCTGACTGGTTTCCGAAAACCTGTCAGGTCTAAACCGGGAAGTTATTTTTAGATGTTCACTAAGCGATTTACCGAATTACCAAATCGCCCTACATTCTCGCAGGAGTTCCCCATGGACGGAACCCGCACCAAGAGGAATGAAAATAACGCCACCATTTTCATCCCCATCCGTGTTCTTTCCTATCCGTGTTCCCATTATCCGTGGCTATTTTCGTAGGAGTTCCCCATGTGCCTTTGGCACACCAAGAGGGATGAAAATCTGTAGGACGATTTTGTAAATCGTCCACCGGGCGATTTACAAAATCGCCCTACATTTTCGTAGGAGACTAGATGGTGCGAAAACCTCGCTTTGTTACCGCCGAAGATTTATACCGGTATGAACTCATTACCGATGCTCAAATTTCCCCAGATGGGCGTCATGTCGTATATGCCGTGCAACGGGTGGATCCTAAAAATGAAAAACGGTACAGTAACCTTTGGGTTGTGCCTACGGGTCGTGGCCAGGCCCAACAATTCACTTACGGTAATCAGTCAGACACCTTTCCCCGCTGGTCGCCGGACGGTCAGACGATTGCCTTCCTTTCTAATCGGGGAAATGAACAGCAGGCGCAAATTTACCTGCTACCCTTTCATGGAGGTGAAGCGCGGCCGCTAACCACCATGAAAGGCAACTTTGCTGGTTTTGCCTGGTCGCCTGATGGCCAACGATTAGTTTGTCAGTTCCGTAAACCAGACAAAGAGGCCCTGGAACGAGAAGCCGATAAACAAAAGAAGGAGTTGGGCATTGTTTCCCGGCGCATTACCCGCCTGCTCTACAAACTCAATGGAGTAGGCTATCTACCCGAAGAAAAATGGCACATCTGGACCATAGAAGTACGCACGGGCAAAAGCAAACAGATCACAGACAGTGCGGAACACGAAGATACTCAGCCATCGTGGTCACCGGATGGGCAGTGGATTGTTTTTGTCTCTAACCGGGCAGATGACCCAGATACCCATTTTGATGAGGTGGATTTATATATTGTAGGAGTTCATGGCGGTGAATTGCGGCCGCTCCATACCCCCATCGGCCTCATCAACTCTCCCCGCTTCTCGCCAGATGGACAATGGGTGGCTTACATTGGTCGGGTTGGCGGCCGCGAATCCTACTGGCATAACATGAGCCTGTGGGTAGTGCCATTTGCCGGTGACAACGAACAAAATCTAACCGGCCCCCATGATATTTATGTAGGCCCAGCCACTCTCAATGACATGGGCGGGCCAATGGGCAACACACCTATCTGGTCTAACGATAGCCAACGTCTTTATTTCCAAAACAGCCGCCTGGGGAAGGTTATGATCTATGCCATCAACCGGGATGGTACAGCCTTACAACCCATCATTGATGATGAGGGCACGGTAGGCGCGTTCAGTTTTGATCAATCACAGAATCGGTTGGCTTACCTATGGGGCCAGATGGATGAGACATATCAGGTAAAGGTGAAAGAGTTAGATCGCGGCCGCGAACGACAACTCACCACCCTAAACCAACAACTCCACAAGGAAATCCAATGGGGCCAGTGGGCAGAAACCTGGATCAAAAGCCACGATGGCTACGACATCCAGGGCTGGATCATAAAACCACCTAACTTCGACCCTACAAAAAAATACCCTGCCCTCATTGCCATTCATGGTGGCCCCCTGGCCCAATATGGTCACAACTTCATGCACGAATTTTTCTTCCTGGCCGCCAATGGGTACGTTGTCACCTTTTGCAACCCCCGTGGGGGATGGGGCTACGGGCAGGCGCATGCCGGAAGCATCACCCATCGCTGGGGCACCGACGATTACGCCGACATGATGGCCTGGGCCGATCATATCGCCAACCAGCCCTATGTGGATGGGGCAAGAATGGGCGTCACCGGTGGTAGCTACGGCGGCTACATGACCAACTGGATCATCGGCCATACTGACCGGTTTAAAGCCGCCATTACAGAACGGAGTGTGAGCAACCTCATTAGCATGTATGGCTCCTGCGACTCCAACTGGCTGTTTCAAACCTGGTGGTCTGACCATATGCCGTGGGATAAAGTAGACGAGTATTGGGACCAATCCCCCATGAAATACATCGGCAACGCCAAAACCCCCACCATGGTAATTCACAGCGAACAAGATCACCGTTGTGACAAAGAGCAGGGAGAACAGGTTTATGTGGCTTTACGTCGGCTAGGCGTTGAGACAGAATTTATCCTGTTCCCGGCGGAAAATCATGAATTATCCCGTAGCGGCCGCACCGACCGTCGTATTGCTCGTTTGCATCATATCTTGCGCTGGTTTAACAAATATTTACAGGCCTCATAACTGCACATTATGCGCCGAAACCCTGAACGCTGGCGACTTATAGATGCCCGCTTAGGCCGGGAAAACACCATCTGGTTATCCACAGTACGTGGTGATGGGCGGCCGCATCTTGCCCCTGTATGGTTTATTTGGACAGGCGGCAAAATTTACCTGGCCACCGGAACCCATACCCAAAAATACGCCAACCTGATTGGCAACCAGGATGTGGCCCTCTCCCTCCCCGATACCCAAAGCGTGATCATCATCGAAGGGGAAGCCCACGCCGCCAACCGCCAAACCACCGACAAACTGGCCGAACATTTCTTTAACAAATATGAGTGGGATTTCCGCTATGATGAAAGTACCGATTGGCGGCTGGTAGAAATTACCCCCTACAAAATAATGGTTTGGGGTGATGGCTATGATCAGGATGGGACAAGAGTATTGTAAGATCCCGTCACAAGGCACATTTTACCAACGAGATCAATAATGAACGGTTGAATTGGTGAAGGATTAAGGGAGAGGCCAATGTCCTGTTATACTCAGCACGGGTAACGACTAAGGCCCTCGAGGGCTGAACTTGTCGAAGCCTCGTGTGCCTTCAACAAGCTCAGGCAACAGTTTAGTAATTATCAGCATGGACATAAAAAGAGAGGGAAAAATCCCCCCTGCGGTGTTTCGAGGCCTTTGCCCCGAAACACCGTACCCAAAAAAGTTCCCACCCCTGGGGGCGAGGTTAGGAGTGGGGTTTTCTGGAAATACCCCCCCGGGAGACTTGTCATAAAACATAAGCCCTACTTTCGTAAAAATATACGAGTCTCCACCCTCTTACGCGAATCCAATTCTATCTCCGTATACTATCCCTGTTATTGTTTATACAGCGAGGAATGCAATGAGTATGCGATTTGACCGATTTACCGAAAGAGCACAGGACGCGGCCGCACGCGCCTATAAAATTGTGCAAAGTTATGGCCACACACAGGTAGATACCGAACACGTGTTTATGGCCCTCTTAGAGCAAAATGATGGTGCCGTTCCCCGTCTGATCGAATTTGCCGGGGCCGACATCAATGCCATGATGGCTCGTTTAGACGAAGAGCTACGAGCCACCCCCCGCGCCGGTGTTTATGGAGGAGGTGTAGGGCAAATCTTCTACACCCCCCGCATTCGCACCGTTTTAGAACTGGCTCAAGGCGAAGCCAACCGCCTCAAAGATGAGTTCATCTCCACCGAACACATCTTCCTCGCCATTCTAAGCGAACGGAACACCCCCAGCGCCCGTATCTTGCAGGAATTTGGCATAACCAGGGAACGGGTACTGGAAGGCATTCAACATTTACGCGGCGGCCAACGAGTTACCGACCGGGGAGCCGAAGGGCGTTACCGTGCCCTGGACAAGTTCAGCCGGGATTTGAGTGCCCTGGCCAAAGAAGGCAAACTCGACCCGGTTATTGGCCGTGACGACGAGATTTTGCGTGTCATTCAGGTACTAAGCCGCCGGACAAAAAATAACCCCGTTCTCATTGGCGAGGCCGGGGTAGGCAAAACCGCCATTGTCGAAGGACTGGCACAAAAGATTATCACCTCTGATGTGCCAGAGAATCTGCTCAATAAGCGGGTTCTGGCTCTGGACTTGGGCGGCATGGTGGCCGGAAGCCGCTTCCGAGGAGAGTTTGAGGAACGCCTCAAGGCCGTTATGGAAGAAATTCAGAAAGCCCAGGGTGAAATCATCCTGTTCATTGATGAATTACACACCGTCGTGGGCGCAGGGGCGGCGCAAGGGGCCATGGACGCCAGCAATATGATGAAACCGGCCCTGGCTCGTGGCGAACTACAATGCGTGGGCGCAACCACATTGGATGAGTACCGCCAATATATCGAAAAAGATAGTGCGCTAGAGCGCCGTTTTGCCCCGGTTTTTGTGGATGAACCTTCAGTGGATGAAACGATTGAGATGCTGAAAGGGTTACGCGGCCGCTATGAAACCCACCACAAAGTACGCTTTTCCGAAGAAGCCCTGGTCGCGGCCGCGAAACTCTCCTATCGCTACGTCACTGACCGCCGCCTGCCCGATAAAGCCATTGACCTCATTGACGAATCCGCCGCCAAATTACGCATCGCCCTCTACACCCTGCCCCCTGACCTGAAAGAAGCCAAAAAACGGCTCGATCAACTCCAGGTAGAAGAAGAAGAGGCCCACACCGTGCGCGATTATGAACGAGCGGCCCGCATTCGCGCCGACCGCCTGCGCCTGGAAGGGGAATTTAACGAAAAACGAGACAAATGGCGTTCTGAAAATAAATTAGATGAAGTCGTAGACCAAAACGACATCGCCAGTGTTGTGGCCGCCTGGACAGGTATCCCCGTCAACCAGATGATGGAAACGGAAGCTTCCAAACTCTTACACATGGAAGAACGGCTCCACGAACGTATCGTTGGGCAAGAACGAGCCATCGCGGCCCTGGCCGATGCCATCCGCCGCAGTCGCTCTGGCCTGTCTGATCCCCGTCGGCCCATTGGTAGCTTCATCTTCCTGGGTAGCTCCGGCGTAGGCAAGACGGAGTTAGCCAAAGCCCTGGCCGCCTTCCTGTTTGATGATGAAGACGCACTCATCCGTATTGACATGAGTGAATACCGGGAACAACATACTGCCAGCCGCCTGTTTGGCGCTCCCCCTGGCTACATTGGCTATGAAGAAGGGGGCCAACTCACCGAACAAGTACGTCGTCGCCCTTATAGCCTTGTCCTATTTGACGAAATCGAGAAAGCCCACCCAGATGTATGGAATGCGCTCCTCCAACTCCTGGATGACGGTCGCCTGACCGATGGTCAGGGGCGGGTAGTGAATTTCCGCAACACCGTCATCGTAATGACCAGCAACGTAGGCACTTCGTTTGTGAAGAAATCCGGGGCGCTGGGGTTTGTCGGAGCAGGCATGAGCCGCGAAGAGCAGGCGGATCACAAACGCATTGAAGAAGCACTAAAAGCGACTTTCCGCCCCGAATTCATCAACCGTATTGACGAAATTATCATCTTTGAACCGCTCTCACAATTGGAGATGGTCAAAATTGTGGATATGCAAATCAAGGAAGTGGTGACACGCCTTTCCGACCATGGCGGGGTGACGATTACCCTATCGGATGCGGCTAAGGTGTGGCTGGCAAATCAAGGGTACGACAAAGATTTTGGCGCGCGGCCGCTACGCCGGGCCATCCAACGGTATGTCGAAAGCCCCCTGTCCGTTCAACTCCTACGTGGTACCTTCAGCTCCGGCGACTATATCGAGGTAGATGAACAAAACGGCGAACTGGTATTCAACCGTAAAAATGAAACGGCATAAGGGTGAGAACCCCTAAGAAATAGGGCGTTTTATACAGGCAAAAGGCGTAATCTAACATTTTTTCGCCTGTCGTCCTGTCGCTTTATCGCCGCATTGTGTTTATTCTAGGCCACCCCCACCCCCACCCCCACCCCTAACCCCACCCCAGGGGCGGGGAACTTTTCTCGGCGCAGTTTGGTGGCGGTCGCCACTAAACCGCGCCGAGGGGTTTCTCCCCTTCCCTCTGGGAAAAGGATGGGAGATGGGTCTCTACCCAAACCTACCCAGGCTGTTGCCGCCAACAAAATGTCACTTTATAACCATGGTAAGTATATTCTTAGACGGTTACTAAGTGAGCATCCCAAAATATGAAAATCTTCACCATTACCGAAATGGTCGCCACGGAGAAAGAAGCAGACGCGGCCGCACAGGCCAATGATCCGCACGGTATTCCCTACAGCCAAATGATGGAAAATGCGGGCAAAACCACGGCCCAGGCCATCATGGAACGGCTGGTTGTCAAAGGAAAGCGGGTATTAGTCCTGGTGGGGCCAGGTAATAACGGCGGTGATGGGCTTGTCTGCGGCCGCGCCCTGGCCGAAGCTGGAGCCGAGGTTTCCTTCTACCTGACAAAACCTCGTGACCCCGCCACCGACTCTAACCTGGCTCAGGTGGTACAGCAGGGACTAAATATCCTACGCCTCGATTTTGATCAGCGTTACCGCTTGCTTCGATTACAACTCAATGGTGTAGATGTCGTTGTAGATGCACTTCTGGGCACTGGTGTTACCCGTCCCATTGGCGGAGAAATGGCCTCATTCATGCGCCAGGTACGGGCCGGGCTAGATGAACGGCGACAAATTCTGGCCGGAACAAGGCATACTCCCCTGGTTCACATCACTCAACCCCAGCCCGTTCTCCCCTCGGTGGGGCCATTGGTTGTAGCCGTAGATTGTCCCAGTGGGTTGAACTGTGACACAGGCGACCTGGATCCTCTGGCAATTCCGGCTCATCTGACCGTTACCTTCGCGGCCGCGAAACGAGGCCACTTCATTTTTCCCGGGGCATCAGCTTGTGGTGAACTCATCGTGGCCGATATCGGCATCCATCCAGATTTGCCCGCCGTTAAAAATGTGTCTCTAGAACTGGCAACCGCCAGGCAAATCCGGCCATGGCTCCCAACGCGGCCGCGTGATGGTCACAAAGGCACCTTCGGCAAACTGTTTATCGCCGCCGGGGCTGGGCAATACTGGGGAGCACCCCTACTGGCGGGACGGGCCGCCTTTCGGAGTGGGGCCGGGCTGGTCTCCCTGCTCCTGCCCGATCTGCTTCGCCCCAGTAGTGTGACCCACCTGCCTGAAGCAACCTACCCCTACAGCAACTCAAGCACCGTTCTGGATGCGGCCGCGGCCCGCTACATCCTCAACACCCTCGGCGATTACAAAGCCGGTCTTATCGGTCCCGGTCTGAGTCAGGACGCGGCCGAGTTTATCACCACGCTTTTTCCCCTTACCTCCACCCCGCCCTTCCCCCCCCTGGTGATAGATGCGGATGCCCTCAATATCCTCTCCACCCTACCTGATTGGTGGCAGCGTTTGCCCGCACCCAGCATCCTTACCCCCCATCCCGGCGAAATGGCCCGCCTGATGGGCGTACCCCTGGCTACCCTGAAAGAGATGGACAGGGTGACAGTAGCACGACGATTCGCGGCCGCGTGGGGACACATCATTCTGCTAAAAGGCGCTTATACGATTGTGGCGTCCCCTGATGGACGTGCGACCCTCTTGCCCTTTGCCAATCCTCTTTTGGGTGTAGGTGGTAGTGGAGATGTCCTGGCCGGAATAATTGCGGCCCTACTAGGGCAAGGGGTTCCCCGGTATGAAGCCGCCGTTACTGGAGGATATTGGCACGGTTTGGCCGGGCAGATCGCCAGCCAAACCTGGGGTGATGCCGGACTGCTGGCCAGCGAACTGGCCGACTATCTCCCCCAGGCCCGGCAACTGCTGGAAAGTTATAGTAAATTCATTTAGAAAACACCAAACAACTACGGCACATCCCCTACACCGTATCCCGGATGAGCGGATTATGGACAGCACAGAACTGATGCCCACCGACTTCAGCAATAGTTTTATTTAAAAAGGTAGCCGCAAACTGGAGAAAACGATACACATCCGCAAAATTCGTCGCCAGCCCCACCGAAATACGCGTCGCCCCGATTTTTTTGCCGCTTTTTTGTTGTACCCAACCCTGAAAATCCAGGTAACTTAACGCTCGCCCCTCATGATAATAAGCCGAAATCTCATCACCCGTCAGGTGATGGGCCATCTCTCCGGCCCCCGGATTACAAAAACAGCCAGTACGAATAGAAATGTGGGCATCATTGGCCAACGCTTCCACCCGTTGTTCATCAAATGGGTGATCCTCTTTATCTAAAAACGACAGGGATAGAGTACCCCCACGGGCCTCTGTTGTTGTTGGGCCAAAAATCTCTACCAGGGGCAAGCCATTCTCATGGTGCAGGCTTTGTAACTGAGCCAACAACCAACCAGTCAGGCAAGACACCCGTTCGTGAATCGTCTCCATGCCAATGGCGGCAATGTGGCGCAGACCAATTTCCACCGCCGGTAAACTTAAATAATTCACCGTGCCGTCCTCAAACCCGGCTTCATAACTGGCTAACCGATGTGCCTGCAATTGCACCGACACCATCGAAACCGTCCCCCCAGCAAACCAGGGGCGATGGAGTTTGGCCAAGGCCGTTTTACGGGCGAGCAAACAACCTACACCTGTTGGGTAGCCGAATATTTTATAAAACGAAAGGGAGACAAAATCGGGATGAACCTGGCTGAGATCAAGGCGATTGGTGGGCGCAAACGCGGCCGCATCCAATAACACATCCCATCCGCGTGCCTGTGCATACTCAACCCACGCCAGCGGGTGTTGAACCCCGGAATAGTTAGACTGGGCCGGGTAAGCCAACAGGCGCGGTTGACCGGTAGAGGGTGTATCCAACAGTTGCCGCAACGCGGCCGAGTCGAGTCGCAATTCCGGCAACAAAACCGGCACATAATGCACCTCAGCCCCCTTAGCATAGGCAAATTCACGGATGCCATTCACCGAGTTATGGTTATCAAACACCAATGCATATTCCCCACCTGGGGCAAACGGATATGACTCACCCACCAATTTGAGCGCACCACTGGCATTCGCCGTAAAAATCGCCACATATTCATCTGGGTCGGCACGGAAAAATTCCAATACCGACGCCCGGGCCGCTTCCACCTGGTGCGTCATGGCCAAAGATGTGGGGTTATTAGAATGGGGGTTGCCCCACACATGCCTGGTTAGCAAGGCCAGATGTTGTTGTACCTGACTATCAGCGTACAAACCACCGCCGGTGTAATCCAGGTAAATCTGCCCGGTGCGATCCAGCCGGGCATACTCCGTGGCCCGAAGTTCATCTAGCCCTTCCGTCTGGCGAAAGGTGGGGTACATCTGCAAAAATTTGTCTCTGGCGGACGCATAATCGTCGAAAGAACGCATCTGGGAAAGGGAAACAGGAGAAGACATCTGACCTCCTACTCAGGCAAGAACCGCCATACGGTTTCAGTCAGTTTAGCCAGGTCATACGGTTTAGGGAGAAAAGGGGTGTGGGGAGGGAATCGCCCACTCATACTGTTTTGCCGATACCCTGAAGAAATCACAATAGGGACATCTGGACTAACCTCCCGCAGGCGATGAAAGGTCGCCTCACCACTCAGCCCTGGTAATGTCAAATCCAAAAGGATCAGACCTACCGCGGCCGCATGCTCGATATACAACCGCACACCTTGTTCTCCATCTGCGGCCGCAAATACCGGCACATCATATAAAGACAAAATATCCGTGACTGCTTCACGAATCGCTTCTTCATCATCAATGAGCAAAACAGTTCTTTTTGTCAACCCAAACCTGCCTGGTTAGCCAACACCTTTAAAATATGGCATAATCATACCTGGATTATGCAACAGGCTTGCATATGAGGCCATTTTTTCCCTGCTATTCACCAAAACTTAGGTTCGTTTGCGCTACAAACGTTTTAACAGGCCAAAGTCAGATAATCTATCAGACATCAAGACTTTTATCATCATTACGGGTAACTACCAAGCCTATTGCCTGAACATGTCGAAGACAAACGGGTTTCGATATACTCAGCCCTCGAGAGGGTTAATAGTTACCATTACGGGGACAACCACAAAGTCATCATCTTGGTTCTGGAAATCACCGCAAATAACAATGGGGGAATAGCCATTTGCAGTGAACCCGGAATACCTTACAATTCATGTGAACAACGGTTACCATCTACCTCTTCCACTCAATATGAGTAGTTTACTCAAGCCCGCTCCCACTACCGATATGGACGACAGTACCCGTCTGCAAAGCCTGTATGTTATTAACAACATGCTCAAACAGGCTGAATCCGACGGACTCGATATTCACATTGTTTTACCTCGCATCCTAAATGTAGCCGTAGAACAATTACGTGGTCACAAGGGCAGTGTCATTGTTGTCAACAAAGAATTTCATGTTGAACATACCCTCTCAGTAGGGGGTGGTGGAGCCACTACCCGCACAGCCCGGCCTTTTGTGGAAAAAGCCCTGCGCGAAGGTTTAGCTGGCTGGTCAATCCAGCATCAACAACCAGCAGTGGTCAACAATACCCAGCAAGACAATCGTTGGTTACCCGCGCCCGAATATGGCACTGAACCCTGGTCCGTAATTTGTGCCCCCTTAATCTATCGCTCCCGCACCATTGGGGTAATCACCATCATGCGGCCGGGCATCAACCAGTTCAAGTCTGATGACATTGACTTGCTGGTGGCTATTGCCCATCAAGCGGCTATCACACTAGAAAACGCTCGCCTGTTCAACGAAGCTCAACGCCAATTAAAGGTTAAAGAGTTGTTATTTGAAGCCAGCCGAGCCATCAATTCTTCATTAAATCGCAATGAAGTGATTCAACTTTTACTGGCACATATGAATGAACTTCTCAAAGTAGAAGCTCTTTCTATTGCTTTGGTAGACAAAACCAAGAACGATCTAATCTTTGAAGTTGCAGAAGGTGAAGGCAGTGACAAAATTATTGGCGTTCGCATTCCGGCCAACCAGGGTGTGATGGGCACAGTGATGGCGACTGGTAAGCCTTCCATTGTTCGCAACACTGCGGTCGAAGAACGTATTCATCGTGGAACAGATCGACGAACCAATACGCAAACCCGCTCCCTGATTTGTGCGCCCTTGCAAGTAAAAGGAGAAGTTGTGGGCACCATTCAGGCAATTAACCCCCTGGAAGGGGAATTTGAGGAAGATGATCTGCAATTGCTGATTAATTTAGCCAACCTGGCCAGTACGGCCATTGCTAATGCACAGCAGTTTGAGATGATCCGTTCCGCCGAAGAACGGTATGTCAATCTTTTTGAAGATAGCATTGACCCCATCATCTTGACAGATATGCAGGGCAACATCATTGAAGTAAACCGACGAGCTTGTGATATTTTTGGTTACAACCGGGATGAGTTCTTGCGCTTGAATCTTAGTGCTCTACACCCCGTAAATACGGGTGTTTTGGGTATTCACAAGTTCAATTCCATTCAAAATGATAAAGTGACTATTTTCTCCAGTCACACCATTGCCAAAAATCGGGAATACATTCCCATTGAAGTTCATGCCAAACGGTTAAAGTCTGGCTCTTCGGATGTTCTGCAATGGATTCATCATGATATTTCTAAGCAGGTGGAGCTGGAAGAGATGCGGAAAGATCTGACGGCTATGCTCTTCCATGATTTGCAAAGCCCCTTGAGTAATGTTATCTCCAGTCTGGAAATGTTGAGTATGGAGATAGATGGGGTAGAAAATCCCACGCAGGCTTTTATGTTGGATATTGCCTTACAAAGTAGCCGTGGGTTACAGTCGCTCATCCATTCTTTGCTGGATATTAACCGTTTAGAGGCGGGTGAACCGATTACCAGTCAGACAAGTGTTGATATTCGCAAAATTATTGAACTGGCCGAAACGACAGTGGCCCCTACATTGGAACAGCGCAAGGTGAGTGTTACGCATCAGTTTGACAGTTACCTGCCTGATGCGTTTGTAGATGAGGACATGATCCGGCGCGTGTTTATTAATTTGATTGATAATGCCGTGAAATTTAGCCCCCATGGTCAAAGCATTCTCGTCGTCGTGAATGAGCCGGTGGTAGGCGATAAGTTATTCATTTCGGTTAGCGATAGAGGGAAGGGGATTCCGCAACAATACCGCAAAGAGGTTTTTGAGAAGTTTCGCCGTATTAAGACGAAGGATGCACCAAAAGGGTTTGGTTTGGGGTTAGCATTTTGTCGTCTGGCGATTGAAGCCCATGGGGGACGAATTTGGATTGATGATGCACCCACGGGCGGAGCACGATTTAATTTTACCCTCCCCACAGCGGTGAGGTAGGGGTATAGGTATTATTTGTGTCGTTTTTTGCGGGCGTATGTAACTTCTCAATATTTCGGGGCCTTTAGCGTCAATTGTCAATGGTATGGCTGTTGACCGCGGCCGCAACCACTCCCACATCTATTTTCACCCCTGTCCATAATTGCAAGGCCTGTACCCCCTGATGAATGAGCATCCCTAACCCATTTAGCGCACGGCATCCTTGCGCGGCCGCGTCACGCATTAATTTGGTCGTCGCCGGGTTGTAGACCAGATCATACACCATTGCCCCCGGCGGAAAGGGCACATCTTCAGGCCAGGGAGAGGTATCCCGGTGTGGCGTCATCCCCAGCGGGGTGGTGTTGACAATGAGGGTTGGCGGATACTGAGCCAGATAATGGGCCAGTTGTTCGGAGGAGACAGGGTTAAGCCAGGCTCCCGGTAGATAGGGGGAAAGGGCTTCAATCACCTGTTCAACTTGTTCAATACGGCGAGCACATAAGTGAACGCGGCCGCGTCGTTGGGCCAACGCATACACAATGGCCCGCGCCGCCCCCCCCGCCCCTAATACCAGGCAATCTTGCCCCGCCGGGTCAAAACCATACCCCTCTAGATCTGCCAGAAAACCAGACCAATCGGTGTTTGTGCCTTGTAGGGCTGGTGTAGGGGCGGCAACTGAAGGTAATTGGATGAGGATGGTGTTGACTGCACCAATGGCGGTCGCGGCCGCGTCTACCCCATCCAGGTACGCTATCACCCTCTGCTTGTGGGGAATGGTCACATTGACCCCGTGAAACCCCAGCACAGGTAAACCCCGCACAGCCACGGCCAGGTGATCCGGATGCACCGGCAAAGGGACATAAACATAAGGCAGTTGGTGATGGGTTGCGGCCGCGTTGTGTAATACGGGGCTTAAACTATGAGAAACCGGCCAGCCCAACACCCCTAGCAATCGGGTTTTGCCATTGATAGATACCATTTTTAGCTTACCTCTGGTCAAATGAAGCATTTTCGCCATAATATCCCTATGTCTGCACAACTGCCACTTGGGAACAAACAACCCGGCCCACAACTGGCCTTTATCGCCGAAGCCGACCCTGACCTGATAGCCGAATGTCTGGTCGCCTTTGCCAATGGCGAAGGGGGCCTCATCGTTTTGGGGCTGGATGACCGGGGACGTTATGTGAATGAAATTTGGGGGGAAGAAGCCGAGGGGGCTTTCCGTGCGGCCGCGTCCCAATGCCGTCCCCCTGTGCGTGGGGACTGGCAACAGGTAGACACACCTCAGGGAATGCTCATCGGCATTCGTGTAACCCGCAGTAATGAACTGCACAGCCTGGCCGATGGCCGCGTGCTCATCCGCAGTGGTGCCAACAACCGCCCCCTCTCCGGTCAGGAGATTCACCAACTCGCCAGCACGAAAGATGCCAATGATTTTGAGATGCAGGTTGTTCCTGGAGCCACACAAAGGGATTTTGATCGGGAAATATTGGATGAATATATCGCCAAACGGGAATTACGGGGCACACCCAAACCCCCAACCGTCAAAAGTTTGCTCTTTGAAATTGGCGCAATAGATGCGAATGGCTTGCCTACAGTGGCCGGTATTTTATTGTTCTCTAAGCGGCCGCAAATCTTCTTGCCCCAAAGTGGCCTCGTCTTTGTCAAATTCCCTGGTACCGAACCCCGTGGCGAAGATGGCGGTGTGGGGTACGGTCGCCGCGACGAACTCAGTGGCCCTCTCGCCCGCATTATCGAACGGGCCTGGGCAATCACCTGGGAAGAGATGCGTGTAGGAGCTGTAGTCAACAGCCTGGAACGGGAAGAGCTAACCGAATACCCCCCCTTTGCCGTGCGGGAAGCTCTGGTCAACGCAGTCTGCCACCGGGATTACAGCATCAAAGGGCGACGCACAGAAATTCGCATGTATGCTGACCGGCTAGAAATTATCAGCCCTGGGGGATTGCCCGGTTATATTACTCTGGATAATCTGGTGGAAGAACATTACTCCCGCAATCCCCGCCTGGTGAATGGCCTTTACCAGTGGGGCTATATCGAGGAGTTAGGGCTAGGTATTGACCGTATGATCGAAGAGATGGTGCAGGCTGGGCACACCCCTCCCAAATTCCGCGACACCCCTTATTCTTTCACCGTTACGCTTACCAATACGCGCGAACGCAAAGCCGTCCCCCGTGGTCCGCAGAGTATGAATGAGCGGCAAACCCGCGCCCTGTCTTACGTGCGCGAAAATGGCAGTATCACTAACCGGGAATATCAACGTCTCTTTGAAGATGTCTCTTCGGAAACCCTGCGCCGTGACCTGTCTGATCTGGTGGATCGGGGTCACTTATTGAAAATCGGCTCCAACAAGGGCACATATTACATTTTGAAGTAATTACTTATTGCCCATTGCCGGTTTGGCCGTGAAGACCCCCCACCCCTAACCCCGCCCCCAGGGGCGGGGAATTTTCTAATGTGCCGGTTTTCGAGCACGCGGACGTGCTCGAAAACCGGCACTTCTGGTATTTCCCCCTTCCCGGCGGGAAGGGGG
>JAGNBF010000103.1:18367-26652 GCA_018004935.1 Chloroflexota bacterium | reverse complement strand
GAAGCGACGGCTGTGAGTGGGCTGGCGAGGAAGGTGCGGCCGCCTTTGCCTTGCCGCCCTTCAAAGTTACGGTTGCTGGTGCTGACGGCGTATTGGCCGGGTTCTAGTTGGTCCCCATTCATGGCAATACACATCGAGCATCCGGCGAAACGCCATTCGGCTCCGGCGTCGCGGAAGATGCGATCCAGCCCTTCGGCTTCGGCCTGGCGGCGCACCTGCTCGGATCCGGGCACAACCAGCATACGCACGTTGTCGGCGACTTTGCGGCCGCGCATCATCGCGGCCGCATCCCTTAAATCCGTAATCCGTGAATTGGTACAGCTCCCCAGGAACACCACATCCACCTTGTGCCCCAACAACGGCTGACCCGGCCGCAAATCCATGTAATGCAACGCCTTCTCCAGGCTACTCCGGCGGGTCGTGTCCGTCTCCTGGGCGGGGTCGGGGATGGGCTGGCTGATGGCGACGCCCATGCCCGGATTCGTGCCGTAGGTGATCATCGGCTCCATCGTGGCCACATCAATGGTGATTTCCCGGTCGTAGGTGGCCCCGGCGTCGGTGGGCAGGGTGCGCCAATGGGCGACGGCCTTGTCCCACGCAGACCCCTGCGGTGCAAATTGCCGCCCGGCCACAAACTCAAAGGTGGTGTCATCCGGGGCGATCATCCCGGCGCGGCCGCCCCCTTCGATGGACATATTGCAGAGGGTCATGCGGGCTTCCATACCCAGGCCGCGCACGGCCTCGCCGGTGTACTCAAACACATGCCCATTGCCGCCGCCGATGCCGATTTGGGCGATGAGGGCCAGGATCATATCTTTGGCCGTGACCCCAGTGGTGAGTTGACCAGCGTAATGAACGTTGAAGGTTCGCGGCCGCGTTTGCAACAAACATTGTGTCGCCAGCACATGCTCGACCTCGCTCGTGCCAATGCCAAAGGCCAACGAGCCAAACGCCCCATGTGTTGAGGTATGGCTATCCCCACAGACGATGGTCATGCCCGGTTGGGTCAGCCCCAACTCCGGCCCCATGACGTGGACAATGCCCCGCTCCGGGCTGTCCATGCCATACAAGGGAATGCCGAACTCGGCGCAATTGGTTTCCATCTGGCGCAGTTGGTTGGCCGCCATCAGGTCGCTCAGGTCAATGCTCAGGCTCTTGGTGGGGGTGGAATGATCCATCGTTGCCACCGTGCGATCCGTGCGGCGCACCTTCAGCCCTTTCTGCCGCAGGCCGGTAAACGCCTGGGGCGATGTGACCTCATGCACCAGATGCAAGTCAATGTACAACACGCTGGGCGATCCCGGCTCGTTCACGACCACATGGGAATCCCAGATTTTTTCAAATAATGTTTTTGCTTGGGTCATCTATGTTCCTCTTGAAGCATTTCAGCCAGTCAGCTTGTCAGCTATTCAGCAGTCAGCCTCTTTGTTTCTACCAAATTTCAGGCCGTGTCATTCTGTAGGTACGCCCCGAAGGGTACGAACTCTTCGGAGCGAAGAATCCCACAAGTCTGGCCCATGAGAACTCTTGGTCAGGCCAGGTAAACGGGATTCTTCGTCGCGGACTCCTCAGAATGACAAATAACCTGGACAAACCTTCTGTCCACCCGGACGAAACCTTCGTCCACCAGGACGGGGCTTCCGTCCACCACGACGAAACCTTCGTCCACCTCGACGGGGTTTCCGTCCATCACGACAACCCCCTCACCCTAACCCTCTCCCCAGGGCGAGGGAACAACCCCCTTCTCCCGGTGTGGGAGAAGGGCGGGGGATGAGGGGTTTAATCTCTCAGTCTCTCAGTCTTCTCAATACCCCCGCGCCGCCAGTAACTTATTCACCGCCGCCAGGTAGGCTTTGGCGCTGGCAACGATGATGTCTGTCTCGGCGCCGTGACCGCCGAAGGTGCGGGGTTGTTCGCGGCCGCTTTGGGGCGACATTCTCTTGGGGGCCGAACCATTGGCGGCCTGGATGCGTACCGTCACTTCCCCAATGGCGTCAATCCCTTCGGTGACGGCGCGGACGGCGTATTCTTGCAACGTGTTGGGAGCCTGGACAATGGCGTCAATCGCCTTGTACACCGCATCCACCGGCCCCGTGCCAATCGAAGCCTGCACCCGCACCTGCCCATCCGGGCCAACCAGCCGGACGGTGGCGGTGGGCATGCCCATCGTGCCGCTGGTCACTTGCAGGCCATCCAGCGTAAACACCTCACGCGGCTGATAAAACTCATCGGTGATCAACGCTTCCAGATCGGCGTCCGTGACCGTTTTCTTCTTGTCGGCCAAATCTTTGAAGCGGGCAAACGCCTGGATCAGTTCTTCAGCGGTCAGGTCGTAACCCAGCTCTTCCAGCCGCACCTTGAAGGCGTGTCGCCCCGAATGTTTGCCCAACACCAGCGATGATTGTTGTAATCCCACCGTCTCCGGGCGCATGATTTCATACGTGCCTTCATGCTTGAGCATCCCGTCCTGGTGAATCCCGGCCTCGTGGGCGAAGGCGTTGGCCCCGACGATGGCTTTGTTGGGTTGCACGGGGATACCGGTGTATTGGGAGACCAATCGGCTGAGGCGGGTGATGTGGGTGCTGTCTATGCCGGTGTCGAGGTGGTAGGTCTGCGGCCGCGTCTTCAAAGCCATCACCACTTCTTCCAATGAGGTGTTCCCGGCCCGCTCGCCAATGCCGTTGATGGTGACTTCCGCCTGTCGTGCCCCGGCTTCCAGCCCTGCCAACGTGTTAGCCGTCGCCAGCCCCAGGTCGTTGTGGCAATGCACGGAAACGGTGACATTCTCGATGCCCGGCGTATGCGTGATGATGCCGCGAATCAGGTTGCCGAACTCGGCGGGGGTGGTGTAACCCACGGTGTCGGGGATGTTGAGGGTGGTCGCTCCGGCTTTGATGGCCTCGCCCAGCACCAGGTAAAGGAATTCGGGGTCACTGCGTCCCGCGTCTTCCGGGCTGAACTCGACATCGGCGCAATAAGTCCGGGCATAGGCGACCATCTCGCGCACCCGGTCTACTACTTCTTCGGGGTCCATCTGGAGTTTGTATTTCATGTGGATGGGGGAGGTGGCGAGGAAGGTGTGGATACGCGGCCGCGAGGCATGTTGCACCGCTTCCCACGCCTTATCAATATCCCCTTTGGCCGCCCGCGCCAGCCCACACACAATCGGGGCCTTCTCCCCCTGCCCCACTTCCTGGGCGATGCGCCGCACTGCTTCCAGATCATCCGGCGACGCCGCCGGGAACCCGGCCTCGATCACATCCACACCCATGCGGGCCAGGGCGCGGGCAATCTCCAGCTTCTCCCCCGATGTCAACGTTGCCCCCGGCGACTGCTCCCCATCCCGTAAGGTGGTGTCGAAAATGCGGATGTAGTTGGTGGTCATTGGAACTACCTCTTGAGAGTTATTGGTATATTGGTGTATTGGTATATTGGTATATTGGTTGCCGTACCCAGTAGACTAATACACCAATACACGAATACACCCTATTCCCCTGGTTTCACCGTCACCGGATTCACAAACGGCATCATTTCGCGCAGTTCCGCGCCGACCTGTTCGATCATGTGGGTCTGTTCGGTGCGCCGTTTTTCGTTGAACCAGGGGCGGCCCTTCTTGTTTTCTTCGATCCAGGCGTTGGCATACGCGCCGGTCTGGATGTCTTTGAGTACCTGGCTCATCTGGTACTTCGTCTCCTCGGTGATGATGCGCGAGCCGGAGTAGTAGTCACCATGCTCGGCGGTATCGGAGACGGAGTAGCGCATGTAGTTGAGGCCGCCCCGGTAGAACAGGTCTACGATGAGCTTGAGTTCGTGCATACACTCAAAGTAGGCCACTTCCGGCTGATAACCGGCTTCGACCAACGTCTCAAACGCCCCTTTCACCAGTTCGGAGACACCGCCACAGAGGACAACCTGTTCGCCAAAGAGGTCGGTTTCGGTTTCCTCGGCGAAGGTGGTGAGCAACGCTCCGGCGCGGGTACAACCCAATCCCCAGGCGTAAGCCAGAGCGTTGTCTAACGCTTTGCCGCTGGCGTCTTGATGCACCGCTACGAGACAGGGCGTGCCACCGCCCTCGGTGTACACCTCGCGCACGCGATGGCCGGGGGCTTTGGGGGCGACCATGCTCACGTCCACATCCGGGGGTGGGGTGATGGTGCCGAAGCGGATGTTGAAGCCGTGGGCGAACATGAGGGTTTTGCCAGCGGTCAGGTGCGGGGCGATATGCTCCTGGTAGGTGGCGGCCTGCTCGGTGTCGTGGATGAGGATCATGGTGGTGTCCCCCCACGCGGCCGCGTCACTCACCGTGCCCACCGGCAACCCTGCCGCCTCAGCCTTAGCCCAGGATTTGCTCCCCGGCCTCACTCCCACCATCACATTCACGCCACTATCCCGCAGGTTCAACGCATGGGCGTGCCCCTGCGACCCATAACCGATCACGGCCACTTTTTGGCTTTTGATCAACTCAGGATTTGCACTTTTGTCATAAAAAATTTGCGCCATTATTCCTCATTCCTTGTTGGGGATTTTTTGTACACGGATTTCACGGATGAACACGGATTTTTTTAATCCGTGAAATCCGTGTCAATCCGTGTACGAAATTCTTCTAATGATAACCGTTGGTATAGGTTCCGTTCAGGTTTTCGCCTGCGCCGGGGGTGTGGCGGACACCGGGATTGCGGCCGCGCATCATCGCCACATGACCGGTACGCACAAGCTCGATGATGCCATGCGGCCGCAGTAACTCCACCAAACTATCCACCTTATCCTCACCCGCCGTCACCTGCACAATGACACAATCCGGGGCCACATCAATGATCTGGGCGCGGAAAATGTTGGCCAGGCTGAGAACTTCACCCCGTTGTTCCGGGGGCGCAGACACCTTGATGAGAGCCAGTTCGCGCAGGACCGCCGGTTGGTTGGTCACATCCTGCACATCAATCACATTCACCAGCTTATACAGATTCGCTTCCACCTGATGGGCCGGTTGCTCCATCACAATGGTCATGCGGGACACATTCGGGTCTTCCGTCCGCCCCACATTCAGCGAATCAATATTAAAGTTACGACGACGAAACAACGAAGCCACCCGGTTCAAGACGCCGGGTTTGTTTTCTACAGTAGCGATCAGGGTTTGGCGCATCAGAAATCTCCTCTTAGAGAGACTGAGTAACTGAGAGACTGAGAGACTTATACCCCAGTCTCTCAGTCTCTCAGTCTCTTAGTCTCTTAGTCTCCTTCTTAACGAACAGCCTCTTGCTTACGGATCGGCCTTCTAATCATCGCATCCAAATCCGCCCCGGCGGGAACCATCGGGTAGACAGCATCTTCTTTTTCTACCACGAACTCCAGTAGGACGGGGCCGGGGGTGTTGCGGGCGAAGGCGATAGCCTCGGCCACTTCTTCCTGTTTGGTGACGCGGCGAGCCGGAATGTCGTAGGCCGCGGCCAACTTTACGAAGTCGGGGCTGGTCATGTTCACCGCAGAATACCGCTTCTCAAAGAAGAACTCCTGCCATTGGCGCACCATGCCCAGGAAATTGTTGTTCATAATGGCGATTTTCACATTGGCCCCTTCCTGCACCGCCGTCGCCAACTCCGTCATCGTCATCTGGAAACCCCCATCCCCCACCACCGCCCACACTTCCTTGTCCTTGTGGCCGAACCAGGCCCCCATCGCCGCCGGGAAACCATACCCCATCGCCCCCGCCCCGCCAGAGGTGAGCCATTGGTAGGGCTGTTCCAATTTGTAATATTGCGCCGTCCACATCTGATGCTGACCGACATCCGTCGCCAGAATCACTTCCTGACCCATCGTTTGCCACAAGTCGCGCACCACATGGGAGACATACAGTTTGTCATCGGTGGCCCAGGCCAGAATGTCGCGGGCTTCCGTATCCGTCTTCCATTCGGCAATTTGATCTAGCCATTCCTCATGGTCGGCTGGTTGCACCAGAGGGGCGATGTCGGTGAGGACGGTTTTCAGGTCGCCGACGAGGGGGATGTCTACATGGACGTTTTTGTGAATTTCGGAGGGATCAATTTCGACGTGGATTTTGCGGGCGCGAGGGGCGTAAGTGCGGAGATTGCCGGTGACACGATCATCGAAGCGCATACCAAAGGCCAGGAGCAGATCGGCTTGTTGGATGGCGTTGTTGGCGTAGGCTTCGCCGTGCATCCCCATCATCCCCAGGCTGAGAGGGTGGCTGGCAGGGACGGAACCCAGCCCCAACAGGGTCATGGCGACGGGGGTCTGGGTCTTCATGGCGAAGTCGCGTAGCTCCTGCATGGCCCCGGATTTGAGGACGCCGTGCCCGGCTAAGATGACGGGACGTTGGGCGGCGTTGATGAGCGCGGCCGCTTTCTGCAAATCAACCATCGGGGCATGTTGCGGCGGGCGGTAGCCGGGCAGATTGACCGTCTCCGGGTAGACAAACTCCGCCTTTTCCACCTGGGCGTTTTTGCAAATGTCAATCAGCACCGGGCCAGGGCGACCACTGCGGGCGATGTAAAACGCCTCCCGCACCACCTGGGCGATCTCCTCGGCGGATGTGACCAGATAGTTATGTTTGGTGATGGGCTGGGTGATGCCCGTCACGTCCGTTTCCTGGAAGGCGTCGCCGCCGATGAGGTGGGCGGCCACCTGCCCGGTGATGCATACCATAGGGACGGAATCCATCATCGCGGCCGCGATCCCCGTCACCAGATTCGTCGCCCCAGGGCCAGAGGTGGCCATACACACCCCGACCTTGCCCGTGGCCCGGGCATAGCCATCGGCCATATACGTGGCCCCTTGCTCATGCCGCACCAGGACATGATGCACCGGGTAATTCAACATGGCATCATAAGCGGGCATAATCGCCCCGCCGGGGTAGCCAAAGACCACATCCACCCCTTCCCGCACCAGACATTCCCACATAATCTCCGCACCGGTTTTAATCATCGTTCTTCTCCTTAAAACAGGGACACAGAGGGCACAGAGGAGGCACAGAGATTCACAGAGTTATCGTTGTGTTCTCTGTGGTTCTGTGATGAAATCCAGCCGTGTTCATCCGTGAAATCCGTGTACCGAAAATAAAAAAGACTGCCGTGTTGGGGCAGTCTTTGGTGTTGGTTGGTAGGTTTGTTGCGCTTTAGCTTCTCACACTTACCGGGATTTCTGCCCCAACATTGATTAAGCTCTTGTCAAGAAGTACAAGAACCCCAATAAGGTTAATAATAATAATGGAGGGCAGAAGGGCGATAAGGGTTGGCGAGATCATCAGGTAAATTCCTTAAACAGTATCATCCAGTCTATTCTGTACCCGGAGTATCGTCCATTGTGAAATTGTGACAAAGGACGACGAGTGTTGTTGTGCGGGTTGAACAAGTACATCCTGATAGTTCCACATAAAGTAACAACACTAATTTTATCAGCAAAGAAACATAACTAATTTTGATAGAGCCTATCACATTGCTATAATTTCGCCTTGTTGTAAGCAAAGCATAAATATTGTTTTTAGGTAAAAAATTAGCCTGTACACTGGTTTTGGATATAGAGGTATTGCGATGTCAGATGCCATTGTTGCCGCAATTATTGGAGCAATTGGAACTGTATTAGGTGCTGCCGTTGGTGGTTTCTTTTCCTTAATCATAGCATGGGTCTTCGGTCCAGACCCATCACGACCAGTAACACCAGTAACTTGTGCAATCATTGGACTATTTACAGCTTTAAGTGGGGTCGCTGGTTTGGTTTTGGGTGCTTTCTTCGGCATGTCACTGATTCAACCCGAATATTCATCAGTACAACCTTCACAATCAATACCCCAAGTTCCACAATCAATACCCCAAGTTCCACAATCAAATGACCCGCAACCAAACAATAATTGTCCTATAATAGTCATTGAGGGAGCATCTGGTTCTGCTATAGAAGATTCAATTACATGGTCAGAGTTGATCAACTCCTGGTCTGTAACAGAACCAATATCAAATAACTTAAGTCTTCTTTGTTCACGAAACCCCGATGGGATGGTGCAACTATTTCTTGGTTGGTGGGAACCAGACTCGCGTTATCTAGAATTACAGCGTAAATCAAGTGGCGAATCTTATATGAGTGTAGCAGAAGCTCAGGATTTAATATCTCGCAACCCGGGGGAACCAGTTATTGTCGTACCCTGGAAGTAAAAGTGATCAGCTTTAAAAACTTTGTTTAAACTTTTGGCATGGTTCAAAAACCCAGGAAGTTAGCTTGACATTTTGTAGGGCGATTTGGTAAATCGCCCAGAGACGATTTACCAAATCGTCTTACAA
>JAGNBF010000103.1:0-18267 GCA_018004935.1 Chloroflexota bacterium | reverse complement strand
AAAGTGATCAGCTTTAAAAACTTTGTTTAAACTTTTGGCATGGTTCAAAAACCCAGGAAGTTAGCTTGACATTTTGTAGGGCGATTTGGTAAATCGCCCAGAGACGATTTACCAAATCGTCTTACAACTTGTAAACCTGATTTGAACCACGCCAAACTTTTGCTTGCTTATTTGCTCACGCGGCCGCGAACCCCTTCCCAAACCGCTCCATCTTGGCTACCACATCCCGCATGGCGATTAGTTAAATTGGGCTTTTAATTCTGTTTCCGAGTCGGCACGAATATCGGCTTCGATTTCTTCGGTATACAAATGGTAGTAGGTCAGGGCGGCATAAATTTGAGCCAACGTGAGGGGCAATTCCCCGGCAATATCTTCAGCGGAATACCCCAATTTGTACAGTTCAGCGATGGTGCGAACGGTGGTTCCTGTTCCGGCAATGAGTGGCCGCCCGCCCCGCAATTGCGGGTTGCGCGTGATGAGTTGGTCTATTGTTTCGGTCATAACCATGATAGCCTGCTCCTGAATGGTTTGATTGTAAAGGAAATGGGCATCAGAGGGAAGTCACACGAGTTTTACTGGTCAGTGTCAGGCACAGGGTTTGAGCTGTGGGCACGGCGAACTGGTTCTGCGCTGTACCTGGCACTACCTGTTAAATGATGTTTACGCGGCCGCGAACCCTATTTACGCAAGCTCTCAGGGTAAGGTATACTGTTCACTAGGTTAAGCCCATTGAAGGCAACATATGATCCAAACGAATCTGCAAACCCAAGAACTACTTAATATTTACCACCAAAACGATGTTGCCATGATTGGCGTCTTTGGCTCGGTCGCTCGCGGAGAAGAGAGTGAACAGAGTGACATTGATTTATTGGTTCGTTTTGCCAAACGTAAAAGTCTTTTGGCTCTAGTCAAACTAGAGCGTGAATTATCTATCGCCCTCGGTAAGAAGGTAGATCTGTTAACCGAGGCCGCCATTAGCCCTTACCTCCGCGACCATATTCTCGACGAGTTACAGATTGTCTATGAAGCGTGATGATACGATTTACTTACGGCATGTTCTCGACGCGCTTTCACGTATCGAGGAATATCTGCTAGACATTGACGAAGAGAAGTTTCTCTCTTATCACCTGGTCCAAGATGGTGTGATCCGGCAATTGGAAATTATTGGCGAAGCCACAAAAAATCTGTCTGGAGAGTTAAGGAGTGCCTATCCTACTATTCCCTGGCAGGATATTGCGGGAATGCGTGACAAACTCATCCATCATTATTTTGGTGTAGATATGGAAAAAGTGTGGCTGACTACACAAAGCGATTTACCCGTGTTAAAGGTTCAAATTCAACGAATAATTCAGGACCTTTTATATTGACAAGGGGCATAATCTGACATTTTTACCCGACGCGGGACAAGGGTGTTCTCCCCTGTGCCTGGCACCACCTGTTAAATGACGCTCACGCGGCCGCGAACCCCTTCCCAAACCGCTCAATCCGTTGCTCGATCTCATTCACCACATCCCGGACGGCGGTCAGGTCGGTGGAACTGAGGTGGGGAGTCAGTTCGGTGAAGAGGGGTTCCAGTGGGGGACGGTACGCCTGGAGCAGGGTAGCAATGTCGTTTTCGTACAGCCCCACCCGGGCAAAGTTGCCCTGCCGGTACAGGGAAGGTAGGGCATACAGTTTGAGGAGCAGTAACCCTTCCACCGTGGCGCAGGGGATTTCCCGCTCAACAAACGAATGGTGGGTGGTGTAGGTGCGGCTCACCTGAGCAAAGAGGGGGTTTTGGGTGAGGAGCAGATCAATTTGTAATTCCTGGTAGCGGCCGCGAGCAAAATACATATCCTGACTCACAATTTCAATCTCAGGTAGTGCCTTTAGCGAAGACAGGGTCATGATCAAATCAATATCCTCTGTATTCCGCCCGTCAACATATTGGAGTAGGGCAATCCCGCCCACCAACAGATAATCCACCTTTCGTTTCTCCAGCAAGGCAAAGAGATGAGCCACCGTTTCCAGGAGTTTGTCACTATTCATGGTTTTCACCTGTTCATTGCGGGGATTAAAAACCAGGGCATCCCGAATGACCCGGCCAATGTGGATTTTTTGAGGGGCATAGGAGGTGTTCATATAGGAATGATTCTAAAGAGAGGAGAGAGGTGTGTCAATCGCGGCCGCGAACCTGGGTGCACGTCACTTTGGTGGAAACAGAGTGGCACGGTCGGGATACCGGCCACAGCAATTCTCTAGTCATCCACAGATTTGACGCACGCCCCGCAAACCTATCCTTCATCCGGCATAGCCACCCCCGCCTCCACCAACCAGCGCACACAATCCTCTCGCCCTTCCCGCCGAAAACGGTTCATTTGCCAGACACCGTTACACCCCCGCTCCAAAAACAACGGAATCAAATGGGTATGGCCTAAACGCACCGCATGGTAAAAACTATCGGGCAACCAGAGCGAAGATGTATGTGTGGGAATCAGCCGTTCCGCCAAAGCCACATCGCCCAAAAGGATGGCCCACAAAACGACTTCATTGACGGCAATCGGCTCACCGGTCAGCGGATCGGGCAGGATTATGGCTGGACGGATGGAGATGACCTCGGTGACGCCGTGTTCTACAAAGACGGCCAAACAGGCAGGGTGTTGGGCACGAATGGTGTGCCTCGCGGCCGCAACCAACCCCCCTCTCTCTACTTCCCCCATGCTCTTTAGAACCGCCGCCAAAAACAAAGGCAAACCCTGGTACGCGGCCGCACGCACCCAGGCCCACCCTTGCCGTAAAGTCGGGCGGGGGGCGTTGGTGAACAGGGCCAGGGCGGTAGCGTCATCTGAGGCTCGGAGCGCGGCCGCGATCTGTTCCCACACCACTTGTTCTTCAGGCGACCGTTTCAGCACCCCTTTGGCGTTGTAATACGGCTTGAGCGACTTCGCCAACGCTTCCAGCGTCCGCGCCCCTTCGTAGACAATGCGCCGCTGTTCCATCGTCACCGAACCATCAAACGGCCCCAGCCAAAGCCGTGACAGGTGCAAATCAAAATGCTCCAGACAGGCCCGACATTCCACATACACGGTGCTAGATATCCAGGGGGCATCGTCATCTAATGTGCCGGTAAAGATATGCGGCACATGGTCCACGTTGGGGTCGAAAAGGGTTTGTAACCCACATTCCGGGCAGGACAATTCGGTAAATGGGGCATTTTCAATGATGGGCATAATCTGGAGTTTTTCGCCCTGGTGCGATCGTTTTGTCGTCGCGTCAGGTAATCACATTCATGCCCACTCACGCTTCCACTCATACCCCTTATAAATCTCCGTGAACCCCATACTGGTATACAGCCGGTTGGCCGGGATCATATCCCCCGTCTCCACCACCACCGTCTGCGCCCCCCATTGCTTAAGGCGTAATAACCCTTCTTGCATGAGCGCCTTCGCCAGCCCTTTTTGCTGATGCTCTGGGTGAGTGCAGACCGGTTCAAACATGCCGCGCCGGTTTTTCTCATCATAAGGAACTCCCACATAGGCGGCAAAATAGCCATCTGGGGCCACGGCTACCAGGTCAAGCTCTTGGTGAAAACAGATGGCCCGCCGGGTAAACTGCTGATATTCCCCGGCATTGTGGAAGGTCCGTTTGAAGGCCACATTCAGCAGGTTGGCAATCTGTTGGGCATCGTTGGGATCTTCCGGGTTGGTTGTGCGCAAGGTATACCCGGCAGACAATTCTGGTTGCGGAAGTGGCATATGCCCAAAACGCAACTGGCGAGTAACACCCCCATAATTCATCTTCTCATAGCCCCGTTCACTTAACAGTCGCTGGCGATGGGCATCATACTCAAAAACAAAGAAGTGAATTTGCCTTCCCGTGCCTTCCCGTTTGGCCTCAGTAAGGTTCTCTTCGGCCCAGATGATCATCTCCATTTCCAGGTGGCGGTAATCAGGATGGACTTCCAGGTAGGGATAGCCAGGGCCATCGGGGTGAGCCAGGCCGATGATTTGAGCGTTATCGGTAAGCCAGACCTGACTGTTGAGATGCCAATTGGGGTCGCCGTTACTGTCTTGGTCATACCAACATTTGCCTTCCCAACGGCGGATGTCCCAATTAAACCCCACCGGGGCCAGGGGAATACTTTCTTGGAGCAGGTGTACAATCTGGTCGTAATCGTCCCGCCTCAACGGACGGGTGGAGATGTGTTGAGTATTTAAATCGGTCTTCATTATTTACTCCTACGAAAATGTAGGGCGATTTTGTAAATCGCCCAGTGGACAATTTACAAAATTGTCCTACAGATTTTTATTCCACTGCATCTTTGCGCAAGCTTTTTCAATTGACTCAAGATTAAGTCTACTGAAAATTCAGATAAAGATACAAATATCCAATCGCCGTACAAAGTGTTAGCAATCGTTTGGGAATAAGATAGGTAGCGCGGTCTCCTGACCGTGCCACAGAAAGCCCGTTTGTCTTCGACAAGCTCAGGCAACGGGCTTAGTCGTTACGATTTTCCGCAATAATACAGGCATAACATGGCTCACACGAAAGACCCATCCCCCTGCGATCCCAGCGGAAAGGGGGAAACCTTTCACCGCTTCAATTCGCAACCTGGGCGGTCACACCCCTTCCCAGCGGAAGGTGCAGTTGGGTGAAAAACAACCAGGCTACAAACCCATAATCCGGCCCCGGCACTAATCCCCAGAAATAACGGCTGTAAACTACCCAACAACATGAGGTTATTTTGCCTGATTTTGCTATATTCATGAATAGGATAAGCGGGTAATAGGTTGGTCTAATGGTGTATTGGTCTATTAGTGTATTGGACGCAGGGGTGGCATATCAATAGACGGCATGCTTCAAAAGGCAGACAGTGTCCTTTACAAATTAACCTTAATCTGTCATTCCGAGCGAAGTCTTCGGAGCGAGGAATCTTTCGACCTGCACGATAAAAGATTCCTCGGGGTACCTCGGAATGACAATTGAGCAGCGAATTTGTAAACATGAATAGGCTGTTTTTGAACCATACCCAATAGACCAATACACCAATACACTTCTTTCTTATGAACGACTATCGCATCTTCGTCGGGGCGTTTTTGAGTGGGGAATTGCATGAGGGGATTCAGGCGGTGCGCCAATGGTATGATGCCAAAACGGCCCGTATCACGCCGCCTCATGTCACGCTGGCAGGCACGTATTGGCGCGGTGGGCCAGCCACAGCAGAGAACGAGGCTGAAGCCATCGCCCGCCTGGAAGCGGTACGCGGCGAGATTCAGCCATTTGATCTGGTTTTGGGTGGGATTACCTCGTTTCCGCAGGGGGTGATTTACCTGGAGGTGACCGTAACGGCGGGGTTGTTGGCGGCGCGGGCGGGGCTGTTGCAAGCCTTGGGCCAGGACAAACACCCCCATTTTGTGCCACACCTGACGTTAGCCATGCGCCTCGATGCCGCAGGCAATGAGCAGATGC
This sequence comes from Chloroflexota bacterium, assembly GCA_018004935.1. GTDB lineage: Bacteria > Chloroflexota > Anaerolineae > Promineifilales > Promineifilaceae > Trichofilum. Next base: position 12,819 of record JAGNBF010000103.1, on the reverse strand, counting down.
TCCGGGAACTGCGCGAGACGGAATGGCACACCTCCCGGCGGACGGTGCAGATGGATGAGCTACGGTTGATGCAACGCGGCCGCGAAGACCCTGTGTGGCGTACTATTCATCGTTTCTCCATTGCCAACGACAAACGAGGTAGGGCCACCAGCACCGCATAAGTAGCCGTAAACAGGATTGCCAGAGACAAAGTCACAGTGAAAGTACGTAACTCAAACAAACTCCCGGCCATATCCCGCACCAGCGACAGCGGCGACACGAACAAATCCCAACTGTTCCAGCGCAAGAACCGCCCCACGTAAATGCCGTAACTGCTCAATAGCAACGCCCCCACCACAAACACCCAACTCCCCCACACCCCCAGATAACGAGCCACCACCCCTTGCACCAGCCGCAAGGAAACATATCCCAACACCAGCCCGGTCAGGGCGAAGGTGACAAACATGAGGGTGTCGTACCAGAGCAGGTTGCCACCCAGGCGGCTCAGGTGCATCAGGTCGGTGACGAGGTAGGGGGCGTTGGGGAAGAAGAGGAGCCACCATGCGCCGCAGATGGCCTGGACGAGGGGGCGGTTGGGCATCGCGGCCGCGAACCCCGCCAGCCCCACCGGTATCCACGCCAGAAACAAGTTCCACACCAGAAACAAGAACACCAGATCCCCCGTGCGCCAATACCGCGCCCCCACCATCCCCACCCCCAAGATGGAGATAGCCGTCAAAGCCAAAAAGACGAAAAACGATTGTTTAATCAGGTTCATTGTTTGCCTTTAACACGGATAAGAACTTGAGTTCAGAGCCAGAGCTAGAGGGTTTGCCAGAGTAATTTCCTCTCGCTCTAAACTCCAGTAAAAATAAACACGGATGAAAAATCATCCGTGTTTACTCTTATCCGTGTTTCTATCTCTTATGCTTCACGCACCACGTCCTACCGAAACAACGCCACGATTACCTGAAACAGATAGGTGTAAAAGTTATCATCCGCCATGCGGAAGAGGATGAATTGGGAGTCGCGCCCCACGAAGGGGGCCAGGACGTAGGCCATTTGTGACCCCACGAACATGTAAAGGAACATCCAGAGTTGCAGGATGACGCGGCCGCGAATCAGCACCATCTGATCCACCTCATCCGCCACGCGCAGACCCAGGTAATGAAAATGCCGCTGAATACTGTACAACCCGGCCAACCCACAAAACGAAACACCACCACATGCATCAGCAACAAAAAGGTGTAACTCGACCCACTGAGCAGGAAAAACAGGGAGATCGGGGCGAAGGAGCCGAGCAAAATGGAGGTGATGGACAGGCCAGTCAACAGCACCACCATCGCCTGGGAGAAGCGGATGCGTGAGCCAAAGAACAGGCTGACAAAATACAACGTCGGCAGGCAGATGAGCAGGGTGACGAAGAAGAGAATCGGCACTTTGACCGCCGAGGCCAACGCCTGGAGCAGCGAATGGCGCAACCCCATTGTCAACCCATAAAAAGCACTCCCCCCCACCGTATACAACGTCAATCGCGCCAGCGCAGGCTTCAGATCATGCTCCTGCAAGACCTGATTCCCCCAAACCCGGGCATCCTTAAACACTGTTTCCATCGTGGGACTGAACATGGGAACCTCCGTTGAGCAGTGAGCAAAAAAGTTATTGGTATATTGGTGTATTCGTATACGGGTGTATGGGTTAGTAGCTTGGCGACTAATAGACCAATATACCAATACACTAATACACAACTTCATCCCCGATCCAACTCCGGATACGTTTCATTCGACAGGGCACGGTAGGCACGCCAGCGGGCCAGGTGGGCGGATTGCCAGCGTCGCCAGTCGGTGCTGTCTTCGTAGTCGTGCCAGCGGGTGGTCAGGTGGCGGTAGAGGATGGTTTCCAGGGTGGTGGCACATTCCTCAGTGGGCGCGGGGGCTTCTGCCGGGCGGGAATAGTCGGGGAAAAACAGATCGTCGTAACGACAGGTTGGGTCGTACACCGTCTGTTCATCCCCTTGCACCTGTTCCCACGCTTGCATCAGGGCAGGCAGTGCATCATCGGAAAGGGTGGTGAGATATTCGGCGTCCAGGTCGTGAATTTTTTCGTAGCGGGCCAGGTTTTGGCGCACAATAAACACATCTGGGTTGATGAGGTTGAGGGTAGCGACGAACCCCACCGCGGCCGCGACCATCATAAGGGTAATCCGTTGCGGCCGCGTCCACAGCAATAGCACCAATCCCACAAACAGGAGACCCAGCCACACCATAAATACATGGCTATACAGGCGCAATTCGGTAAACCCATACGTTAATTCATACAGTTGCAGGCGCAAAAACGCCGATGCCAGCAATAATAAAACCAACCCCGCCAGCACACTACTGAGTAAATTAAACCCACGTGTCTGCCCCTTCGTCTCCCGATGAGAAAACCAGTGCAGACCCAATATCAGCCCCAACGTCAAGATCGCCACAGCCACCAGTTCAAAAAAGCCACGCCGGGCATACTCTGAATAGGTGAATCCTTCGATGGTGATGTTTGCCCGCCCACCAAACAGGTAAGCCAGTTGCACCCAACCAAAAAAGATAAACAACGCATTGATTAGAGTCAGGATAGTCGTCGTTTCGATAAAACCCAGGCGCAACGGGAGCCAATCCAGGCTATCATCCGGTTGTTTCTCACTCTCTGCTTCCCGTACCAGGGTATAAACTAATGCCCCTGTCAGCACCCAGGCCAGCCCCAAAATGAGCAGGCCACGCCAGGTATACTCCACCAGATTGTCCAATGTTTCCCAGGCTAAAAGCCGTTCCAGATAATCGGCAAAAATGAGATCCGAGGAAGCCAGTAAGGCGGTGAAGATGAAGAGGATGGGGAGCGCCAACAAAACACCCCGGAAAAAAGGGGCTACCCGACGCACTTCTTTGGGGTTGGTGACTATTTTGCGGATGGTGTGATGGATGGTTTGGCCGCCATACCACAGGGCGTAGTTGGTGACGAAGAGGGGAATGAGGATGCCATCACGAAGGCGGAGATAGAACAGGTTCGCGGCCGCATAGTAATGGGCTAACACCATTAGTAAAGCCAGAATCATGCTCACATTCAAAAAAGTGAGGAACCCATTGACCCGTACAAACACCATTGCCGCAAAAAAAAGGATGGCTGGAACAAGTAGAATGTTGTTCCACCGCGGCCGCACCTTTTCATAAACAGTCAACGCCCCTAACACCGCCAGGAGCGCGGCCGCGAACAGAAAGACCGATACCCCCAGCATTTTGCCATAAAATAACAGGTCAAATAACCAACCAAGAAACAGTCCGGCTGTCAAAACCCGTGTCGGCATCTGCAACCGGGATAACACCGAGCTTTCCGACGACTGAAGGGAAGGAACAGGTGTTGAGGTTAAATCATCCATTATCATAGTGTCACCTTGGCTAAAGTCTATTGGCAACGAGCATAATTTGCGGTTCTTGGCCCTGTCGCCCCTCCCCTTATCGTTGCATCGGGTATAGAGAGCGAATCGTAACCATTTCCCCTCATTGTAGACTATTCCCCCCTACCTCTTCAGTGACACAAAACCAACGATAATGACACACAAACCCCGCGCGGCCGCACTCAAGTGCTTGACCCTTACCTTTACTTTCCCCTACCACCAACACGGCATCTATACTGTCAAAGGGCATAATCTGACATTTTTTCGCCCTGTCGCCATCTCACTTTATCGTCGTGTTGGGTTTATCCAAGGCCACTCCCACCCCTAACCCCTCCCCCAGGGGTGGGGAACTATTTTCGGCGCGGTTTGGCGAGCGTCCGCTCGCCAAACCGCGCCGGTAGGTTTCTCCCCCCTTCCCTCTGGGATCGAAGGGGGATGGGTCTTCAGTCCAAACCTACCAATCTGTTGCCGCTAACAAAATGTCACTTTATGACCGTGGTAAATATAGAACTGACGTAGGGCCGCTGGAAACCTTAGCCCTAAATTCTGTTCCGCGGCCGCGACTATCGCCTCATCATATCCATCTTCCGGTTGCTAGGGACGGCATACCTCTTGTACATAGGGGGCATTTTCTGACCATTGGTAGCTTATTGATTTTCCCTTAGATGGGGATTGATTTGGGAGTTTTGGGAGATAGGGGTGTCAACGCGGCCGCGATGCTTAAGCAAGAGATGCCCGCCTTTCAGCAATCAGTCGCTTTAATTTTTCAATGGTTTCAGGGTGCAAATCCGGCTCCGGTTCCACTATCTGCCGTTCGGTCAATGTTGCTTCTATTTGTGTTTCTGTACCCTTGCCCAATGTTTGCAACAAGGCCATGAAACGCTCTCGTTGTTGAGCAACCGCTTGAGAATCATTCATCTGGAACACATTGCGAGTAACCATACACAGATTATAATGTTTTACACACCACACACCACACACCACACACCACGCACCACGCACCACTTCTCCCCCTACGGCAAATCCGTCTCCCCCATCAAAAACTGATCCACCGCCCGCGCCGCGCCGCGCCCTTCCCGGATGGCCCACACCACCAGACTTTGCCCCCGTCGCGCATCTCCGGCGGCAAACACACCGGGCACATTCGTGGCGTAACTTTGTTCATCTGCTTTGACGTTGCTCCGCCCGTCTTGCTCTACCCCTAACTGCGCCAGTACCGGATTTTCCGGCCCCAGAAAGCCCATCGCCAGCAGAACCATCTGCGCGGGCCAGGTGCGCTCCGTGCCCGGGATTTCACGCAACTCCGCCCGCCCATTCTGGCCGATCCATTCCACCTGTACCGTTTCCAGCCCCGTCAGCCGCCCCTGTTCATCGCCGAGGAACCGTTTGGTCATCACGGCATAGGCACGCGGATCATCCCCATACAGGGCTTGCGCTTCGGCCTGGCCGTAGTCCAATTTGTAGGTGCGCGGCCATTGCGGCCAGGGGTTATTGGCTAAGCGTTCGTCCGGCGGCCGCGCCATAATTTCCAGTTGTGTCACACTGTTACACCCCTGCCGCAGAGCCGTCGCCACACAATCCGTGCCCGTGTCTCCCCCACCGATGACGATCACATCCTGGCCGTGCGCCGAAAGGGCGTGATCAGCCGGTAATGGCCCTTCATCGAGCAGGTGTTGGGTGCTGGTGTGTAGATAATCTACCGCCCAATGGATGCCCGCTAATTCTCGACCCGAAACCGGTAAGTCTCGCGGCCGCGTGGCCCCCACACACACCACCACCGCCTCATACCCGGCCCGCAACTCATCCGCCGCCACATCCCGCCCCACTTCAGTATTTGTCACAAAGGTGATGCCCGCCTCAGCCAGCAAATCTATCCGCCGCTGGACGATCTCTTTGTCCAGTTTCATGTTGGGGATGCCGTACATCAGCAGACCGCCGAGGCGATCCGCCCGTTCATACACCGTCACCTCATGCCCCACCCGGTTGAGTTGATCGGCACAGGCCAGACCCGCCGGGCCAGAGCCGATGACGGCTACTTTTTTGCCGGTGCGCTGAGTGGGAATCTGCGGCCGCACCCAGCCCTGCGCCCACGCTTTCTCGATAATGGCGTACTCAAGTGGCTTAATCGTGACCGGGGGGGTGTTGATGCCCAACGTGCAAGACGCCTCACACGGGGCCGGGCAGACCAGACCGGTAAATTCGGGAAAATTGTTCGTCTTTTCCAGCCGTAAATACGCTTCCCGCCACTGCCCCCGATACACCAGGTCGTTCCATTCGGGAATGAGGTTGTGAACGGGACAGCCGGTAGTCATGCCATTGAGGATGCGCCCCTTGTGGCAAAACGGGATGCCACAATCCATACAGCGCATGGCCTGCGTTTGCAGACGTTCATCAGGCAGGTGTAAATGAATCGGTTGCCAATCGGTGATGCGCTCGGCATAAGGCCGCTCGCCCGGTGTTTCTCGTGTGTGTAGTAAAAATCCAGTTGCTTTGCTCATAAATGGATGGGTACACGGATGAACACGGATAGACACGGATTAAAGAAAAATCGGCATGGTTCAGGTCAACTTTACAAATTTGTAGGACGATTTGGTAAATCGTCTCGTGGGCGATTTACCAAATCGCCCTACAAAGTGTTAAGCACCGTTTGCCGACTTTTGAACCACGCCGAAAAATCCGTATTCATCCGTGAAATCCGTGTACAAAAATTTCTTAGCTCCCCCCGACACGGGCCAGGGAACGTTTGTTGGCTTCAAAGGCGGCCATTTCGGCTTCGGGGCCGGTGAGGCCAGTTTGTTGGGCCTGATGCAGGGCTTCCAGCACCCGGCGATAATCTTTGGGCACGACACGGACAAACTGCGGCCGCAACGCCTCCCATCGCCCCAACACCGACCAACCCCGACGGCTTCCCGTGTGCCAGGTATGCCGCCAGATCATCTCCCGCACTTCGGCCCGTTCCGCCTCATCATCCAGCGGCTCCAGGTCAACCATTTCTCGGTTACAGCGGCGGGAAAAATCCCCGCGCTCATCCAGGATGTAGGCGATGCCCCCGGACATCCCGGCGGCAAAGTTGCGCCCCGTCTGGCCGAGAATGACGACGCGGCCGCCGGTCATATATTCACAGCCATGATCCCCCACCCCTTCGACCACCGCCTTAACACCACTGTTACGCACACAGAACCGCTCCCCCGCCAGGCCGCGAATGTACGCCTCACCACCGGTCGCTCCGTAGAAAGCCACATTGCCGATGATCACATTTTTCTCTGGGGCGAAGGTAGCTTTTTCCGGCGGCAAAACGATGATTTTGCCCCCCGACAGCCCTTTGCCGATGGTGTCGTTGGCGTCCCCTTCCAGCGTCAGCGTCAGACCCCGGGGGATGAACGCGCCGAAACTTTGCCCCGCCGAACCGGTAAAACGCAGGCGGATGGTGTCGTCGGGCAGGCCGTCGGGGCCGTAGCGGCGGGTGATGGCACTGCCCAACTGCGTACCCACCGCCCGATGGATGTTGCGGATGGGCAGATGGGTCTCTACTTTTTTGCCGTTTTTCAAGGCCGGTTGGCACAAGGCCAGCAAAACCCGTTGATCCAGCGTTTCCGCCAGGGGATGTTCCTGCTCCGTCACGCGGCGGCGTGGGATGTGGGCGGGCACATCCGGCTGGTGCAAAATGGCCGAAAGGTCCAGTCCTTGCGCCTTCCAATGGTCAATGTCCGAGGCCATTTCTAGCAAATCGGTGCGGCCAATCAGGTCGTCAAAACGGCGGATACCCAGTTGGGCCATGAGGTGGCGCACATCTTCGGCGATGAAGCGCATGAAGTTGACGACATGCTCCGGGCGACCGGTGAACCGTTGCCGCAGTTGCGGGTTTTGTGTAGCCACACCCACCGGGCAGGTGTCCAGGTGGCAAACACGCATCATGATGCACCCCAACGACACCAGCGGGGCGGTGGCAAAGCCGAACTCCTCAGCCCCCAGCAGGGCGGCGACGATGACATCTCGCCCGGTTTTGAGCTGACCATCGGTTTCCAGGGTAACGCGGCCGCGTAAATTATTCAGCAATAACGTCTGATGCGCTTCGGCCAGCCCCAGTTCCCAGGGCAGGCCGGTGTGTTTGATGCTCGTTTGCGGGGCCGCCCCCGTGCCGCCATCATGCCCACTGATGAGGATGACATCCGCCTTGCCTTTGGCCACCCCGGCGGCAATCGTGCCCACCCCCACTTCAGAAACCAGTTTGACGTTGATGCGGGCGTCCGGGTTGGCGTTTTTCAGGTCAAAAATCAACTGCGCCAGATCCTCGATGGAGTAAATGTCGTGGTGCGGTGGCGGCGAAATCAGGCCGACGCCGGGGGTGGCGTGGCGCACTTTGGCGATCCAGGGATAAACCTTGTGGCCGGGCAGTTGCCCCCCTTCCCCCGGTTTGGCTCCCTGAGCCATTTTAATCTGGATTTCCTCGGCGTTGACCAGATATTGGCTCGTTACCCCAAAGCGGCCGCTGGCGACCTGTTTGATGGCACTGTTGCGCGAATCGCCATTGGGTTCGGGGATATAGCGGGCGGGGTCTTCTCCCCCTTCGCCGGTGTTGCTTTTGCCCCCCAGCCGGTTCATGGCGATGGCTAACGCCTCATGCGCTTCCTGGCTGATGGAGCCGTAGGACATGGCCCCGGTTTTGAAGCGGCGCACGATACTCTCGACCGGTTCGACTTCTTCCAGGGGGATGGGGTTGCCGGTTTTCAGGCGGAGCAGGCCACGCAGGGTGCTGAAACGGCGATCATGTTCGTTGACCGCGGCCGCGTACTTTTGATACGCCCCAAAGTCGTTGTCACGCACCGCCTGTTGCAATTGATGGATGGTGTGGGGGTTGAAGAGGTGATATTCCCCTTCTTCGCGGTACTGATAGCGGCCACCGACGGGGAGGGTGTGGCCGTTGGCGGGCCTTGCCGGGAAAGCCTGGCGTTGGCGGCGCAGGCTTTCCTCGGCCAGTTCATTTAGGCCGATTCCACCGATACGGGAGGGCGTACCCCGGAAATAGGCGTGGATGAGGGTTGGATGGAGACCCAGCGCCTCATAAATCTGCGCCCCTCGGTAGCTCTGGATGGTGGAAATTCCCATCTTTGAGAGGATTTTGACGATCCCTTTAATAGTCGCCTTAATGTACTGAATAATGGCTTTAGCATCGGACACCTCTTGCGCTCGCACAAAAACCTCCCGAAGGGTTTGCCCCTCCGCGAGGTTTGTTTGAGCAATTGAATTCTTGTGAAGAATATCACAAATTGTGGCAAACGCCAGATAAGGGTTAATGGCGTCCGCGCCGTAGCCGAGGAGCGTGGCGAAATGATGGACTTCGCGTGGTTCGCCTGATTCAACGATAAGGCTGACCCGTGCCCGTTTGCCGGTGTGGATCAGGTGGTGGTGCAGGCCGGAAGTGGCGAGCAGGGCGGGGATCGCGGCCGCGTCCCGGCTCAGTTCCCGGTCTGACAAAATGAGTAAATTGGCTCCATGAGAAATCGCTGAGTCTGCGGCCGCGAACAACTCAACCAACGCCTGTTCTAACCCCGCCCCACCCCGCCGGGTAGAAAACAAGATGGGCAATGTCACCGCCCGGAACCCTGGCTGATCGAGGGTGCGCAGGCGGGCCAGCTCTTCATCCTGCAAAACCGGGTGGTCTAGCCGGATGCGGCGACAGTGTGCGGCCGCGGGCTGGAGCAAATTCCCTTCCGCCCCCAGCAAGGTTTCGGCACTGGTGATAATCTCTTCACGCAGGGCGTCAATCGGCGGGTTGGTTACCTGGGCAAATAGCTGTTTGAAGTAGCTGTACAGCAGTTGTGGCTGATCAGAGAGGACAGCGTGCGGCGTGTCGTCCCCCATCGAACCCAACGGCTCGACGCCCGTCCGGGCCATCGGCTCCAGGATGAGGCGGATGTCTTCAAAGGTGTAGCCGAAGGCATGTTGGAGGGAGGAGAGAGAGGAATGGTGAATGGTGAATGGTGAATCGTGAATGGTGAACGGAACACTGTCCACTGCCAACTGTTCACTGTTCACTGTTGACTGTTCACTGCCCACTGTTGACACATCCGCCAACTCCACCCTATTCTCCGCCAGCCACTCGCCATACGGTTGGGCTGAGGCCAGGGATTGTTTGATCTCGTCGTCGCTGATGATGCGGCCGCGGCTGGTATCCACCAGAAACATCCGCCCCGGTTGGAGCCGTCCTTTTTGCACCACATTCTCCGGGGCAATGTCCAAAACCCCCGTCTCCGAGGCCAAAATGACCAGCCCATCAGCGGTGATGGTGTAGCGTGAGGGGCGCAGGCCATTGCGATCCAAAACGGCTCCGACCAGCGTGCCATCGGTGAAGCCAATCGAGGCTGGACCATCCCACGGCTCCATCAGGGTGCTGTGGTATTCGTAGAAGGCCCGTTTGCTGGCGGGCATGTCCGCATCTTTGGTCCAGGGTTCGGGGATCATCATCAAAATGGCATGGGGCAGGCTGTAGCCGCTGAGGGTCAGCAGTTCCAGCACATTGTCAAACATGGCCGAATCACTGCCATCTTCGTCAATGACCGGCATGATTTTGTGAATGTCCGCACCAAAATAATCTGAGGCAAACAGGCTTTGCCGCGCTTTGAGCCAGTTGACATTGCCGCGCAGGGTGTTGATTTCGCCGTTGTGGATGACGTAGCGGTACGGATGTGCCCGCTTCCAACTGGGGAAGGTGTTGGTGCTGAAGCGGGAATGCACCAGGGCCAGGGCTGACTCCAGGTGGGAATCACTCAGGTCGGGGTAATAGCTCGCCAGTTGGTGGGTGGTGAGCATCCCTTTGTAGACGATGGTGCGACTAGAGAGGCTGGCAATGTAGAAATCGTCTTCGTCGTCTAGCCCCAGGAGTGTACGCAATTCGTCCCGGTGGCTGATTTCATGTTCGGCCCGCTGGCGGATGAGGTACAAAGCTCGTTCAAAGGCGAGGGGATCGGTGGCGGTGACGCGGCCGCGGCCAATAAACACCTGCCGAATGACCGGTTCACCGGCCAGGGCTGTCTCGCCCAGGCCATGATGGTGGCAGGGAACGGTGCGCCAGCCCAGGATGTGTTGCCCTTCTTCGTGGACGATGTCGGCAAATTGTTGCTCGTAATCGTGGCGGCGTTCGGGCAGGTGGGGCAAGAAAAGCATACCCACGCCATACGCGCCCGGTTCGGGCAGATTGATATTCAGTTTGGGAGTAATGTGTTGGAAAAAGCGGTGGGGCAGTTGGAAGAGAATACCGGCGCCATCACCGGTGTTGACCTCGGCGCCGCGTGCGCCCCGGTGGTCGAGGTTTTGCAGGATGGTCAACGCCTTGTGGATGATGCTGTGACTGGCCCGGCCCTGAATCTGGGCGACGAACCCCATGCCACAGGCGTCGTGTTCATACTGGGGATGGTAAAGACCTTGCGGCCGCGGGAAACGACATTGATTGCCCTCCGAATCGTTCATTGTCTCTTTTCTCCTCTCTCTTCCAATAGAACGGGCCGTTGGTGGCTGGCGGTTGGCCGTTAGCAAACAGCTAACTGCCAGCGGCTAACGGCTAATGGTTAGTTTTTAAGGTGCGGCCGCAATAGGCAAATTACTTTCGTCCAGTGGGATTCAGACGCAAGGATAGGATACCGGAGCACCCGCCCCGTCACCAGTGTAAAAATGTGAGAAATATCACAAAGTTGATTGTTGTAAATACACAAAGGGGGAACGACGAGTTTTGCCCCTGTGATCCATCCCCCTCTTTCTTTAGACACCTTTAGACACTCTACACAACCCCATCCCCTCACTTTTTGTCAAAACTTTTCCCTTGACGCCCTGTGTCAATCGGCATAAACTACCAGCCATAATCAAATACTGTTAGGCCATGACGCCTCTGCCTCTGGGTTTTTACCCACAGGCGAGGCGTTATTCATTTTCTGGCCCAGTTTTGGTTTTCCCAGGCTTAGGCTTGCCGTTTTGTGTGTGTCTAAACAACAACCAACACGTTTAACCGCCAACGTACATTTGAAAAGTAGAAAGGAGATTTTTCGTATGTCCGCCAGTGAAATCAAGAAGTTGATCGAAGAAAAAGGCATCAAATTTATTGATGTCAAATTTACTGACCTGTTTGGGCAGTGGCAACATTTTTCCCAGCCCGTTGAGGCGTTTGATGCTGAAAGCGCCCTCACCGAAGGGTTGGGTTTTGATGGTTCATCTATTCGGGGCTTTCAGAGCATCGAAGCCAGCGACATGGTTCTGGTTTTAGACCCAAGCACTGCTGTCGTTGATCCTATTTGTGAGGCTCCTACTTTAAGTCTGGTTGGCGACGTGTATGACCCCATCACTCGTGAGCCATATTCCCGTGACCCACGGTTTATTGGCCGCAAAGCGTTGGAATATCTGCGTTCCACCGGCATTGCCGACCAGGCTTACTTTGGCCCGGAAGCCGAATTCTTTGTGTTTGATAAAGTGATGTATTCTGCCGGGGAATATTCCGCCGCGTATCAGGTAGACAGTGTGGAAGGCCCCTGGAACTCCGGTATTTTTGGCTTTGGGCATTCCGTGCCCCACAAACGAGGTTATTTCCCGGTGGCCCCGTTTGATACCCTGCAAGACCTGCGCGGCAAAATGGTTTCCACCTTGCTCTCCGCCGGGGTAGACATCGAAGTCCATCATCACGAAGTGGGTACGGCCGGGCAATGCGAAATTGACATGCGCTTCGATTCGCTGACCAAGATGGCCGACAATGTACAGATGTACAAATACATCATCAAGAATGTGGCCAAAGCCGCGGGCAAAACCGTTACCTTCATGCCCAAGCCGATTTATGGTGATAACGGCTCCGGGATGCACACCCACCAGAGTTTGTGGAAAGATGGTGTGCCCCTCTTTGCCGGTGACAAATATGCCGGTCTGAGCCAGATGGCTTTGTGGTATATCGGGGGTCTGTTGAAGCACATCAACTCCCTGCTGGCGATTTGCGCCCCCACCACCAACTCTTACCGCCGTCTGGTTCCGGGTTATGAAGCACCTGTGGTAATCGCTTACTCCGCCCGTAACCGCTCGGCGGCTGTGCGTATCCCCATGTATTCCTCTTCACCCAAAGCCAAGCGGGTAGAATTCCGTTGCCCCGACCCGGCGGCGAATCCGTACCTGACTTTTGCCGCCTGCCTCATGGCCGGTCTGGATGGCATTAAGAACCAGATTGACCCCGGTGATCCGGCAGACCTGGACTTGTTTGAAGAGCATAATATGTCCAAAGTGAAGATGACGGTGGGCAAGTTGAATGAAGCTTTGGATGCTCTGGAAGCGGATCATGATTATCTGTTGGAAGGGGGCGTTTTCACGCCGGATGTGTTGCAGGCGTATGCCCAGTACAAGTGGGAGACAGAGATTGCGCCGGTGAGCCTGCGGCCGCATCCCTA
>JAGNBF010000020.1 GCA_018004935.1 Chloroflexota bacterium | reverse complement strand
TGTTGGTGAGAAGAGTACCCACCCGCCCACCCTATAGTTAAAAGGCATGACCGCCATATCTGGCTTGGTCTGGTGTTGTTTTATGTTTAATGGAGGGTGTCAGGGGGTGAAAAAAAGTTACAAGCCTTGATCTAACAAGAAAACACCCCCCATTTAACATAATAGGAGTCTAGAGCCAATCCTCGCCCGTTTTGTACTCACCCATATATGGCGGTACTAAAGACCGGTATTATGTCGAATGGGGTATATAGTGGGTGATCAAAAAATTACATGGCCTGTGCTAACAAGAAAGATATACCCCATTTAACATAACGTCAGATTTTGGGTCGAATTGAGGCATGGCTATATATGGGGGTATGGCATTTGAGCGTAATCAAGGATAGGGGATGTCCGGTCTGGGAACTCTTGGGGAGGCTCAAGGGGGGGTGGCGTGACATTCCTTGCCCTTGGCTCAAGTTGCTGGGGGAAGGTCTAAAAGCGGAACTTTTGAACTTACCTGCTTCATTGATGAGGTGATGTGGGCGATTGTGGGCTAGAAGGTTCGCGGCCGCGGCTAATACGCTCATCAACAAACCAGTCATGATGTGGGCCGATGAATCATTCGGTCAGGCCCATAAGTTGGCCCATGACCATGTTGTGGCCGATTAGTTCGTGAATGAACTGCTCATTGAGCCGGGCCAGATGAATCACAGTGATCAGCCCAGTGCTCACAATGAACCAGGTGGATTAGTGAGTCAGTGAGCAGGTCAGATGAGCATGAACCGAGTGAGTCATGAGTCAATGAATGATTCAGTGTAGCAATTTGGTGTGGGCAGGTTCAGTGTCCAAAATGAACCAGGTGGGTTGGTGAGTCAGTGAGCAGGTCAGGTGAGCATGAGCCGATTGAGTCATGAGCAATGAATGATTCAGTGGAACGGTTTGGTGTGGGCAGGTTCAGTGCCCAAAATGAACCAGGTGGGTTAGTGAGTTAGTGAGCAGGTCAGGCGAGAATGAGCCGATTGAGTCATGAGTCAATGAGTGGGTCAGTGAATCATTTTGAATGGGTCGGCCCAATTCTCATCATGAACCAGGCGGGTTAGTGAGTCAGTGAGCAGGTCAGATGAGCATGAGCCGAGTGAGTCATGAGCAATGTATGATTCAGTGTATCGTTTTGGTGTTGGCAGGTTCAGTGCTCACAATGAACCAGGTGGGTTAGTGAGTCAGTGGGCCGATTGAATGAGCACGTGCCTGGTAAGTCATGAGCAATGAATGATTCAGTGGAGCGTTTTGGTGTGAGTCGGTTCAGTGCATACAGTGAACCAGGTAAGTTAGCGAATTGTTGCCCCGCCTGGCTCATCAAGCATGAACGGTGGGTTGAGTGGGTCAGTCACATGATTGGCCTGGTAAACATGAACCAGGCGACGGCTGGAAAACGGTGGGGGTGTCGCGGCCGCGAGCGAGAACTGACGAGAGAAGATGTCCCGCCCACCCACCCCGTATGGTCATGGTTGACCTGATTATGTTGAATGAACCATAGGGTAGGGGGGCAAAAAATTGACAAGCCCTGTGCTAACAAGAAACATAGGGTTCGTTGAACATAAGGTGAGGAAATGGGGTATTGGAAGCGATGGCTATATGTGGGGGTATCAGATCGGGAACGATCAAACTGGCAACATAGTTGTGTCACTAAACCCGAAATTTGACCTGTGACGATCTTGACGGGCAGAAACAGGCACGGCGCAGGAAACGCGAAACAGGGGCTTCCTGGGCGGGCTGAGGCTAAATCTATGGGTGTATTCTGTTGGGGTGGAAAGGGATTGGTATAGGGGTAATTGGGGGTGTGAAGGCAATAATCGTATAGCTCAGCCGAGAATTAACAGGGGGTAGGGGAAGCCGGTTTTCCGGTTAAGGACATGGGTAAATACGATTGAGGGGGGATATACGATTTGCGGCCGCGAGGGTCGCGAAGAAGAAACGGACAAAGCTGTATATAGAAGTCAGGCGGCTCCATTTTCCAGACGTTGCGGCCGCAATTGATACCCCATGGCCCGCATGATCAGGTTTACATTGTCCAGACGCGGATTTCCTTTGGCTGAGAGGGCCTTTTGCAAACCCTGGCGGCTCATTCCCACCTCAGCCGCGATCTGTGAAATGCCCTTCACCCGTGCCACAATACGTAGGGTTGTGAGCAGGGCCACCGAATCTCCATCCTGGGCGTAATCGGCAAAGGCCTCATTGAGAAAAGCATCTATCTCTTCGGGATGCTGGCTCAAATATTCCCCCGTCACATCGCTTAACGTTCTGTACTTATTCATCTTCCTGATACTCCTGCCAGTAAGCCTGGGCTTGCTGGATGTCCCAAGATTGACCCGACTTATCTCCCCCACATAACAGAACAACGAGGGTGTCCCCATCTTCACCAAAGTAGACCCGATAGCCTGCGCCAAAAAAGAAGCGTAGTTCATTTACCCCGGCTCCCACCGGTTTGACATCCCCATAATGCCCTTGTTCCAGGCGCAAGAGCCGTTGCAGAATCCGTCGTCGTGTTGTGGCATCACGTAAGCCATTGAGCCAATCGGTAAACGGTTCGCGGCCGCTCTTGTCGTGAAAAACGATGACTGTTTTAGGTGTGTTGCCGTTTGCCATGAATGAACCAGCCCTTGTTTCAAATAGTATAGCATTGCCAACTATAGTTAGCAACCGCCAGTGCCATCCGGCTACCCGTCATCCTCAAGGAGATACGTCCAGTTGAAGAGCAACCATGATGGTGCAGGATTTGGCGGGCTGTCCTGGTGTTTAGCGATGAGAGGGCCAGAAAACAGGGGCGGAGTCGCGGCCGCGAGTGACGCCTCATGGGAGAAGATTGCCCGCCCGCCCACCCCCATATATGGACAGGCAATCTCGTGATTATGGTTAAGTTAAGTGTGTATAGGGGGGTGCCAAAAATCGGCCAAACGTACCGAACAAGAGATACACACGAGAGGCGACATAATGTTAGCCGGTTGCGGCGGTAGAACAATTTTGTCCACACCCATATATGGCGGTCATGTTTGCCATGATTATGTTTAATGAAATGGGCCTGGGGTTGCAAAAAACTTATAAGTGCGTACCTAAATGAAGCTGGTGTTTGCCTGTTTTAGTCTCACCTCTGGAGACTAAGAGAGTAAGCGACCAAGAGATTTCCAGAGGTCATTCTAATTTTCGCCAAAGTCGAATAATGAAAAACAGGTAGCGCGGCCGCTATTGTTTTACCTTGCCACACAACCAAATAATGTTGTCGTTTTCTTGTCATTCGCAAATATAGATTTAGTGCCGTAAACCCTCACAGCAGTACCCATTACTTTTGCACATGAACGAAAGTTGGCGCACAATTGGGGGGGTTGTGCCTTTACTTCTTACCATAATTGTCTAAACCAACCTCATTTTAGTGAGAAACACGGGGAACCAACTGGATTGGTTCTGACGGATTGTTGATCTTTCGTTAACGATTTACTTGTTCATTAAACAATCTTCAAGACGTGAAATTGCATGAATCCATCACATTCGAGCGTTAAACCCTCATTTGGGGGGCACGAAAAATTTGCCTTCCGCTATGGCTGGCTAAAAAAAGGGGTTGACGCCGCCCTTCAAGACCCCACCATTTTTTCCCATGACATGGGCCTTGTCACACTAGGCGTGGGCAAAAATATGGTGCGCTCCATCCGACACTGGTGTTTGGCGACTAACTTGTTGACTGAATCCGAAGCTGTGGGGCGGATTAAGCAGTTAGTACCCACCAGCCTGGCCGAACGTTTTCTCCTCGACAAAGGCTGGGACCCTTATCTGGAAGATATTGGTTCCTACTGGCTTGTTCACTGGGAACTGACCTCGAACGTAACCCGTGCCTTGATCTGGCATTACCTGTTTGCCCAATATTACAAACCGGAATTTACCAAACAGCAGTTTATCGCCTTCTGCGGCCGCCAACTGGAAAGTGCCAATATTCAAACCACACCGCAAATGGTTGAGCGCGAGGTGGACTGCTGTCTCCGTACCTATGTGGTGACAACCCGCTCGGTTCAGGGGACTTTCTCTGAGGATAGTCTTGACTGCCCCCTGGCTGAGTTAGAACTCCTGCGCTTTGTACCAGGAGAAAACATCTATAGCTTTAACATTGGGCCTAAACCGACTTTACCGGTACAGGTGTTTGGTTATGCACTATTGATGTTTTTATTGCCCTTTGCCCATACACGGCGTGCTGTAGCTGTAGACGATTGCCTTTATTACCCTGGCAGTCCGGGGCAGGTGTTCAAACTTGATGAGAATAGTTTAGTGGAATACCTGGAAGCGCTTGAGACGTTAACAGGCGGTAAACTTCGTTTACAGGAAAGTGCCGGTCTGCGCCAGATTTACCTGGACGATGGCCTCATCAACACGGCTCAGGAAGATGGCTACAGCCTACTAGACAATTATTATGAATGATGTGCCGATCATACCGTTGCCCCAGGTGATTCAAGTTCGCCAGAGTGGGTTACGGTCTATAAACGTTGAACAAGATATTGATAAGATGGCTGTGGCCGAAGGGTATACCCTGACACCACAAGCTCGAAGCACTTTGGCGCGGATGCTCAGTCGTCTGACAGAACCAGGTGCTCCCTCTCGTGCCTGGACTCTCACCGGCCCCTACGGTTCTGGTAAATCATATTTTAGTTTGTTTCTGATGAATTTGCTTTGTGTTCAGTTACCGGCACACGAGCAGTTGACGGAACAATTAGAGCGCGTTGATCCCATTTTACGGCAACAAATGGGAACCTATGCCCAATCAGTTGCTAGTAAGGGGTTTTTGCCTATTCCGATTACCGGCTACAGAGCAACGTTGCAGGAATGCCTGTTGCATGGCTTAGGCCGTGCCCTTGCCCCTTTGTTAGCCAACACTGCCATCTTCAATTGGTATGAAAATCTACGTGGAACGATGGCAACAGCCGGA
The DNA here is from genome assembly GCA_018004935.1 of Chloroflexota bacterium. Taxonomy (GTDB): domain Bacteria; phylum Chloroflexota; class Anaerolineae; order Promineifilales; family Promineifilaceae; genus Trichofilum. Next base: position 82,424 of record JAGNBF010000020.1, on the reverse strand, counting down.
AGCAGGCAGATCGTCGCTCAGTTCCAGGAGTTGAGTGAACTCGTTTGCACGCCTGACCTGGGTTATCGGGGCATCCTGTTGATCTTGGATGAGATGGGCAAACCGCTGGAGTATCTGGCGAATCATCCGGAATCGGGGGACATTTACCTGTTGCAGGAGATAGCCGAGTTTGTGGATCGGAGTGAAAACCCGATCATTTTTGTCGGGGTTTTGCATCAGGGTTTTGAGCGGTATGCCGGTCATCTGGATATGACGACACAACGGGAGTGGGCCAAAGTGCAGGGGCGGTTTGCTGATATTGCCTTTCAGGAACCGCCGCATCAGCAAATGGTGTTGTTAGCTCATGCCCTGGTTAAAACTGAGGAACCGGCCTTTCTGCAACAGCATATAACCCGCTTCACCAAAGATGCTTTGGAAAGTGGTTGGAAGCCGCCTCTGGTTTCGACTGATGAGTTTGGAGTGCTATGTCGGCAGGCTTATCCTCTCCATCCCACAACGCTAGTAGCCTTGCCCCATCTCTTCAGGCGGCTGGCACAGAATGAACGCTCGCTCTTTTCCTACCTGGGATCGTTAGAGCCGTTTGGTTTTCAAGAGTTCTTGCAAACCCACATGGTTCCTGATGTGGTACGGCTCCACGATTTGTTTGATTATCTGGTGGCTAACTTTCAGGGGCGGCTTTATGCTTCCATGCGCGGCCGCTTAATTACCGAAACAGTAGAACGGTTACAAAGTGCGCCTAACCTCTCCGCGTTAGCCGTCAAGGTGCTCAAAACGATTGGTCTGGTGAACTGGCTGGCCGAAGTCAGCGATTTACAGCCCACCAAACGCACGGTCATGTCCGCCTTACGCACGGCCACCACCAACGATGCAGACATCGAAGCCGCCATTAACCAGCTCTTGGCCCAATCGTTCATCGTGTTTCGCCGCTTCAACAGCAGTTATGTGGTCTGGCAGGGCAGTGATGTGGATTTGGATGAACGGATGCAGGCGGCGCAACGGAAGATCCAGGGTGTCTTCCGGTTGGCTCACACCGTAGAACAGTATATGCCACCTCGGCCTATTGTGGCCCGGTGGCATAGCTACCGTACCGGGTTTATGCGTTTCTGGCAGATGCGTTATGTAGATGTGCCAGGGCGGGAAACAATCCAACGTTCGACAAGTTCTGGTTTTGCCGGGACCGTTTTGTTGGCGCTACCGGTTACGAAGGCGGACCATGACAGTTTTATGGCCTGGTCATTAGAAGAATCGTGGCAAAAGTCACCAGATGTGGTGATAGGGGTGGCGCAAGAGACGGCCCGGATGGTGCAATTAGCTCAGGAGTTACGGGGTTTACACTGGGTGCGCGAGAACACGCCCGAATTGCGAGATGATCCGGTGGCGCGGCGCGAACTTCGTACCCGGATCAACGCCATTGAGATGTTGATCCGCACCGAAATTGAGCAGACGCTAAGTTCAAACCGCCTGTCTAAGGGAAATCATTGTCGCTGGTTCTACAGGGGTGAAGAATGGACGGAACGGTTTGGGCGGGGTTTGTCGTACCTGCTTTCGACCCTTTCGGACACGTTGTACGGCGGTAGTCCACACCTGTGGAATGAGTTGATTAACCGGCGGGTGTTGTCTTCACAGGGCGCGGCCGCACGCCGTAACCTGATCGAAGCGATGTGGCTCCACGAGGCCAAACCTCAACTCGGTATCACCGGTTATCCCCCAGAACGTAGCATGTATGAAAGCGTGCTGGCAGCCAGCGGACTGCCTTGTTGAATATCATTATTCCGTTTTTCGCCCAAGTGCTTTTAGATAATGCTTACACCAGTCTCTATTCCTACCTCATCACGGTTGCCCATTGAACATCTTTCTGCCAGTTTCAATAGCGTCACTAACTCGTATAAGTTCTACTGGTTTCTATCGTTACTTGATTACATTCAAAAAACACCATCACCCATAATCCCAATTGAGCATCTTCTGGCGCATATGGTAGCGCATGTTTGGTATCCAACTAACTATTTCCGGCTATCGTTCGGTAAACAGGATCGCCTAAGCGCCGTTGCTCAGGATATAAAAAGTGAAATCAATCTGTCTTCTAATGCCAGTAAGAATGAGGTAATCCAATCCACATCAGTTTATATGTCTGGCAAGTCTAAATTGGCGCGAGAAATTAACAGCCTGGGCGATTACGTACCTTATCGTTTTCTGCATCCGTTTTTCGGCACTCAGCTACGTGGCCAGCCAGACTGGAAAAAAAACGATCTGATTAAACATCTCGCTGAACAGTCATTTCAAAACACCACTGGACCATGCCTTTATCGTTTTAATACTCCACAAAATGCCATTGAGATTCACCCACTTTGGTTTGACTATTTGCAGACACATTTAGCAATTGTAAAGAGTTTTTGTCTGTGGCACCTGCTTAATTATCTGCAAAAGAACAATCCCAATGTGCCTGCCATTGCTACGAAATTGTTTGAGCCAGAACAACGAAATCTACGGGAAAGCCGCAAATTCTGGCAACGGGCATTTGAGAAATTAGGGACAATTCAATGCATCTACTCGGGTCAGATGATGCAAAAAACATCCTTCTCCCTTGATCATTTTCTTCCCTGGAGTTTTGTGACACACGACTTAATGTGGAACATCATCCCTACACCAAAAAATGTGAACTCAGCCAAGAACGATCAGTTACCCCATTTCACTTTATATTTTGAATCCTTTGCCCGGTTACAGTATGAAGCGTTTCAGGCTGTAGTCAGTCCAAAACAAGAATCTTTACTAGAGGACTATGCCTTGCTTTTCAAAAAACAATCAGTTGTTGAGGTTCAAGCATTACGGTTTGAAGAGTTCAAAACAGTGATGCGTGACACGATTGCACCGCAGATGCAAATAGCCCGAAACATGGGATTTATAGCCGATTGGAGTTACACAATATTATGATCGTTCAGTCGCCAAAGAACCCAAACAGCCATCTAACCATCAAGGAACGCAAGTGGCCTTCTTTTCCGACAAAAGAATTGTTTAGCAGAGGTGCAATTAGAGGAAGGGTATTGGATTTTGGCTCAGGCAGTGGTGTTGATGTGGCATTTCTCCGGGAAAACGGGTTCGATGTCCTGGGGTATGATCCTTTTTATGCACCCACATACCCAACCGGTCAATTTGATACCATTCTTTGCCAGTATGTATTAAATGTACTCCTTCCAGAGGAGCAAGTTCAGGTACTAATGGCAGTTTCTGAATTACTCAAACCGACAGGCAGGGCTTTTTTTACAGTACGACGCGATATTAAACGGGCTGGATTTAGAACGCACATTAAATTCGATCAGAAAGTTTACCAGTGTAATGTGGTTTTGCCGTTCAAAAGTGTTATTCGCACAGAACACTGCGAGACATATGAATACTGTCACTTCAACCAACAATCTCGCTTGGCAGAATCAACCTGCCCTTTTTGTTACCCAACAACTGAAAGAGAGCTTATTTCTGAATCAGCGACGGCCTACGCCATACTCGACAAATACCCAGTATCACCAGGGCATACACTGGTGATTCCCAAACAGCATGTTGGCAATTACTTTGAATTAGCCGAGCGAGCAAAGACAGCATGTTGGTTAATGGTAGATCGTGTCAAAATGCTTTTGACGACACGTTTTCAGCCTGATGGATTTAACATTGGTATTAATGTGGGCATGGATGCTGGGCAAACAATACCCCATGTTCACATTCATGTTATTCCCCGTTATAAAGGTGATGTAGATAATCCAACAGGTGGGGTTCGGAATGTTATTCCCGGAAAGGGTGACTATATCAAACATGGATGAAACCTTCACAAACCCCATTTACCTTCTGTCTCCCAAACACTTATAAATTGAGTTGAGCTACTTTAGCCTGACAAACCTGTTCCAAGCACTTCTTCCCAATGCCTTATAGGATTATTTTGAGGGGCGGCTGGCGGGTGATGTGTATGCCCAGTATGCGGCCGCGAGGCGCACGATAGGCGAAGATGCACCCCAGGAACAAAAGGCTGTCCTGAAGGCATTGTTATTACAATTTTTAGCTGAGGTTGCGGCCAAGCATGAAGAACAAGTTCTATTTTTGGCACAATCAGCCGGGCTAAGTGAAAGAACCACCAAACAGACGCTCCGCACCCTTTCTGATGCCAACGTCATTCGTTACGATCCTTCCTACAAGGTGAACAGTTTCTGGGCCGCATCGAATCAGCCCAAAGTGCTTGAGGAGATCATCCAAAAGAAATTAGAGCGATATAGCTGGTCAATGGCAATGCTGGATGAGCTAAACAAGACCCTCACCACTCTGCCGGGCAGTTATTTTGGTTCTATGGATGTCAAGGTAGTGTGGGGGCATCCGAACGATTGGGCAGCCCGTGAATACATTGTTACGGTTGACTTATTGGATGAGTGGCTCAAAAATTTGCCCAAACAATTTGCTTTTAACCACCGCGACATCATTGAAGCTGACCGCAGCGTTGTCGTTTGGATTGTTGCTAATCGTGATGACGAAGCGGTCTCTGTTCGTGAACAAGTGACAGAGGCATTCCAAAAGGCATTCGCTGGCATGAGCCAAAATCCACCGGCTATCGTCGCCGTTGTTGCTTCGCGGGCACAACCGGAACTGCTCAATGCCTTTCGGCGGCGTTGGGCGCTCCAGGGGTTTTCCCAAAAAGAGCGCACCGATGCGGGCAAAGAAATGTACGAGGCGGAGACAAAACAAGCGGATATCAACCTGCTTCGTGCCCTACAAGGGATACGGCTGGATGACAAACTACCGTCGGATATAGCGCGGCCGCGGGACAGTTATGTTCTTCCTACAGCCTACATTAGCGAATTACGCGCCAGCGACCGAGTTGCACTGCGCGATTTACTCGCACGCTTATACTGGACTGTTTTTGCTTACGCCCCCAGTGAGTTCTTTACCCAGTACCGCGTAGCGTCCAAAGGTGTCAATAAGTTACGCGATGCAACACGCGAGGTAGCGGAAGTCTTGATACGAAACGCCCCGGCTGATCTTAATGCACTGGCTCGCGTTAAAAGGGGCATTATTGTTGATCTTTGCGACAAATTTCTGGTGGGAAAATGGGAGTTACTGGCACCAGATTATCGTATTCACCCACAACCGGGTACCCGGCGTTTGCGCGAAGCGTGGCAGTATATTGACAATAGTATTAAACCAAGCACCAGTGACTACAAGTTACGTGATGTCTTGTTCCCTTTGCTCAATCCACCGTATGGTTATGACTACAACACGGCCTTCCTGCTTTTTGCCGCCTGGTTCGGTTATCATCGGCTCGATCTGGAAGTTAGCATCAACGGCCGCAGGGCTGACCAAACTGCCTTGCTGAAGCTAGTGGGAAATGGCTCAAGAGAATTTTTCTACGCCATTGCTATCAGCGATATCGTTTCCATCCATCGTCGTGTCATGCCCGATGTTACTGAGATTAAGAAGCGTATTCAGGCAGTCGGGCAAGAATCCTTTCAGTATGAAATTGCGGAGACAGAAGTTGTCGTTTTGCGAGAAATTACTGAGGATGAGCGATACAACAGTGATGTACGTCAGAGTGCCCAAAATGCAGCGCAGGCTTTAACCCAGGCCATGGGGCTGGCTAAGCAGTATGATACGGATGCTGAGCAAATCAAAACGGCCCTTACTCGTGCCAATACAGCCCAAGAGCTTATCAACTTACAGAGAAAGATAGAAAAGCTTCCTAGACCAGGCAATGTTAAGGCGCAACAAGATTCTCCTGCCCAACTCCAGCAGCAGATACAAGATCGTTTTATCGCCGTGATCGAAACGGTATGCCGGGACAATGAAGCGCCCAAGAAGCTGACGGATGTAGGACTTAATCGGGCTCGTTTGACAGACGAAAAGAGGGCGGTTGCCACTGTTGGTTTACCTGTTTTGACACAACGAATAGAAACCAGCCTGACCCGCCTGGCCCAACGTGAGGATGAACTACGACGGGCATTACAAGAAGCAGAACGCCTGAAAAACCTGCAAGCGGCTATAGAAAGGGTTGATCCACGCGACCGCTTACAACAACTTCTCTCTGGTAGAACGGAGTTGCAGGCATTAAATGATCTGCCCGATGATCTGATTCGCCAACGTAACAACCGTCTTCAACAAGTTGAGAAAGCAATTGCCGACATCTACGATCAAATCAATCAGAGCCGCGCCGCTTTGGAGAGCGTCACTCAACCGAACCAACTGAGAAAAATCCGCGACACCCTGGTCGCATTACAACCCCGTTGTGTAGAGACGACTGAGGCAACAGGAATAGAAACACTGCTACAACAAGCAGAAGCGATCCGCCAACGTTTAGAAGAGCAGGCCCGCCATCATGCTGAGATAAAGCAGAGTATTTTAGGGATAGCAGATCAAGGATCTCTGCAACAGCTTATTGCTGGGGCGTCCTATTTGCAGTCACTTACTGATCTCCCCACCGATCTTGGTCGTTTGCGCGATGAGCGGTTGAACGTTGTTGACAAACAGATCGCCTCAATTCGCACTCAAATTGAACAAGCCCAACAAGAGTTAGCGGCCGCACAAACAGTTGCCCAACTTAATAAACTCCGCAATAAGCTGTACACCTTAGAATCACTTTGTCGAGAAACACCCGAAGCAGAGAAAATAGCCCAACTCCTGGCAAATTTTGCTGAATCACAGGAACGTTTGACCCAAAAGGAACGTCAGGCAACGGAGATCTACCGTATTATCCAGGCCGCTGACCCCAAAGCTCCTTTGAAACGCCTACTCGAATCACGAGAACAATTGCAAGGATTGACAGATTTATCCAAGGATTTACTCAGCAAACGGGATGAACGATTTGCCCAAATCGAACAAGCGATAGGCCATATTCGTACCCAAATTGAACGTACTAGAACTGACCTCACAGCAAAACGCGATCTCCGAACTGTAAAGACGATACGGGATACACTCCTGCAACTACAAACACGTTGTGCAGACACTTCAGAAGAAGCTGAAATCACGAAACTTATTCAGCAGACCGACCAAGTACAGACCGAGCTAGAGGAAGAAGAACGTTGCCACAATGAGTGGCGTGCCTTGATAAAGGGGGTTGATCCAAACAGCAAACGACTAAGCGTGTTGCTTGAAGGCCGTGCTACCCTTGAAGCACTGACCTCTTTGCCCCCTGCTCTCAACCAAGAGTGCAGTAACCGCCTGCGCGAAATTGCAAAAGCGGTGTCCACTATTGAAAAACAGGTAGAACGGGCTGTTTCCGCACTTGACACCATAACGGATCGGAGCCAATTGGATAAATACCGTGATGAACTGGCTTCACTACGGCAGCATTGTGAAGAGACACCCCTTGAGGTCTCGCTGGTATCGCAACTAGAACGGGCTAATAGCTTGCGCGATTTCTTTAATCGGCTAGAACGGGAGCGAAAGCTACAAACAGATACGCTCGCTAACAGTCACGCACAAGTCAAACGGTTGCAGCAAATGGCGCAAGATTTTGAACCCCATCTTAGTACACAACAAAAACAATTGGTTTTAGGGCACCTGGAATGGCTCCAAAAAAAGGTCAATGAATTGCGCCTGGTTGCCCGTAACTGGCTTGTTAAACATCAAGATTACGCGATCAAGCGTAGCATTCCTGTCACACAATTAGAAACGCAACTATCCAATCCCCCGGCTGAGTGGGCATTATTATCTCTGGCTGAACAACAACCCCTGGTATCGTTACGCCAGAAAGTACAACACCTGGTTGATGAGGATGCCGTCAGTGCTATCGAGAGCCGTTTCCGCCAGATCACGGATCGGCAGACACAAGAAGAATGTATACAGAAGCTCCAGCAGATTCTGGTCGAAGGAAATAACACAGGACAAACCGTCTAAGGGGGGAGAAATCGCATGAACGAGATGTTATTGGATCGTACCGGCGATGCGCTCATTCCCGATGGATATCAGGTTCTTGACAGCGAGGTTGCCTTCTTAACGCATGCAACCGAAGATAGACCGTTCCTGGTACGCGGGGCGTCACTATGCCAATGGGCCGCAGATTTTTGGAATGGTCGCAATATCCCTTTCCGGGACCTGCCATCACCCAGCCAGGCTCTACGAGAGCTTGTGCCGCAGTTGACCCACGACCAGACCCAGGCCATTTGCGATGTCTTACCCAAACATCTGTTGTCTGAGCTAAACCGTCTTAGCCTCACAGATTTACTACAGGCACTCTATCCCAACGCCCTGTGGCGTACACATCCATCTCTGTCTCATGGTGCAGAATGGTTACTATGGTTGTATGAAGAACAATACAACTCCGTAATGGAACCTCTACTGGTGGAACAGGCCCGATCATGGCAACGGGACGTAGACGATATGTCCTATACGGTATACGAAGCCAGTAATAGTGCGGCCGCGCTTCAAGTTCTTAACATCTGGCTTGGCGCAACTCCCAACGAGTTGTTAAACGAGCTGGGTGTATTCCCTAAACCCCTTTCTGAAAAGCTGCGTAAGCACATCGCTAACATCTGGAAAGATCAAATCATCCAACATCAGGGCAACTTATTTCCCGCCTTAGAAAAACTACCTATTCCCCAGAATCTGAAACAGTCGGCGGCCCAGGCAACTGTTACGTATTTTGAACGCCATCCCCAATATTTCACCAAAACACTTCACGATCAGTTAGCTCCGTACCTAACGAGCCAGGAGCAAGAACGGATATTAAAACTGATGCCACCGCCTGCGGCCGCGGATCTTCCCACCGAGTTACCATCTATTTTGACCTGGTTCCGTGAACAGTATCTGCCCATGCGCCAATGGCAATCAGCCTATGGGTCAGAGGCAGACAAAGCTGTTGTTCAAGACAAAGCCAGGCAATTCGCCCTGTGGTATCTCGAGAATTACCCCCGTGCGTTGGTAGGTGGAGAATTACACTCCTATTTAAGTTTTAACCGTTCCGCCTCACTTAAACAGCGCCCGGATAACTACGTTACCTTACTCGTTGTGCCAGATGGTCTTCACCTCCTAGATGCCAATGCACTCCTAAATGAAATCAAGAACCAGACTGACCGCTTAACCATCTGGACAAACGAACTGGCCTTTGCTCCCTTACCGACCATCACCGAGATTTGTAAACCGGCCCTTTTTGCCGGTGTCGCCCCCGAAATCACCGATCGCGTTCAAGCACTAGGTACTATCCTCTCAGACACAACAGACCCAGCCGAGAGCCTAACTGCTGCTCAACCGGGCCAACTTTATCTTTGGCGACTTTCTGAACCTGATCGTACTTATCACCATTACAACAGTTCCGAAACACTACGACGTGATGTTGATTCACGTCTTTCTGCGATTGCCGCCAAAATAGCCGATATAGTCAACCATGTGCCTGGGCACTTGCCACTGCGGCTCATTTTGACCAGTGATCATGGACGCCTGCTGGCTAAAGCAGTGCGGAATCTAAATGTACCTACCGGCATGAAAAGCCACGGGCGTGCGGCCTGGGGTCAGGCGAATAGCAATTTTGATGAGAAAGGTTATCGCGTCACTGACAAACTCGTACATTTACACGCCGGTCGCTTTGGGCTTCCCGAGGATGCTGTTATCGCTTTTGAAGAAGATACTTTTCGCACTAACGACGGCAAAACTGGCAGTGAATGGTATCCCCACGGTGGTTTATACCCTGAAGAAGTTATTGTTCCCTGGGTTGAACTTATTCGTGATATGTCACTGCCCAGACTCACTGTACAATTGAAAGGAAGTGGTCAGGCTGGTCAATCTGGGACACTGATTTTGTTAGTCCGCAATCCTGAAACAATACCCATCACTGCCGTAAAGCTGACGGTAGCAGGCGGCGGGAATTCTCATGTGATAACGATTAACCAAGATGTAGCCGCCTACAAAGAAGAGCAATATCGCTTAACGTTGCCGATGTGGCCCGCTAAGGCAAACATCAGGCAATTAGCGGCTCATTTGCATGTACAGCTTCCTAATAGACTTCCCTTCACTGTTCCAGTTAAGGACATTCAACTAGACAGCATCGAGATGTATCATCGTGATGACATCTTGGGAGATCTCGATCTATGAGCGATTATGCTACTAGCATGGTGCAAGACGGGCGCGAAATCCCAATCAGTAACCGAGACAGTAAGATTCTCTCGGTGTTTGGCAATCTTGCTATAGACAAACGCCGTTTGCCCATGAGCCAACTACAAAAGCGGGGCGTGCCTGCCTATGTGGCCGAATGGGTTCTTGACAGTATCGTGCCAGGGCAGGGGATGTTATCGGAGCCAGAGGCAGCCAAAGTTCAGGCTTGGGCGGATAAATACATTCCTGGCCCAAGTGACGCCAATATCACTAAAAATCGTTTACTCAGTGGCGAACTGGTCAAGGCTTTGACCCCGTTGCAGGTAGAAATTGAGTTAACACGTCGCAAACAAGACCGGGTCGCCAGGCTAACCTTACTTGGAATCAATGATGGCGTGATCAGTGAAGGTTTGGTGGAGAGCTATCCCAGTTTATTGCAACAGGGCATGTGGGGGGTTGTCGAACTCATCAACACGCAAGAAGGTGTTACGCTCAACAACTTCCGGCCCATGCAGGCAACTGTCAATCTAAAACTCTACAAAGAAGCCCGGCATCAGTTTACCCTTCAAGAATGGCGTGAACTGATGCTGATGTCTATGGGCTACAACCCCGATGCCTTCACACCCGATGAACAACTCTTGCTTTTATGCCGCCTTTTGCCGCTGGTGCAGAAAAACATGCACATGATAGAACTTGCGCCAAAGGGAACCGGTAAGAGTTACATCTACGAGAATATCAGCCCCTCGGTACGCCTGGTGAGTGGCGGCAATATTTCACCTGCGGTGTTGTTTGTCAATAATCAATCCGGCCAATGGGGATTATTAGCCCGTTTTTCCGTGGTGGTATTGGATGAAGTACAAACCCTGCGCTTTGAAAAACCTGAAGAAATTATCGGTGGTTTAAAAGGTTTTCTGGCTAATGGACGACTGACCCGTGGTGGGTTGTACGAGACAGCCAGCGATTGTGGCCTGGTGCTTCTTGCCAACATAACCTTAGATAGCCAACAGAAACCCCTACACGATCTCCTGATTCGCGAATTACCACCTTTTCTTCAAGAAACAGCTTTCCTTGACCGTATCCGTGCGCTTATCCCTGGTTGGGAAATCCGCAAATTGAGCGGTGAATGCTTTGCCAGAGGCGTCGGTCTCAAATCAGACTTTTTTGGGGATGCCTTGTTGGCGTTACGGAACGATCTGGAACATGATCAACATGCCGCCCGGCGCATAGAACTCATTGGGTCTCGGGTTTACAAACGTAACGAGGACTCAGTTCTCGCTATTGCCAGTGGTATGTTAAAAATACTCTTCCCTCACGGTGTTGTTTCCCGGATCGAGTTTGAACAATACTGTGTGAAACCCGCGCGCAAGTTGCGCCAGTTAGTTTGGGATCAACTACAAAATCTGGATGCTGAATATCGTCAATACGAAAGTGAAATTCGGTATCAGCTTCTTGATGATTAAGCCTGATGTCATCTGAACAGCCCATTTACCTGGACAACAACGCTACCACCCGCTGTGATCCAGCCGCTGTGGCGACCATGTTGCCATACTTTACCGAATGGTATGGTAATGCCGCCACTGGTCTGCATGCTCAAGGTCGTCGTGCCACCCGGGCCATAGATAATGCTCGCCAACAAGTTGCCGAACTCATTGGAGCGTACTCAGACGAGATTGTTTTTACAAGTGGAGCCACTGAAAGTAATAATCTGGCAATTCTAGGGTTGGCCCGGAGAGTCTTGGATCGGCAACGTACACGTATTGTAACCACCTCAGTAGAGCATAAAGCCGTGCTGGAGCCGTGCCATTTATTGACTGCGGCAGGATTTGAATTAGTGGTACTTCCTGTGGATTCGGAGGGGCGCGTAGACCTCGCGGCCGCAGAGTCAGCCATCAACACCAATACTTTATTGGTCACTGTTCAGGCCGCTAATAATGAGATAGGAACACTACAACCCGTCTCATCTCTTGCCGAGATGGCCCATGCAGTTGGGGCTATTGTGCATTGTGATGCGGCTCAAGCTGTGGGCAAAATCCCGGTTGATGTAGCCGCCTGGGGTGTAGACCTTTTATCGTTGAGTGCTCACAAATTTTACGGCCCAAAAGGGGTGGGGGCACTTTACATCCGTAATGGACCACGAGCGATTCCGCTTGAACCACTTGCTTACGGCGGGGGTCAGGAACGCAGTGTTCGCTCCGGTACGTCAAATGTGCCTGGAATTGTGGGCTTGGGCGCGGCCGCGCAATTGTGTAAAACAAATTTATCCGTAGAAGCAGAACGAATCGGGGCAATGCGCCACACATTGGAATCTCAGTTACTGTCACACTTACCTGGTTCGTGGATTAATGGCACGAAAGCGGAACGATTGCCTAATACAATCAGTCTGACAATACCCGGCATTGATGCCGATGCGCTCCTTCTCAATATGCCTGACATCATGTTAGGTGTTGGGTCGGCATGTTCAACCGGGGCTATGGAGCCGTCCCATGTATTGCAGGCTATTGGCTTAAGTCGGGAGGACGCGGCCGCGACCATTCGGTTAAGCCTGGGTCGTTTCAATTCACCTGATCAGATTCCTTTGATTATAAACGAGCTTGTGCATACGATTCTTACCAGCAAATAATATTCAATGAACCCCTATGGCTCTACTTCCGCATCTCTGGCAACTCTATTGGGAAACCCGTCGCCAACGGCTTCAAGAAAAAGGCAGTAAGGGTCTTGTCGTTGCCGTAACCAACCAATTGATCAAACTTCTTCAGGAACAAGGCCATCAACCCATCTCGATTGTGACATTAGGTTGTGGAGAAGGTCATATTCTGTCGGCTATTCGAGAGGCAAATGCTACCACCCCCTTATCCCTAATCGGCATTGATATCCAGGCCGATGTGATTGCCCAAGCCAAACAGTTTTACCCAGATTTCCAGTTTCTCGTTGCTGATTACCGTGACCCAGTCTGGCGAAGCCAGGTTGGGTCAGTGCATTTAGTATTATTGGTCAATAGCCTTCATGAGGTCTACTCAGCCACCCGTGACCCGCGTACCGGTTTTATTGCCGAGCAGGAAGGTAAGCAACAGGTCAGGCAAACATTGGCCCATATCGCGGCCGCACTTGAACCTGATGGTTATTTGGTGTTGTTTGACGGCCTGGAACATGACCTGCCAGGCTCTGCACCTATCACGATTCAATTTTGTTCAGATGCGGCCGCGAACCTGTTTACTAAATTTGCCCACGAATACCAGGCCGAACCCATCACTTTTACCAGAATCCTTGATCAGCAGATCACCCTGCCCTTGCGCCACTTCACCCGATTCATCACTAAAACGTTATTTCTGGAGACTCCCCTCTGGGCCATAGAAAGAGATGAAAGCTATCAATATTTCACAGAACGGGAGTTTTTAGAAACCTTAATCCCGTTGGGCTTGTTAATCCAGGAGATACAGCGTTTATCGCCCCATCTAGAGCAATGGCAGCAATGGGTGACATTGTTGACTTCTGACGTCCTCTTTCCTGACGAGCACATTCTCCTGGTCGGGCAAAAAACAACTCAGAAGATTTACTCCAAAGGATATGATTATAATCATTCTTGACAAACTCAATACCACGGTCTAAAATTTCTCCAATCTATGGGAGGTCGGATGCGTGGAATTATGGCAAGCGGCTACCTTCGACTGAAAGCCGCCGAACTCCTCAAAGAAAAAGGGATGAACCTCCATCAAGCTTCGCAAATGGGTAGATTTAGTTACCCAACAATGCATCGGTACATCAACTACCCGGCTACCGTTCAGGCCATGCATACTCGAAGTATTGTGGGATTTCTGGTTGATGCGCTGGGGATGACTCCAGAAGAAATTCACAACATGAAGTTAGGTGAACTGTTTGAGGTTGTCCTTGAGGATGAGGGGAAGAGCGGCGAGTAGGAGAAACAAAAAAGGCCGCCTGGAAGCGACCTCTCTGCTGATACCATTTCTGGCCTCTATACACCCTTTTCACCCTGATTGGTAATCGCTGGTGAAAATGGGATTAACAGGAACTTTAACAACTGAATCAATTGTCTCGGTTCTCTAGCGGAGAGGGTGGGATTCGAACCCACGATCGATTTCTCGAAACGCGATTTCCAGTCGCGCGCACTAGACCAGCTATGCGACCTCTCCCGATAGCAAGGGAGAATTATAACAATGCGTGGCTTACAGTCAACAAAATCGGGGACTGTTCTAGGGCGATGCATACTCGGATTTCCCCCACCCCTAACCCCGCCCCCAGGGGCGGGGAACTTTTTAGGAGCCGTTTTTCGCGGGCATTCGCCCGCGAAAAACGGCTCGAATTGTTTTTTTCTCCCTTCTTGCCGGGAATCGTTAGGGAAGTGGGTTCATTGGGGTGAGTATGCAATCGCCCTGGGGACTGTTCTAGGGCGATTGCATACTCGGAGTTCCCCCAACCCCGCCCCCAGGGGCGGGGAACTTTTCTAAGGGGCATTTTTCGGGGTATTCGCCCCGAAAAATGCCCCATTGGAATTCCCCCCTTCCCACGGGAATCGGCAGGGGGGATGGGGTCAATGAAGGCGTTACCCGATTAAAAATTTAATGAACTATCAGGCTGTTCACTCTCTCGGTAAAACAGTAAACGTCAGGAGCAAACCAAATGGAGATTTGCTGGGGACTGTTCATGGTTTACGATTTATTGGCCCTGTGTCGTCATCAGATAGCGATAAATGACTCCCATGACTGTGGCCGGTTCACTGGTTTGTTCTTTGTTGTATCGCCGGGTGGCCCGGCTCCGGCTTAGTTGCAGGAAACGGCGGGCACGGGTAATGCCAACGTATAACAGGCGTAACCTTTCGCAGATAATCTCAATGTGAGCCGATTCGGTGGCACTGCGGCCGCGATACCCCCCCCCGGTTCCCATCATTATGTAGCGTAACTGGGCCACCGCCTCAGCGTTGGGATCCCCACCCAGAAATGCCTCATCCCCTTGAAAATAGGCATCCAATGTGCCGGGAATCCAGTTCCCATCTACCCCTACCAAAAAAACCGCATCCCACTCCAACCCTTTGGCACTATGCTGTGTGCTCAGTGTAATTCGCCCTGGTTGCGGTTCGTATCCCAGATCGTGGGGACCGGCCAGGGGCAATGACCGGCGGCCGCGGGCCACATCCGCCAATTGGGCCGCCAGGTCGGGAAGCCGCCATTGCGGTTGTTGATCTCGCCACCGGCGTAAAATGTTAGCCATCTGGTAAGCCAACGAAAGATCCGCTTCATGCACGCCTCCCCAGGCAAATAGTTCATCCCCCAACGCCAGAGTAAGATCATCTACCGGTAGGGTACGTAAGGTAAACAAGTGGCGCAAGAAGTTTAGAAATGGCTCCAGCCGGGTTATATCGTCTTCGCTGGCGACGCCTGTGGGCAAAGCGGTCAGGGGGTCTTCTTCTTCACGGGGAAAAAGGAGCCGCTCCGGGCTATGGGTACTGCGAAGTATGTTGTAAAACCGTTCCAATTCTGGATCTGGCTCTTCTTTACCGTTGAGTGGGGGACGGACGGGGCCGAGGGCAGGGTGGCCCATTTCGTACAGGGCGGCATAGGCGGTAGTCAGGGCACGGGTATCTAGAGGATCGGCAAGAAGAGCGAGCATGGCATGGAGCGCGGCCGCGATCTGCCGTTCCCTTCCCCCACCCCGTAATAAATTGTCGTAGTCAGCTTCCAATTCATCTAACCGTTCGCTGATTTGGTGGCCCAGGTTGTTGGTGGGGACTAATATCGCCAAGGTATGTTCTGGGTGGCGGCGGCTGTATTCCACGGCCAGACGAGCCACCCCAGGTAGCTCTTCTTCTTCCCGATGACGATACACCTTAATGATGATGTTGGCTTCGCTATCCGGGGGGTTAGGCTGGGCATCGCCAGGGGGGGTGGGCAAAATATCCTGGCGGCGGAAGGCGCTCTCTTGCACTTCAGGAACGGGGTGGTTGTCACAGACCCAATGGACGATGGTGTTGGCCGCGCCAATGATGAGGGGAGCACTGCGGCCGCTGTTGGGAAGCGGCCGCGCTAACACACCCGGTTTATCCATAAAGGCATTAAAAAAACGGGGATGAGCGGCGGTAAAGGTACTGGTTACGGCCTGGTTAGGGTCGCCGACACGTACCCAATTCCCCTCTGGCCCGGTAAGGGCGGAGAGTAATATTTCTTGTAAAGGCACACTGTCCTGGGCTTCATCTTCCAGGACAAACGGCCAGCGTTGGCGCAAAATTTCATTGAGATCCGGGCGCGTTTCTAATAAGTCGGTGGCCCGCCAGATGAGATCGTCAAAATCTAACGCCGCCTGGCGGGTGAGGGTAGATTGGTAACGGTCATAAATTCCAGCCAGCATCCAGGTGAGGGCCATCTGATGACCAGCGGTGGGGGTTTCGGTCGCGGCCGCGTTCAGTTTGGTGTTAATCTGGTAGGGGTGATACCGTTCATTTTTAGCGGTACGGATAAATGTTTTGGCACTGTTCTCCGTAATGGTGCGCCATTTTGCCCGTAACTGGGGGGAATCTTCGCCTAAAAACTCATACCATAAAGAGCGATTCACTTCAATCCAACTGTCTACCGCCTGATTTAAATAAAGGTTAGCCTGGGTCTCATCCAGCACGACGGGCAAAGTTTCTTCTGAGCCACTACTGGCAACTCGCACGATTTCCAGAGCCAGGCTGTGTAAGGTACGTACATCAAATCCAGCAGGGAGCCGTTCCATTTCTGCCAGCCGTTTGCGAATGCGGGCCTTGAAGGTGTCTACGCTGGCGTTCAGGTAGGTAACGATGAGAACTTGTTGCCGTTCGGGGTCTATGCGGCCGCTAGCAATAAGTTGTGCCGCCAGCAGAGACAGGGTAAAGGTTTTGCCACTACCCGGCACCGCACTAACCGCCATGCGGCCGCCTTCATATTTTAGAATTTCTGCTTGTGCCGGACGTAATTGCATTATACCCCTAGAGGATGTCAGCCGGTTTCTGCCCTAAGCTTACGCAATTGGGCATGGTTCAGATCAACTTTATAAATTTGTAGGACGATTGGGTTAATCGTCCAGTGAGCGATTGACCAAAGGGTGTGTTTCATTTCGGTTGAGAGGAAGAAAATAATGAATTGTTGAATGATTAACGAGAGAAGCGTCTACCGCTTCATTTTCTCGTGTCATTTTTCGCGGGCGGACGCCCGCGAAAAATGACACGAATGGGGTAGGCTTCGCCGGACATGACCTGTATAGATACGTTTCAATAGTATATGTGCCAATGGGTATGATCTGACATTTTTTTGCTCTATCGTAAGCGTTCCAGTGCCACATTGGGTATCAACTCGCCCCGCAAGAAAACATCTTAACATAGAGTAATTGCCTCGGCAATGTACCGCCCTTATGTCCAGCAATTCTCAATTTAGCCCACGGTTAAAACCGTTGGACTCCAGAAGCACGCTCGAAAAATTGCCCCACCCGTAAAACAGCCTTTCAGGCTGTTCGCCCTCTCATGAAAACAAAAAATGGGCGTAACGATACACGTCCTCCAGGACCGAGCTTGCCGAAGCGCATCTCTGCCTGCGACAAGCTCAGGCAGAGCCGTACTCCGCCTGTATAGAGAGCGCACAGCCTGGAAAGGCTGTGCTACGCCCAGTTGACCGTCGGGTTATCAATACCAGGCCCTACGGGCTAAAACAGCAGGCCAACGGCCTTCGTAACCACAGATTGGGTGCACACGCCCTAATGCCTCATGGCTTTTCCAAACCAAAATCTGAGCGCGTCACTTTTGTAGAAAGGAAGGGGTATGGTCGGGAGGCTATAGGTATGGCGGTGTGGTTTTCACCAGGGGTGAACAGCCTGAAAGGCTATTCTACGTCCTGGGGATTGGCTCACGGAGGTTAATTGAGAATTGCGGGTAGCACCCGCCAACATTGCCTCAGACAACCTACCCCGCTTATAATCTCCCGGCGTAAGCATTCAGTTACTCTTCCCGGCGGTTTGACCGCCGGGCTAAATAGACGAAGCCCTACGGGCTAAAACACCAGGTCAACGGCCTTTGTCACGATAGCCCGATCGTTTTACGACCGGGCGGGTTGGCGGATGAATTTATACAGCTGAGTCTACTGCAAAAAGCCCGGTTTCTGACTAATTTAACCGCCGCTTCCCGAGAAAAAGAAACCGGGCTTTTAACTGTTTTGACCTTTTTTCAGTGGACTCACAACTGAACAATTACCTCCCGGCTTAATAAAAGGGATGGTTACATCTGGAGTTTAGAGCGAGAGGATAGAGCGAGAGGGAATTACTCTGGAAAACCCTCTAGCTTTCGCTCTGAACTCTAAACTCAAGTTACATAGTTATGCGTAAAACGATGCTTTTTTGTTTATTTGTTCTCGGGATGGTGGGGCTGAGAAGCGCGGCCGCGACGCCAACCATCACCTTTGCTCAAGGCGCTTTAGATCCCCGGTTTGGGGCCATTGAGGCTTTTTGGGCGCCGAATGAAGCGGCCGAATTAGGGGTAGGCTGGGAGCGTATTCTCTTCTATTGGAATGAAATTCAGCCCACTGGCCCCACAGATTGGAATACCCTGCATGTGCCAGAAGAATGGTTGAGCGAAGCGACCAGTCGCGGCCGCACCGTGGTTGGCTTGCTCAAAAACACCCCCACCTGGGCCACGGATGGCCAATTTGCTTCCGGTGTGCCGCGTGGGTTGTACCTGCCGCTGGATGATCCTGCTAACTTATGGGCCAATTACACCCGGCAGATTGCCGGTTATTATAGCGCTCATGGCGTTCATAATTGGATCATCTGGAATGAGCCGGATATTGCCCCAGAAGTGTATGGGCATGAGTTTGGGGGATCGGTGCAGGATTATGTGCAATTACTTAAAGTGGCTTATCTTTCCATTAAAGCGATAGACCCGGCGGCGGTCATTCACCTGGGGGGCATGACCTACTGGCACGATCAGGGGTACCTGAGCCGGTTGCTCCAGGCGATTGTGGCGGATCCAGACGCGGCCGCGAACAATTACTTCTTTGATGTGGTATCTCTGCACATCTATTTCCGCCCGGAAACAATTTATAACATTGTGGGCAATGCTTATGGGGCCCAAAGTCAGGCCGGTATCAGCCCCCTCAAGGCGGTTTGGATTAATGAAACGAATGCCCGCCCCAACCAGGATCCGGAATGGCCGGTGGCGGTGCAGGAGTTTGAGATCGATCTGGATCAGCAAGCTTGGTATATCGTGCAGGCGTATGCAATTGGTTTCCATGCCGGAGCCAGCCGCATTGCCGTGTACAAATTGGTAGATATTAACCTGAATCCCGGTGATGAATCGTGGGGGCTGATCCGACCTGATGATTTCAGTAAACGGCCCGCCTTTTTTGCCTACCAAAACCTCATCAAGTATCTGGCCGGTTTTACTGGCCCGGTGCAACGGGAGCGCACAGATAATTATTACATTTTTACCTTTACGCGGCCGCAAGGCGTCACCCGCATTCTATGGTCCAGAGTCCAAAGCAATGTTACTTTAAATGTCCCGGCCCTGGCGTCCTCAGCCATGTTGGTACAGGCCACCGGGGAAACCATCCCTTTGTCAGCCACCAATGGGGTTTATAACCTGACCCTTCAGGCCGCCCGCTGTACCGATGGTTGTTACATGGGGGGCGCACCCATTTTCCTGGTAGAAGAAGGGGTTACGGTTCAAACCGTACCCACCGCCGTAGCCGGTACGATTAGCGCCCCCACCCCAACACGTGGCACACCCTCCGCAACAACCACAGGCACGGCGGCCACGGTATTGGTCACCCCCACCATTACCGCCACAGCCACCGTAACGCCCACTGCCACGGTCACAAGAACACCCCGTCCCTCACCGACGATAACACCATCCCTAACCGCTACTCCTACAGCATCTCCAACAGCTATCCCTACAGCTACCCCGACAACTACCATCACCCCCTCCGCAACAGCCGTTGTTCAGGTACCAACGGCGACACCCGGTGTGTTGGAAGGGGATGGGACTGACGGAGAGAACGCGGCCGCGACCACCCCTGTTGGTCTTTGGTTTTTAGGCGGTGGGGTCGCTCTGGCTCTCAGCCTGATCATCTTCATGCTCCGGCAACGGTAATTGACAAAGGACGCATTACCAGAGAAAAGTTTAACTTCTTGACTCAATACTTACTAAAATCATCGTAACGATTCACATCCTCGAAGGCGGATCCGCCTTCGACAAGCTCAGGCAGAACCATATATCCCACCTGTATAGACACAAATCATTAATCTCATGGTCAATATATCCCGCTGGCAACAACTCCGTACTGAATTGCGTTTTACCCGCTCCAGCAAACATCTGATGAGCCTGTTTGTCCTGACCCTGTTTGTTTTGGGATACGTCTGGTGGCCTCTGGCCGAAGAGTACCTTAATCAAGTGAATTGGCAGGGTAACTGGTGGCTTCAGATTGACTGGCTTCTCATCAGTATCTTCCTTTTTATGTCCTTCATGCTCATGGCCGGGGCCGATTTGCGCCGCGATGCCACCATCATCTTTGTGGGCTTCATCGGCGGGTTAGTCATTGAGAGCTGGGGCACGCAGACAGAAATATGGACTTACTACACCGCCGAGCGGCCGCCCCTATGGATCATTCCCGCCTGGCCTATCGCCAGCTTGACCATTGACCGGATGGTGTATGTATTAACATTATTGTTACACAGGGGAAATCAGTTAACCGCCAGCAGTCAACCGTCATCAGTCTCCCCTTCATCCCCTTTCCTGGCCCGCCCTACATCCGACAAACGCTTTGTCTGGCTTTAC
The DNA here is from genome assembly GCA_018004935.1 of Chloroflexota bacterium. Taxonomy (GTDB): domain Bacteria; phylum Chloroflexota; class Anaerolineae; order Promineifilales; family Promineifilaceae; genus Trichofilum. Next base: position 61,588 of record JAGNBF010000020.1, on the reverse strand, counting down.
TGGCTCATCTTTCCCGTTTTTTATGGCATGATGCTCTGGTTTGTCTGGCCGACTCTGGGCAAATCCTTCACTCTGATGGCTTTATCTTTGTGTGGCCTGTTCATACTCACGCCCACCAATCATCGGTTGGCCGTTCTGACCTTTTTGGCGGGCGCGGGACTGGGATATTTTTTGGAGCGGTGGGGCACAACCCGCCTTTGTTGGACATATTACACCCACGAAACACCCCCCCTGTTTGCCGTTTTGGCCCACGGTATGGCCGCCGTAGCCTTCTGGCGCTCGGCTTTACTCTTAAAGATGATGGTTTATAAACTGACCGGTTATTCGTTAATGGTCATTGGCTCAACCCCAGTGATAAGTGAAGTGGGGAGTGAAGGGTAAATAGTCGTTCGGAGATAAGGCAGGTGGCGCAGTCAGGGGATGGGCCAGAGTAACCTATCAAAGGAAAGAAAAAATGTCTAAACTCTTTGCCTTACGTTGCCCCACCTGCGGGGCCAATTTACAAATTGCCGGAGACAAAAACCAGTTCAGGTGTGACCATTGTGGTACGGCCTACCTGCTGGAGCAGACTGTCAAAGAGATGGGTGCGCCGCAACGGGATCACCTTTCGCCATTGACCACTTACGCGCCTAATTTACAGCAATGGCTAAAAGTGGGTAAGTATGAGATTTTTGTCCATGCGCTGTTTGAGGAAAAGGTGGAATCGCGCCGGGTGGTGTGGGCGGATGTGGCGTATCGCAATAACGGCACGGAGCAGTTAAGTTGCCGTTACAGTCAATGGATTTTGTTTGACAGTGATGGCTACACTTACGATGCGTCCAGCGATTCGAACCTGTTCAGGGAGAAGGATCGGCCGCCGCTGGGTGGGGAACGGTTTATCACGCCGGGGATGCGGGTGCGTGGTTGGGTGGCGTTTGTGGTGCGGCCGCAAACCACAGTCGAGCGGCTACAATTTATCACCGGGCATCTAACCACCAAAATTGCCGAGTTTTTGTTGCGGGGGTGACGCGGCCGCGATTCAAATTAATCGCCAGCTTGGGTCCCGCGCCGATGGGGTTGACCTTTCCTACTACACCAATGAAGATTACCCGGATGGTGAGATAGCGATTTTCATGAAACGGAGATTGGACTGATGGTGCGCGGCCGCAATTCCCATCCTCGCACATGACCAGCGGGCCAGTTTTGTGTATGGAGAGGTGAAGGGGTGGGGGAACGCGGCCGCGAACCTATCTACTCCCTCAAGTTCCCTTGTTTTTGCTATAATGCCCCACATGGCTACTTCATTGGACTACCGTCAGTTAATCAAGGACATTCTCCTGGAGTATGCCCGTTACAAACCGGCTGTAGGCGATATTGATTCCCGCGTTATTTTTGATGATGAACGGGGCAGTTATGCCCTGATGGAACTGGGTTGGGAAGGGAAGAAGCATGTGCATGGGAATCTCATTCACGTTGACCTGATAGACGACAAAATCTGGATTCAGTATGACGGCACGGAAGAAGGGATTGCCACTGAGTTGGTTGAAGCGGGTGTGCCCAAAGAACATATTATTTTAGGTTTTCGGCCCAAAGAACTGCGGCCGCATACCGGTTTTGCTGTAAATTGAGACACCAATTTTCTCTCTCAGATAAACGACCATGACAACACCACCCCCTGATCCTCAACCAATTGTCGAGCACCATGAGCTGAATGAAGAATTGCTTCTGGCTGAAGAAATAGCAGTCTGGGAAACCGCCAGTGATGAAGATGCTCTGAAACTCGAAGACCTTCTAAACCAACCCGAAGAAGCGTTTCAAAAGAGTTTGCGCCATGTGCTTGAGAAGAACGAGGAACTTTACCGGCGGTTGGCTTGAGCAAGATACTGGTTTTTGTTGAACAGAATATTATGGGCACACGAGTTAGAATCATCTGGACAGAGTACATGCACCATCGGGCGACTGTGCGGGGTTTCGATCTAGCCCGCATTGAGCATCTTGTTCGTTTTGCCGCTGAACGATATTTTGACATGGCAACCGGGCGTAGCGTTGTGGTAGGTAAACATGATAACATGTTAGTCGTAATACCCTATGACGCTGATGAGGACACGATTACACCGGTAACGATTCATGTTACGACACGTCAACAAGTAGCGATGCGGCTCAAGGCCGGGAGATTTGTCAATGAATAAACCACGTCTGATCTATTTTGAAAAAGAGGATGTTTTGCACCTGGTTGTTTCTGATGGCCCGGAAAGCAACAGCATTGAACTTAGCCCCAATATTACCGCCGAACTCAACGAGTTGGGTGAGTTGATTGGGCTTGAAATTTTGAATGCCAGCACCTTTATTCGTGATTCGATTTTAGAATCGGTGCAGGGGAAGTTGATGCAGTTGAATGTGGCGCAACCGGCATGACCAGTCAGGCCAGTTTGGGTTGGGAGTGGGGTGATGATGGGGAAAGCGGGGAACTATTTTTAGGCTGTGGCTAAACGCTCCTCTAATCTTTGGCGCAAAACAACCAGTTCATCTCGATTAAAGCCATCCAAAGCGGAGAGAAAACTAGAAAAGGGTATTTGTAAGCGCACCACCGGCTCAGCCTCAAGTAGGTTTTGGCGCAAGACAGCGGTCACTTCTTGAGCGTCACCCCAAACTTCGTCCGCTGACATGAGGGTGGCTTTGGGTTCGTGAATCAGTTTTTGGGCCATGATTATCTCCGTCCTTTCTTTGCCATCTCATAAACTTGCTCAATGAATTTTACACCATAATGGGTTCCTTGTATCCGGCATATCTCTAACCGATTTTTCAACTCTGCCGCTGAAATCAAACCCGTTTGTACCGTTAACAGTAACACACCAGGGAAACCCGAAAGTCGTACCTTGTTTTGTTTGGCTATAGCCCTGGCCGCCAATTCATCCAGCAGAAGCAAATCATGACGGTACTCAGGGCGTTGGGCTAAAACGATAACCTGGGCTTCCCCCAAATGATTTTCAACGATGGGGTCGTTGGTATCAGAATGTTGGGCAATAAGGCTGGCAATCGTGAGGGCCTTTTTCTCTTCATGTGAGGTCAACTTTACGACTTTCAGTTGGGGCGCGGCCGCGTTCAACTCTGCTTCCCAACCATGCCGCACCAACTCAGCCGCACAAACGGCAGAGATATGCACTTCGGCAAAGATTTTGGTGAGCAGGGTAAAACTATCGGATTGAAAAGCGGAAATGAGCGGGCCGGTGTTGCTGAGTGCGTAAGTCGCACCAGGGATGCGGAACTGTTGAGCCATAAGCTAATTATAACGTGGTCAAGATTTGCGTCTTCATTTTGTTGAGATTAAACTGCCGCAATTCCCATCCCCTCACATGACCGGCCCGGCCGGTTTTGTGCAAGGAGAAATGAAGGGGGATCGCGGCCGCGATAATCCCTTTAATTCTGTGTATCAGCTAAAACACGAAACACAAACATTTGCTGGCTATCACCAAGATATACAACAACGCTATTTTCGCTCGCCGCTACTGCAAACCGGCGATTCACTATATCTTCGTCAGGAATAGCAGGCAGAAACTCAATTGTCCTGAGCTTATCTCCTGTTTGAGCATTTACAACATAAAGTTGGGCTTCCGATGTTAAGTAGAAGGCTAATCCATTACTGACAGCTATATTGCTTAGAACAGAGCCAGGTGCCGTCTGCCACAAAATAGCTCCCCTTCGACGATCTAAAGCAACTATCTGACCCATTGGCCCAGCCCCTTGTTGTACCTTAATGAAAACGATGTCATTGGTAAACACTGGTTTCATCGAAAACGGTCCAGATAATCCAGTTTGCCAGTCCACGGTTCCGTTCCCTATCTGCTTTACGATTAAAGTTGGGCCAAATGAGCGTGAATACGCCAAATTCCCATCTATAAAATAAGTATTAGTCGCTTCAACTATTTGTTGTAACTGACCGGTCTGGGAATCAAGGCGGTAATAGTTGTCGGTAGATGATAGGGCATGTAAGTTCCCTTGATCGGCGATAAGATAAATGAAGTTTTTTGCGTTTGGCAGGCTTGTTTTCCAGACAATGGTTCCAGTACTTATCTCACGGGCCACCAGGGAATCATTTCCATTCCCTGTGTAAACGAGTAATGAATCACCTGCAAACCCGGTTGGGTGAACGTCTGTTTGCCAGTTTATATCTCCAGTTGATGAATCCAGATTAAAAAGAGAAGGAGTACCATTTTCATTAAGGCTTCCGGCAAAAATAATGTGACTGTCTTGCACCGTGAGGTACGTTTCAAAATCAGTTGTTAGTAGAAAGATGCTTGATTTTTGCCACAAGAATTGAAAGTCCGAATCCAAATCTGCAACGTTATGTTCCAACAAACTTGGACGCCAATCAAATCTGTCCATAATAAACGCCCTGTTCATAAGCAAAACGAACAGGGCGAACATAAAAACAACACCTATGAATATACGTTGACTTTTCGCGTTAGAAATCTTGATCACTCAGGACCTGAACAGTGTAAAGAGCACGACTTAAGCCCGTAGTCTTTCCATTTGCCTGTCATATAGGGGTTCTTCACGCACCGCGGCCGCAACCCTTTCCCCAAAATATTGTATCTCCACCGGCGTACCGGGCACGGCATATTCCACCGGCAGGTAGCCGTACACGATGTGCTGGCCCACGCTGTAACCAAAATCACTGCTCGTCACATATCCCAACACCTGCTCCCCCACCAGGATCGGCTCTTTGCCCAGCAGTACCGCCCCTGGCTCCGTCAACGTCAGGCAACACAACTGCCGCTGGATGCCCTGCTCGCGTGCCTTCAACAACGCCTCGCGCCCCAGGAAATTCCCCTTCTTCAGCCGCACCGCCCAGCCCAATCCTGCCTCAAACGGGTTGTACTCGGTGTGGATGTCACTGCCCCAGGCGCGATACCCTTTCTCCAGGCGCAGGGAGTTGAACGCCCCGGCTCCCACCGCCACCAGCCCGGATGGCTGCCCGGCGTCCCACAACACATCCCACAGCCGCAAACCCATCTCCATCGGCGCGTAAATCTCCCAGCCCAGTTCCCCGGCGTAGGAGAGGCGCAGAGCGGAGACGGGGATGGAGTCAATGGTGAGCGGCCGCGACGTAAAATAAGGAAACGCCTCGTTACGAACCTCATCCGGCGTCACCCGCGCCAACACTTCACGCGCCAACGGCCCCCACAACCCCACCGCCGCATAGCGTGAGGTCACATCCTCGATCATCACCGAGCCATCCGTCGGGGCGTGTTGGCGCAACCAGGCCACGTCCTGCGGCCCACCCCCAGCCCCGGTCAACACCAGGAAACTTGTCTCGCCCGTGCGCGTGATGGTCAAATCGGCCTTGATCCCCCCGGCCTGATTGAGCAGGGTCGTGTACACCACCTTGCCCACCGGCTGATCCACCTGATTGGCGGCCATGAAGTTGAGGAAGGCCAACGCCCCCGGCCCGCTCACCTCAATTTTGGTGAACTGGGTCAGGTTGAACAGCCCCACCCGCTCCCGTGTCGCCAGATGTTCCGCCCCCTGAATGCGCGACCAGTTTTGAGCCGCCCAACCGGTGCGTTCGGGCACGCGGCCGCCAAATTCGGCCAACAACCCTTCATTCGCCTCATACCATTGGGCCACTTCCCAGCCGCTGTTCTCAAAAAAGACCCCTTTCTGGGCCACCAGTCGCTCGTGGTACGGGCTGAGGCGCAGGTTGCGCGGATTTTCCATCTGTTGTAGGGGGTGGAGGATGTCGTACACCTCGCGGTATTGTTGGGCACAGCGCAAGGCCACGTAGTTGGGGGTTGTGTGGTGGCGGTGGAAGCGGTCAATGCTGGCCTCGCGGATGTCCCATTCCGTTGTGCCGTGCGTCATCAACTCGGCGATGGTTTTGCCCGCCCCGCCGCTGTGCGTCACCCAAATGCCGATGGCTGACCACAACCCCTTGGTCTGGCTTTCGCCCAAGACGGGGTAGCCGTCAATGGTGAAGGCGAACATGCCGTTGAAGCGGGTGACGTATTCCCGCCCCTTGAGCGCGGGCAACAAGATGTCGGTGGCCTCACGGGCTTCGTCGAAATCATCGGGCGTGAACGGGTGAATGGCCGATTTTTGCAAAGCATACGGGCTGACGAGGCGCGGTTCGTGGCAATAACTGCCAATGCCGTAAGCGTCCCCATGCTGGCGGAAATACATCCTTTTGTCTTGATGGCGCAAAATAGGATGGGTCACGAAGCGATCCCGGTCTTGGGCCAGTTCGGGCAGGGGTTCGCTGATGAGGTATTGGTGTTCGACGGCGTAGAGGGGCAGGGGCAGGCCGAGTTTGTCCCCCAGCACCGGCCCCCAAATGTTGGTGCAGAGGAGAACAGCTTCACAGGCCACGCGGCCGCGATCCGTCATCACCCCTGTCACCCGCCCGTTTTCTACCAGGACATCCAGCACCTTCGTCTCCCCCTGGAAGGCCACCCCACCGGTAGACATGGCGAGTTGGGCGAGGGACGCGGCCGCGAACCACCCCCGTGCATCCCCATCCGACGGCACATGATACCCCGCCAGAATCGCCTGCTCATCCAAGATGGGGATCATCCCTTTTACTTCAGCGGGCGAGATGACCTGCCCTTCCAACCCATATGCGGCCGCCCATCCCTGCCGCCGGTATAAATCTGCCGCTCGCTCTGGCGTTGTCGCCACTTCAATACTGCCTACAGAGTAGAAACAAGGGGTTAGTGCTGAGTCAGGAGACTGGAGACTAGAGACTGGAGACTGGTCACTGGTTACTGCTAACTGCTCACTGCTCACTGCTAACTGCTCACTGTATCCCAGTCCCCCCAACAGCCCCACTGTATACTGCGCCATCTTACACATCAGCCGCGAGCCGTTGGTCTGGAAAATCAGGCCGGGGGCATGGGAAGTCGAGCCGCCCGTTTCAAACAGCGGCCCCTGATCCAGCACCAAAATATCCCGCCAGCCCAGCTTTGCCAGATGGTACGCCGCACTACACCCCACAATCCCCGCCCCCACAACAACCAGATTAGTTTGCTTCATAACACATCTCCAACAATAAAAAGTCACCAAAGATTCCAATGGTAACATGGAGTGCAAAAATAGCCAGACAGAGGCACCGGGTAGCAGGTGCGCTCAAATACCACACAAGTTGGTTCCAAGAGCTTTGTGCAAAATTGAATGACTTCAAGATTGAACAACTATGTTTTTTGGGAAGTTTTAGTTTATTTCTCTTGACTAATTCAAAAAAAAAAACAATATTATTGAAGTCGCGTTCTCACTGTGTTGAATATAAAATAGAAGGAGAATAAAAAATGAAACATAAAGAATTTCGCTTGCTTGTTGGGGTTGTCATCCTCGGTTTCCTTGTTATGATGCTTTCTGGTTTTGCAATGGTATCAGACAATGGCACGAACGGTGATTGGTACACCTATCATGATTCTGTCTATGATTTTTCCGTTGATTACCCTTCTGATTGGGATGCGATCCCTCGTACTGAGGAAACAGCCGCCGGAGAGGTGATCATGTTCCGACAATCATCTTCTGCAATTACCGATCCTGAGAATCACCACGATTCTCTTCCTTTTGTAGCAATTGGCTTCTATTTCGTGGCGTGGGACGAACATATATCAATTACTGAATGGACAGAAAAATATAATAAAAGCAATAGTGTTCTCGATGCGTCTGAACTCTATGACAAGCAAAGCTACGAAATAGAAGTTGATAAATTGACAGCTTTATATGTTGAAGGCACATCACCTCTCACGGCTTTCCGTTATGTTAATATCCCTAGAGGAAAGATGGTTTGGTTTATCTGGTCAAATATGAACACGGATAAAGCAAGCACTTTTTCGTCTTTGATTGCATCATTCAGATTTGGCGAAGCAACACCAGAGACACTTCAAGATATTTTTGGGGATGAATTTTCGCCCTTTCCATTAGGGAATAGTTCTGAAGATTCACCCACAAAAGATAATGAAGAAAACCAGGATGCTACGATGTGGTTCCCGACACGACAGACAAACCTTAATGGCTGGCGTGTTCCCCTCAGTGGTGGTACGTGGAATGCTACTTGCAATTCAAGCTATCATAACAACAATCGCTCCCGATATGCCATTGATGTGCCAAGACCTGAAGGAACATCGGTTTATGCGGCTAATTCTGGAACAGTACTGACGCTTGGGTGGGACGCTGGTGGTTTTGGCAATTATGTCAAAATTCAAACAAGTTCTTATTACCACTACTACGCTCACTTATCTTCGTTTGATGAAAGCATCTTGTTTCCGCCTCGTACAATTGCCAAAGGAGCACGGGTGGGTTATTCAGGCAATACAGGGCAAAGTTCTGGTGCTCATTTGCATTTTGAGGTAAGAAATAGTTCTAATGTCGGGGTAAGCCTGGTCGGAATGAGTGGTTTTACAGCTCTTGTTTACCCCTATCCAGGCAACCCTAATGCAACACCACCCGGTAAGTGTGGGACGTTGTACTACTAAAGAGTTATCCACAGACAATTTCTGATTTTGCGTGGGACAGTTTCCTAACCTGGACGAGCCAGAACCAAAGAGAAGGAACACAGAGAGGCACAGAGAAAATACGGAGATACACAGAGTTTGAAAGAATTCTCTGTGAACCTCTGTGCCTCCTCTGTGAATCTCTGTGTAACCTTTTTCTGGCTAACTGTACAAGAAGTTAACTCGTAAGGTACTAAACAGGCGCAGGGTCAAAAAGCATATTGACTCAATAGTTGCACATTTTTAGCAGGCTGTCATCTGCCAATACGCAACAAGTGTTATCATTACACTTGTTGCGTATTGGCAGATGTGATGTCAAGGAGAGCTAAATGAAATTCTCACTACCCTACTGGATAATCTTGTTTAGTTTATGTGGCAGTCTGGTGGGTTGCACATCAACAAACAATCCCACTCCGCATGTTCCAGATGAGACAAAAATTTCTCTGCTTTCACCATCCCCTGATTTATTGCCTCCTTCTTCTACTATAGCCTCTTTGCCCTCATCTGTTTCACAATCTCCTACAGAGGTAAAGGAAACCGTAACATTTACACCTTTACCAACCGAAACATCCTCTAACGTCGAGAGTGTAACCGTATCAAATGGTCAGTCAATGACGCTTTTAGGTCTGGATAGTGTGGGATCCCTGATACGTTTAGAGTCATCGGGTACGCAAGTTGAGGCTTTATTGTCTATTGAGGTTAACCCTGATTCGGCCTGGCCCACTCTTTTATATGATGCGTCCCTTGTTTCTAAAGATGGTCAGTGGTTAGTTGCTGATAACGGCAATGGATATTGGGTTTTGTTAGATGTGGACAATCAAGAGGTTATGGCGGAAAAGCGCGGTATCTGGCCCGCGTGGGCACCCGATAGTCAACAATTTGCTTACCTTGACTGGGATGGTCAGGGGGTACGAGATCGTTGGTTATGTATGTATGATGTAGCCAACCAGCATGAGGTTTGTCCCTTTTGGGAAAGTGAGGACAAGTTGTTAGGGGCAAGCTGGTCCCCAAGTAGTTCCTGGATTGTTGTCGCGGCCGCAGACTCTACCCACCCTGCTTGCTGTTATGTAAACCTTTGGCTCATTCATTCCTCTACCAAAGAATCCCGGCTAATAGGTACATTTGCCACACCCCCTGAAACCAGCATAAACAGTCTATTAGCCTGGCTACCTGATGAGACCTTATTAATCAAAGCTGCCAACCCGGCCATCTTTTTTTCTCCAGAAGCAAGTCTGACCACAGAGTTTACCGGACCGGTATTAGATATTTCGCCCGATGGCCAGTATTTTTTGCAACCAGACGGGCAAATCAAAAACCGGAAAGGTGAAAGCCTATTCTCATTACCAGAGTTGGAAATTTGTTCGGATACGCTACTTCAATCTCAGAGTTGGGCATGGTCATTTGAGAGCCAATTATTTGCCTATTTTCTGAACTGTCAGGGTAAAGAACAAGAAGTTTATCGTTTATCTGTTATTTCTCTACTAACTGGCACAATATTCTGGCAACAGACATTGCCGCAACCCTTGCAACTCGTAAGCTGGACTCCATTGGGTGAATTTCTCTTGTTGCAAGAAGTAAAAAGTGGGTTACTAGAGGAAACAGCTATCTGGCGCATTTCTGCTACAGGTACGGAACCACCGGAAGAAATCCTACGGCCTGGTCTTTTACTGGGTGTTGTGCCGCAGTGGGAATAATCGTCTCTAATGAGACAAAAAGTCGTCCACAAATTACCAGAATGGTTTGAGCGAATCTTGTTCCCAATACAGCGGGTCGGTGGAGTCCATAAGACCAGAGTGGGTATGATGTTGAGTGTGCCGCTGGCGTAGAAACCGGGTTTTTCCGAAAAACCCGGTTTCTCGTGGCAACATACGCCGCGAAGTCTGCCTACGCATCACCGGCAACCCCACTCCCGCCATGTGCCCGGCATGGAGCGCACTCACCTGCCCCGTAAACCGGGCCAGGTTAAACAGGCTGATGTCGTGGCGTGTATCCCCACGCTCGGCCAGGTCGGCCAGGATTTCGCCGATAACGCTGGCGAACTTGTACCCGTGCCCGGAAAAACCGGCGGCAAACGACACCTGTGGATAATCCGGGTGCAAATCCATGATGAAATGTCCATCCGGCGAGTTGGTGAACATACACGCCTTTAACGACATCACCGGCCCTGCCCCCAGCGGGAAATAGCGGGCGGCAAACTCACGGAGCATCTCCTCATCGTCCCAGCGCGGTTCAAAATCTATCTGGTCGGCTGGCCCTTGTTCTTCAAAATGGTGGTATTTGCCAAACTTGAACCCCGGCACGCCAAACACCGGGAAGCCATAATATCGCCCTTCGTTCACCAGACAGTTAAACACCGGGAATCGCTCCGGGCGGAACAGTTCCGGTCGTTCCGGTTGCAACCAGGCCAACACCTGACGCTCCGGCACGGCCAACCCGCGCAAAAACGGCAGAACATTCTGATTCCACGATCCGGCAGTGATGACCAGATGGTCGGCGGTGTATTCGCCCCGGTCGGTGAAGACGCGCACGCCCCCTTCTGACGTAGGACGCCACTCCAGCATCTCCTCGCGGCCGCGAATCTCCGCCCCCATCGCCTGCGCCGCCTCAACAAAGGCCACCGTCGCCTGTTCGGGAACCAGGAAACCACCATCTGGTTGCAAAACCGCCAGATGGTCGTAGGGCAGGTTATAGCCGGGGAACCGGTCGTGTAGCTCTTTGCCGGTCAGAACTTCATGGGGCAAATCATGTTCCACACACGATTGCAGTGACCCCTTGAACACCCAGCTATCGGCCGGGCCAGCGTCAATCGAGCCGACTTTGTGGAGCAGTTTTGTGCTGGTACGCCGCTCAATCTCTTCCCACAGTTCGTAGGAACGTCTGAGGAGCATCACGTAGGAAGGATGCTCGTAATAGGCCAGCCGGATGATGCGCGTATACCCATGCGACGAGCCGAGGTCGTGGGGAATGTCGTACTTCTCAATCCCCAACACCCGCTTGCCTCTCCTGGCAAGCTGATAGCAGGTTGCACTCCCCATTCCGCCAACCCCAACAACAATGACGTTGAAATGTTTGCTGTATCCAATCATAATTTGCTCTTTTTTGCTACAGCTTCTACCTGTCATGCTGAGCGGAGTCTTCGGAGCGAAGCATCCAGTACCCTTTGCCCATCCAACAACTTGCTGGACGGAACTTATGGGATTCTTCCTCGAAGACTCGTCAGAATGACAAGTCCTACGCTTACCAGTTCAAGACACCCAAGTCGAAATGGCCTTGTCTTCAATTACCCAGTGTGTGCCCTGCTGGGTTAATAGGACGATGTAATCCTCAAATATGCTGTCACCGTCATCCACACTGAGCCAAACCAATGCCTGTTGCCCATCCTGACTAAACCCAACACGGGAAAGTGTGATCAATGCCGTAAAGGCTTGTGGATAGTCGGCCCGAATTTTTTCAGTATCAGCGCAGAAAGTTTCTCCGCACATAAACGCGTGGTAATAATCTTCAGGATTGACCAATATGAGGCCAGGCAAAGAAGATAACAACGCATCAATAGCGTATGTACGGCTTTGAGAATGCAAAAAGTCATCCCAGGTGTCCGGTTGAACGGTGGGCATACGTTCTGAAAAATATTGCCAATCAGAATGGTCATCATCAAAAGTAACAATCCGATTGTTGATGAGGAATATTGTCCGATCTCCAAATAGCCCAGGGAGAAGGTCACGATAAACAGAGTGTTCGAGAACTTGGAAGTCTGGTGTAGCGATTGGTAAAGAAATCGTGGAGGTTGGTGTGACGCTTGGTATTGGGGTAGCGGCCGCGGACGGCAGAGTAACCGTTGGCGACGGCACATCAGAGGTGTTCTGACACCCTATCATCAATAACAAGACCCAACTGCACATCCAAAAATTGAGCCGTTTAGTCATGAGCCATATCTTCATTAACATTGTCCCGTTTGCGCCAGCATCTTTGCCCTGCGGGCTAAAAGCCCAGGCCAGCGGCCTTGTAACCATAGCCCGGTCGTTTACGACTGGCCGATGAATATATGACTGAACGCTTACATCTGTAGGACGATTTTTTAAATCGTCCGCTGGGCGATTTAAAAAATCACCCTACAAAATGTTAAGTACAGTTTGCCGACTTTTGAACCATGCCCATTATTCGGTTTGCAGAATGTCGTGACCCTGGAAAATCCGCTTCATGGTTTCGAGGATGGACGCATACAGTTCGTCATTGGCCTGGAACTCCGCCCGAATCTCACGCAAATCATCCTCGCCAAATTTCTCGACCAGATATTCTTCCAGGCGGATTTCGATGCTGTCGCGAGTCAGTTTGGCATAGACCAAACCGCCATAACTGCCATACGATTGGTCGTTGACTTCAAAATAATAGGCGCTGTCTTCAAAGCCGGGTTCGATGGGGCGTGAGAAGGATAAAACAGAGGGTTGGTCCGGGTCTGTCTCCGGGTCTGCGAACATGACATTGGCCGTGATGTCGTTGGTGTAGGGCTCGATGTAGGTGGCGGTGAATTTCATTTTGTTTTTCCTTTGGGGTTCCCAATTTCAGTGATGTTATGTGCCAGATTCCGCTTTATTTACTCGACATTACGTTTTTTACGCTGACCTCTGGAGACTAAGAGACTGAGAGACTGAGAGACTTCCAGAGGTCGTCCCAATTTTCGCCAGTGTCGAGTTATGAATGGGTGTATACAAGATAGTTTTTTATCAGGATTGAGCTACTTTCCTGGGGCCGGTAGCGCGAATCCTGATGCCCTGTGGGTCGAAGAAGGGGGTGGATGTGACGGTGGCGAGGACGCCGCGGCCGCTAACATTCACCAGCACCCTTGCCCCCGGCCAGGAATGGGTTACGTCCAGGTAGGCCAGGGCCAACATCTTGCCCACACTATGCCCCTTCGCGCTGGATGTCACCATGCCGATGGGTTGTCCGGCGGTTTCCAGGTCAAACGAGGCCCCCGCCTCACTGCCGCTGAACATTTTCTGCTTCACCGTGCTGATGTCGGCGATGCTGTAGACCGAATCACCGTTATTGGCTGGGATGTCGCTCTCCAGCACCAGCCCCGTCCAGCGTTGATCCAGTCCCATGTCCTGTACGCGCAAGAGAGCCTCGCGCCCCACAAACTCCCGCTTGTCGAACCGAATCCAGCGGTTCAACCCCACATGGAACGGCGTTTGCGAGCCGTCAATGTCTGGCCCGTAGAGGGGCAACGCCTTTTCGATGCGCAGGCTTTGCATGGCCTGAACACCGTAGGGGAGCAGGCCGAATTCTTTGCCTTGCGTGAGGAGATGATTCCAGATCGCGGCCGCTTCCTCAGCCGGTACATACAGTTCATACCCCAACTCCCCCGTGTACCCTGACCGAGAAATGAGCAGTTCCGTGCCGTTGATCACCGCCGAGGTAAACCAGAAAAAGCGCAAATTCTCCAGGTCGGCCCCCTCCACCAGGGACAGCAGAAAATCCCGCGAGCGCGGCCCCTGCACCGAAATGAGGGCAATCGCCCCGGTCAGGTCGGTGGCGTAGGCACTGGCCCCCACCGCATGGTCGGCAATCCAGCGGTAGCTTGCCTTGCGTGGCCCGGAACTGGTGACCACCATAAAATGCTCTTCGCTGAACTTGTACACGGTGATGTCATCCAAAATCAGGCCATCTTCGTTGCACATCGTGGAGTAACGCACCTGACCGGGGTGCATATCGCGGATGTCGTTGACCAGCAGGCGGTTGATGAGCCGTTCGGCCCCCGGCCCTTTCACATCCACCTCACCCATCGTGGACAAATCCTGCATCCCCACGTTGGTGCGGGTGTTCAGGTGCTCTTCCATGGGGGCGGTGTAGGAGAACGGGAACATAAAACCACCACCGCCGGGAATCATCTTCGCGGCCGCGCGGGCGTGGATGTCATACAACGGTGTCCGCCGTTCGACGGGGGTTGCCGGTGTTACCGGGCGAGCAGGGGAAGGCCGACGGGAGCGTTTATCTTGAGTCATAAATCAACCTTTGGGGGATTAGGTATTGTCATCATATCACTTAGCTACTATGATACCAATAACTTTTGCACCTTACTCGGTGCGAGGATAGGAGATTACATGATGGAAGCCATTGTCGAACAAATACCCCGTTCAGGACAAATGGAATTTACGATTCAAGTCTCAACAAATATCCATTTTTCTGCCGAAGCCGCCCGCCGCCTGGTCAGTCGCTTTGTAGCGAACGAAATCGCTTATTTGTTACGGGGCGGCGAACCAACCTTGATTGTGGCGGATCGAGTACGTTGGCGGGTTCCTGTGTTGCTTACCTTACCCAGCCAGGGCACTGTTGGTCCAGTGGGTCACATAGATATTGATGTCGAAACGGGAGAGCTTATCATTACCCCTGAAGATATTCGCCTGATACAAGCGTATGCCGAGCAAAAAGCTACCCATTATTCCCCCGCTTCCAGTTCCCTTTCATAAACAAGAAGCCGAGTCGGATTGTCTGGCGGCTTGTGCAACTATGCTGTTGCGCTACATCGGTCGCCCACTTCCGTATTCTCAATTGGTGCGTTTGTTACAAATTGGGCCGATCGGCGCACCCCGACGCAATATCGTCAATTTGACGCAGGTTGGTTATCACGTCACCTATCGAGAAGCGACTCTGACTATCCTGGCCGAAGATTATCTGCAAAAAGGCGAACCCGTTATTGCCTTTGTGGATACCGGTGAACTCAGTTATTGGTCAAGAATAACAAACCATGCCCTGGTCGTTGTGGGCTTAGATGAAGAGAATGTATTGGTTCTTGACCCAGCATTTTCTGCAACGTTACGCCTCATCCCGCACGAGGAATTTCAACTGGCCTGGTTGAATGGCGACTATGCTTGTGGCATCATTCACAAAGCGTAATTATCTTTAGTTTCGGGTTTGATAGGGCTTTGGACAATATGATAATTCGGTTGGCAAAGTTTAAGATCGCCAATCTACCAATTGTACCCCCTGAAAACAGGCATAATCTTTCAAATTAAAGGTGACGAGGGTCAAGTTGTTCACGGCGGCAATGGCCGCGATCTGACCATCAGCAAAAGGGGGTGGTTTGCCGATGGCAGTTAAACGCGCTCGTTCAGCGGCGTGCCATTCCGCCGCCTGATCGTCATAGGGTAAAAGCGGCAAATTAGGCCCAACCACCTCATGCAAATAGTGCTCAATCGCTGTACGTCGGGCGGAAGGGGGCAAACGATAACAGCCAAACCACAGTTCATGCCAGACCACAGACGCAATGGCGATTTCATTTTGGTGGGCCTGTAATTGGATCAGGACATCTGATGCCGGAACCGGGCGCAAGGGTTCGGAGATGATGTTGGTGTCCAACAGGAATTTGAGCATTACCAGGCCACCTCACGCCCAGGTGAGGGATCGCGTTCGGTGAATAGATCAGAATCAATCGCCAATGTGGCAAGATCGGTATCGTGACGAAACTTGTTGTAGGCTTGCCAGAAGCCTAGCTTGGGCATGGAGAGGCGTTCGTATTCTTCAATGGATAACAGAACAGCCACCGGTTTGCCTCGTCGCGTTAATCGAATGAGGGGTTGATGTTGGAGATCATGAACCAGGGTCGTAAATTGGTCGCGGGCTTCGGCAATCGAATAAGTGTTGGTCATAGTCAACTCCTTTTAGATGCACAAATGGCTATCTAGTTGGCTATTTTAATCCAGCGGCTAGCCCAATACAATGTCAATATTCGGGTTTGATGGTGGCCTTGCGGCCGCGTACAAACCCCATCATCTCTTCATCAATTGCCTTATCCAGCGAGGGAGCCTCATAAGAACGGAGTAACTGCTTAACCTTCGCGCTCGCCTTCTGCTCCGCCGTCAAACTGCCTTCCTCAGCCCACTGCTCAAACGAGTTGTAATCAAACAAATCCGAACGGTAGAAAGCGGTGCGGAAGTTCCGCATGGTGTGATCCGTGCCCAGATGATGCCCACCAGGAGCCACAGCCCGAATCCCCTCCATCGCCAGCCCATTCTCCGACAAGTCCAACCCCTGCAAAAATTTGTGGAACATCCCCAACAGTTCACAATCCATCACAAACTTCTCGTATCCGGCGGTCAGCCCCCCTTCCAGCCAGCCCGCCGTATGCAGGACAAAATTGACCCGTGCCAGCACTGTCGGCAACATGACCATCACCGATTCATACGCCGCCTGAGCATCCCCCACTTTACTGCTGGCAAACATACCCCCACTACGGAAGGGCAGGCCATACCGTCGGGCCAATTGGGCACTGGCAAACAGGGCGATCTGGCTCTCCGGTGAACCAAACACCGGCGCACCGCTCTGTAAATCAATGTTGGTCTGGAACGCACCATACACGACAGGTGTGCCGGGGTTGATCATTTGCGTCAGGATGATACCGGCCAGGGCTTCGGCGTTGAGTTGGGCCACCGTACCTGCCACCGTCACTGGAGCCATGGCCCCGGAGAGGATGAACGGAGTGATGATGAGGGCCTGCCGGGCTTTGGCATAGGCTTTGAGCGCACCCAACATCCGGTCGTCCAGGCGGCGCGGACTGCTGATGTTGATCAGGGAGATGAGGACCGGATTTTCGCGGATGGTTTCAGCCCCAAACAAGATTTCGGCCATTTTGATGCTGTCTTCGGCGTTACTCCCAGATGTCACCGACCCCATGAACGGTTTGTCGCTGTATTTGATGTGGCTATACACCATGTCCAGGTGGCGGGTGTGGGTGGGTTCGTCGGTGGGTTCGACGATGGTGCCGCCGGAGTGGTGGATGTAGGGAGAGAGATAGGCCAGTTTGACAAAGTTGATGAAGTCGGCGAGGGTGGCTTCTCTGCGGCCGCGGTCCACACTATAGACAAATGGCGGCCCATACACCGGGGCAAAACAGATGTGGTTGCCGCCGATTATCACATTATTGGCGGGGTTACGCGCCAATTGCGTGAACTGGCGCGGGGCCATCGCCACATACTGCATCACCAGATCGGGGTCGAAGAAGGCTGTGTCCCCCTGAAACGGCACACCATGCTCCTTCAGAATAGCCTGGGCTTCATCGTCATAAAAATCAATACCCACCTCAGAGAGGATGGTCATGGAACTCTGGTGGAGCAGTTCCACCCCTTCCGGGTTGACCAGTTCGTAGGTGGGCAGATTGTGAACCGGTTGGGTAATGTGATGGACTGCGGCCGCGGTTCGGGCCTGTTCTCGTCGGGCTTCACGACCTACACGTCTAGGGGAATCGCTCATGGGAACTCCTGGGGAATAGCGGGTCAGCGTTTTAGCATTTCAGCAGTTCAGCAGTTCAGCCGCTGGCGGTTAGCCGTTAGCCGCTGGCTGACTAGCTTTTCTGGCACACAGGGGAAGTGTACAAGGGGGTAGTCACCTGGGCAAACTATAGCATTTACGATTGACGATTTGTAACTATTCAGGTGTCACAACTTATTCCCCCGCTCGGCGTGGGAATTCCCTCTGAGACGCTCGGCGTCCTACACGACACCGAGCGTGGCATGAGAAGGTGAAACCGCTGACCCTCACCCTAACCCTCTCCCTGGGGAGAGGGTTAGGGTGAGGGGCTGTATAGTCACCATTCCTAACGATGGGGAACACTCTGGATAACGTCTCGTAAAACCCAAAATCTTTATCTTGAAAGCTCTATCGCAAGCGTTCAGTTACCCCGCCCTGCGGGCTGAAAACCCAGGCCAGCGGCCTTTGTAAAAATAGCCCGGTCGTAATGAATGTTCAAAAAATAAACCGGTAATGTACGGACAACCCTTGTGGTTGCCCAACCGGGCAGGTACAAGGCCAGCCCGTACCCATCGCATTACCGTATTAAATTCTCAACCTTCATAACAACCGGGCAGGCCTGGCCGATGGATGAATTCGGCCCCACTGGGTAGTTTGCATTTTGGCTAATTCCGGCTAACTTTTATCGGTTAAGAGAGAGTTTCGAGTTTCGAGTTGGGGTTGTGTCTCTGACTTTGGCTTCAAAAAAGGTAGGTGGTTTTATGCGTATCATCATCACCGGGGGAACCGGTCTCATTGGGAAAGCGTTGGCGCAACGGCTCGCGGCCGCGAACTACGACATCATCATCCTCACCCGCAATCCCGACAAGGCCATCGGGCTACCCGCTGGTGTCCGCGCCGTGAAATGGGATGGACGCACGGCACAAGGCTGGGGCCATCTGGCCGATGGGGCCAAAGCCATTGTCAATCTGGCGGGGGCCAGCATTGCTGGTGACGGTTTCATCCCCAGCCGCTGGACGGAAAAACGGAAGAAGCTCATCAAGGACAGCCGGGTACAGGCGGGGCAGGCGGTGGTGGCGGCGGTGAACGCGGCCGCGACCAAACCCGAAGTTATCATCCAGGCATCAGCGGTGGGATATTATGGCGGGCGCGGTGATGAAGTCTTGACCGAAGCCGCCACACCCGGCCACGATTTTGTCGCCGAAGTATGCAAAGTATGGGAAAAGAGCATCCAGTCCGTCAAAACTCAGGGCGTTCGGCTGGTCACGATTCGCACCGGGGTTGTCCTCAGCACCCAGGGGGGAGCCTTCCCCTTACTCTTACTCCCCCATAAACTATTTGTCGGGGGGCCTATGGGCAAGGGCCAACAGTGGTTGCCCTGGATTCACCTGGAAGATGAGGTACAGGCTATCCAGTTCCTCATGGAGAACTCACAAGCCCATGGCGTCTACAACCTGTGCGCCCCAGAAGCCGTTACCAACCGAACGATGAGTAAAACAATTGGCAAGGCAATTAAACGACCCTCGTTTCTGCCTGTGCCCGCATTTGCCCTACGCCTACTCCTTGGGGAAACGGCATCGCTGGTGTTAGATAGCCAACGTCAGCGGCCGCAACGTTTACAAGACGCTGGATTCACCTTTACCCACCCAGAACTGTTGGCCGCCATTCGTCATTTGATTCAGCATAAACAGTAGCCCATCGGTAAGCGTTCCGTCCCATTATGTCCTTCGCCTGTATAAATCTACACCTGGTAATTACATGGGTAGGGCGAATAGGGGTAAGGCTCGCGGCCGCAATTCTTCTCCTCTTCACCGTGCGCCGCTGGCTCTTCCTGTTCGTGGCCGGATTTACCCGGCCACGGCCCCTCCCCCCACCGGGTGAATGGCCCCACTTGCTGATCGCCATCCCCTTTTACAACGAAGCCACCACCCTGCCTGCCTGCCTGGAAGCCATCCGACAGCTAGATTACCCGAAGGAACGGTGCCGGATTATCTGGTGGGATGATGGGTCAACAGATGGTTGCGGCCGCGTCATCCAAACCGCCTGTACACTTCAAAATGGCTGGATATATCAGCGTGTCGAGTCCAATCAGGGCAAGGCCATGGCTCTAAACCAGTTATTGTTTAGTTCACACTCTGACTACGCGCAACTACTGGTGGTATATGATGCCGATGAGCGGCCGCGACCAGACGCATTACAGCACCTCATTACCCCCTTCACCGACACCACCATCGGGGCCACCAGCGGACGGCGCATCATTGGCAATGGGCTAGACAGTCTGACGGCTACTTATGCCACCTATGAAGCCACTGTCCACCAGGCCATCACCATCCGGGCCAAAGATCGGCTCAACCTACAGCCCCCCACCCTCGGCTCAAACTGTGCGTATCGGCTAACGGCCCTGACCAATGTGGGCGGTTTTACCCCCGGAGCCATTCTCGAAGACAGTGATGTCACGGTACGGCTGGCACAGGCAAGTTGGGCGACGCGTTATGTACCTCAGGCGATCAGTACAACCTTGGCCCCCACAACCCTGCGGGCTTACTGGCACCAACACCAACGCTGGTCGGCTGGTTTTACAGATGTAGCTCTGACTCAATCTCACTCCCAGGTTCATCACCCCAGGCGTGCCGGAGGGTGGGTATGGTGGGAAAATCGGCTGTTTAGTCTAGGTTATCTGGATCGGCTGGCAACAGCAGTGGTGACTTTAGCTCAAGTGAAGGGGCAAAGATGGGATTGGTTGTTGGCGGTGTCCTGGCTTACACCATGCGTACAGGTAGTGGTGGCGCTATGGCAGGAAAGAGTTGCGGCCGCGTACTGGCTTCGTTTACCCATTTTGCCCATTTTTTATCTGCTGGATGCGGCCGCGGCCATCAGCGGCATCTTCCACAGCCTGGCGAGGATTCCCCGTCTGGCACGGCCTCTCCAAAGTTAATTGGATATGTCGCTAATCGGAAACGCCCATCCCTCTAACCCCTTCCCCGAGGGGGAAACCTATTTGTGTCGTTTTTTGAGGGCGGACGCTCTCAAAAAACGACACTTTATCCAATTCCCCGCCCCTGGGGGCGGGGTTAGGGGTGAGGGAAAACCGTCCCTGGTATAAGCCAGCGCTAAGAAATCGGACTTTGAAAAAGCCCTACCCGTCTGATCCATACCTTGAAGGTACGCTTAAAATAAGGTAAGCTGACATGAACGCATTTTTGATGACTCAATCCGTAGCCTCTTATTGGCCAGGGCTTATAACTACGCAGAAAACTTAGGCTTGACGATTAAATAACTTGAACATTTGCTGTGGCCGGTCTCCTGGCCGTGCCACTCCCGGCGAACAAGTTATTTCGTTCTCATTCCTTAGTAATCGTCCAAGAATAAGTTCCGCGCAGACCTGACAGGTTTCCGAAAATCTGTCAGGTCTAAACCGGGAAGTTATTTTTAGATGTTCACTTAGTGAGTTCCCATAAGCCTACGGCGCACCAAGAGGGATGAAAATCTGTAGGACAATTTGGTAAATTGTCCACTGGGCGATTTAAAAAATCGCCCTACATTTTCGCAGGAGTTCCCCATGAGCGGGGTGCTCACCAAGTGGAATGAAAATCTGTAGGACGATTTTGTAAATCGTCCGGGCGATTTGCCAAATCGCCCTACATTTTCGTAGGAGTTCCCCATGAGCGAGTGCTCACCAAGTGGAATGAAAATCTGTAGGACGATTTTATAAATCGTCCACTGGGCGATTTATAAAATCGCCCTACATTTTCGTAGGAGAATAAATCATGCAAATTATCAGTCAGGCTATCATAGCCCCCATGAATCAACAAATCAGAAGCGAATTTGGTGCTTCTGCTCAGTATGTCGCCATCGCTGTCTATTTTGACGATGAAGGATTACCGGATCTGGCTGGATTTTTCTATCGTCAGGCGGAAGAAGAGCGGATGCACGCGATGAAATTTGTTCATTTCATGCTCGATGCGGGTGTCAAACCCACCATTCCCGCTACCCCTGAGCTACGCAATGACTTTTCCGGGGCATCCGATGCGGTGCAATATGCGCTGGAGCAAGAAGTCCGTGTCACCAATGAGATCAACAATTTGGTGACAGTGGCCAAGGCGAATAACGATCATACCAGCGAGAACTTTCTACAATGGTTTGTCAATGAACAGGTGGAAGAGATATCGAGTATGACCAGCCTGCTTCAGACGATTAAACATGCAGGGAGCAGTTTGCTGTTGGTCGAAGATTATGTTCGCCGGGTCGCGGCCGCGACTCCCTTAGCAGAAACTGGCGCACAATAAGTTCATACTCATTCATTTTTTGTAACTATACACGCCCCCGAGGGCTGAGCTTGTCGAAGCCCGGCTCCGCCTTCGACAAGCTCAGGCAGAGCCATACCCCACCTGTATGGAGGCCATTTTTTAAATTAGTGGCCTGCTGTGGCCGGTCTCCTGACCGTGCCACCTCAGGTTATTTTAGACACTCACCGAATCCCCTTATGGCAACCAATCTTCTCCACAACGGCGACTTCTCCGGGGCTTTCCAGCCTTACCGCAAAGATGAGCGGATGACTGTGGCCGCGTCTTGGGCACCCTGGTGGACAGTCCAGCGGGCCAGCGATCCACAATGGAAAAACCAGACACCGGTATTCCGTGCGGCCGCATTAGAAACCCTCTCGGCTCAAGAAATCAGCTCTCCTTGGGCAACTCATACTGCCGGGCTATACCAGCAAGTTCCCGCCGCCCCTGGCGACACCTACAAACTCACGGTAGAAGCACTGGCCTGGTCCAGCGAAGATGAAACCCCTGGCAACCTGGTAGAACCGAGTAACGTAGACCTGCAAATAGGCATTGACCCAACCGGTGGCCTCGATCCCAATAGTCCCCTCATTGTCTGGAGCAAAAAAGTCAACCCGCTGGGTAAATGGGAAACTTTAGAACTCAGCCTGGAGGCCGAAACTTCAATTATTACCGTCTTTCTCAAGTCAGCGCCGGAACGGCCCAAGCGGCAACAGAGTATCTTCTGGCGCATGAGCGAACTGATCCCGGTGAGTCGTTACCGTCGCACGATTACCGTTATCGGCGCGGGCGATACCCACATCAACCTGGAGCCGGAAAAACCGTTGCCCGGTACGGAGATGACCGCCCTGGTTTCCTCTAATCGGAACCAGGTTTTTATGGAATTAACGGTGCAACGACCAGATGGGGAATATGCGTTGGTCGCCTTTCAGGGGATGACGCAGGAAAATGATCGGTTCACATGGCGTTATCGTTTTCATGTGCCGGACGAAGGGTTGTACGATATTCGTTTTATTGGGGATCGGGGGGCGCGGCTTCTGGCGCAACAGTTGTTGTCGGTGAAACATGATGATTTGAGCAAAGCGGCCGCATTGAAACCTAAGGGGGATCCTCGGATTGCTTACCGGCGGATATATGTTTTGTTACCCCCGACGGCAGATGAGAAATGGCTGATCGCGGCCGCGAAAGGGAGTTTTACCGGTCGTTACACCGTTGGTTATTCAGCCGATGATGCCGGGTTAGGTTTATTGGAAAAACGGCAAGTTCTGGCTATTAATCCCCACCACTGGCCTACCCCTCTTACGGCAGGTTGGTTCCATGACCATTATCCGGGCACCCTCTTCACAGCCATTGTGGCCAACACCCCCGCCGATTTAGAAGCCTGGCTAAGAAAATGGGTTCCTTCTGAGGAATAGGAGACGGGTTTGGGAAGACCTTTACTCTGGCACTCTCATTCCTTGCCAAATAGCCCCACCTGCACCACATCTACCTCAAAGCTATGACCAGCGGCAATAAGCGTAATACTTTTCAGGCGGGTGGGGGCTAAATAACCTTGCCGGGCCAATTCGGCCAGAATGTCTAGTTCAAAGAAGGCGAGTTGGTTCAGGTTGACATTGACATGGGGAGGTTGCACCACGGCACAAGAAACGCAAATATCAGGTGTCTGGTTGGGCGCAATATCACCTACGGCATAAAAGCCTTGTTGCCAGATCTGGCTGACCCCATTTTCATCCACATATTCCAGGCGCACAGTCAGGGGACATTCACTTCCGCGCACGCCACAAACCGCCACATCTTGCCCACGAATAATCATCGTCGCTTCCAGGCGCAGACTGCTAAAATCCGCGACATCCTGCTCCAGGGTCTGGCGGACGGCGACATCGGCATGGCCGGTTCCCAGGCGATAAAAGCGTAAAGCAGGCTCGTCAGTAACAGTTCCTGATGTTACTGTGCCTTCAGGCTGATCTGGTAGTTCGATATTCCAGGCCAATAGGGTCCAATCGGCCATATCATTGGTAAAGTCACTGTTACGAAGCAGGTTCCGCTCGGTATCGAAGGGACCAACGGGGACTTCATCCAGGGGAATCATGCCTAATTCATCGGTGAGTAGGGTAAGCTGATTTTCTGCGGTTCGTAACGCGGCCGCGCCCTTTAGCACCACCAATCGGGTTTCTACATTGGCTACTTCCAGGGCATATTGCCCTGGCTCATCAATCCATACCTCTCCCTGAGGAGTTATCACCTGCAAAGTAATCGTTCGCTCCATGTTCTCCGGCACTGTCAGACGTAATCGCCCTTGTTCCAGTTGCAAAACTATCTGATGACTGCGATTGCTACTGCGAAAACGGGGGGTATCCGCCGTCTGCACATGAAGATTGGTGTTGCTGTACACTTGCACCCAGGCCACTCGCTCTTCTACATCTGGCAGGTTAAACAACACCACACCGGTATCAGCGTTACTGGTGAAGATATTCAATTCGGTTTCAAACTCACGGGCGATGTCATCCGTAAAAACAGCGTTGCGGTTGCCGGTTTCGTCATCTACCGCTACTGTCCCCTGGTTGGCTTGCACGAAGATATTTAGCGGCCGCGTAGCCCGCAAACGAATAGCGTTCAGGCTAATAGGAATTGCAATCAACACCGCAATTAAGATGGTAAAACCCATCAGAATAATGGCCCAGGCCAGGCGTTCACGGTTTCCACTCATAGAATTAGTCAATAGTGAATTCTCTGAAAAAGAGTAACGAATAAGCCGTTGCCTGAGCTTGTCGAAGGCAACACGAGGCTTCGACAAGCTCAGCCCTCGAGGGTCTTAGTAGTTACGAAAAAGAAGCTTTTTGACCACGTTGGTTGAGCTTGTCGCAATTAACTGCCTTCGACTGGTTCGGGCTACGTTTTCCCCGAAATATTGAGAGGAGGCTGTTTTGTTGGAGAAACCGGGTTTTTGCTTAGACCTGCTCATGCCTTACAAGAGAAAACCCCGGTTTCTGATGTGTCTAGTTACGCTGATTATACCTAAAGCCAGGGGCTGTGCGTAAATTGTGCGTATGAGGGGGATGGTTTGGGGTTTCCCCCACCCCTAACCCCGCCCCCAGGGGCGGGGAACTTTTTATGGGCCGTTTTTCGCGGGCGGACGCCCGCGAAAAACGGCCCGAATTGATTTCCCCCCCTTCCGGGGGGAAACGACCCAAGCCGTAGAACAGCCTTTCAGGCTGTTCACCCCCCCGAGAAAACAAAAAACGCCCGGCGCATACCAAATTGAGAATTATTGATTTTCCCCCCTTCCAGGGGGAAACGACCCAAGCCGTAGAACAGCCTTTCAGGCTGTTCACCCTCTCGAGAAAACAAAAAACGCCCGGCGCATACTAAATTGAGAATTATTGATTTTCCCCCCTTCCAGGGAGAAACGACCCAAGCCGTAGAACAGCCTTTCAGGCTGTTCACCCTCCCGAGAAAACAAAAAACGCCCGGCGCATACCAAATTGAGAATTATTGATTTCCCCCCCTTCCAGGGAGAAACGACCCAAACCGTAGAACAGCCTTTCAGGCTGTTCACCCTCCCGAGAAAACAAAAAACGCCCGGCGCATACCAAATTGAGAATTATTGATTTTCCCCCCTTCCGGGGGGAAACGACCCAAGCCGTAGAACAGCCTTTCAGGCTGTTCACCCTCTCGAGAAAACAAAAAACGCCATGCGCATACTAAATTGAGAATGGCTGAATTGATTTTTCTCCCTTCGGGGGAACTGTTAGGGGGATGGGTTCATTTTGGGAAGTAGGCAATCGCCTTGTATCAGGGGGTGGGTGTGGGGAGTTGGCGCAAAATGGTACCAGCCATGCGTGGCCCGCTATAAACCAACCCGGTATATATCTGCACCAGGGTGGCCCCGGCGTCCAGTTTGGCCTGTACATCGGAGGCCGTGCGAATGCCGCCCACACCGATGATGGGGAGTTGGCCGTTGGTCTGCCGGGTGATGTAGGCGATGATTTCGGTGCTACGCTGACGCAAAGGAAGACCGCTCAAACCGCCGCTTTCGCTTTGGGCGGGGTGGGTGAGATTGTCCCGACTGAGGGTGGTGTTGGTGGCAATGATTGCGGCGATTTGGTGTTCCAACGCGGCCGCAACCACTTCATCTACCTCTACCCAGGTCAAATCAGGCGCAATTTTGAGGAGCAGCGGCCGCACCGCCAGATTGTGCCGTTCAGCTAAAGTTTCATTTTCCTGTTGCAGTGTACCCAGCAGGTGGCTCAAATAATTGCCCCCCTGGAGTTCGCGCAGGCCAGGGGTGTTGGGGGAACTGATATTGACCGCCAGATAATCGGCGTAGGGGTAGACAGCCTGCATCACGGTGACGTAATCTGCGGCCGCGTCCGCCAGGGGCGTTTCCTTCTGTTTGCCCAGGCTGACCCCCAGGACATAAGACCGTTTTTGTTGTGACAACTGTTGCAAACGGGGCAACGCCTCGATCACCCCCCCATTGGGGAAGCCCATCCGGTTGATGATGGCTCCGTCGTCAGGCAGGCGGAAGATGCGGGGGCGAGGGTTGCCGGATTGCGGCCGCGGCGTCAACGTGCCCACCTCGATATGCCCAAAACCGAGCCGGGCCAGTCCTGCCACTACGCGTACATCTTTGTCGAAACCGGCGGCCATGCCCAACACGTTGGGGAAGGTGAGGCCGAAGAGGGTTTGCGGCCGCGAGGGAAGCCGCCCTGCGATGAGTCGCAAGATTAGCCGCCCGCCCGCCCAACTTTGCGCCAGTTCCAGCGCGGCGAGGGTGCGTTCGTGAATTGTTTCCGCATCAAAACGGCGTAAGAAGGGAAAAATCAGGTATTGGTAGAACATGCATTATGGCTTGTTGGGAATTATTGGTAAGCGTTCAGTCCCTCTGATAAAAAAGCCTTCCGAAGCTGTTGACCAGTGGAACAAACCTTCGGAAGGCTGAACGCTTACAATTGTTATTCAGCCGCTTCACCAGTAGGTGTATACAATGGCGACTGGCAAATATTGTAATCCTTGCCGATGACGATGCGGTAGCTATAGGCACTGCTGTCGGGGATTGAGATAAGAGTGATTGCTTCTTTTGGCTGGGAAAAGAGCCAGGCCACGAGCCAATCATACGATCCTTTGAAATTTAGCCCATAGTAGGCAATTTGGGATTGTTCGGGCATAGGTTCTTGCGGCCGCGACCACACCGATCCAATGCCATACCAGGATAAATTCTCGGCCACCTGACGGTAATAAACATTATCAGGGGCCACAATTTCCATCGTAATCGGGGGGTGATTGCCTTGACCCAACCCCGGCTCGGCCATGAGTTGGGCAAAAACAGGTTGCGCCATCTCCCACCGAGGCAACTGCACCATTTCATGGGTTACGGGAACCTGCCAGGCGGCGGTTGTGCCGTAAAGGGTCAGGGAACGAATATGACTGCTATCCAGAGAAGGTATGAGAGTAGCTAATTCAACCATCACCGTAAGCGGCATATCGGTTTCCACATAATCGTGGTAGGTTTCCCATAAGGTGGGCAGACGGGTGAGTAAACGGGGGGAATTGATCCCGGCCTGAAGAATAGCCCGAAGAAGTTGTTGCTGTCTGCGGCCGCGTTCAAAATCATTCGTTGTACGCCGTGAACGCACATACCACAGGGCCAGATCCCCATCCATCGGTTGAATTCCCGTTTCCAGGGTAAACTGCTCCCAGTTTTCCTCCACATTCAGGTCCAATTCCGGCGACTTCAGCCGCCAATCGGTTAACCGGCAATTAACGACAATTTCCACCCCCCCCAATAAATCTACCACCTGCTTAAACCCCTCAAACCCGATGCGGATGTAATAATCCACTGGGATGCCGAAGTTGTAGAGCAGTGTGTCTTTGAGCAACTGCCCACCACCACCAGGGTAATCCGAGCCGTTGCCGTGGGGCAGGGCCAGGTTGATGCGCTCCATTTTCCAGCCGGGAATGTAGACATACAAGTCTCGTGGAAAGGAAAGCATGGTGACGGAGCCGGTTTCTTTGTTGAGGGAGACAAGGATGATGCTATCGGTGCGGCCACCTTGCGCCCAGTCTACGTCGTTACCCAACAGCAAAATATTGATCACGCCATTCGGCTGGCTGAAGGGAGGAACGTGGGTGGGGACAGCGGTGGCGGGCGTTGCCACGGTGAAATCAAGTGTAGCAAAGGGAGGTGAGGTGGGTGAACTGGTGACAACGATCACCGGGACCGGCGTGGGAGAGTCCGGTGGTGACGTAGGCGCAGGTAAAACCGTCGTCGGGGTAAGGCTTTGGGAGGATAGGGGGGCGGCCGTCAGAGATGGGGAGGGAGTGACAAAGGGTGTGGGTTGCGGGGTGATGGTGATGTAGGAGAGGGCCGGTGGTGGGGTGGAAGGGCGGATGAGAAGAAAGAACGCGGCCGCGAGGATCACCCCACCACCCCACAGCCAGTAACGAATCGGCCCTTTCATCCCCACATCACTCACAACAACGCTTGCTCAAAATCTGACAAAGTAGGTGTCAAGACTGCTCGTTCATTCAATTTCAATAATTTATCCACATCGGCAACCTGTTCCAACAGCCCACGCACTCTGGACGAAACAGGGCCAAAGCGCACTTCCAAAACGCGGATGATACTTTCGCGCAATCCAACCTGACGCCCTTCTTGACGCCCCTCTTGACGCCCCTCTTGACGCCCCTGCAACAGCCCTTTTTCGATTCCGATACGTTCAATACTCGTTACGTAAGGCATTTTTACTTCCTCCTCGAAGCGTCTCATTTCCCCCAGAAACTGTTGACTCAGGTCTTCGGGCAAGGTCATAATCCAGTCTATAAATCGGAACAGGTCAATAATCGTCTGCCGATTGTAACCACGCTTATACAACAGTTTTGCCAGCCGCAGTTTGGCATCATATCGCTGGAGCGGTTTGCGACGAGTGGCCTGAGTTTCCAGATGAGCCATCACCACGACAGCAAATGGATTATCACTCATCTCCAACTCGCGCCGTTTTTCCCGGTAGTCCAACAACTTTACCACCGGAAACTCCAGCGAAACCCGACACTTAAACAATTCATAGCCGTATTGTCGCGGCCGCCACTGAACATCCCCATCCGTCAACACGGCCAACGTCGCCACCTGTCGGTCATAGCGATCAAACAGACGGTAGTTATAAACATAAAGCCGTTTGGCAAAAGCCGCTTCTTTCTGGCCTTGAATCTCAATGTGAGCCAAAACCCAGGCGTCCTGCCCATCCTTTAGATAAACCTCGGCCAATTTATCCACCCGTCGCCGACCAATTTCCGCTTCACGGGCAACTTGCTGCAACTCTTGATCGAGAAACTTGTATCCCTTAGCCCAATCAATTTGCTCATAAGCGTCAGGAAAGAAAAATTGCATGAACTGGGGAAAGAACAGTTCCAGGATTTCTTTCCAGGGGGAATCAAAATCAGCACGGAGCGATTTTTCTGCGGCCATAGTAGCCTCTAATCATCACCCAGTTTCAGTACCGCCATAAACGCCTCTTGCGGCACTTCCACATTGCCGATCATCTTCATCCGTTTCTTGCCTTTCTTCTGCTTTTCCAGCAACTTCTTCTTACGCGTAATATCACCACCATAACATTTGGCCAGAACATCTTTACGCATCGCTTTAACGTTGGCCCGGCTAACCACCCGTTTACCCACCGCCGCCTGAATCGGCACTTCAAACTGTTGGCGCGGAATCAAATCTTTCAGCTTGGATACCAGCTTCTGCCCCCGGTTAAAGGAGTCATCCCGGTGCACGATCATCGCCAGGGCGTCTACTGGTGTTTTGTTCACCAACACTTCCAACTTAACCAGATCCGAAGTGCGATAACCGGCAAACTCATAATCCATGGACGCATAACCACGTGTCCCACCCTTCAATTTATCGTAAAAATCTACAATGATTTCCGCCAGGGGAATGTCATATTTCAAAATAACCCGCCCCGTTGAAGGGTGTTCTTGTCCCAGATACTCCCCACGTCGCTTACGTACCAGATCCATAATGGTGCCGTAATACTCTTCCGGGGCAAAGATTTGCACATGCATCCAGGGTTCACGAATTTCTGCGATCTCTGTCTCATCAGGCAAATCGGCCGGGCTTTCGATGATTTTAACCTCACCATCGGTCATTACAACTTCATAACGCACACTGGGAGCGGTGGCAACCAGATCCAGATCATATTCCCGTTCCAATCGCTCCTGAATAATTTCCATATGGAATAACCCCAGAAAGCCACAACGAAAGCCAAAGTTCAAGGCGTTGGAAGTTTCTGGTTCGTAGACCAACGAAGCGTCATTCAGTTGCAGTTTTTCCAGTGCTTCTTTGAGTAGGGCATAATCCTCCCCTTCAGTAGGGTAGAAACCAGCATATACCATTGGTTTAATGGTACGATACCCGGCCAGTGGCTCATCAGCCGCATGATCACGCAAGGTAATGGTGTCTCCCACCCGGCACTCTCGTACCGATTTGAGACCCGTGGCAACATAACCCACCTCTCCGGCGGAAAGCTCTTTAACGGCTTTCATACCTGGAGTAAAGACCCCTATTTCCAATGGTTCTACCACCACATCATTGGACATTACCTTGATCCATTGACGATCTTTTACCGTGCCCTCAAAAATACGAACGTAGGCAATAACCCCTTTGTAGGCATCATAATGAGAATCAAAAACGAGGGCTTTTAAGGGGGCATGACGATCCCCATGCGGTGGCGGAACTCGTTTGATGACAGCTTCTAAAACTTGCTCGACATTGGTGCCCATCTTGGCACTGATGGGCACCACATCGGCGGCGTCTATACCGGTCAGGTTTTCAATCTCTTCAGCGGCTTCTTCGGGTTGGGCGGCGGGCAGGTCAATTTTGTTGACAACGGGAACCAGTTCCAGATTGGCATCAACCGCCAGATAAAGGTTTGCCAGGGTTTGAGCCTCCACACCTTGAGACGCATCAACAACAAGCACCGCGCCTTCACACCCTTGCAAGGCGCGGCTGACTTCGTAGGCAAAGTCTACGTGGCCGGGGGTGTCAATCAGGTTCAGAATGTAATCTTCACCATTCCGCGCCCTATACTCCATACGGACAGCGGAGGCTTTAATGGTGACACCTTTTTCTCGTTCCAGATCCATGCTATCGAGCACTTGCTCTTGCATTTCCCGGTCGGAGACGGTTCCGGTAGCCTGTAGTAAACGATCAGCCAGGGTTGATTTGCCGTGGTCAATATGGGCAATAATGCAGAAGTTACGAATTTTTTCTAGATCAATCATAGCAAGGTGTGATTATACCCGAGTTCAGTCCGAATATCCCTCACTAAAAATATCAATCATCAAGCGGGCATCACCCAATGGGTACAAAATTGGGCAGGTGCAACCGTTGTCAATGTATTCGCGTACTTTTGCTTTCACTTCGGCGGGTGAGCCAGCGGCGGTACACATCTGTACCACATCATCCGGGACAAGGTGCATGGCCGCTTCGATTTGTTCATCGGTGGCTGGCCAGGTTAATACCTGATGTAGATCATCTAATAATTCCTGGCTAACACCACTGGCTTTCATCAGGTGGGGTTGTTGGCCCAGATATTGGGTGATCATCTTCCGTGCTCCATCAAGGGCCTTTTTGCGGTCGTGGTCTACGGAACAGATCATCAGTTGGGGGCGATCAATGTCATCAATGGAGCGTCCGGCTTTTTTAGCCCCACGTTCCAGGGCATCTAGAGCTTCCAGGTTGTACTTGGGGGCCACCAGGTAGTTCAGCACTGCTCCATCAGCCACTTCTCCAGTCAGTTCCATCATTTTCATGCCGGTAGCGCCGATGTAGATGGGGACGTTACGGGGGGTTTTGCGCCCGTGAACCACGTCTAGCTGAATGCCATCTACATGATGAAATTCGCCATGAAAGGTGACGTTTTCCATGTTAAGGAGGCGACGTAGAACATGGACGGTTTCGCGCATGGCTTCCAGGGGTTTGCGCCGTTGGATACCGACTTTGCTGGCGAGTGGATCCCACCAGGCTCCAATGCCGCAGATGATTCTATCTGGAGCAAGGTCATCGAGGGTGAGGAAGGTAGCCGCCAGCAGACCAATGTTGCGGGTCCAGTTGTTGGTGACGCCGCTTCCCACTTTTAGATGGGTAGTGTGGGAGGCAAAGGCGGCCATGGGGACAATGGCATCACGTACCAGACGGCTTTCCGCCTGCCACACGGCCTCGAACCCTTTAGCTTCAGCGTATTTTACCAGTTCGATGCCTTCGGTTATTTCATGGGCATCTTGTAAATAGAGGGCCATACGATCTTGGGACATGTTTTTCTCCTGAGAAAATAGCCACGGATAATGGAAACACGGATAGGAAAAAACACGGATAGGAATGAAAAATGGTGGCGTTATTTTCATTCATCTTGGTGTGCCGTAGGCTCATGGGGAACTCCTACGAAAATAGCCACTGATTGAGTTTGCGAGTAGCGAGTGGGCGTTTACTCGTTACGCGCAAACTCGTTTTCCTAAAGGCCAGGGGTTATTCATAGTGCGCCCTGGTTGAGAGCCTTCATTTTAAGGCATGCTCTTTGGGTGTTGCCGTCTTGCTCTGATGATTTCTGCCAGCACACTCACGGCGATTTCTTCGGGTGACTCGGCGTTTAGGTCTATGCCCAGTGGGGCATGCAGGCGGGCCAGTTCGGTTTCGGTCAGGCCATCGGCAAGGAGTTGCTGGCGGGTTGTTTCCCAGCGCCGCCGACTGCCCATGACACCAATGAAGGGAGCCGGGGTACGGGCCAGATGGGGCAACACGGCCCGGTCTACCATTGCATTACGTGTAACGACGGTGACGTAGGTGTTGGTGGTGAGGGGATGTTGTTGTAGGGCGGACTCGATAGAACCAGGGAGGTAGATGTCAGCATGGGGGATGTACGCGGCCGCGACCAATTCCTCTCTATCATCTGTTACCACTACCTGAAAACCCAACCAATGGGCCAGAGAAGCAATCGCCCGCCCCACATGCCCGCACCCTACCACAAACACCGTCGCCGGGGGCACATACGGCTCCAGATAAATTTCCACTTCACCCCCACAGATGCCGGGATCACCTTTTTGGGGGTCTACCAGGGTGTAGGCCAGGGTACGCGGCTGTTGCTCTTGCAGAACTACCTGCGCTTCCTGAATGATGCGTGATTCCATTTCGCCGCCACCAATCGTGCCCTTCAAGCGGCCGTCGGCATAAACCAGCATTTTGGCTCCAACATGACGGGGCACAGACCCTCTGGCCTTTATCACCGTAGCCAAAACCACGGTTTCACCCGCCGCTTGTGCCGCCAATATCGCTTGGAGAAGGGGTTGATCGTTATCTAAAGACATGGGTTTGATGCTTCAGGTTATTGGTTCGTAGCCGTCTCTCTTAACGCGGCTAACACCCGCTCGGGAGTGAAGGGTATCTGGCGCAGACGCACCCCCGTGGCATCGAAAATGGCATTGGCTAAAGCGGGTGCTACGCCATCTTTGGGAATTTCGGCAATGGCTTTGGCTCCAAAGGGGCCGCTGGGTTCGTTGGTTTGGACAAGGATAACGCCTAATTCGGGCATTTCATCGGCGCGGTAGATTTTGTAGGGACCAAATGTGGGATTGACCATGCGGCCGCGGGCATCATACACCATCTCCTCACAATGGGCATACCCCAACGCCTGCACCATCCCCCCTTCCACCTGACCACTGGCCGTGAGCGGGTTAATTACCACCCCCGCATCTACCGCCATCACCATTTTTGTGATCGTTACCTGACCCGTCTCCGTATCCACCAACACCTCCACAAACTGCCCGGCAAAAGGCGGCGGTGACTCATGCGACACATACGAAGCGGTGTGCATAATCTGGCGTTGCTGATCCTGGTGCAACGAATGCAGGGCAATCGCCGCTAACGTCACCGAACGGCCATCTGTCGCCCAGGCACGCCGATCATGCAACGTCACCGTACTCCAATCAGCCAAACCCAACATCAGCCCGGCGCGTTCCTTAATCTGTTCCCGCACCCCTTCAGCCGCTTTTTTCACCGCCGTGCCAGAGATATAAGTCGTACTACTGGCATACGCACCCGTATCAAATGGCGTCATATCCGTATCACTGGAGTAAATAATGATGTCTTCTAAGGGTACGCCCAACACCTCCGCGGCAATCTGGGAAAGCACAGTATCCGAACCCGTCCCTAAATCGGTAGCACCCACCAGGACATTAAAGGAGCCATCGTCGTTGATTTTGACACTGGCCCCACCCATATCCAGCCCGGGAATGGCCGTACCATGCATACAAACAGCCATACCCAATCCACGACGCAGATGGGGTTGGTCCGGAATCTGTTTCCAGCTCGGATCATAACGACGTGCCCAGCCGCTGGCCTGTTTACCCATTTCCACACATTCCGCCAGTGCACTGGACAAAATAACTGGCGCTTCGATAACCGTCTCTTTTTCCCCTTCGCCCAGATGGGGGGCAATGTTGAGCCGATCCCCTACCTTTACCCAGTTGCGCCGCCGGAATTCCACAACATCCAGTCCCAAAGCGGTGGCTATTTCATCCATGTGGACTTCTAGCGCGAACAAGGCTTGCGGCGCACCATACCCACGATACGCTCCGGGCACGGGTATGTTGGTATAAACCACATGGCAATCAAAACGTTTGTTGGGGCAGTTGTAGGTGCTGAGGCCACGTAACCCGGAGACGGTCTGTACCGTCAGGCCATGAGTGCCATAGGCTCCCGTATTGGCCACAATGGTCATCTCTTGCGCGACCAGTGTGCCATCGTTCTTGACACCGGTTTTGTAGGTGATAGTCTGGGGGTGGCGAGTACGACTAGACATAAACTCTTCGGCGCGAGTTAGCTCCAGGCGTACCGGGCGGCCCGTTTTGATGGTCAAATGGCCCACGATGTCTTCGATGAGCATCTCTTGTTTAGCCCCAAAACCACCGCCAATGCGGGGCTTGATAACGCGAATGCGTTTCA
The DNA here is from genome assembly GCA_018004935.1 of Chloroflexota bacterium. Taxonomy (GTDB): domain Bacteria; phylum Chloroflexota; class Anaerolineae; order Promineifilales; family Promineifilaceae; genus Trichofilum. Next base: position 26,594 of record JAGNBF010000020.1, on the reverse strand, counting down.
CCGGCAACCCTAACAGGGGGGCAACCATGCGCCGCACATGGAAAGGAACCTGGGTGCTGGTACGAAACGTGAGTCGCTCGTCGGCATCCCAGTAGGCAATGGCAATGTGGGGTTCAATGGGACATTGTTGCACCTGATGCACCCGGTAGGTTTGTTCAAACACCTGGTCGGCTTCGGCGAACCCTTGGGCCACATTTCCCACCTGGGCCTTGATGTGGTGAACGACATTGTGGCTGGCATCGTGAATTTTGATGGCATCTGGCTCGTCATGGATGATAGGAGCACCCTCATTCATGGCTTCACGCTCATCAAATATGGCGGGTAACACATCATAGACAACCTTGATCCGTTTGACCGCCTCATCGGCAATTTCTAAGGTTTCGGCGGCTACGGCGGCAACACGATCACCAACATGGCGCACTTTGTTATCAAAGCTGACCTGATCATAGGGGGGCGGATTGGGGTAGGATTGGCCGCCGGAAGCATAGAGGACTCGGGAGACGTTTTTATAATGGATGACGGCATGGACACCGGGCAGGGCTACGGCGTCGCTGTCGTCTATATCGAGAATGCGGGCATGGGCATGGGGGCTGGTGAGCAGGCGGGCATATAACAGGCCACGCATCTCCACATCATCTACAAAAGCTGGATTGCCTTTGGCGAGTTTGATGGCATCTACTTTGGTTTCTGGTTTGCCTACCACGTTGGTATCAGGGATGCTGGAGGTGATTTTAGGCTGGGGGGGAGCGATGGGTTTGGTGGCTATGCCACCGTTCATTTCCGGGGTGAGGGCATCGGAGTGACCGTCGTTACCGGGGTCCCCAAAGAGGCCGGGATCAAAGTCTATGGGGGTGAGGACATTGGGCGGGGTGGTTTCTGGCTGTTCGCCACGAAGCACCGCGGCCGCGGCCTGGATCGCCTGCACCGGTTTCACATACCCCGTCTCCCGGTCCAAAATGCCAGATAACGCATCCCGAATTTCTGCCTCGGTGGGGTTGAGGTTTTGGGCCAGTAACGCTTTCGCCGCCAGCACCATCGCTGGGGTGGCATACCCAGACTGAATGGCCCCTGTATTGATAAAAGCCAATTGGATGGGGTGCAAATCTAACCCATGGGCCAACCCTTCAATGGTTTCCAGGGTATGGCCATCGGCCTGGGGAGCCAGGAGAATATCAGCACTAACCAGTTGGCCATCCAGGAGCAACGCGGCCGCGCCCGTTTCTCCAGTGTCACTGCCAAAACGCACACTAAAATACCCTTCCCGCCGTAAGACCCGCATGAGGGTCTCCCCGGGCTGGCAGGTAAATGTTTTTGCTTCCCTGTTGATCGTTACATGGATGTTCATGGTTCACTCGTGTTATGGGTAAGCGTTCAGTTGAGTTACTTCAACGGATTAAGTATTTGAGTTTAGAGTTCAGAGCGAGAGCTAGAGCGAGAGCGAGAGGGTTTTCCAGAGTAATTCCCTCTCGCTCTCTCCTCTCGCTCTAAACTCCAGTTCTAAATCCGCTGAAGTAATCCAAAATGGCCTGAAATCGTCTCTGAACTGAACGGTTACTTTTATGGTAAGGAATGAGAATGAAGGGTTCGCTCGAAATTAAGTTGGGGGGCACCGTCAGGAGACCGGCCACAACAGTTGGGTAAATTCATCCCCAGCCTGGCGGTTTGACTGCCGGGTGGGATAACGGAACGCTTACGATTATTCACTGCGTATTGCTTTCAGCACCCGCTGGCTCAATACCTGAGCCATTTGCTGGCGGTAGGTGGATGATCCGCGAAAATCGGTAGGGGGTTGGATGTGGGGCAGATCAGCGGGTGGGAGCAGGCAGGGGCGTTCGGCAACACCACAGAAGGCCAGAAATAGTTGCCCACCGGGGGTAACGCGGCCGCAAACCGCCACGATGGGTTTATCGGCAGGGGTACGGGCCACTCTTTCCGCGGCCGCGTGCCCGGCTCGTTCAATCGTTATCCCGGTAATCAAAACCCCCTTTTGGGCCAGGGCGGGGCCACAATCGGCCAGGGTGCTGTTATGCACACCGTCTGCTGTGTGGAAGGTTACAACCGCCCCATACACCAGCAGAGCGGCAAACAGTTCACTCTCCCAATCCGCGGCCGCGACCGTTCCGCCCAGGGTGCTAACATGGCGAAAGGTATTTGGCCCCTCGCGTTGGGCCATCTGGCGAATCAGCAAGGGGAGTTCAGGGTGATCAACCAGCGTTTGCAGGCGCACCATTGCCCCCAGGCTAATGGTATCTGCCCCCACAACAATCTGATCTAACCCTATGGCCTGTAGATCTACAACCTCATCCACCAGCATGTCATTTAACTGGGCCACGAGGTTGGTTCCCCCGGCTAAAACGACGGTACGCGGCCGCGTCAACAACGACAAAGCCGCTGTCACACTGTCTGGGCGGTGGTAACTTTTTAATTGAGGCATGGTTTTCTCCGTATTACCCGTTAATTAACTTCCGGCTAATCTGGTTGTGCCGGGTGATGATGGGGCGCAGATCCATCGGTCGCAATTCGCCATCTTCGACGATGATCCGGCCATTAATGATGGATAAATCTACCGGTTGGGGAGCACAAAAGATGAGTGCGGCCATGGGATCATGTTGGGCACCGGTGTAGGCCAGGCGATTTAGATCAAAAGCGATCACATCGGCGGCTTTGCCGGGAGTTAATTGACCAATATCGTCACGCCCTAACGCGGCCGCGCCCCCTCGTGTGCCCAACCACAACGCCTCTTCCACTTTCAGCGTCGTCGCCTCATTTAGTACCCGTTGCAAGAGTAAGGCCTGCCGTGCCTCATTGAGCATGTGCGAACCATCATTACTCGCCGAGCCATCTACCCCCAACCCTACCCGCACCTGAGCATCCAGCCATTGCCGCACCGGGGCAATGCCACTGGCCAGGCGCATATTGCTACAGGGGCAATGGGCCGCACCGGTATGGGTATGGGCCATAAGGGCAATTTCTGTGGCATCCACATGCACGGAATGTGCCCACCACACATCTGGCCCTACCCATTCCAGGTGTTCGGCATATGCCGCCGGACGGTAGCCAAATTTTTCCAGGCAAAACTGTTCTTCGTCTTTGGTTTCCGCCAGATGGGTGTGCAATGTAACCCCATACGCCCGTGCCAGGCGTGCCGACTCCCGCATGAGATCGGGAGTTACTGAGAAGGGGGAGCAAGGGGCCACCACCACCCGAACCATCGCCAGGGGGTTAGGATTGTGATAGGTTTCAATCACACGGATACAATCTTTGAGAATGGCTTCTTCCTCTTCCACAACACTATCCGGGGGTAGGCCCCCCTGACTTTCACCCAATGACATAGAGCCACGGGCGGCATGGAAACGGAACCCCAGCTCCTGGGCGGCGCGGATTTCATCATCTAGTTTTGCCCCATTGGGAAAAAGGTACAGGTGATCGCTGGCGGTTGTACACCCACTCAGAATAAGTTCTGCCATGCCGACTAAGGCACTGGTGTAAACGGCTTCACCATCCATTCTGGCCCAAATGGGGTAAAGGGTCTGTAACCAGGGGAACAGGCCGCTGTTGGGAGCCAGCGCCCGGGTGAGGGTCTGGTAAAGGTGATGATGGGTGTTGACCAGACCGGGCAAAACCACCCGGTCATGGGCCTGAATCACCCGGTCAGCGATCTGGTAGGCGGGGGGTAGGTCGGCGGTGCGACCCACCCAGGCAATGCTGTTATTGTGAATGAACAATGCGCCATCAGGAATGGTGTCGCCAGCATCGTTCATGGTGATGAGCAAACGGGCATTTTTCAGGAGTAATGTTGACATAATATGCTCTACTTTTTCTCGCTCTAGTCCTCACCCTGGTACTTATGCCAGACAGCTTGAGCAACAGGTTGGGACGCGGCCGCGATCTCAGCTTCATCCAGGTGCGGTATCACTTTGTCGTGCATGAGGATACGGCCATTCACAATCGTTGTATTGACATCGGCATCCACCAGGCCAAACAAAAAATGGCCCCAAAAGTTATCCCCGCTCATGGGCGTGGGGGGGTAATAATCCACCAAAATCACATCCGCCAGATAACCGGGAGCAATTCGGCCCACCTTTTGCCCGGTAAGCCGCTGATAAATAGCCGGATTGTGCTTGAGGGTCATCCGTTCATATTCTCCCCAGCCCAGGTTATTGTCGTGCATGTGATGTTTGTGCATCAGATAGCCGGTCATCGCCTCACGGCGCAGGTCGGGGGTCATACCATCGGTGCCAATACCCACGGTGATACCCCGGTCGAGCAGGGCGAACACGTCGGCACGGCCCACGGCGTTGTTCATATTAGATTGGGCCTGATGGACGACGATGGTGTTGCTGTTGGCGAGCAGGTCGCGGCCGCGGGCATCCACAAATATGCCATGTGCTGTAATACTCTTCTCCCCCAACACACCAAAATAATCCAGCCGCTCTACCACCGAACGGCCATACTGGGCCTGGGTGAGGGTCTCATCCACAAAATCTTCTAGCATGTGGATATGACACCCACGATCCAGAGTGTTGGCAATGGCGACCGCCTGCTGTAAAGAGTCATCGTCCAGGGTAAACGAAGCGTGTAACCCCATCATGCCATCAAACAAATGATCCGGGTTCTCGGCTTTGGCTCGCTGGCAGTGACGCATGTAGCGTTCATTTTCGGCCAGTCCGGCATCTCGAATCACCTTACCATCCCGGTCTGAGACTTCATAACACAACAGCCCCCGCACCCCTACCAGGGCCAACGCCTCTTCAATCTGATCCAGGCTTCCGGCACAGGCAAATGGGCTGGCATGATGATCGATCATGCTGGTGACACCTTTACGTACGGCGGTTATGGCGGGAATGAGGGCACTGTAATACACGGCTTCGGGGTCTAACACTTTATCTAAGGCCCACCAGAGATATTGCAGGATTTCGTGAAAGTTGTGGGCGGTCTGGCGCAGGCTGATTCCCCGCGCATAGAGGCCATAGAAGTGCATGTGGGTGTTGACAAAACCGGGCATGAGTAAGCGGCCGCGGCCATCCAATCTCTCCGCTTCAGGGTATTGCGCCTGGAGTTCCGCTACCGGCCCCACCGCCCCAATCCGCGTACCCTCAATCACCACCCCCTGCCCTGTCAGCATCTGGTTGGCTTCATCGTTCGTAAAAATAGTGACATTGTGGATAAGTAAACTCACGATTTTCCCCCTTGCTGGTAAGCGTTCAGTTACCCCGCCCGGCGGTTAAACCGCCAGGCTAAACCTACGGAGCTTTGCGGGCTAAAAGCCCAGGCCAGCGGCCTTTGTAACCATAGCCCGGTCATAAACGACCGGGCGGGTCTGGCGGATGAATCCATATGACTGAACGCTTACCCTTGCCAGGATAGTGAATGGCAATTCAACAAGCCTGTTACGAGTAGTTCAATACGGGCTAATCGGCCAGTTTCACCCGGCGGTTCCGTTTGGGGAGTGCGAGCGGCAATTGGTAGCGGCGCACTTTGTCATATTGGTACAACGCATTAGCCACCGCACCTGCCGTAGGAACCAGACCAATTTCCCCCACCCCTTTGGCACCATATGGGCCATATGGATCGGGCACTTCTATACCAATGATCTCCATCTCCGGCATCTCTTTGGCTCGTAGAATCCCCATCTGGCGCAGGCGGGTACTCTTGGGACGGCCATTTTCCATAACCAGTTCTTCGCTAATGGCATACCCCAAACCCATGTGAATAGAGCCTTCCAGTTGGCCCTCAAACAAAGTGGGGTTAAAAATCTTACCGGCATCATGGGCGGCGGTAATTTTAGCGATCTGGCCCTCGTCGTTAAGTGTTACCAGTTGCGTGGCATAGCTATACGAATAATGGGTGACAATTTTGTCTACTTTGGCCCCCGGTTTGGTCGTCCAATCTACCCGCCAGCCCCCCACATATTGTCGCCCCACCAGTTCAGCCAGGGTATGGTTCTGCAAATCCTCTTTTAACGTTTTGCAGGCATCAATGAGAGCATTACCGATCAGGGATGTGGCTCGTGAGGCGGTTGTCATACCAGCAACTTGTTGGGCGGCGGTATCTATGCGCACTTCCATGAGGCGGGGATCGAGGCCGGTTTCCTGGCAAACGACCTGGGTTGCGATGGTGTTGACCCCTTGCCCCATTTCTGTCCAGCCATGATCAATGAGGATATGATCCGCGGCCGCGATGGTAATCCGCGCCGTCGCCTCATCAGCCATTCCATTACCTACCCCCGTGTTTTTAATTCCACAGGCCAAACCTGCATATTTGGCCGCGTAAAACGCCTCTTTCACCGCCATTAACGTGGCCCGCACCCCGGCCCCACCTTCAATCACCTGGCCGGTAGCCGTCATATCCCCATCTTGCAGGGCATTGTTATAACGGAACTGCCAGCGATCAAACCCCCCTTGTTCACACAAATCATCCAGACAACTCTCCAACCCGAAAGCCGACTGATTCACACCAAAGCCGCGCATCGCCCCACAAGGAATATTGTTGGTATAGACCGCCGTCGCTTCCACATCCGTCACCGGGAAATGGTACGCCCCGGTGGCGTGCCCCGCCGACCGCTCCAATACCTTCATCCCCACCGAAGCATACGCCCCGGTATCCCCGACAAATTTGACCTTTACAAAGGTCAACTGCCCCGCCGCATCACAACCCACCTCATAATCCATCCAGATAGGATGTCGTTTGGGGTGCATGGTGATGGATTCGTCACGGGTAAGGCGTACTTTCACCGGCTGTCCCAGAGCCACGGCCATGACCGCCGCGTGCCCCTGCACCGACAAATCTTCTTTGCCGCCAAAACCGCCGCCATTGGGAACCAGAATGACCCGGACTTTTTCCAGGGGCCAGCCCAGTAATTTGGCAATCTGTACCTGGTCGTCATAGACCCCCTGGCTTTGGGAAAGAACGGCCACCCCCTCTTCGCTGGGGTAAGCAATGGCACATTCCGGCTCCATGTACCCATGTTCGATCATCTGGGTCTGGTAAACCCCCCGTGAAATATAGGCAGAGGCACCCCGGGCCTGCTCGACATTTCCCCGGTGCGTAACGGTACGGGAGAGGGTATTACCCCCTTCATGAACAAGTGGGCTATCTGGTAACAGCGCTTTGTGCATGTCAGTAACGGGTTCGAGGATGTCGTACTCAACGGTGATGAGGGCCACCGCCTGGCGGGCAATGGTGTCACTTTCGGCCACAACCCCGGCCAGGACATCACCTACGTAGCGGGTGGTTTCACCGACGGCCACCATGAGGGGCCAATCTTGCCGGATGAGGCCGATGACGCGGCCGCCGGGCACATCTTCTGCGGTGAATACACGAATAACGCCGGGCAGTTGCGCGGCCGCGCTCACATCCAGGCTTAGTACCCGGGCACGCGGATGGTCACTCAGTTTCAAGGCCGCAAACAGCATCCCGTCTATTTTGATGTCATCTACATATTGGTGCTGGCCCAGAACAAGTTTTTGGGCCTGATATTTGGGCAGGCGTGTGCCAATGGGGCCGGTATCTTGAGGAAGGGCAACTTCTTCTTCCTGGCGAATCGCCGCGGCCGCGCACTGTACCGCATCCACAATTTTCTTGTAGCCGGTACACCGACACAGATGAGGCGTCAGGGCTTTTTCAATCTCATCCCGGCTGGGATCTGGATTCTTACCAATGAGCACATGGGATTGAATGACAATACCCGGAATGCAAAAGCCACATTGCACCCCACCTTTGGCCACAAAGGCATTGGCATACACCTCTTGCTGATAATGAGTGAGACCTTCGATGGTGGTAACGGCACCATCTGCCACCTTTTTCATGGGGGTAACACAAGAAAGAACGGCTTTGTCATCCAGTTGCACGGCGCAACAACCACAGGCCGCCTGAGGGGCACAGCCATCTTTGGGCGAGGTAATCCCTTCGACATCCCGCAGATAATTCAGCAGGGGAAGTTCCGGATCACCATCAAATGTTTTGGTCTGTCCATTGAGCAGAAATTCCATAAACGCACCTCCACGTCATGAATCCCTTACTCGTTGGCTGGCAACCGGACTGTGCAAGGGGAACACAGTCCGACTCGCCATGAACGCCAGCCGCCCATTGTCCACATTTCTGGCGTGACAGGGTATTTGTAAACCTGATGGGTTCTTCGGGAATTCACCCCGATGAGGGCCACCACAAGGGTTGCCCTTACCCAAAAAACTCGCTGTAGAGCAGGCCCGTTTTACGACCAGGCGACCTCTACATTTTTAGAGGCTCAGGCCAAATTAAGAATGCCTGTAATGATTAACCCTCTTGAGGGCTGAACTTGTCGAAACCCATTTGCCTTCGACAAGTATAGTTGACCCCATTCCCCCTGCCGATTCCCTCGGGAAGGGGGGAATTCTAATGGGGCATTTTTCGGGGCATCCGCCCCGAAAAATGCCCTATAGAAAAGTTCCCCGCCCCTGGGGGCGGGGTTAGGGGTGGGGGGGATTCCATTACCTGATTATTTTTTTAAACGACAAAACGACCGGGCTATGGTGACAAAGGCCGCTGGCCTGGGCTTTTAGCCCGCAAAGCTCCGTAAATTTAGCCCGGTGGTTTGACCACCGGGCAGGCTAACTGAATGTTTACCCCGCAAGACCCGTGATACGTATTCCGGCATCTTTAACTTTGTTATTCATGTTAATAAAAATAAGAAGCGATGTCAGCCCCTCCGCAACGGAAGCGTTTTGTAAGGCTCCGGCGTTGATGCCGCGCAAACCAGCATCAGCGGCTAATTGCAGAGCCACCTCTTTGTCCGCGGCTTTCTCACCACAGATTAACACATCACAATCCAATTGGTAAGACAAATCACGCAGGTGATGCGCCCCAATGTTTTGGAAGGCGGCGACGACACGCACCGTTTCGCCCAGTTGTTGTTGGGCTTCTTCGGCGGCAGAGAGACCACTGGGCAACCGCCAGACGCGGGCTTTCTTTTCCCCAGTGGGAGCAACAACGGTGATCAGCAATTTGCCACCCATAAGATCTTTAACCGAATCCAGGGTGTTGGCTTGTGCCTGGTAGGGCACGGCCAAAACGATAACTTCGGCCTGGCTCGCGGCCGCGACATTATCTCCCCCTGTTATCTTTCCGGTGGGCAACAGAGCCGCCAACTCTGCCGCTACCTGCTCTCCCCGTTCCGCCTGCCGCGAACCAATAAACACCTCATGTCCCGCGGCCGCCCACCGGACACCCAATCCACTCCCTTCCGGCCCTGTTCCGCCTAAAATAGCAACCTTCACAGCCTTTGCTCCTTACAACTGAACGCTTACTTAGTGAACATCTAAAAATAACTTCCCGGTTTAGACCTGACAGGTTTCCGGAAACCTGTCAGGTCTGCGCGGAACTTATTCTTGGACGATTACTTAGTTACTCCAGATCCTAAAATGACCCCTACATTCTTGTCACATCATGGGCGTGGCTCTCACGCACACCCGCCGCAGAAATTTCAATAAATTCAGCGTTTTCTTGTAACTCATGCAGGTTGCGGCCGCCGCCGTAACTCAACCCGGAGCGTAAACCACCCACCAGTTGGTGCAAAATTTCGCGGACATGGCCCCGATAAGGCACGACCGCTTCCACCCCTTCCGGGATAACTTTGTCCCAATCAGCCGGGCTTTCAGCACTTTCATCCTGGCTTTGCTCCAACGCCTTACGCCCCATAGCCGCACCCAACGAGGCCATGCCGCGCACCACCTTAAACTTTTGCCCATGCCGGATCACCGCCGAACCGGGCGACTCTTCACATCCGGCAAACAGACTGCCAATCATTACCGTGCTGGCTCCGGCGGCCAACGCCTTCACCATGTCACCAGATACCTTAATGCCCCCATCCGCGATCACCGGAACATCCCGCCCGGCATCCCAAACCCCGGCCACACTATCCATGATGGCTGTGAGTTGGGGCACACCAAAACCGGTGACAATACGGGTAGTACAGATGGAACCCGGCCCAATGCCCACTTTGATGGCATCCGCTCCGGCTTCGGCCAGTTCTCGTGCCCCATCACGGGTGGCGACATTTCCGGCAATAATTTGGGCCTGGGGGAAGTTCTGGCGTAACTGTTGAATCATCGTCAGGCAATGGTCAGCGTGGCCGTGGGCGATATCCAACACCAGGGCATCGGCCCCGGCGGCCAACAGGGCGCCAGCCCGATCCAGGTCTTCTTCTTTAACCCCAATGGCCGCCCCAACACGCAAGCGGCCGCGTTCGTCTTTTGTCGCCTGGGGGTGTTGTTGCTGTTTAACAATATCCTGGGCGGTAATCAGCCCTACCAGAGTGCCGGATTCGTTGACAACGGGCAGTTTTTCCAGGCGGTGCTCATGCAAAATGGCCCGTGCCTCGGCTAAGGTGGTGTGGGGGGTGGCGGAAATGAGCGCGGCCGCGTTCGTCATCACCGTGCTCACCGGAGCGGAACCATCAGGGGCCAGCAATACATCCCGCTGTGTAATCAACCCTACCAATTCATCCGTGCCATTCGTAACCACCAACCCACCCACATCATGGGCCAGCATCAGTTGTTGCGCTTTATGAATAGGTGCATCCTTACTGATGGTCAACGGTTTCTCCACTAGAAACCCTTCGGCCCGTTTCACCCGTTGCACCTGGCGCACCTGCTGTTCTACCGTCATAAAGCGGTGCAAAATGCCAATACCCCCATAACGCGCCAGGGCAATTGCCATTTCCGCTTCGGTAACGGTATCCATATTGGCACTAATAACGGGAATATTCAGGCGGATAGAGTTAGTCAGGCGGGTACTGGTGTCCACATCCTGCCGCGAAGCGACGGACGACCGTTTAGGTACCAGCAAAACATCATCAAACGTAAGACCTTTATGGGTACGGATTCTCATCTTAAGTGGTTTTCTAAAAATAACGGGCCTTTAGGAATTCAGGTGGTTGACACCAGATATACGGGCTGGCCTTGTGCCTGCCCGGTGTGGGGCAACCACAAGGGTTGACTGTACTCCGCGTATTCCCAAAAACCCAAAATAACTTCCTGATTGAAAGTAAGCGTTCAGTTATCCTGCCCGGCGGTTTGACCGCCGGGCTAAACCTACGGAGCTTTGCGGGCTAAAACCCCAGGCCAGCGGCCTTTGTAACCATAGCCTGAATATATATGACTGAACGCTTACGATTTAAACCTGACAGGTGTATCTTCTCAATATTTCGGGGCAAACGAGGCCTGAATTTGTCGCAGGCCGTTGGTTTCGACAGACTCAACCAACTTCACCCCACTTTATTGAGACGATACTGACAGGCTTCGGAGTGTTTTACAGGAGTTCCCCATGTGCCTTTGGCACACCAAGAGGGATGAAAATCTGTAGGACGATTTACAAAATCGCCCTACATTTTCGTAGGAAAAAACCTGGTTTCTAAACCTGCTAGTAGTGCGACAGACAAGATTTGTCGGTTGGAAGGTGGTGGCACGGTCAGGAGACCGGCCACAGCTATTCGACGGAATAAGTTTGTTGAACTACTAGTACAATCTGGCGAAACTAGAAACCAGGTTTTTACATCGAATTCAGAGCATTTTACAGGAGAAAAACCTGTCCGAATCAGGACATGGTTAGCGCCATGACCGCTTTTTGGGCGTGCAGGCGGTTCTCGGCTTCGTCGTATACAACGGAGTTCGGGCCATCAATGACTTCATCCGTCACTTCCAGGTTGCGGTCAGCCGGGAGGCAGTGCATATAAATGGCATCTTCCTTCGCTAAATTCATGCGCCGTTGGTCCGTGATCCAGGAGCGATATTTTTCAATGAGTGCTTTGCCGTCTTCTTTGGCAGTGGTTGTCACCAGCGGCCCCCAGCTCTTGGGATAGACCACATCGGCATCCTTAAACGCTTCATCCATGTCATGTACCACTTCAAAACCCACATGATGTTTACGGGCATTTTCGCGGGCCATATCCATGATGTCGGGCATCAGTTGGAACTCCGGCGGGTGAGCCAAAACTACATCACAGCCAAAGCGGGTCATCTGGAGAATAAGCGATTGGGGGACAGAGATGGGTTTGCTGTAAGAAGCCGCATAGGCCCAGGAGACCACCACTTTTTTGCGCCGTAAATTGCGCCCTTTTTTCTCCATGATGGTCATCAGGTCGGCCAGACATTGGAAGGGGTGATACACATCACATTGCATGTTGAGAATCGGCACACGGCTGGCCTGGGCGACCTCGTTGATGTACTGATTACCAAATTGCCAATCGCACTGCCGAATGGCAATGCCGTCAAAATAACGCCCGAAAATTTCGCCAATCTCTTTAGCGGTGTCACCGTGGGAGATTTGGGTGGTTTCGGAGTCAATGAAGGCGGCGTGGCCGCCAAGTTGGGCCATACCGGCCTCGAAAGAGCCACGGGTGCGGGTACTGGTAAAGAAGAACAACATAGCCAGCACTTTATCACGCAACAGGGCATGGGATTCCCCTAACGCCCGTTTGCGTTTGAGGTCCCAGGCTACATCCAGGACGGTTTCGACTTCTTCTTTGCTGAAATCGAGATCACCAATGAAATCGCGGCCGCGAAAATTGGTTTGCATAATTTATTCTCCTCATTCACTCAATTTACTTTTTAGCATCGCCGGTAACAAGGCGTAAAACCGGGTGGCATCCACCACATCCGCCAGCGACACATGTTCATTTACCGCATGAGCATAAATCTCATTGCCAGGGCCAAAACCAATGCTAGGAATACCCAATTTACCCGCCCAGTAGTTCCCATTAGTGGAAAAATCCCACTTTCCCTGTCCAAACGGATCAGTTTCGTCTGGCCATGCCGTTTTTAACGCTTCAATACCCGCCTGCACCAGGGGATGAGTTTCTTCCAACGCCCAGGCCGGGAAGTATTGTTCGTATTCATAAACAGCGCCGGTATGGCTGGGTTTGGCGTAAATCATGGATGGGAAAGAGAAATCGGCCCGTTTATCCGCAGGGATAACTGCTTCCAGTGCGGTTCGCCAGTAATCACGGGTTTCGCCAAAGGTGACACGCCGATCAATAAAAATGCGGCATTCATCCGGTACGGCATTATCGCTAGGGCTAACACTGGAGATGCGGGTCACAGTCACGCGCCCCTGACCCAAAAATTCATGGGGCACAAAATCTTTTTCCAGGTCAGCGATGGCTTTAACAACGGGCAACATTTTGTAAATGGCGTTATCACCCATGAAGTTGCTGGCGGCGTGAGCGCTTTTACCCTTACAGACAATCTCCGTTTCAATACGCCCTTTGTGCCCCCGGTATACCTTCATATTGGTTGGTTCACCAATAACTACAAAATCAGGGTGAACCCCTTCCCAATCATGAAAGGCGGCGCACCCGATACCATCACACCATTCTTCAATGTTGCCCAGGTAATAGGCGGTAAATCCCGCCAACAACCCCAGATCACGGGCCAGGGCCAGACCGTAAACCATGCCGGGAGTGCTGTTTTTCTCATCTAACGCGCCCCGGGCATAGAGCATGCCATCTTCGACCTTGCCCTGGAAGGGGTCCCATTCCCATTGGGAAGGGTCGCCAATGCCGACGGTATCCAGGTGACTATCGTAGAGCAGGATTTTTTCGCCATGCCCTATTTTGCCGACGATGGAGCCATATTTGTCTACATATACTTCATCATAACCCAGCTTTTTCATCTCCTCACCAACACGTTGGCCGACTTTTTCGATGTCGCTGTCCATGCTGGGGATAGCCACGATGTCGCGGAAGAATTGGAGAATGTCATCGTGCGCGGCCGCGATCCGGGCATTTAGCTGTTGACTGATTGTTTCCATAATGTACCTCAATAGGGGATTGAAATTAGGCGGTTAACTCGACTTCTGGTGCGATTGGTTAGTATAGCCTTCAAGAAAGTAACTTGTATACAGGTGTACCTGGGGCAATTATCTACTTGATTTTTCCCCCAACGGAATTTTCTAAAGTAGGCCAACACCCGGGTAACCTTTGCCTCTTGGCGATGGTTTATTTACCCCTCACGGCTTCACCCATGTACCTGTCTCTCCCGCCAGGGCACGTGCGATGTTTGGCGGATTGGTGATGAGGCCGGTTTTGCCACTCCGTTGCACAAATTGCAACATGGCTTCCACTTTGGGCTTCATACTCCCGGCGGCAAAATGACCTTCGTTCAGGTATTGGGCGAGTTGTGCCACATTTACTTCTGCCAAATTTTCCTGATCCGGCTTGTTAAAACGGATAGCGGCCTTTTCGACCCCGGTCGAAATCAGGAAAAGATCGGCTCCCAGTCGCTCGGCCAGTAAACCACTGGCCCAATCCTTATCTATCACCGCATAAACGCCACGAAGTTCGCGCAATTCTCCGGCATCATTTTGTACCACAGGAATGCCCCCACCCCCGGTGGCAATGACAATGGTGCCTCCATCTACCAGCAAACGGATGGAATCTTCTTCGATGACTTGAAGGGGTTGAGGGGAAGCTACGACCCGCCGCCAGCCTCGACCGGCGTCTTCAACTACCTGCCAGCCTTCCTTTTCAAAGGTGCGGGCTTCGGTTTCTGTCATAAAGCCGCCAATGGGTTTGCTGGGGTGGGCGAAGGCAGGGTCGGCCCGGTCTACCAACACCTGGGTTACGACAGAAACAACCGGTTTGCTGACGCCTCGTTTGAATAGTTCGTTGCGCAGGGCTTGTTGGATCATGTAGCCAATGGAACCCTGGGTATCGGCGACGATGAGATCAAGGGGAGTGGTGTGAACGGTCGCGGCCGCAAGCTCATTCCGCCGCAAAATGAAACCAACCTGGGGCCCATTACCATGGGTTACAACAAGCCGCCAGCCAGCCTCAACCATATCAGCCAGATGACGGCACGTTTCGCGCACCGCGTCCCACTGATGGCCTACATCGGGTCTTTTACTATCGGTAATAAGGGAATTGCCACCAACGGCAACAATAGCAATGGGAGACATGGATCCTCGTTACTTCTCCACACCGACCCCTGGGACGCATGAGGGGGCGGGAAGAGGAGACTCATGGGGGTTAGTGGTGATTGTACGATTGCGGGCCAGACGGCAATCGTCTGACCTTTAGTTTAACACAGAGATTTTAGGGCGACAATAAAGCGTAAACCCGGGCAACAATTTTCAGTTTGAACAATAAATGTTCCGTTAATCCGCCCGGTGGTCAAACCGCCGGGCTATCAGTACCAGGCCCTACGGGCTAAAACAGCAGGCCAACGGCCTTCGTAACCATCGCCCGGCCCGTTTCATGGCCGGGCGGCCTCACCATTTTTAGACGTTCAGGCCAAATTGAGAATTGCGGAAACCAGGGTCACGGCTTTTCCCAAGTTAATTGGCTATGTCGCTAATCGGAAACGCCCATCCCCCTAACGATTCCTGGGAGAAGGGGAAACCTATTGGTGTCGTTTTTTGAGGGCGTCTGCCCTCAAAAAACGACACTTTATCCAATTTCCCGCCCCTGGGGCGGGGTTAGGGGTGGGGGAAAACCTCGTGCAGGCACTCCCCAGGCGCAAACCAGTAGCTGGCCTGTTATTCCAACGCTTTCTCCTCACTCCCCTGGCCGCCACCGTTCATACACCTCCGGGGTGTCCAAATCCTGGATCACACTCTCACGGCTGACGGGTACGGCATACAAATCATGAGGGTGTTGTTGGAGTAAATGGCGCGGAGCCGCACCAGGTGGCAGTGCCAGAAGCTCCCCAAAATAACGGCGGTCAATTAATACCGGATTACCTCGTTGCCCTGCATATTCCGGGACGATTAACCCGGCGTACCCCTGAGCATAAGCCAACAAAATTTCATTATAGGTCTCCGGCTCCACCAGGGGCTGATCAGCCAGGACAACAAGAACGGCGGCGGTGCGTGAATCCAGATGGCGGATGGCTTGTTGAAGGGATGAGAGCATTTCGCCCTGAAGGTAGTAAGGATTATGAAGAAGCCGCGGCCGCATCTCTCCCCCCGCTAACTCCACCTGCCTGACCTCATTGCCCACGGCTTCAGCCTCATGTCCTGTCACAACAAGGATTTCTTGCACCAGGCTTTGGGCCACCTGACGCAACGTCTGACCCAATATGGTTGTCTCACCCCAGGGCAACAGTTGTTTCAACTGACCCATACGGCTGGCCTGACCAGCGGCCAAAATTACCGCCGTGATGGGGCGATGCAGTTCCTGCACAGCCTGACTTGTCTGCACTGCCCCAATAATGACTCGTTCTATCCGTTTATGGCGTAAAACCTGAGCGGCAATCCGACGTGCGGCCGCGAGGCTGGCCGGACTCTCCACCTTATTTAAAAAGGGAATAACCCGTGCTTCTGCGGGGATACCCTTCAGTCCACCTTGCTCATGGGTTAGTAACATTACCAGGGCGGCTTCGGTGATGGCTTCGTTTTCCTGTAGGCCAGTCAGGGCACACACAAGTTCAGGCCGGTGCGCGGCCGCAAATACTGATTGCCCCAGGGCGTCTAGCCCTACCACAGGCATTACCACTGTTGCTTCCGTTGGAATCAGAGGCTCATGATGGGCAGGCGCTTTGCAAGGGCGCATCCGGGAACCATCCGCTTCTACAATAACATGGCGCACATCAGGCCGTTGCCACAGTCCGGCCAGATAGGCCGGGTCTACACCCGACACTTTATCCCCCACGGTTTCGCCTACTATCAGAGCCGTCCCCCAACGGCGTAAAGCGGTTGTCAGGTGGGTGATTCCCGTGGGCGAAAGGGCAACAGGAGCATGGCGCATCTGGGCGGCAAAGATACGGGTCGTAGTACTGGTGATGGCTCCCGGCCCTAATGCTTGTGCCAGGGCAAACATGAGGCTGGTTTTGCCACCGCCCCCGACTAAAGCGATGAGTTCTTTGCGGCCGCGTACGCCCATGGCCCCGGGTAAGGACAACACAGGGAGAGGATGTGGCGCGGCCGCGGGTGCCCTCATCAACACCGCTTCTAATACCCCCCCACCCACCGCAAACGCCTTCTCCGAAATAGTAAAACAGGCCGCCACCTCACAACGAGCATCCACATCGCCAATCTTCAAACCAGCCGAAACTGTCGTGCCTGAGGCAATAAGACCCCGCACCACCCCGGCAAAAGGGGCCACCAACGGCGTGCCCGCCACCTGCCCCAGGGGTTGCCCTTCGGCCACTACCACACCAATATCTACCTGCCAGGTCACTATTCCGGCTACCGGGGCACGCAGGACTCGCTCCGCTCCTTTCCCGGCGACAATACCCGGCGTACCAGTATTGGGCAAAGCCGCGCCCCGCCAGAGCACCCGTCCTAAATCATGGCCGCGCATCGTTTCAATAACCGCATGGCAATCCTGCCCCGCCACAAATCCCGGCCCCAAGGCAATCACCAGCGGCGCCTGCGCCAGATGGGTGTCAAGGTTGCGTTTGGCCATACGGGCATCTACCAGGGCTACCAGATCATCAGCAATAAAGGGTAAAGCGGGAGAAATCAGCACCGGAATTACCCCTTGATGGGTCAGAGATAGCGCTTCGGCCAGGGTCTCAGCCCGGCGGGCAATCAGGTCTTCAATAAGGATTTCTCCTTCGGCAATGGCCGTAGCTACCGCCACCCGCCGCCGCACCACCAAGGGGTGCGCCAGTTCCAACACCAATACCCGGTATCCTGCCCGATACAAACGGGCGATCACACCTGTCGCCAAATCTCCACCACCACGTATCACTACCAACCCTTTATCTCTCATTAAATTCCTCACAGAAGTTTCCCTGGGGGTCTGGAGTACACCCAAACAGGTATTTTCCCTAAAACCATGCCCCCTTGCCCGGGGGGCACGGCTAAGAAACTGTTTAAGAACAACTTCCCTTTTTGCTGTGACCGGTCTCCTGACCGCGCCCCCCATCTTATTTCCAAACGATGACTAAGCACCGTTTGCCGACTTATGAACCACGCCCGGATTTTAAACGTTTCGTGGATTTATCCCACGGTTATTGAGTTTTTCCGAAATAACACAGGCATAGAATGGCGACCACGAAAAACCCATTCCCCTGCGCTCCCAGCGGGCAGGGGGGAGGGCGAATCCACTCATTACCCGATTAATCATTTAATCAACAAGTGGGAAGGGGGAAACCCCCGCCCCTGTCCCGAAGCGGGAGAGGAGAGTTAGTTCCCTCTCCCTGGGGAGAGGGTTAGGGTGAGGGGCTGTATAGATACCAACAATTAATTATGACTCTACTGAAAAAAGGTCAAAACAGTTAAAAGCGCTTGACGGAACTTAATCTTTTACGGTTCTTTGGGAATTCAGGGGATTGACACCAGATGTACGGGCTGACCTTGTGCCTGCCCCGTGTGGGAGAACCACAAGGGTTGCCCGTATCCCGCGAAATTCCCAAGAACCACCGAGAGGGTGTATAAGGGCAAACCGGCAACGGTAAGCCAGAACAGTGTTGACAAAAGATTAGTTGTTTGCATAATTACTACTAGTTAGTTTGCAAACCACTCAAATATTTTCATGGTGTCAACCCCCTGAATTTCCAAAGAGCCACCTCCTTGAGGCAAAAAATGGACTTATTGACAAACTTATTAGCAATCGGGTTTACTGAATACGAAGCAAAGGTGTATCTAGCCCTATTACAGGAGCATCCTGTATCGGGCTATCAGATCAGCAAAGCCTCAGGTGTACCTCGTTCGATGGTATACGAAGCGTTAAAGCGTTTACATGGACGAGGAGCCGCGTTAGAAACAGTCGAAGAGCGGGCCACATTGTACCGCCCTATGCCCCCTGAACTTTTGCTAGGGCGATATGAATCTGAACACCAACGCCTACTTCAGCAATTACGGCGTGGTTTGGGGGAACTGTATGCCCATACCCCTGATAATCGTCTCTGGTCCCTCAAAGGACGCTCCACGACCCTCACCTATGCCACCCAACTCATCCAAAACGCCCAAACTGAACTCTTCCTGGTGCTGACGGATGAGGATTTGGCAGAACTCCACTCAGAAATTACCACTGCTCACAATCAAGGGGTGATGATAAACGCGTTACTGACCGGAACGACACCATTCAGCGCGGGCAGAGTGGCTTATCACCCCCCTCTCGAAAGTCAATTACAGGGACTACAGACAACCCTATTGGTAGAGGCGGATGATAAAGAGCTTCTGATTGCCAGCAAAGGGACGCAAGGCGAAATGTTGGCGACTATTACCGGTAATCATGATTTGGTTCACATTGCCCGGCAATTTGTCTGGATGGAGTTATTCACGCAACGGATTTATGCTCGTTTGGGGCCAGAATTATTGATGCGCCTGGATGCGGAAGATCGCCAAATTTTTGAGAGCCTGGATACAACGAACGGAGCCACATGATGACAGGAAAAATGATTACGATGTCTTCAAACAGTTTATCAACGCGGCCGCGATGGATCATCCAGCTACAGGAGTGGTTGGTGGGTGAACGTCTGCCCGCCCTTCTGACAGCGGTCACTCTGATAACCATGTTAGGTGGCCTGTTAGCCGAACGGCAGGAAGCCTCGCGGCCGCTTATTGTGCTTTTGTATCTCATCGCCTACATTGCCGGGGGCGTTTTTGGTTTGCAGGCGGGATTGGCTTCCTTACGCCAACTAACCATTGATGTAGATATGCTTATGGTGCTGGCGGCTTTGGGCGCGGCCGCGGTCGGAGCACCATTTGAAGGGGCTATGCTCCTATTCCTGTTTTCTCTCTCCAACGTTCTGCAAGAATATGCCCTGGACCGCACCCGCAACGCCATCCGTGCCCTCATGGCCTTGCGCCCCACAACCGCTCTCATTCAGCGCCAGGAAGAAACAGTCACACTACCGCTGGAAGAAGTTTGCCTGGGTGATGTGATGATTGTCCGCCCGGGTGATCGGCTGGCTTTAGATGGGCTAGTCATTGCCGGTGAAAGTAGCGTTGACCAGGCCACCATTACCGGTGAATCTATCCCTGTCAGCAAACGGGTGGGTGACATGGTCCTGGCTGGAACCATCAACCAACGGGGCCACCTGGAAGTGGAAGTCACCCACCTGGCCGCCGACACCACCCTGGCCAGGCTAATCAAACTGGTAGAAGAAGCCCACAGCGAAAAGGCCCACACCCAACGTTTTATCGAAAAAGCGGAGCAATATTATGCCTTGGGGGTTATTCTGATGACCCTTTCGGCCATTGTTCTACCCCTTTTGTTACTGGATGAACCGTTTCAACCCACCTTTTATCGGGCGATGACTTTGATGGTAGCGGCCTCGCCCTGTGCTCTGGTTATCAGCACTCCGGCAACGGTGCTTTCGGCTATCGGTAATGGGGCACGTCGGGGTATCCTGTTTAAGGGAGGGGCGTATGTGGAGCAGGCGGCTACGATCAAAGTGGTGGCGTTTGATAAAACCGGCACCCTGACGATTGGCAAACCTAAAGTAACCGACATTCGGGTTTGTACGCAAGATTGGCAGGGCAGTGAAATGGAACTCCTGGCCCTCGCGGCCGCAGTCGAAGTCAAGTCAGAACATCCTTTAGCCCAGGCGATTGTAGACGCGGCCACAGAACGTCACCTGGCTATCCCTGAAGCTACCGATTTTTATTCCGAAACGGGCATGGGGGTGGGCGCTGTTGTGGCGGGACGGCGCATCACCATTGGCAACCAGCGTTACTTTGCCCAATGGACAACAAAGGGACTGGACGCGGCCGCGGACGTTCTCCACAGTTTGCAGGCACAAGGAAAAACCACCGTTATCATTGCGGCCACCACAGAGAACAGGGTTCAGGTTTTGGGGGTACTAGGCATTGCTGATGTGTTGCGCCCGGACGCGGCCGCGACAGTGCGTCAACTCAAACAAGTCGGCGTTAAACGGGTGGTCATGCTCACCGGAGATAATGCCCGTGTCGCCGAAGCCCTGGCCCGTCAGGCTGGCATTGACGAGGTATATGCCGAATTGATGCCCGCTGACAAAATGCACGTCCTCAAACGGCTGGCCCAGGAAGTTGGCCCGGTGGCAATGGTGGGGGATGGCGTAAATGATGCTCCAGCATTGGCGGCGGCCACAATCGGCATTGCCATGGGCGCGGCCGGAACCGATGTTGCTCTAGAAACCGCCGACATTGTCCTGATGGGGGACGATCTGAAGCACCTGCCTTATCTGATACGCCTGAGCCAGCAAACCCGGCGCACCCTGGTACAAAACCTCGTTTTTGCTCTGGGCATGATTATCCTGTTGTTGGCATCCGTTTTGGGCTGGGGTCTGCCCTTACCGCTTAGCGTTGTCGGCCATGAGGGGAGTACCGTACTGGTTTCTTTGAATGGTTTGCGCTTGCTGGCCTACCGGCCCAAAGGGGAAAGGGCATCGTGAACAAGGTTATCCCCAGCTTAGTGAGCGTCTAAAAACAAGTTGGGTTGAGCCGTAGAACAGCCTTTTTGTCGTTTAAAAAATTAATCAGGTAATGGAATCCCCCCACCCCTAACCCCGCCCCCAGGGGCGGGGAACTTTTCTAAGGGGCATTTTTCGGGGCGAATGCCCCGAAAAATGCCCCATGGGAATTCCCCCCTTCCCGAGGGAATCGGCAGGGGGGATGGGGTCAATGAAGGCGTTACCGTAACATCTCAATATTTCGGGGCTGTGGCCGGTCTCCTGACCGAGCCACCAGCGGTCACGGTCAGGAGACCGGCCCGATCCACCCCGAGTTATTGAGAAGATACGCGTTACCCGATTAAAAATTTAATGAACAATCAGGCTGTTCTACGGCTTGGGCCATTGTTCAAGTGTGCTTTTGGCCTTGAGTTTAGAGTTCAGAGCGAGAGCTAGAGAGTTTTCTAGAGTAGTTTCCTCTCGCTCTCTCCTCTAGCTCTAAACTCCAGTTTGGCGTCTTATGGTTTTAACCGTTTGTTGATTAAATTAGGGCCTTTGGGAATTCAGGAGAATGATTAGTAGTTGTCCTTGACGGGCAGGCACAAGACCCACCGCTAAGGAATGAGAATTAAATAACCTGCTGGCTAAGAGTGGCACGGTCAGGAGACCGGCCACAGCAGTTTCGTAGGTTATTTAATCTTCGATCCTAAGTCATCGTTCAGAAATAACGTGAGTGGCTCGGTGGGGACACCGGCCACTGCACGTAAGTCCTGAGTTAAAAACGAACGATTACTAACTACCTACGCCCGCTCTTCACGCATATAGGGCAAACCCAGGGCCGCTGGGGCACCCACCCGTTTGCGGAAAGATTCAAACCAGGTAATCATCACCAAGACAATAATGGTGAGCAGATAAGGTGTCATATTAAGCAGGCTGGCAGGAATGGTTGTCCCCGATGCCTGTAGGCGGAATTGAATAGCATTTACCCCCCCGAAGAGTAATGCCCCAATGACAGCCCGTGCCGGGTCCCAGGTGGCAAAAATAACCAGCGCGATGACGATCCAGCCGCGGCCGCCGGTCAG
This sequence comes from Chloroflexota bacterium, assembly GCA_018004935.1. Taxonomy (GTDB): domain Bacteria; phylum Chloroflexota; class Anaerolineae; order Promineifilales; family Promineifilaceae; genus Trichofilum. Next base: position 4,216 of record JAGNBF010000020.1, on the reverse strand, counting down.
ATTTTCCGTCCAGCCCGGCGTATAGGCCAGAGAGAGGTGTGCTCCCCCCAGCCCGATGAGCATACCCCCCACAATGGTGTAGAGATAACGCAGATTAAACACATCTACACCCATCGCATCAGCGGTCTGGGGGCTTTCTCCTACAGCCCGTAGATGCAGGCCAGGGCGAGTTTTATAAAGGAAGTACCAGGACAGCGGAACAAACAGGTACATCAGATATACCATAATGTCATGGTTAAAGAAGGTTTCGCCCAAAAAAGGAATCTGGCTCAGAACAGGGATCTGAATTTCCTCAAAGCGTGGCCCAATCATACCAACCAGAGGTGCACCCTCTGGCCCCAGCCGTTGGCCCAGGAAGCTAGACAAACCTGTGCCGAATAAGGTCATAGCCAACCCGGAAACGACCTGATCGGCACGCAGGGTAATGGTGAGAAAGGCATGGACGAGGCCCAATGATCCCCCCACGAGCATGGCTACCAATATCCCAACCCAGGCGCTTTGGGAATGGAACGCGGCCGCGAACGCGGACAACGCCCCCATTATCATGATCCCTTCTACCCCCAGGTTCAAAATACCCGACCGCTCCGTCAAAATTTCCCCAATCGTCGCAAATACTAACGACGTTCCGGCAACAATGGCAATACTTAAAATTGAAGTCAGTAAATCCATTTTGGCACCATTTTAGCTTTCAGCACATTAACCAGTCAGCGTTTCAGCCTATAAGCGTAAGCGTTCAGTTCCCTGAGAAAAAGAGCCTTCCGAGGGTTTGTACCACTGGTCAACACCTTTGCAGAAACCTTCGAAAGGCTGAACGGTTACCTATACTGTCAAAGGGCATAATCTAACATTTTTTCGCCCTGTCACCGTCTCCCTTTATCGTCGTGTTGGGTTTATCCAAGGCCACCCCCACCCCCAGGGGCGGGGAACTAATTTCGGCGTGGTTTGGCGAGCGGACGCTCGCCAAACCACGCCGGTAGGTTTCTCCCCCCTTCCCTCTGGGATCGAAGGGGGATGGGTCTTCAATCCAAACCTACCAATCTGTTGCCGCTAACAAAATGTCACTTGATGACCGTGGTAAGTATATAAACTTAGTAATCGTTCGCAATTAACTTAGCCATTTGCTGTGGTCGGTTTCCTGACCGCACCACCCAGGTTATTTTTGGACGATTATTAAGCTTTTAATCCCCTGCTTCTACCTTTACAGAGGCCGGAGCGGGTGTAGTGCGGATAATGCGCAGGCGGTAACGGCTAAAAATATCGCCCCCCAACACAAAGAGTAAAATCGCCCCTTGCAATACCAGAGATACTGCCGCCGGTAAACCCATAGAAATCTGGATTTGTTCACCACCGACCACCAACGCGGCTAATAAAAAGCCTACTAACAGGACAGCCCAGGGGTTCAGTTTGGCTAACCAGGCCACAATGATGCCGGTGAACCCATTCCCCACATCTAATCCTCGTTGCAGGCGGTGAGAAATACCCGCTACCTCTGACATACCGGCCAGCCCAGCCAGCCCCCCGGAAAGGAGCATAACCAGAATAATGTTAAACACCAGACTGACACCGGCATACCGACCAGCACGGGGGTTTTCACCAATGAGGCGGATTTCATAACCGTAGCGGGTACGACTCATTAACAGCCAGACGACCGCGGCCGCGCCGATGGCAATAAGAATGCCCCAGTGCAACCGCCCGGTAAAACGAGGCAACCAGGTATATTCCGGTAACAGAGCCGTCCCTGGAAAACCAAACCCCTGAGGGTCTTTCCAGACAATGTTAAACAGATACTCGTAAAACAAAATACCAATGTAATTGAGCATCAGCGTGGTGATAATCTCATCCACCTTTAAATACGCCTTCAGGATAGCGGGAATGAGTGCCCAGAAAGCCCCGGCCAAAACACTGGCGATAAACATCATGGGTAGATAAACCCCGGCGGTTTGCGGCAAAAAGGGGAAAAGGGATGGAAACCAGAGCGCCACCGCGGCCGCGGCCACCCCCCCCAACACCAATTGCCCTTCCGCGCCAATGTTCCAAAAGCGCATCCGAAAAGCTATCGCCACGGAGAGACCCGTCAGCATAATGGGAATTGCCTTCACCAATGTTTCTACCAGGCTAAAATATTGCCCTTCACGCCATTGGGCAGGCGAACCAATCGCCCCTTCCAGCATTGCCCGGTACGTTTCCCAGGGGTTGGCCCCCGCAATACGCAACAAAATAGCCCCAAACAACAAGGCCAATACCACCGAAGCCATCGGCACGAGATAGGATGCCTTGCGTGAGATTTCCAAGCGCTTTTCTAACTTCAATGAAAATGGCATTATTGCCTCCTCTCCCCAGCCATCATCAAACCGAGTTCTTCAATAGTTGCCGCGGCCGCGTCTACAATCCCCATAATCTCGCCCCCATGCAACACAGCAATCCGGTCACTAATCGCCATCAACTCATCCAAATCTTCTGAAATAAGCAAAATCGCCGTGCCGTCGCGCCGTTGCGTCAAAATCATTTGCCGCACCGCTTCAATGGCCCCCACATCTAGCCCCCGTGTGGGATACGCCGCCACCAGCAAAACAGCCCCATCGCCAAACCGCTGTTTACCCGCCGTAATCTCCCGGGCCAAAATCGCCTTTTGCTGATTTCCCCCAGAAAGCATACGCGCCGGGGTAGCACTGCTCGGAGTACTCACCTGAAACGTCTGAATCAGCTTATTGGCAAAACTGATAATCGCTCCCCCGCGCAAAAATGGTCCTGAGGCAAGGGGCATCTGCCGGTACGCTTTCATGATCAGGTTATCACTCACCGGCAAATTACCAGCCAACCCCATGCCCAGTCGGTCACTGGGCACATGGGATACCCCAGCCTGGATAAAACGGCGCGAAGATTGATTCGTTAAATCCTGTCCGCGCAACAATACTTTTCCACTAATAGAAGAGCGTAACCCCGTCACCACTTCCGTAAGCGCCCGTTGCCCATTACCAGCCACCCCGGCAATACCTAAAATTTCTCCCCGGCAAATCGTCAACGACACATTCTTGAGAGCTTTCAACCCTTTGTCGTTCAGAGCCGTGACTCCTTGCAAGGCCAAAGCAGTGTCCCCTGCCTTAAGCGGCTCTTTTTCCACCCGAAAAAGCACTTCGCGCCCCACCATCAGCCGGGCAAGTTCCGCTTTATTCGTATTTTTGACCTCTAATGTCGCCACATTACGGCCATCACGCAGAACGGTTACCCGGTCAGCAAAGGCAATCACCTCATCTAACTTATGGCTGATAAAAATAATCGCCTTCCCTTCAGCTACCATTCCCCGCAAAACATGCCCCAACTCTTCAGACTCCTGGGGAGTCAGCACCGCCGTCGGCTCATCCAAAATGAGAATATCGGCTCCCCGGTAGAGCTGTTTGAGAATTTCTACCCGCTGTTGTTCCCCCACCGAAAGTTGCCAGATATAGGCATTGGGGTCTACGGGCAGATGATACTGTTGCCCTAACCGGTTGATTCGCTCCTCTACCTGCCCCATATCCAGGCGAAAGGGAATGCCATCCAGTCCTAAAATGACATTTTCGGCGACGGTTTGGCTGGCAACAAGTTTAAAATGTTGATGAACCATACCAATACCGGCGGCAATGGCGGCACGGGGGGAATGAATCGCGGCCGCGTGCAGTTGCCCCTTGTCATCACTCAGGCATATTTCCCCTTCATCAGGTTGGTAAAGGCCACACAAGGCACTCATCAGGGTGCTTTTACCCGCCCCGTTTTCCCCTAGCAGGGCATGAATTTCTCCCTGTCGTACATCAAGGTTTACCCGGTCATTAGCCAGCACACCGGGAAAACGTTTGGTAATACCACGCAGAGCAACAGCAATGGGAGCAGAAACTTCGGCCATAATTTCTCCTACGAAAATAGCCACGGATAGTGGAAACACGGATAGGAAGAAACACGGATGGGAATGAAAATGGTGGCGTTATTTTCATTCATCTTGGTGTGCGTTCCGTCCATGGGGAACTCCTACGAAAATGTAGGGCGATTTGGCAAATCGCCCGGACGATTTACCAAATCGTCCTACAGATTTTCATCCCTCTTGGTGCGCCGTAGGCCCATGGGGAACGCCTGCGCCAATGAGTTTGCGAGTTTGCGACTAGTCGCAAACTCGCAAACTCGCAAACTCGCAAACTCGCAAACTCGCAAACTCGCAAACTCGCAAACTCGCAAACTCGCAAAC